>NZ_JBEVCB010000001.1:0-692438 GCF_040513385.1 Sporolactobacillus caesalpiniae
AATATATTAATATTGATTGTGCTTCATGGTATTTGTCGGTAGATCACTCCATAGTGTTTATATCGTGGTGGAGCAAAGTGATCTGAATGATAAAATGCCATGAAGCCTTTTTGGAGAGCTGTCCGAGTGGCCGAAGGAGCACGATTGGAAATCGTGTAGACGGTTATTGAGCCGTCTCGAGGGTTCGAATCCCTCGCTCTCCGTTGATACATAATCATTACCCATACGCAAACACCCGGAAGTAGCCATTTAGAGGCATTTCCGGGTGTTTTACTGTCGCCTGATCGTCTATGCAAGATGAGAGAAAGAGGAAGAAAAAATATCCGTCGATGAAAGTCATATACAGGGTTTAATCTAACCTGCATATGATTTTTTTTATTTTAATGCGCTATAATTTCATGGTAAGGTTAGCTGATTTTGAGAGGACGGGAAGCTGAGATGCGTATTACACGAGATAACTGCTCAGTACAGTTGACTAATTTGTCGGCAAATTGTGCTGAGCATATTATTATTAGCTGACGAACTCAACTGTACTGAAACCCGAAAATAAAAAATAGGGGAGTACAGTTATGAAACATTTAAAAGAATTAATTAAAAATAATAAGCTGATGATCGGTATCTATCTTTCGTTAGGTATCCTATTGGCTTTTCTGAACAACTACAGCGCAACCTACTTTCAGACAGTGATCGACCGATTCAATGATGGTTCTTTATCCGTCGGAGTTCTTGCTATTTATGGAACGGTGCTCATTCTGTTATGTGTTTTAAATTATGTGGACGAGTACCCTGGTCGCAAGTTGGAACATGGCATCTATCTTGATTTGAAGCTAATTGCCCTTCGTAAAATCAGTAGAATAGATTATCAAGCGTATCAGACCATAGGAACAGGCAAGCTGATTCAAAGAATAGAGAATGGCGCGTCGGCGGGAAAAGGTGTCGTGTTTGATTATGCCTTTACCCTTATCAGGGATATTATCCCATCGATCATGTTCAGCATGATTTTCATATATGCAATGAACAAAGCGATCATGCTGGCGATACTGCTCGGCTATGTCTTTGTATTTATCATTACGAATTTACTTTTAAAAGTATTATATCGAATCAAGGAACGCATCCTCACGAGCGAGGAAACGCTCAATCATTTTCTAGTTCGCGGCTTTATGGAGATGGTCGTGTTTCGGCTTAACAAACGTTTTGGTTATGAACGAGCGAAAGCATATGATGCAAGGAATCAGATCGTTGCAGCAAAGGTCAAAATGACGCTTATTCATGAAGCGTTCTTTGCGATATTCTTCCTTATGATCATAATTGTTAAAATCGCGATTATTGTTTATGGTTGGGTCACTGGCTCTTTAAGCATTGGCGCCATTGTTGCGTTAATAACACTGGTTGATCATGCCTATACTCCGATTGCTGTGTTTAATGTGCTTTTCGTACAATACAAGCTGGACAAAACAGCATTTAAGCGATATGAAGAATTTCTCGATTCACCTGACGACGAGCAGCTGACGCATGGTCATAGGATCACATGTGTTAAAGGGAATATCACCTTTAACCGAATTCGATTCTATTATACAAACAGAACCATCTTTGACGGTTTAGATTTATCCATCACAGAAGGTGAAAACGTTGCTATTGTTGGTGAGAGTGGATCCGGAAAATCAACCATCGCAAAATTAGTAACAGGGCTGTTAAAACCGGATGAAGGTGAGATTCTTGTCGACGGTTGTAACCTTTCTTCTATTAATCTCTGCAGTTACTACGATCACATAGCCTTTGTTCCACAGGACTCACCTGTTTTTGACGGGACATTAAGAGAGAACATCGTTTTTGAAAATGTTTCCAGTGACGAGAAAATAATAGAAGTACTGAAAAAAGTCGGACTCGAAAATCTCTATCATAATCTATACAAAGGGCTTGATACTAAGCTTGGTGAAAGAGGTCATGTACTTTCCGGCGGAGAGAGGCAGAGATTGGCACTGGCGAGACTTTGGTTTTCTGAGGCTAGCGTTGTCATTCTTGACGAAGCGACCTCTGCAATGGACAACCTTACCGAAGAGTTTGTGATGACTCATGTAATGGAACTGCTGCATGACAAAACAGTGATCGTCATTGCGCACCGCTTAAGCTTCATAAAGAATTTCAAAAGGATTATTGTCTTTAAAAACGGCGAAATCATGGGACATGGAGATTTTCCTAAGCTAATAAAGAGTAATCCATATTTTCATGAATTGTACCGTACGGGTTTGAATAATCAATAATTTCATTGTACGGCCACACGCAGAATTCAAATGCTGCGTGTGTTTTTTTTGTAAGAAAGAAAAAATACTTCTTTTATTTGTATATTTTTCGAAAATTATTCGAAAAAAGTTGATCTATGTTCGGTATGTTCCGATACTAAAGACATGGACTGTTTTACACTGTTCTAGTTAATTTAATTCTATGAAAATTATTGATTCAACAAAAAGTGAAGTTTTACTTTATTCGAAGCATAATGAGAAGCTTGATAGTAAAATAGATATTAATGTTTTGGATGGTTAACAAAGGAAGGTTTAAGCATGGAGACGTTACATCCGGATTTTTTTTCGCTTATATTTTTAATAATATGCATTATCAGCTTGGTTTTTGGCATTTACGTAATTTCTAAAAATCCAAGAGAAAAATTAAATCGTATATTTTTTGTCTCATGTATTTGTTTATGTATTTGGTCATTTGGATTTTCGATTGCGATTAATGCACCGGATGATGAGACCTGTTTGTTCTGGAGACGATTTTCAGCAATTGGATGGGGCAGCATATATGCCGTCTTGTTACACTTTGGGGTTGTCCTGACAGAAAATAAGCGGATTTTGAAGAAGATCTGGATCTATCCGCTTCTTTATCTACCGGCAGCTCTGATTGATTCTGTGTATGGGCTATCGGAGAAAACGGCTCAAATTCAGTATCAGTTTGTGAATAATGGCCAAGGATGGACGAATATTGCTGTAAATAACGGCTGGGACATTTTCTTTTATTTTTACTTCTCACTTACTTCACTTGCTCTATTGATGATACTTTGGCACTGGAAGAAGACAGCGAAGACCGTTGAAAATAGACGTCAGGCAAAGATTATCTTTACTGCTTTCGCAATTGTCATCGTTTTAGGATCATTTACAGATCTGATTAATAATACATTTAAGCTGATACATATGCCGCAATTAGCGCCAATTCTGTTCATCCTCTTGCTTAGTGCGATCAGCTACTGCATTAGAAAGTATCGACTGATGAATAAGCGGGTTGTCGATGAAACAGAATTAATCCTTAATGAATCAAATCGCTCAAAGATGTATGATCTGACGACAGTTGTTCTGATTGTGTGCGGCATTATTTATTTTGTCTGCCAACATATTCTATCAAAAAATGAAAGGTTGTTATCAAGCCTTGGGTCAGGTGTTTTTTTGATCCTGATGGGTATCGTTCTGAACGTTTGTACACGAATGAAAACAAAAAGGAATGACATGGAAGCGATCTATACACTAATGGCAAGCTTAGTCATACCGATCTTTGTAGTTAAGTTGGTTGGTCATTCGAGCTCGGTCATCTTTGCCCTTCCATTCGTGACTATAATTGGGTCACTTGTATTTAACCAGCGTTTGATGCTTGCTTCAATAACAGTGTCGACCATTATTACAGAAATTTATGTGTGGATTTCTGCACGGAGTTTGCACCTTACTTTGAAAAGTGATGTCTATCTTAGCAGGCTCACGATTTTAATTGTGGCGGTTATCTTTGCTTTCTATGTGAATCGAATTTATATTCATCGATTAAGACAGAATGCGGAGCAAATGCGTGTTCAAACAATTGCTTCGGAAATATCATCCAATTTTGTTACCGTTAATCAAATTAATATTGGTAAAAAAATAGCAGCAATGCTTAAACTTGTTGGGCAATTTTTCCAAGTTGAGTATGTTTCTTTGCGCATCAACAAATCAGAGTATGCTTTTAATGAAACAAGGAATCGTTTCTGCTGGTACAAAAAGGATAGCGAACAAATTGTTTATGGAAATGATTCTTTTTCTGCGGAATGGAAAAAGCATTTTGGTATAAACAGTATTATTCATATTTCGGACCGAGAAAAATTACCTAAGGAAGCAAAAGCAATCCGCGAAGAGCTTGAGGAACGCCACATTCAATCTGTACTGTCAGTCCCGATCAGCGTTCAAAATGTGGCTATTGGACGTTTAACGCTTGAGTCACTTGAATCTGAGAACGGTTGGAATTCCGGTCGGATGAGTCTGCTAGAACTTGTGACCAATATATTAGCTGATGCTCTAGTTAAGGTCAATGCGGAAAAAAGAATTCACTTTATGGCCTATTTTGACAGCCTTACGAAGCTTCCTAACCGTGTACTCTTTAATGAACGTACGAGTCTAGCGATGGAGTATGCCAAGCAGCATGGCAATCATGTTGCGATTGTGTTCCTGGATCTGGATTCTTTTAAAGATGTCAATGATACTCTGGGGCACGAAGTTGGTGATTTACTCATTCGTCAAGTTAGTGAACAATTGACACGCTGCGTGAAACCTGCTGACACGGTCTCACGATTTGGTGGGGATGAATTCCTAATCCTGCTCGACCATCTGTCCGATCGTGCGGAAGCAACTTCAATTGTAGAGAAAATAATGGCTTTATTCGAATCACCATTCATGCTTCAGGATCAAGAAGTATTTGTCACTGCAAGCGCGGGGATCGCATTCTATTCAGAGGATGGGGAAACGACCGAAGTGTTGGCCAAAAACGCTGACACGGCGATGTACGCAGCGAAGAGCAAGGGAAAAAATCAGTATGCGATTTGTACCGAAGCGATGAAGGAAAAATTGCAAATGAAGATGCGACTGATGAGCAGCCTTTTCTACGCGCTAAATAGAAATGAGCTCGTCGTGCAGTATCAGCCCCAGGTCTCTGTACAAACAGAACGTGTTATAGGTCTTGAGGCGTTGCTCCGATGGAATCATACAGAATTGGGGGTGATCTCGCCGGCAGTATTTATCGGATTGGCTGAGCAGACAGGTTTAATCAATCAAATTGGCGAGTGGGTGCTGAAGACCGCTTGCATGCAATTAAAAAAATGGATGGATCAAGGACTTCCTGCTGTTCGAATGGCAGTCAATTTATCGGTTGTTCAGCTGCGAAACCCTCTACTTGTTAAGCAAATAAAGAGAGTGTTGCATGAAACGGGCATTAACCCTATACTTCTAGAACTTGAAGTAACAGAGAGTGCGGCTGCTCGAGATTTTGATTATATCGTTCAAGTATTAAATCAGTTAAAAGAGCTAGGTGTTTCTATATCCATTGACGACTTCGGAACGAAATATTCATCGCTTGGTCGGTTAAAACGTTTACCTATCGATCGCTTAAAAATGGACATGCAGTTCGTTCAGGATATTGATCAGAGTGTAAAAGGAACAGGGATCACCAAGGCAATCATTAACCTTGCTAAGAATTTGAACCTGAAACTGATTGCGGAAGGTGTGGAAAATCAGGAGCAGCTTGAATTCCTGAAGAAATGGGATTGTGATGAAATTCAGGGCTATTATTACTATCGTCCAATGGTGGCGACTGACGTAGAGAAGATTCTAACCCCTTGACCGGATGGTACGAGAGGGAATGTTTACGCTCCTGTGAGTGACAGAGAATAGAGATGGTGGATTGGGGCCTCATCCCCTAACAATTTGACGCAGAGAAGATCCTGCGGACCGAGGTAGCCGAATACTCATGTGGCGGAGTACCTGAAAAGTGTTACCGCTACGCATGTTTCTTTTTGTTTTATTTATTTTCAAAATCGGTTATACTGAAAGAGTTCTTGTTTTAAAAAATAAATTCAAAAAAACACTTGCAATTTGTTTCGATTGATGATAATATTTTAAAAGTCGGCGGCAAGATGTTACGACAATTGCTTTTGGCCCGTTCGTCAAGCGGTTAAGACACCACCCTTTCACGGTGGGTTCATGGGTTCGAATCCCGTACGGGTCATTGTTTTACTTGATTTTTTATAAGCCATGTAGTAGAATATAGTGGTGTTTTTAATGGCTTGTACAAAATTATATGGAGGATTAGCTCAGCTGGGAGAGCGTCTGCCTTACAAGCAGAGGGTCATAGGTTCGAGCCCTATATCCTCCACCATATTATCGCGGGGTGGAGCAGTCTGGTAGCTCGTCGGGCTCATAACCCGAAGGTCGTAGGTTCAAATCCTGCCCCCGCAATTGTGGATCCGTGGTGTAGGGGTTAACATGCCTGCCTGTCACGCAGGAGATCGGCGGTTCAAATCCGCTCGGATCCGCCATTTTATTTTGTTTATTTCAGCAATTGGCTGAACACATAATGCATTATCTTTTTGTTTTTACATAATGGCTCGGTAGCTCAGTCGGTAGAGCAGAGGACTGAAAATCCTCGTGTCGGTGGTTCGATTCCGCCTCGAGCCACCATTTGTTCGTGCCGATCTAGCTCAATTGGTAGAGCAACTGACTTGTAATCAGTAGGTTGGGGGTTCAAGTCCTCTGATCGGCATCATTTTTATTATAATCAATAGATGCCCAGTATCTATTCCTTATTTTAACTATTATGGAGGGATAGCGAAGAGGCTAAACGCGACGGACTGTAAATCCGTTCCCTACGGGTTCGAAGGTTCGAATCCTTCTCCCTCCATTTACATAGTATAGGGGTATAGTTTAAAGGTAGAACAGAGGTCTCCAAAACCTCCAGTGTGGGTTCAATTCCTACTACCCCTGTTGCTTTAAAATAATGTTTAAAGCAGGGGAAAATAAGCTGACGAAGAAATTTGACAGACATTTTTCCGGAGTTTTAAGCAATATCAATATTATGGCGGTTATGGTGAAGTGGTTAACACACCGGATTGTGGTTCCGGCATGCGTGGGTTCGATCCCCACTATCCGCCCCATAAATTTTGGCCCATGGCCAAGCGGTAAGGCAACGGCTTTTGGTGCCGTGATGCGCTGGTTCGAATCCAGCTGGGCCAATTAAATGCGGAAGTAGTTCAGTGATAGAACATCACCTTGCCATGGTGGGGGTCGCGGGTTTGAATCCCGTCTTCCGCTCCATTATATGGCGGCATAGCCAAGCGGTAAGGCACGGGTCTGCAAAACCCTTATCCCCGGTTCGATTCCGGGTGTCGCCTCCATTTACTTACTTCTACTGCCATTATTTTTTATTGTGCCGGTGTGGCGGAATTGGCAGACGCGCATGACTCAAAATCATGTTCCTTCGGGAGTGTCGGTTCGACCCCGACCACCGGTATATCTAGGTCTTATCGGGCACCGATAAGAAATCAGAAGTTGCTCAGAAATGTTGTTAAATCAACGTTTCTGGGCATTTTTGTTTTTGGGGAAGACCGAAAACGATAGGAGAATAAAGGCTCTGTACTAAATGCGGCGGTAGAAGTGAATGGATCAAGGCCGTCAATACTTCTGGGTGAAGACTATATGAAGGTGCTCTTCATTCTAAGCAAATCTTTGGGGAATTACCGGTTAGTGACGTGGGATACCGATAGCAACGAACATGTCCTGCGATTCGAGGATAAGAGCAGAGAATTCACTTATAAAAGGGACGATCCTAATACGATGTGCAAGCTTATCCCAATAAAGATAATAGTCAAATGATCCGCTGCTCGACTCATTATGAAACCGGAGCACTGCTTAAATAAGTAAAACAGTTTCGGATTTTATTTGCAAAATTCAAAGGCGGTTCCATTGATTGTGCGTGCACATACAGGAGATTCGGTTGTGTGAAAATCCAGTGATTATGCAGGGCGCTTATGATCATTCCGTTCTGTGCCAGTGCCCATATGAAATTAGGTACTTCTTCTTCAAGAAGGGCTATTTCAGCCAGATTAATCGCATTACCAGACTCATCAAGCGATTCGAAGGTCACACTGGCGGGAACAATGCTTGAACTTTTTTTGCCCTGAATGGTTACATTGAAAGAACGGTGGAGTGGAACGGAGCAAACGCCATTTTCAAACCTAGGTTGTGCGTTAAATACGGCTGCAAATTGTTTGCAAATATCTTCTGTATCGGCCATAGGGATCACCTCGCCTTAATATATGCGGGGAGCAAAGAGAAATAGAACAAATAGTCAGGATCCAATCATTTGTAGCCAAAGTTACATTGGATGAGTAGTTTTTGTTTTTTATTGGGATAGATCCGTACGTTAAGTCCTTTTAGGGTCATCGTTTCACATCTTTTCACAGCTCAATCAGAGCACGAACGTTCGCGTTTTCACTATGATTGAACCGGTTTCCTAACAAAAAAATGGAGGCATAGGACGCTGATTCAACTCGGCAATGAATGGCCGAGTTGAATCAGGCTGGTCTCCTCGTATAAAACGAAGAGTCAAACATCATTTTTACATTTAGATTAAACTTTGTGAAACCATCTTTCAAAATAAATAAATCGTGCTAGACTAATCATTTGCGAGGCGTTTTTTCAGTAATAGTTTCCATTTTAGTTGATGTTCAACTCAAGATGGAAATGCATATAGGATGAAAGGTGATCGTTCACATGGGGTCAACTACTAAGCAGCGGATTACATGGGTAGATATAGCAAAGGCGCTGGGAATCATTGCAGTTGTGTTCGGGCATGCCATTGATTCCGAGCGGGATATACGTTCTTTTGATCTCGTTTATGATGCCATTTATTGGTGGCATATGCCGTTGTTTTTTATTATCGGCGGCTTTTTTTTAAAACCGCTTGCTCGTAATTGGAAAGCGATTCGTCAATTTTTATCTCGTCGCTGCAAGCCTTTAATCGTTTCCTATCTTCTAATGGGCAGCTTATTAATTATGCTCAGTCACTTTGTCCGCAATCAGGACTGGTCGTACACGGCATTCTATTTTGTACGGCTGCTTTACGGCGGACGAACCTTAAATAATTATTTAAGCATTTTTTGGTTCATCAATGTCTATATTCTCACATTGATCGTTGTCATCATTTTAATTACTTGGGTGCGTTCTGTTGTCTTGCAATGGATCATCAGTTTGACTCTGTTCGCCATTGGAACAATTCATCAGCAACCAGCGTTCTTAGGACACCCTTATTTCCCATGGGATGTCCAGGTTGTATTGATTACCACCACTTATATGCTGGCCGGATATTATGGGTTCAAATTGCTTCAGACCATTTCTCATAAATACATGACCCTTTCGGCCATCGGCATCTTTTATATGCTTCTCATCCATGATCAGTTTACTCAGAAAATCAATTTCACATTATATTTGAAATCGGACAGTTTAAATCATACAGGGCTGACTTTGATTGCTCCGCTTGTTCTATGCCTTGGAGTTATATTAGTTTCACAAATAATAAGTAAACTTAAATTATTTCATTGGCTTGTGCTTTGGGGACGTCACACGGTGCTGATTATGTTTTGGCATCGTGCGCTTTTTGACTTGCCGGGCGTCATGGGACTGCCTGATCATTGGCTGCTCAAATGCCTGATGGGCTTATGCATCCCGATTTTAGTTATGTTGATCTGGAAACAATTTAGAGATTTTATGATGCACCATCGTCCAAGACAGTTTGCAAGCAGCTAATCTTGATAGGAATGAATCCTTTTAAGTCTAGCAAATGCCATTATTAAAAAACTGTGCACCTATCAGTCTGTATATAATTTTGTTAGAGTTATGTTAGTTGATACGTTTTTGAGAAGGGTCTGCAAACGTTTTATAAAAATCAATGCTTGTGAAGCGCTCCGACTATTCCAGTCGGGTGTCTTGTGCATCATTAGTTTTGTGTTCAGAAGAAACGACGGGAACTCGATAAATGAAGCGAATAGGTGTGTAGGTACTCATGGTTCAGTTAACAGAAAAAATAATCAAAAACTATTTTTCCCCGACAATCTATCAACGCGGCTATAACTATTATCTCGATGGACGAGTTGAAGACCTTTATTTTGATCCGGATACAGACTCTTGGAAAGCGATCATTGAGGGGACAGAGGATTATCGGGTTGGCGTGCACTTTGAAGGACGATCGTTATACTATCACTGTGACTGTCCGGCGGCCGAACAATTTACTTCCCCCTGTAAGCATGTGGCAGCTCTTCTTCTAGAAATAAAAGAAGATCAAGAAGGTGGGTGGAACTCGCCAAGATATTACGCGGCTGCTCGGTCCGAAAAGGCGTTAGCAGGCGAATTGATTGATACGTTTTCACGCGTACAGCAGAAGGAACATGATCGGCAGCATGCGAACCGAAAACAAGTGATGCAAACGGAGTGGACGCTCAGCATTCACTCGTCATGGTTGGCGTTGCAGATGAGAAGCGGTGCCAAAAGACTGTACGTTGTAAAAAATATTCGAGATTTTATCCAAGCGGTGATAGACCAAGAGCCGTATACGTTTACGAAGAAGTTCTCGTTTCTCCCATCAGAGCATGGATTTGCGCCTGAAGATCAAGCGGTGATTGAGCTGCTCGGGCGGCAGATGAGCTATCGGAATTACAGGATGATGCAGAACGCTTATACCGGAAGCTACTCGGCTTCCGATGAGCGCAAATTCATTATTCCGCCGATGCTGTTTCCTGAGCTCCTGGGCCTGCTCAAATCCTGTTTCTTAACTTTTGACAACGGTTTTCTAGGCGGGAGTCAGATTACGGTACATGAGAATGAGATTCCGTTTGCGTTTCGTTTGAATGAACGTTCCCAAGGCGATTATGAGGTGGATCTATCCGGTCTAGGCGAATCCAACTATTTAGATCAATATGGCTATCTTTTAAAAGATGGGGCATTTTATTCTCTGTCTTCCGATCAGCAAAAGGTGATTGGTGAACTTTTCTCGATTGTCAATCGCTCGGGAACCACTGCGCTGCCGATTGGAAAAGATCAGATTGAGCCATTTCTTTCCAAAGTCGCACCAGGATTGAAAAGAATTAGCAAACTGGCAATTGCTGACACGGTTTCCGAGCGTATTGCATGGCATCCGCTGCATGCGAAATTGCTGGTTGATCGCGCGGATGATCAATTGATTGTTCAGCTTGAGTATCATTATGGCGATGCAGTTGTGAAACCTTTTGAACAGGATAAGGATGCCGGATCGGAGGATCAAATCTTTATTCGTGATGCTGAGAAAGAACAAACGATTATGGATATCCTTGAATCCTCTACACTCAAAATCAGTGGGAAACGGCTCTACGCCGAGGGAGAGGACGACATCTATACCTTTTTATATGAGGCACTCCCAGAGCTGGAAAGTGTTGCGGAAATTTTGCTGACTGGCCCGGTCAGATCATTCCTGATGCCGGAGCAGAAGATGCCATTTGCAAAAATTGAGATGGATTCCGGAGAAAATTGGCTGGATGTCCGCTTTCAACTCGACGGGATCGAGGAAGACGAGATCCAGAACATTCTTCAATCACTGGTTGAAAAGAAGCGTTACTATCGCCTTCCGAACGGTACTTTTGTTTCTTTAGAGGATGAGGAATTTACGCCCGTTAAGCAGATGCTGGATGAACTGAACGTATCAAAGAAAGAGCTTCAGGATAATCAACTGAAAATCCCCGTCTATCGCGGCGGTCAGCTTGACTCGATACTGGGTGAAAACCATGCATCCGTCGGTTTTGGCAAGAACTTTCGTCGCTTTTTGAACCGTCTGAAGAATCCGGAATTGATTGAGTTTGACGTACCTAATTCACTCCACGCCGAGCTCAGAGACTATCAATATTACGGGTATCAGTGGCTGAAAACATTGGGAAATTACGGCCTTGGTGGTATTTTGGCCGATGAGATGGGTCTGGGCAAGACGGTGCAGGGTATCGCCTTTCTTTTATCGGAAAAAGAGACACGATCCGAGGTTCAGCCGGCATTGATCGTCACGCCGGCTTCGCTGATCTACAACTGGAAGAATGAATTGGCAAAATTCGCACCTGACCTAGAGGCTGTTGTTGCATCCGGCACGGTGCAGGAACGTCAGGCTTTGTTTCAGCAAGAGCGCAGCCCGGATGTCTGGATTACGTCTTACCATACGCTGCGTCAGGACATAGAGGCATATGAAGATCAGAGCTTCAGCACGTTGATCCTTGATGAAGCCCAGACCATCAAAAATTTTAATACAAAGACGGCTAAATCCGTCCGAAAAATAAGTGCCCGAAATCGGTTTGCATTGAGCGGAACGCCGATTGAGAATTCGATTGATGAGCTCTGGTCGATTTTCCAGACGCTTTTACCCGGATTCTTTCCAAAGCTTTCAGATTTTAAAAAAATGGATGAAGGAAAGATTGCACGAATGATCCGGCCGTTCTTGCTTCGCCGCGTGAAGAAGGATGTTTTGTCGGAACTTCCGGACAAAATTGAGACGATTCAAAGCTCCGAGCTGACAAAGGATCAGAAAGGGCTTTATCTGGCATACCTTGAAAAAATTCAGAAGGAAACAAAGGATTCACTTGAAAAGGAAGGATTCCAAAAAAGTCGGATCAAGATTCTTGCCGGACTCACCCGTCTCCGGCAAATCTGCTGCCATCCCGGTCTTTTTGTGGAAGACTATCATGGATCCTCAGGTAAGCTGGAACAGCTCCTTGAGATGATCTCAGATTATCTTGATAACGGCCGACGTATCCTTATTTTTTCACAATTTACCAGCATGCTGGCCATCATACGACAGGCTTTAGAAGAGAAGGGTTTGAACTTCTTTTACCTGGATGGGCAGACATCGGCAAAAGCACGCGTGGACATGGTCGACCAGTTCAACCAAGGGGAGAATTCTGTATTCTTGCTGTCACTGAAAGCGGGAAACACAGGACTGAACCTGACCGGTGCCGATACGGTCATCCTTTATGATTTGTGGTGGAATCCGGCAGTTGAAGATCAGGCAATCGGCAGAGCGCACCGCATTGGTCAGCGCCATATCGTGCAGGTGGTTCGCATGCTCACTCAAGGTACGATTGAGGAAAAAATTCACGAGCTGCAGCAAAAGAAAAAGGATCTCATTGAATCCGTCGTCGAATCCGGCGATCAATCACTGTCACGAATGTCGGAACAAGAAATTAAAGAGATTCTGAATATCTGAGCGGGGTAGAAAAAATCTCGAAGCATGATGCAGGGTCAAGGTGCGAGGCTGAATGAAGCGGCCGAGAAAATCCGAAAAAAGAATGAAATAATAACTAACCAATCGAATAAACGAACGTATATTCTGTAATATACTTACAGACAGGAAGTAGAAGATGCATAGGAGCGGATGCGGTGACACCCTTGTGAAAGGGGGTGGAGCCAATGACAGTATTTCAAACGTTAACACTTATGATTAGTTTTGGAGTGCTGATCTTGATGCTGTCAGACAGAAAGAAATAATCCGCCTCATATGCTCTAGCAGGAGCTGAAGCGGATCGGTCAAAAGATACGATTTAGCTAGACAGGCACTGCATCCGCTCTACGCGGATATTGCCATGCCGTCAGTGTTCATAGCACTGGCGGATTTATTTTGCCTTGATCTAATGTTATTATACACAGTTCGCGCAAGTTAATGCAATCATTCGGTTGTGTTTGGAAAGTGATGAAATAATGGATTCTCTAAAAAACAATGTCCAAAAAGATTGACATAATAATTGATCATTTCATAAAACGAACATACATTCCGTGATATAATTATAGACAGACAATAGATGATGCATAGGAGCGGATGCGGTGACACCCTTGTGAAAGGGGGTGCGGCCAATGACAGTATTTGAAGCGATGACACTTATGATTAGTTTTGGAGTGCTTATCTTGATGCTGTCAGACAGACAGAAAGAAATAATCCGCCTCATATGCTCATAGCAGGAGCTAAAGCGGATCGCCTAAAAACGATATAGAAGCACTGCATCCGCTCGCTGTCCCACGAGATGCTGGGTGAAGCGGCAATGAGCAGAAACAAACGGATAGAGTAGTACCCTGAAAAGCGATTATAACTGAAAAAGGTTATTATTTTTGGCTCACAGCAAAAAAATTCGACTACAGATGAATACACCAAACAAAACGAAGCGACATCTCAAGATGGGAAGCAGCGTTGTTGATATGGAATGAAGGCAAGGTTTTGTCAGTCCGATTGAAGAAATAAACAAACATGCTGCACCTGAAGCAGAGATTCCGAATATTCGGAGGTATTAATGGAAGAAAAAAATCAGAACTATTTAGAACACGATGGACTATTTAGCGTTAGATCGGAGAACATGTATCCGATTGTGAAACAGGCGAATAAGGTTCTGTATGACATGATTCATATCGATCTTTCAAATGTCAAAGTGTATTATTTTGCCCAAATAGTTAATACATGAAGAGAAAAAACGATGCACAAAATACATGATACACATCTAAGTGTATCATGTATTTTTTTTTATTAGTGGAAAAATCCTGTTATTTCAGCTCTTTTATACGATACACAAAAATTGGCATGTAGTTTGCTTGTCTTGTTATGTAGGTAGGTATTCTCTGAGGAGGTTCAGTCTTTTCGGGGTTTGAAAACATTCTACTTCTTTTAAATAATAGATGGGAAAAGGGGGAATTCGATTGCAGTCTAAAAAGCGATCGGTAAAACGTATCTTTGCTATTCTAATGACAGTGATTCTTTCAGTGTCTCTTTGGGCCTTTCAAGTACCAATGGCTCATGCAAGTGGTGTGACGAGTGATTCTAACTATAAAGGGCATAATTCTTGGAACCAGCTGACAACTTCCAACGGTCTGGCAGCTGCTATTTACTCGGTTAGTCAGGGGAAAATGACTCGTTATCAGCGACATATTTACAGCCATTTAGATGAAAACAGTACGACACCGAATTTCATGTGGGATGCTTATTTCGGTTATGGGGTGAACGGAGGCAAATCTACCTGGTTGAACAGTGTACCTGTTGACAAGGCTGAGTATGTAAACGGTACCAATATTGTTAAATCGACGCAACATAATGACGGCCTAGAATTTGACAGTTATTACTTCACTCCTTTTTCCGGAAAAAATCACTATCAGTCTTCTCTATTAGTGATGTTGGTGCGCGTGACCAATAATTCGAACACGGATAAAAATGTTTCTGTCTTCTCTAACCAAAATATGCATCTCGGGACAGACTATGGAACGGCAAACGAACAAACCACATATAATCAAAAAGGCAAGTACATTAAAGAATTTAACAGCAAGAATGGTAGTCTTGCGATCTATAGAAACCTGAATCTGACGGGGCAACATTACGAAACCGGTTTAAGCGGATCGGAGAGTAATCCCTGGGCTGATGCCACAAATAACGGCAAACTGAATGATCAGATTGTCAGCCAGGGAAACGATATTACCACAGGATTTGAAAACCGGACGACTCAGCTGAGCGTCGGAAAGTCGAAATGGTACGGTGTGATTATCGGGTTGAATGAAGATGGTAATGAAAGTCACTTAAGCCGCGATGTTCTTGCCAATGCACAGGCTTCTTTAAGCAGTACTCCTGAGGCTTTACTGAAGCAGGAAGAAGACTGGTGGAACAAGTGGCACAGAACCGAGAAAATGCCGTCGGGTCTTTCAGCACAAGAACAACAGGTATACCGGCAGTCTACGGCAGTTTTGAAGATGTCTCAAAGTCGCGAGACAGGAGCATCTCATGGACAGGTATTAGCCAGCTTGATACCAGGAGAATGGAGTATTGCCTGGGCTCGCGACGGAAATTACTCGATACAGGCACTAATCGCGTCCGGACATTATCAGGAGGCTCGTGCAGCACTTCAGTTCTTCTTTGATGCACAGATGAAGAAGACGGAGGATGGTTCGGGAGAGAATTATTATCAAAAAAATTTCATCGAAAGTACAGATAAGAGCGCCCCAACTTATGGGCTTGGTGTCAAACTAAGTAATAATTATCTGATTTCTGTATGCCGCTATTTTGGCAATGGCACGGAAGAATCAGACTGGAACAATAACGGGCCGAATATTGAATTTGACGGCTGGGGCTTGTTCTTATGGAGTGTCGATCAATATGTCCGGGCAACGGGGGATACACAATTCCTGAAAAGCAATCATCTCGCGAACTGGAACAAACTGACGAAGCAGGACGCAGACTTGCTGATTGAATTAATTAAACCAGAAAATGGTCTGATTCAGCCGGACTCCTCAATCTGGGAGGAACACTGGACCCCGTTCAACGTCTTAAAAACAGCACCATCGCGTCAACAATTCGCCTATACGAATATTACAGCATACCAAGGGTTGAAGTCAGCAGCCAACCTGGCAAAATTAATGGGCAAGAACCAGCTTGAAAAGAAATACAGTAATGCGGCTTCTTCGATTAAAGATGCTGTCAAGAAACAGCTTGTTGTCCATGAGAACGGGTACCGTACAATCGCATCGTCACTTGAGAGAAAAGGCGATCCGGCATATCAAAATGATGCGTCAACGGTTGAAGCAATCAACTTCGGCATGGTCAACTCGAAATCAAATCTGGCATCAGGTATGATCAAAGCGTATAACCAGAACCTGCGCATTCTAACGGGGAGCACCCCTGGTTATAAGCGGGATCAAGATGGCGACCTTTATGATTCCAGAGAATGGGGATTTATTGATTTACGAATTGCGGGCGCCTTATCGAAAATGGGCAGAACTAGTGAGGCAAAGACACTCCTCAACTGGATGACGAGCCAAGCAACAAACAATTATAATCTGATTCCGGAATTGCTAGACTACAACACGCAGGATTATGCTGGATCCGTTCCAATGGGCGGATTCGGATCAGGTTCCTATATCCTGGGAATCAATGATTATTACCACCATCACAAGAAGTAGGTACTAGCGTTGATGAAGTTTGCGCCCAACGTATTAAGAATGTGAAAGATAAGGCGGTATCTGTAACTCCGTGACCTTGGGCAACAAATGAAAAGATCAATGAATGGTTTTCAGGGTTTAAATGTTATCAAAAAATCTTGAATGTAGTCCACATCTTTAATCAGGTGTGGGCTATTTTTTTAGAGATTGACAAAATAACTGCCCACTTGAAGAAACGAACGTACATACATTCTGTGATATGCTTACAGACAGGCAGTAGAAGATGCATAGGAGCGGATGCGGTGATACCCATTGTGAATGGGGGTGGGGCCAATGACAGTATTTCAAACGTTAACACTTAGGATTCGTTTTGGAGTGCTTATATTGATGCTGTCAGACAGAAAAAAATAATCCGTCTCATATGCTACTCGCAATAGCTTGATGGACGGATCATTTGTTAAAATGTGAAGTTAATTCATTGCATCGCTCCGCTCAACGCGGATATTGCCATGCCGTCAGTGTTGACACCACTGGTGGCTTTATTTTGCCTTGATCTAATCTTATTATACACAGTTCGCGCGATTTAATGCAATGATTCTGCTGCACGTCTCAGGGCGGTTGAATAACCAGACAGGCCGCCGATCTACCGGTTGCTAGATCCGTTCAGGCAATGGATCATCTCCGAGGATTATTATGAGACAATCCCTTCCTCTAAGTTTCTCCAGAGGTGGTGCGCTTCCCGGGCCAGATGTTCTAATAAATCCGGTGGTGCAGTTGTAATCGCGGCACATTGCTTGATGAGCGCATCTAATTCCAATTTGAATTTTTCTAAATCCTTGGTTTCAGAAATAACCATTTGCCTAAAAGCATTTAAAACGGGCAACATCTGATTGCGTGGTTTTCGTATGATTGTATTGAGCGCGTTCGCTTGGAGAAAAAGTCGTTCAAACTTATGGGTCATTCCCCGCACCTTATCTTGTAGTTCATAATTGGTTGGATCTAAGTAATGCTGTACAAAGGCAAGATGATCAGCCATTTGCCGCAACCAAAACACACTTTCATGTAAGACCGAATCCGATACAAGCACTTGACCGCCACTTTTCATCAAATCAAATACATTATTGGATTCCTCAGCTTCGCGTATCATATGATCCATAAGCGCTACGGGTGTCGAAACAATCACTTCACATCGTAAAGCCTTACCCATGCCGAGGGTAAGAAAATTTTGAAATTCACTGATTACTTGTTGCGATTCATTAACCAGAGTAGTAAGATCTCCCTGCTTCTGCTCCGCCCTCTGCCATACCCCTGCCAAATTCTGAACCATACTCTGGTTGACACGGGCTAATTCCAATTCATGATGACTGATTTCCCTATCGAAAAATTGACCATGCTCTAAATTATTTCGCAACCAGAATGCGACAATCCCGTAGGCATCTCGTTCATAATTATCCATATATCCCATAACTACACCCCCTTTTCATTAGCCGGGTATGATTATATTCTGAGGAATTTTGAATATGCGGAGTTTGAAATAAAACAGAGCCTGTCCATAAGGCAGTAAGGAAAATTGCATTTTCCACTGTCTGTAATAAAACATGTACTTAATTAAACGTGATTTTATGACTTTTGAATTGTGTATGATTAAGCTGAAGGGAAGTGGTACACATGGTAGAGCAGAGGCGCAAAGATTTGATTTTGAAACGGATGAATCAATTTATTGATGGCGAGGGCTACCGCAAGGACTATTTAGCAGATTTACTTGGGGAAAAACCACAAACCATTTATAAACAACTAAGTGGAAAGTTTCAAAACGTGGAACAGTTTGCAATTGATTTAGCAAGAGTGCTCAATAAAAAAGATACATTCTTTATCGAAGAGTCCTTTTCTTATCAGCCGGAGACTGGCGATTAACCCGTGATGCATTCGCTCGGTACGATCAGTTAGGAAGAAAAGAAGAAACTGGAGCTCGTATTTAGGGCGTGTGAACTGATTGACATTTATGATCAGAAAAGTGATGAAGAGAGCGCTTGGAGGCAACCACTTTGAATAAAAGAAAAGCCCCAGTGACAACGGACACCCTCAACTTCTTACGGCATAATCTTTTCAACGTGTCGGATCCTATGCGAAAAAACAATAGGAACATCACTGACTTCGAATAGTAGGTGAGCCATAACTTTAATGTCGAGATTACTCTTCATGAGAAAGTGGTTGCTGATCTAAAAGCAATCAACAAAAGTAGCGGAAACGGTGTTCTTGCTGTTCTTCTTAGAAGAATACGTGAAGGCATCAATTCGTGCCGAAAGGTATTGCAAATTCACTTGAAGGCAAATTAAGTGGCTATAAAAAATCAAGCCGCGTGCTATGTATTTGAGAATCAGTTATTGCCCGATGGTTCATGAAAATTAGAAAGAAAAGCAAGACACGATGTTATTTATCAATACCATTTCACAGAAATTGACCATGAATCTAAAAGATTAATGTACGGGCGGGCTAGTTTCGCTCTTTTGAGATAGAGAGTACTGTTTGGTGCATGAAAATTTTTTAACATCTTCCAAACTCAGGGGTTGGATTGCCTTTCACCAAGTTAACGTAAGAGCCTTTTTTAGTTTAGCAGTTACAACCTGGATTCCCGAAAAATTATACCAAGGTATCCCCAAACCCGCATCAGTAACGGTTTTCTAGCCTAATACCGTTCCTTTATTGGTGTAATTAATTATGCAAGACACTCTCGGTCGAACCCCCTTTTAAAATTATGGATTTTCATGGCCTTGGTATAAAAACACGGGAACGCAGGTTACAAGGATAAAAAGAAGCTCGAAATCGAGAGTATCAGAGAAATGCCCCTTGATGGCTCTTCAAACAGCTTTGGTAGCAATACTTTTACATTTGAGGATGAACGTCCCCGACAGTTACTTCTGTACCTGTGTATCCAGAAAAGCCTCATGTTAAAGAAACACCAAAGAATGTGCATTTCTATATGTCGGCAAAGTTGGACAACACCCGAGTCAATCGTGATGTCAGCTGTCTGGTTGATGAAATCATCAATCACATGACTTCGATCAATGGCAGTGATGTAGAAACATCGCTTGACGTGAATGCAACTGTCAAGAAGGGCATACCCCAAAATACAGTAAGAACTATTAGTGAGAATTGCCGTACACTAAAAGTAAAGGACTTTGGATTTGATGAATAATCAAGAATGATAATATTGTTGTAGAGGCTAGTTGTAATGCTTGAATTGATTCATGCCACAAATTTGAATATTGTAAAAATTATTAAAAATCATCCTGCTATTACCTTAGGATGCTTTTCCATTTTCTTCAATTGAGGGATAATAATTTTTTTCTCAAATTTGGATCGTGAGCATAAATATATAGTCCATGCACGCCACGTTTCATCAATACATTAATTGAATTAAGAATAATCTTGCCTTTTTCAAGATCAATTTGGGTATCTGACAAGTCGTCACGGCTTTTAAAGGCTTCTGAATCTTGATATTCCTTCAGGTTTACCTGAATCTTTCCCGATACACTATCATAATAAATAGACGGTCCTAAAATTACTCCAACGTAGTTGAGATCAAATCCTTGAACAGTATAAATAGAGCCAACTTCGTTAATTGTTTCTGACCGTTCAGCCCAAGTAGTACTCGAATCCGTTGTATTCCATTTCTTTTTAAACTCTCCTTCTTCAATAAAATAATCTTGTTGACCAACCGTACTGTATGGATAATCAAAAGTTGCTACTACTCGAGATAATTTCTCAATTTTATTTTTATCATCAATAGCTTTAAACATTTCTTCAGCATTATTAAAAATACGAAAATCAAAATTACCAGTATTCTTAGGGAGTGTTTTGATAATTTGTTTTTGTGTAAATGCGTTAATCCATTCGATGACTTCCTGACTAGTTTGCATTCGAAATTGTTTAGTTAATTGAAAGGTTCTTCCATGGTTATTATTTACAAATCTTTTAATTTGCAGATCATCCCAATGACTCTTTAGCTTAAGTACCTGATACGGATCGAAAACCATTACAATAATTTTCCCTAAATGCATTAATTCCTCTAACTGATTCTTGTGGTAAAAATTATTAAAATGATCCTCTTTAGTGAGCAAAAGATGAGCCTCATCTACAAAAACAATATCTGCAGTTGATTTTCCTTGATCAGCTTTTTTCTCCATCTTATTGATGAAAGGAGTTGGCTTATCAAAGTCACCAACTCGCAATGTTGATAATTTTCGTGCTAGGCTTTTGTATGTTTTTAACATCTCTGAATGATTAACTAATAAATAGTTATTGGTACATGCTAATTTATCTTTTATCACTTGATGTTTGGATGTTCGAGCAATAGTTTGCACTGCATTAAAAATGGAACTTAAAACGACGCTCTTCCCAGTTCCAGCTTCACCATTAATTAAATACAAAGAGGAATATGGCTTATCAATTCGCTCACGACAAAAGTTGAGTATATCTTGTTTTAATTCAAGTTGTGAATCGCTTAACGACTTAAACGGAGAAAGTTTGAAAATATCGCTATTGGCTATTTCTTCAAGAGATAGCTCTACCAAGTTCATTTCTTGTAGTTTTTTCCATAGTGCCGAGAAAACATGCTTATCAAAATATGCTTTATTATAGTAATCACTTGAAGTTGTCATTTCAGTTTGTGACTTATTTAATATTTTTGTGAATCTTGTGTCTCCTAAAAAGTTATTTATTAAATTGGTTTCAATGTTATAGCTTGCAGAACGGTTAAATTTTTCTTGACCAATGATCGTGATTTTTTTCATATTAGGACCAACATCATTATTTTTAACATGTTGTTTTGTACGTTTTTCAATGGAGATTGTTTGTCCAATGTAAACCTGCTCTTCGTTATGTATGATATAATCAACGGGCCAATATTTTAAGTTATCACGCTTTTCTTGAGGCAATGCATTCAGCTGAGTTAGCTGATCAATCCCATAATCAATTTCAGTGACATAAAGGCCCATTTTATTGTTTGTCATAGAGATACCTACTTTTCATCAAAATTCTATTTGCATCTTTTATTAAATTGCAGATTTTTACTTATGTGAATTACTGATTTAATAAGTTCGTTAATAAAGTCTTGATAATTCATGTTATTATATCTATTTTACAACACATTCTGCTGAGAAACATTGAAACTTATACAATTTTTAACAATCTCATAGTTTCAATATACTAATAGCCAGATATAAATAGGACATTGAATTCACTGGCAGTACAGTGTATGACGTTCGGGTAATTGATGTCATAATCGATTATAAAACGGCAATATCGATGAACGGGAAAATTTGCTTAACAGCTAAAGCTTCACTCTTCTATATCAATCAGTCCTGCCATCTAAGGCACTTAGCTAGATGGGGAAACGAATTTCGTTTATCCTAAGAGTAGAGATTGTGGGACAAAGCAGTCTAGTCGTTCGGAAAATCAATGTGAAAGGTGTTTCTTGATGGCAGAAAACAGATTAAATCCAAAAGTGGATGAATTTTTACAGAAGCCGAGCAAGTGGACGGAATGTTATGAACGGCTCAGAGCGATTGCTCTTGATTGCGGGTTGACGGAAGATTTTAAGTGGATGCATCCGTGTTACACGGTTGAGGGAAAGAATGTCATGTTAATTCATGGCTTCAAAGAGTATTGCGCGGTGCTGTTTCAAAAGGGGGCGCTGCTTAAGGACGCGCAGAAGATTCTCATTCAGCAAACGGAAAATGTTCAGGCGGCGCGCCAGATTCGCTTTACCACAGTGCAAGAAGTTATGGATCAGGAAGATGTGATCAAGGCTTATATCCGTGAAGCGGTTGATGTTGAAAAAGCGGGCTTAGAAGTAAAGCTTAAGAAGAGAGCAGATGTCAGCATTCCTGAAGAGCTGCAAAATAAATTTGAGGAACTGCCTGAGTTGCAGACTGCTTTTGACGCATTGACGCCGGGACGGCAAAAAGCCTACATTTTCTTTTTTGCGCAAGCGAAACGAACGTCCACACGGACGGCACGAATTGAGAAGAATGTGCCAAGAATCCTCAAAGGAAAAGGCCTAATGGATTGTGTGTGCGGACACTCGAAAAGAATGCCGAATTGCGATGGCTCGCACAAGCATTTTCAATAAACACAAAAAGGGCAGCCCTGTTTGTCAGCGGCTGTCCTTTGTTACGTTGACTTATTTTCGTTTTGCGTTGAGCTCTGGGTTCAGTTGTAGTGCTGGAACGCGGCGGAACAGAGCATACGCTGCAATGCCGAGGACGAAGCCGATGAGCGCGAACGGTATCCAGGCAAAGCCAAGGTTAAACAGTGGCAGATAGCTGCTTGCAAAGTGAATCAGCGATTGAATCGGTGCTGTCTGCTTCAAGATCGGCGGCAGGGCGTTGATCGTGTCAAATAACGCCGGAATCAAGGTGAAGACCGTGGTGATTCGATAAACGATCGGCGATTTTTGGAACAATGGTGATAGGATCGATAAGAAAATCACTGTGATCGCGAGCGGATACAGAAGCATTAAGATTGGCAGCGACCACGTGATAATTTGCGTTAAGCCGACATTGGCGATGACGAATGAAATGGCGCAGGTGAATCGCAGGAATGTTAAATAACTGATCCGCGGGAACTGCTTATGGAAATCCTGGGCAAAGGCGGTGACCAGCCCCATCGCGGTGGTGAGGCAGGTGACGGTGGCCAAAGTGGCTAAGATTGCGCTGCCCACTGCCCCCATGTAATGATTGGCGATTTGGCCGAAAGCAATGCCGCCGTTTTCCGAAAGCTTGAAGTGTGCCAGACTCATGGCGCCAATCACAATTAGGCCAAGATAAATGAGTGCTTCAAAACCAATACAGATGATTCCGGATTTTGCGGTTGCCGCAGCAATGGACTTGGGATTACGGACACCCATCAGCTTAATTGACGTAATAATGGTGACGCCGAAAGCGAGTCCGGCGAGAGCGTCCATCGTGTTATAGCCTTCAAGAAAACCGTTTGTCAGCGCGGCGTGCACATAGTCGCTCGTTGCGGCTGCTTGCCCGACGTCCCCCATAGGTCTGAGAAAAGCGAATAAGAAAATAATGAATAACAAGATTAAGAACAGTGGATTTAGTAATTTTCCGATGACGTCGATAATACGCGATTCGCTGCGTGACAAGAAATAGGTCAGTGTGAAAAAGGCGGCAGAGTAGACGAGTAGCCAGATCCACGTTTGGCTTGCTGGAATATAAGGTGCGAAGCCAAGTTCAAAGGGAACGGTGGCTGTGCGCGGTGTCGCGAACATCGGTCCGAGTGTAGCATGAACCAAAATGAGAAAGATCAGTGCGTAATGACGACCGATTGGCCGGGCGATATCATAGATGCCTTCACTCTGGGTGATGCTGATGGCGATGATCGAAAGCAGCGGCAGCAGGGTGCCGGAAAGCAGAAAACCGATCGCGGCGGGAAGCCAATTGCTGCCTGCCAGTTGTCCGAGATGCAGCGGAAAAATTAAATTGCCGGCACCAAAAAACATGCCGAAAAGCAGTGATCCAATGGTTAAATAATTAATGAATGTCAGCTTGTGTTGCTGATTCTCTGTGTTCATGAGTAAACTCCTCCTAATAAAGAATAAAATAAAAACGTCCTCTAAAAGCATCATCAATGCTTTTAAAGGACGTTGGATACGCGTTACCACCTTTATTTGCGGCACCATCACTGCTGCCGCCTCACCACGTACTGCCGACATTGACGTCGGCAAGACGCTGGCACGGTAACGGGTGCTGCCGTTGAACACTTCATTCCTCGAATGTCGCATTCACCGCTCAAGGGCTACCTTCACTTTTATTTACGCCTGCTTCCTTTGCACCTGACGAAGCTCGCTGAAAGGCTAAATAAAAGCTACTCTCCCTATCATTGCATTTATTTGTTTACGAATTATGAAAGTGTTTTTACTTTATACTCTTTTTGTACAACTGTCAATGGAAAAATCAAATTTTCATCGCTGAAACGTTTATATATGCCAATCACAACTGGCAAAAGAAGTGACGGGACTTTGTATAAACTATCTGTAAGAAAGCCTGACTATGTTCTTGCAGAAGTTATTTGGCAGCTGTTATGATAGAGCTAGAGGAGGTGTTAACTATGGCTGAGGAATTGAAAATGATTATGCAGGCAATTAAAGAAGTTGATGCTAATGTTAAAGGCATGCGTATTGAGATGGATGAGATGAAGCAGGATATCACTGAAATGAAAAAGGATATTGTTGTGATGAAACAAGACATCGTCGAAATCAAGCAAGATATCGTTGTGATGAAACAAGATATCACGGACATTAAACAGGAGCTGAATAAAACGAATCAGCGAATGGATGACATGTATGAGGACCTGTCCGATCAGATTAAGCTGGTTCATGATGAACATTTCGCAACGCGCAGAGAGGTTCTGAAACTTAAAAAGAAAATCAATATGTGATTCAGCCGCTTTCCTTCTGCGAATACTTCCAACGTCTGAATGCATTCCTTACCGTGTTATGTAACTGGTTAACTTTATTCCGCAATCCTTTGATCCGCATTAGAACTCCTCAATGAGCATACTCAACTTCTGAATCGCACGTTACTAAAAGACAACTTTTCAGTCTTTATCATTTCTCTTTATCGTCACAGTCGTCCCTTTGTCGATTTCCGAATCAACATGAATGCTTAGTGAAAGCCGGTCGACAATCTCTTTTGCCAAGAAGAAGCCTAGACCGGTAGCTTTTTTGTCGCGTCGCCCATTGTAACCGGTAAAACCGTGTTCAAACAGGCGTGGCAGATCTTCTTTTAAAATGCCTATGCCGGTGTCGCTGATTTGAATCGATTTCGGCGCAATGTAGATGCTGACATTGCCTTGTTTGGTATATTTGACGGCGTTGCTGATGATTTGCTCAAGAGCGAACGAAAGCCATTTCTCATCGGTGGTCCAGGTTGCGTCGCCTTCGACGGTGACACTCAGCCCTTTTCGAATAAACAGTGGGGCAAACTTGCGCACGATCGCTTGAACGAGTAGTTTGATCGGCACTTTTGTAAAACGGTAATCGGTTTGTTCATGATTCAAGCGCAGGTAATGGAGCAGCATTTCCAGATAATTTTCCAGTTGAAAGGTTTGCTCGTTCAGTTCCTCAACTGTAAAATCGTGCGTCTGGCCCATTAAGTCAAGCGCAGACAGTGGTACCTTCATCTGGTGACTCCACATGCGCACCACATCGGTTAAGTCTTCATCAAATTGTTTGATTCGAGCGATTTTATTTTCGTAGTATTCCTTTTGTTCATCAAGCAACTTCAGCATATCTTTTTCAGCTTGCGAATCGGGTTTCAAGTCGACCTGAGGAACGACTTGATTGAGGCGTTCTTTATGGCGACGTTGAAATCGGTAATAATCATAGCTGCCGAAAATGACGAGGACAGTTGTGCCAAATAATAAGCTTGACCAGAAGGTACGCGTAGGCAAACCGCGCAGATAAAAGGTTAGACTTATGATAAAAATGAAGAAAAAAACTGCTAAAAGATAGTGCTTTCGTTCACGCCAGTACATAGCCGACACCTCGCACCGTTCCGATGTAATCGAACCCGATGACAGTCAATTTTTTGCGCATACGGGCAATGTTGACTTGCAGGGCATTGGCATCGATGTAGTCATCAGATTCCCAGAGCTTTGCGAGCAGTACGTCTTTGGAAACGGTTTGGTTGGGTTGCTCGAATAATGTGCGAAGCAATTTGGCTTCCGTTGGTGTCAAATCGGCCTTGTCCTGCCCTTTTTTCAATTCTGTTCCCTCCAATATGAACCCATTGAACGTCAATTGCGCTTGAGAGAAATTGTAGGTTCGGCGCAGCAGAGCATTGATCTTCGCCTTCAATAATTCTACTGAAAACGGTTTTGTGACATAGTCGTCAGCTCCCATGTTCATTGCCATGACTTGGTTCATTTCATCATTAGCCGAACTGAGAAAGATAATTGGTGTCGTTGAGTACTTTCGAAGTTCAGTCGTCCAGTAAAAGCCGTTAAAATAGGGCAAGGTAATGTCCATTAAGATCAAATTCGGCAGTGCTTCTTCAATTTCTTGGCGGATGCTGCGAAAGTTCTGTACGGAAACAACCGTGTAGCCAGTCAGTGCTGATCGCAGTTGTTTCACAATCGCCGCGTCATCTTCTACAATAAATAGTTTTGTCATCAAAGACTCTCCCATAATGATTGGCTACATTCATTCTACTGATTTTTACGGCTTGGGACAAATACGAAAAGGGTACCCCGTAACCAGGATACCCTAATGTTTGTTACCGTTCTACGAGCCGATAATACGCGCGGCTCGTTTGTTTGTAGATAATGTAGTAAATGACGGCAACGACAGCAATTGTTCCGATACTGGTTAAGAGCAGTAAACTGAACCGTGTTGTGCCAAATAAACTAATCAGTTTCTGAATCATGATGAAGGCGAAGCCAAAGTGGACAATGGCGACGGCAATGGGCAGGAAGAAGACGAGCAATACTTGTGAACGAATCGTCTGTCGCACTTCATTTTTGCTCAAACCGACTTCCTGAAGAATTTCGAAGCTGCGTTTATCCTGTTCCCCTTCAGAGATTTGTTTGTAGTAAATGATTAATGCGGTACCGAGAATAAAGGTGAAACCCAAGACCAGCCCGATGAACAGGAATCCGCCGGCAAAAGCAAGAAACTGCTGATGCATGTCATCATAACTTTGCAGGGACGGGGCAGTGCCGCTAACCATTTTTCCTTCGTCAATGCGCTGAATCGGTTTATTTCCATTCACGCGGTATTCGGATATGACCAGTCTGAGTTTCTTCGCGTCCTTTGCCGTCATATCGGCACTAATGGTTGTCTCAAAACCAAGTGTGTAATGACCGCCCGCCACCTTGGATGCAGCGTCTAAGACCGGTTGAATTTCTGCCTTCGAATTGACGATCAGAATCAGCCAGTTTGATGCCGTCATACTGATGGATGGAAAATTCCGGATTCCGTCAATTTTGTCTTTAATTTTAAACGTATGATTCCCGAACTTCACTTGATCTTCATTGAAGCTGCCGACGGCCGGAAAGGCAATTGCCTCATTGCCGCTCAGGTGAACCTTGTTCCCGGTCAACTGCTGATAAGTGTCTGCGGTCATAAAGTTGACGGCGGTCAGACTGGAAAGCTTTTGTTTGTTCTCAAATTTCCCATTGTTCATTGCTCCGATCATGCTGTTCGACATTTCGTAGACAATTTTATGCTTCAGAGGCACTCCGTCTTCTTCTGCCACCTGATCAATGAACGAAGTGCTTTGCTGCTTCGTTGTATTGATATTGATGATCGTGTTGCGAACGAAATAGTCGTCTAGAAATCCATTGATGCTGGAGTAGAGTCCGACGGTTGTTGCCAAGGTAACGAACGTCATCGTTACTAAAATCGTAATGTTGGCGAGTCCGACTGCATTCTGTTTCATCCGATAAAGCATACTTGAAACGGTAATAAAGTGCTTGGGTTGATAGTAATAGTGTTGGTTTTTTTTCTGCCGTTTGAGCAGCCAAATGGTAAAACTCATGTAGAACAAGAGCGTGCCGAAAATGACAAACAGTACGGCGATAAAGAATTTCGTCAAGGCATCGAGCGGCGAGGCTACCGTTACGGCAAGGTAATAACCGATCGCTAAAAAAATGATGCCAAGTAAAGCCAGAATGCCGCGCGACTTTGGTTCCCTTTCTCCCTTACTCGCATTTTTAAGTAATTCAAGACTGGATTGGCGGCGGATGGAGAAGCTGCTGATGATCATCAGCAGCAGATAGATACACGCAAAAATCGCAGTCACGATCCCAACCGCAAGCGGGCTCCACTGCAAGTCAAAATAATGCTCGCCAAGCAGATGAATTAAAATCAGATAGAAAAATTTAGCCAGAATGATACCCAAAACGGTTCCTGCAATCACGGTTGCAAGGAACATCATCATGAGTTCTAAAATGGAGATGCGGACGATGTGCCGTTTTTTCAAACCGAGAATGTTGTAAAGCCCAAATTCTTTGGTGCGCCGCTTCAGTAAAAAGCGGTAGCTGTAAATCATGAAAATGGTGGCAAAGATCGACAAGACGATTAAACCTAAGCCGAGCAGCATCGCAAAGCTGCCCGAACCTTGCAGCTTTTTTAAGCTTGGGCTGAGCAAGATCGTTGCGATCATCAGATTCATAATGAACATGACGACACTTGAAAGACCAAAGGGAAGAAAATTGCTCATTGACTGAAGGACATTGCGACTGGCTAATTTCACGTAAAACAAATTACCTCACCTCTGTCCCGAGAAGATTGGTCATCGTCATGCTGATCTCTTGCATGAACTCGGCTGCCTCTCGTTTTGCGCGGTAAAGTTGATGGAAAATGCGTCCGTCTTTAATAAACAACACGCGTTTGGCGTGACTTGCTGCAATTGCCGAGTGCGTGACCATCAAGATGGTCTGACCTGTTGCGTTGATCTCTTCAAGCAGAGCGAGCAAGCTTTCACTGTTCTTGAAATCAAGCGCCGCAGTTGGTTCGTCGGCCAGGACAAGTTCCGGCTCGGTGATCAAGGCGCGGGCGATGGCGACGCGCTGTTTCTGACCGCCGGACAGTTCAAAGGGCTGTTTGTTCAACAGATCGGCAATAGTTAATTTTGTTGCAAGCTTTTCTAAACGTTGCTCCATCACGCGAACTTTTTGACGGCCAAGCACAAGCGGTAAGAAAATGTTGTCGCGAACCGACAGCGTATCAAGCAGATTGAAATCTTGAAAAATAAAGCCCAGATGTTCGCGGCGAAACTCCGCCAGCTTGTTTTCTTTAATTTTCGTCACATCCTGACCATTCAGGATAACGGATCCTGATGTCGGTTTATCTAGTGTAGCCAATGTGTTCAAAAGCGTTGTTTTCCCCGAACCGCTTTCGCCCATAATGGCGATGTACTCCCCGTCCTCGACGCTAAAGCTCACATCTTGTAAGGCGATTGTTTTTTCTTTGCTGAATCGTGTCTGGAAAATTTTCTGCAAGTGATTGACTTGTAACAACATCATACACGCTCCCTGTTCTTGTTTTGGGTGATGTGTTTAGTATACAAAGGATTGCGCAGGGCTTCCTTACAGGTCTGACCTCCAGTCTTACAGATTTGTCAGATTGAAGCAAGCATGATGGAGGATGGATCTGTGATCTTACTCGATATGATTAACGATCATAGGGTACCGGCAGCTCATTTATGTAGTCACATGCAGGAATCATTTCGCTTCTTCAAGAATAAAGTAAGAGAGAGGTGTTGCGACTTGCAAGGAAGTGAAATTCCCCGCTTTAATTTTATTGAACTCGAAGAGGATCGGAAAGCCGATCATAAGGAACATTTCTATTTTGTAACAACAGATGTGGATGAGGCGGTTGAGCATTATCTTCATAAGGTGCGTGAACATCATCCGTTTTATATGACAATCAGTTCGGTTGACGGCCGGATCTGTGTAGCCAAATCTCATGGACTCAGCAGTGACAAGACCAAACCACGGATTATTCGAATGAGTCCGAACTTGAATGAAAAAACATGCAACTATACATTGTTTACGAACCAATTTATTAAAACAGTTAAGAGAAAACTAATCTGATATGACTTTTGAGGCGGCCAAAAAGGGTTGCCTCTTTTTATTTTCAAGACTTCGGAAATTATTTCTTTAGCTGAGTTTTGAATAATCAATAAAAAAACAGGTGAGAAGGGCTGACTACGTTCTTGCAGGATTCGGCAGCTGTTAATATAGTAGTACTAAAGGAGGTGCTGAATTATGGCTGAGGAATTGAAGATGATTATGCGGGCGATTAAAGAAGTTGACGCGAACGTCAAAGGCATGCGCGTTGACATGGATGAAATGAAACAAGATATCGCTGACATTAAACAGGAACTAAAGAAAACGAATCGGAGAATTGATGATATGAACGAGGATTTATCCGAACAGATTAAAAGGGTTCATGATGAACATTGGGAAACTCGTAAGGAAGTTCAAAAACTCAAAAAGAAAATCAATGTATAGTACAGCATTCTTCATTCTGCAAGTGAACTAATCTTTTCTATCTGTCTTGTCACACGCCTATATACCTCTAGTTTTATATATGTCTTCATCAAGTCATTTTCAATAATTATATAATTCACATTTGGACTCTTCAATAAGAAAACTGGAAGCTTCATGTTTTTAATCGCTTAATTAAGTTTTTTATTTTTTATGACAACGCAACTATCGCCTTCTGGTTTTAGTTAAAATTGCTATCCACTGTTCAAATTGACTTAGAGAGGTCAGTGCTTTGATTGAATCAGTGCATGTGCTTTTTGCGGCATTGCGGTTCTAAATAATTAGACAATATTGAATTTTTATGCTTAAATTTGTGGTAATGGTGACCTGTTTGTTGGGATGATATGAGGAGGAAGATCAGTGAACCATCTGCTGCCCGATTTTAACGATTTGCTTCGTACGGATTTTGTCGTGACAACAGAGGAACGGTGGAATGAGTCTGCGCACAGTCAACGATTCAGCGTTGTTATTGTACAGCAACAACCGTCGCAATTTCTCGTGCTGCCTCAGCGCAATTATTTAATGGTTCAAAAGTACTGTATTCCTATCAATGAGCTAACGGAATTCCGCGCTGACTGTATTCATAGTGATGATACGTGGACGACTCTTGAAGAAAAAATTAAGTGCGGTGATTATGTGGTCGCTATGCGCGATAGCGCAGTGATCGGTTATTTTAGAGCAAGCGAACTTGCCTCGCGTGTTTTACAAGCCTATACATATCTTAAAGCCTATTACGATACGATACTGGAGACAACGGACAGTACGATTTCGGTGATTGATAAAAATATGGATACGGTGGTTTGGACAAGCGGTGCGGAGCGATTGTATTCGATTAAAAAGGAAGAAATTCTGGGCAAGCCGATGACTCAGTTTTTTCCTGAAAACCGTCTTGATAATCTTAAAATTCTCAACACAGGCAAGCAATTTTATCATAAACAGCACCAGCCTAGAGAAGATCTGTTTGTCCTCATTAACTCAAATCCGGTGAAATTAGATGGCAAAATAATCGGCGCTGTTTCCTGCGAACAAGATGTGACGTATCAGGCTCAGTTGACTAAAAAATTGACGAATGCAAAAGAGACAATCAATCATTTACAGAAACAAGTCTCGCGGATGGACCGTTCTGTTGATCCGTTTCGATCTATTAAGGGTTCGAGCGGGGCCTTGCAAAATACGATTGATCAGATCAAACAAGTGGGCGCGGCAAAGGCGAAAGTGCTGCTTCTTGGTGAGTCAGGGGTTGGGAAGGAGCTATTCGCAAATGCGTTGCATGACTTGCGAACGCTTGGAACTGCTCCTTTTATTCCGATTAACTGTGGCGCGATCCCCGATGCGTTGTTCGAAAGTGAGCTTTTTGGTTATGAAAAAGGGGCTTTTTCCGGCGCAAATCCTCTTGGCAGTAAAGGAAAATTTGAATTGGCGAAGGATGGAACACTCTTTTTAGACGAGATTGCCGAGCTTCCTCTTGAAATGCAGGTCAAGCTGCTCAGAGTTCTGCAAGAAGGAACTTTTTACTCGGTGGGAGGGACCAAGCTCAAACACGCGGATTGTTCCATTATTGCAGCGACGAATAAAAATTTAAAAGAACGTGTTCATCAAGGAAAATTCAGAGAAGATTTGTATTACCGATTGAATATCATCACGATTACCATTCCTCCGTTAAGAGAGAGAAATGAGGACATCATCGAACTAAGTCATCAGTTTCTCTATGAATTTGCGGAGAAGTATAGACGGTCATGCACGAGAATTCCAAAAGAAGTCATGATGGCGCTCATTGATTATTCTTGGCCGGGCAACATTAGAGAATTGCGAAATATCATCGAGCGGCTCGTTGTTTTTTCAAGAGACGAAACGCTAAGTGTCGATGATTTACCCGTACAGATTCGCGAATCCAATCACCGAATTGGGATGACCGAACACTTCTCACAAAATCAGCCGTTCGAAAATCAGCCGCTTGTTTCGCTGAATCGCGCGATGAAAGAATGCCAGAAACAAACGATCCAGAAAGTATTGGCGCATACCAATGAAAATAAAAACAAAGCTGCAGAGATTCTAGGGATATCTAGAACGACGCTTTATAACAAAATGCATCAGTTGGGCATTTCATAATCATTAGTCTATTTTTTTGAAGCAAAGGCACAAAGAATCTGATATCAGGTTCCTTTGTGCTTTTTTAACAAGTTAAAAAGTATAGCGTTTTGCCTTGCTGGTACGACGATAAGGTCATAAGATTCGGTTGGGGGGCGATCAGATAAGCGCCCAATCTGAGAAATAAACGGAAAAATTCCGCTTAATTAGAAAATTAATGAAAAAATTGCTTGAATAGACGGAGAAATTCCGCTTATCGAATCGAAAAACGTGAAAATGGAGGGTTTTTCTGTGCTTAACCGGAAAAATTACCCTTATGTAGCTGTGAAACAAGCGCCAGGATGCATATAAGCGGAAAATCTCCGCTTATTTTCCTCGTTACTTAATTAAGGATCCAAATGATTTATTAGAAAACTTGGCTTCGCCAAGCCCCTGGCGAAGGCGAAGACGCCGTCGCGACGGCCATGGACGGCCTAGTGTCCGGTGAGCCGCAGGACGCGGCGTTTTTTCGGACCGCTTACAAAGGAGCTTTCGTATGTAAGAACCGGGCGTTCTTTACCCGGTTTTTCCTATTATTTTAATGTCGTAATATCTTACAAAATAATTCTTTTCTGATGTTCATCACAGCTTCCATGAAATAAAAGTTAACAACATAGTGTCATGTTTTTGAAACATGTATCAAAATCGGAACACTATTTTCCGAGTTTTTATACAATTCAGTCCATTTATTGTGCTTTTTCATTTGGCACGGTTCTTGCTTAGAGTAATACAACGACATTTTTTTAAACCTAGTAAATTGTGATTCTAACAGGAAAGGAGCCAATCAGATGGAGAACTGCAAAAGCCTGTTCGCTATTGATTCTCACACTTTGGGCGAACCGACCCGAATTATTGTGAGCGGTTTTCCCGTAGTGGACGGTGGATCCATGATGGAAAAGAAAAGAAATCTGCAGAAGAATTATGATCATCTTCGCCGCGCCATCATTGACGAACCCCGTGGGCATCGCAATATGTTCGGAGCGATTCTCATGAAACCAACGCGCAAGGAAGCGGATCTTGGCGTCGTGTTCATGGACAGCGGCGGCTACCTTAACATGTGCGGCCATGGGTCGATCGGTGTTGCCACCGTTGCAGTTGCTCGAGGACTTGTTCCCGTCACGGAACCCTACACACATGTTGTGCTTGAGTCGCCGGCGGGCTTGATTCACACGAAAGTTAAGGTGGAGCGTGGCAAAGTGAAAGAGACAACGATTGTCAATGTTCCCTCTTTCCTGTTTAAAAAAGATGCTGAAATCACGATACCGGGATGGGGAACGATTAAGTTAGACATTGCGTTTGGCGGTAACTTTTTTGCACTTGTTGATACGCGAAAGGTCGGTATTCCAATGGATCAGAGTCGCTTAAGTCAATTTATAGAGACCGGGGCCGCGGTCCGTGCGGCGGTTAATCAGCAGGTTCAAGCTGTCCATCCCATCCAAGGTGATATCTGTTCCGTTGATTTGGTTGAGTTTTTCCAAACGGATCAGGAAGCCAAGACAATGAGAAATGTTGTTGTTTTCGGTGACAATCAGGTAGATCGTTCCCCATGCGGTACGGGAACAAGTGCTAAGATTGCCTCGCTCTGCGCGAGAAATAAATTGATGATCGGTGAGTCTTTTGTCAGTGAGAGTATCACAGGTACAAAGTTTATTGGTCGAGCAGTGAGGCGCACGATGGTCGGCAGCTTTGCGGCGATCATTCCGGAAATCACCGGGCGGGCTTATCTGACTGGTGAAAATAAACTTCTTTTTGATCATGAAGATCCATTTGAATTTGGTTTTAGTTTGCAAGAAACACAGGGAAGGAGCGACCGCGTTGAATCGAGACTATAAGCTTCTTCTAAAACAGCACATTGGGAAACCGGATAGTCCCTGCGTGCAAGAGGGAGATTGGGTTGAGCGAGGGGAACGCATCGCGCTTGCTGACGGCAGAGGAGCTGATCTGCATGCAAGTGTTTCAGGTACGGTGATTGAGGTCAATTCAGAGGATATCGTTATCCGTGGGAAAAAGCCGGAGCGTGATTTATTTAAGCCGCTTCCACCTGGAGAGCTCAGAGAACGCATTCGTTCTGCCGGGATTGTCGGTATGGGCGGCGCAGGATTTCCTACCGGAATTAAGCTGAGTCAGGAGATTAGCGGCGGGACAGTAATTGCGAATGCCGCGGAATGCGAACCGATTCTGAATCACAATGTGACGCAAATTGAGGCGAATCCTGATGAGGTATACCGTGGTTTGGTTTACGCCATGGACGCGGTCGGTGCGGCAAGCGGCATCATCGCGATTAAAGCGAAGCATCGGCGAGCCATAGCTCAACTAGAAAAGGTGATAAGGGATAAGCGTATTACCGTATTCCCGTTGCGCGATCTGTATCCGATTGGTGAAGAACGCGCGTTAATTCGTGATACTTTAGGCATTCTTCTTCCTCCTGAGGCTCGCGCAATCACCGCGAATACGATCATCATCAATACGGAAACCTTATCGTGCGTCACGCAGGCTGTGGAGCTCGGACGTCCTGTTCTCTCGAAAAATATTACAGTTGCCGGCAGATTGCGCGGCGGACCAAAGGCTCAGGTGTTTATGGATGTACCAATTGGCACGTGTGTCGGTGATCTGATTGAGGCCGCCGGCGGTATAGACGGCGACTACGGGGAAATCATTATGGACGGTCCGTTCATGGGACACAGCGTTACGCAGGATGATGTGGTAACGAAAACGACCGGCGGAATTATCGTGACGATGCCTTTTCTTCAGGCGAAATCTCCCCTTGGTTTATTGGTTTGCGCATGCGGTGCGAGTGAAGCACGCATGCGCGAGTTGGCAAAAAAAATGGGAGCAAAGGTTGCCGGAGTCGAAGTGTGCAAGCATGCCGTTTATGCACGCGGATCGCTTAAATGCCGAAATCCCGGCGTCTGTCCCGGTCAGGCAGATCGCGTGCTTCGGCTGAGGAAAGCCGGTGCCGGCTCACTGCTCATCGGTAACTGCAGCGACTGCAGCAATACGGTGATGTCACTGGCACCGAAATTACACATTCCGGTGCATCATGTCACAGATAATGCGATGCGTGCGATGAATTTGCATCTGATTCGTAAATTGCAAAAATAAAATTTTATTCATAAAGGAGAATTCACATGTCCATTACGTTTGAAACAGCCAAGCAGCATCAGAATGATCCCGCAGTCCTCTGTTGTTTAAGAACAAAAGGTACGATTATCTCCGCTTCTGATTTGGAAGATCCATCAATTTTTCCTGATTTGGAAGAATCCGGTCTTCTGTCCCTTCCGGATCACGGACTCACGATTGGTCAGGTATTGGGGGCGACACTAGAGCAGGATGCGGATTCTATGACACCGCTCACTCCTGAGCTGGTCAGTGATATTTCGGAAAATCAAATGGATGAATCGGAATCGGAAAAAATAACGACTTCCCCATCTACAGGTGAAGATCCAACCCGTGAAACGCAGGTGATCCGTTTTAATATTGATAAACTTGTCGGACAGATTGAGTTGCCCACTGGACTCAACGTGAGCACCCTGCCTTTTGCAACGCCCGCGCGTAAAAAGGCGGAGGATAAAATCATTCGTACCTTAACGCAGAGAGCGTATCCGGTTGAACAGGTTTGCGTGGGAGCAGAGACTTCATTTCAAGATAAGGTACTGACTATTCGTGAAGCGTTATGCAAGGAATCGCTAAAAGCAGATCCTTTAGTCAAAAATGTTGAATTAGACATTATTCGCCCCGAAGACCGTCATAGTTATTCCAACACGATTATGGATGTGATTCCGATCGCCACAAAGGTCGAGGGAATTCTTGGCGAGGGCATAACCCATGTGATGAACGGCGTCGTCGTTGTTCTGACCGGTGTTGATGAAAAAGGTATTCAGGTTCATGAATTTGGTTCCTGCGAAGGTTATTTGGATGAAAAAATTCGTTTCGGCCGCCCAGGCAGCCCGGATTCTGATGATATTATGATTCGCGTCAATGTGACTGTCCAAGAAAATACCGGAATGGAACGCCGTGGGCCTTTTGCGGCACACAAGGCCTGTGATTCCATTATTCAGGAAATTCGTGATGTCTTAAAAGACGCTCCGGCTGACGCGTCAACGGATCAGAAAGTATTCCGTGATTGGAAAAGATCCGGCAAGCCTCGTGTGATTCTTGTTAAAGAAATTATGGGGCAGGGGGCCATGCATGATAATGTACTGCTTCCTAGCGAACCTGCAGGAGTTATTGGCGGACGGCGAAATGTTGATCTTGGAAATGTACCTGTTGTGCTTTCGCCGAATGAGGTCCGAGACGGCGGCATTCACGCGTTGACCTGCATCGGACCGGCGACCAAAGAAGTCACCCGCCACTATTTCCGCGAACCGCTCGTTAATCTAATGGCGGAGGATGATGAAATCAATCTTGCAGGAGTTGTCTTTATCGGCAGCCCACAAGTGAATGATGAAAAATCCTATGTTTCTGCTCGGCTCGGCGCACTCGCCGAAGCACTCGACGTTGAAGGTGCCATCGTTACGACAGAAGGCTTCGGAAACAACCACATTGACTTTGCGGAGAATATTGAGCAAATTGGCCGCCGCGGTATTAAGGTTGTCGGTGTTTCCTTCTGCGCTTATCAAGGACAATTGGTTGTTGGTAATAAATACATGGATGCAATGGTTGAACTCAATAAGGACCCGGAAGGCTTTGAAAATGAGATTCTTGCCGACAGTACCATTTGCCCGACTGACGCCGAGCGGGCGTTGATTATGTTGAAAACGAAAATGGCCGGTGTTCCAATTGAACCGGCGAACCGCAAATGGTCTCAGGAAGTGATCGACGCAAACGCGCAATTGATGTCATAAAGGGAAAAGGATGTGCGAGCAGTATGGATTATGAACTGACACCTAAGCTTTTGCCGGGAACCATTCTCGAAGTTACCGAACGTGATGTTAAAGTCACGTTGAAGGGGCGCATGGGAGTCATCCAAGTGCCGTTAAGATCGGTCATCTCGGATCATGCGCTGCAAGTGGGACAGACGATCCAAGTTTATCTCAGTTATATTCAGGTTGTCTAAGTAAATCCGGGGATTCAGGCATGCCTTTTCGACAACGAAATCAACTTTTTAAGGGGGACATAAACAATGTCATTAACAACAGTAAGAGGACTTAAGTCGGAAATCTATGTTCCGATTACGCCTTCACCGGTGTGGTCGGCGCTCGACAAACCATTGAGCGAATGCACCGTTGCTTTTTGCACTGCAGGCGGTGTGCATTTGAAATCACAGAAACGATTCGTTCTCTCCGGTGACTATTCATATCGGGAAATCCCGTCGGATACACCGTCTTCGGAATTGATGGTTAGTCATGGCGGATTTGATAACAGCGATGTGAATAAGGACATAAACTCGATGTTCCCCATTGACCGGCTTCACGAACTCGAACGTGAGGGCTTTATCGGCAAAGTCGCACCGGTACTGTTTGGATTCATGGGCGGGGGTGGCAACGTGAATAAATTTAAAGAGGAAACCGGTCCGGCTATTGCCCAAATTTTAAAAAGAGAAGGCGTTGACATCGCGGTGTTTACGGGAGGCTGCGGGACTTGCCATCGTTCCGCAACGATTGTACAACGTGCGGTCGAAGCGGTCGGTATCTCGACGATCATCATCGCCGCGCTTCCGCCGATTGCCAAGCAGCAGGGGGCACCGCGTATCACTGCGCCGCATGTCCCGATTGGATCCAATGCCGGAGAACCTAATAATAGCGCGATGCAAACTGCTATTTTAAAAGATACATTGGTTCAGGTCGAGGAAATGACGACATTTGGGCAAATGAAAACCTTGCCTTATGAATATCGACAGAATGTCTGAAAATAATTGAGTTTAATTTGAAGGAAGAAGGAGAGGTATCATGAAACTATCCGATGTGCATAAGACACCTGAAGAAATTAAAGCACTGACAAAAAAATATATGATCGAAACCTATGAACGGTATGATTTTGTTGCTCAGAGCGCCAAAGGGATGTACCTGTATGATGAAAACGGCGAGGCTTATCTGGATTTCTACGGCGGTATTGCGGTCAACAGCGCGGGGAACTGCAATGAGAAAGTAGTCGCGGCGGTCCGTGATCAGGTGGGCGATATCATGCATACCTTCAACTACCCGTACACTGTCCCTCAAGCCCTGCTTGCTGAACTTATCTGTCAAACCTTGCAGATGGATAAAATTTTCTTCCAGAGTACAGGGACCGAAGCGAATGAAGCGATGATCAAGATGGCGCGCAAATACGGTGTCGAAAACTATGGCCCGAATAAGTATCACATCATTACAGCAAAAGGAAGCTTCCATGGCAGAACCTATGGGGCGATGTCCGCAACCGGCCAGCCGGATAATGCCTGCCAGATCGGATTCAAGCCGGTAGTTCCCGGTTTCAGTTATGCCGAATTCAATAATGTTGATGATTTTCGCGCACAAGTTACGGAGGACACGATTGCGATTATGCTTGAGCCGATTCAGGGCGAAGGCGGTGTGACACCTGCAACTTCGGAATTCATGGACGGTATCGCTGCGTTATGCAAGGAAAAAGGACTTCTGCTGTTGTTTGATGAGGTGCAGTGCGGATGGTGCCGGAGCGGAAAAACGATGGCCTATATGGACTATGGCGTCAAACCGGATATTGTTTCAATGGCGAAAGCGATGGGCGGCGGCATGCCGATATCTGCGATCTGTGCTTCCGAGGAAGTATCCAAGGCTTTCTCGATGGGATCACACGGAACGACCTTCGGCGGCAACCCGGTATGCTGCGCAGCGGCTTACGCCGAAATTAAAGAACTATTGGATCGGGATCTCGCCGGCAATGCCGAAAAGGTTGGGTGTTATCTGGTAGAAAAATTAAAGACGCTCCCTCATGTTAAGGAAGTGAGAGGCAAGGGCCTGATGATCGGTATCGAATTTGACGCATCAATTGGTCACGATGTGAAACACGAATGTTTTGATCGGAAAATGCTGGTCACACTCATCGGAGACCGCATTATTCGGTTGATTCCGCCACTCATTGCAACCAAAGAGGATTGCGATCAGGCGTATGCAATTTTGCGAGACGCCGCTATCGCTGCAACAAACGTGATGAGCGATTAGGGAGTAATGTAAACTCCATAGGATTTTTTGATTGGATTATTTTTCAAGTGTCTCATGAAGTTTATCTTTATTTTCACACCGCACTGATTGGTTGGGCGATCAGGTAGCGCCCAATCTGAGAAATAGACGGAGAATTTCCGCTTATTTAGCTACAACTTTTGATGATTTAGCTACGACTTTTGAGCATTTAGCTACAACTTTACCGGGATTAGCTACGACTTCGGGATTTGGCTACGACTTTTGAGCATTTAGCTACAACTTTTCGTGGATTAGCTACAACTTCGGGATTTGGCTACGACTTTTGAGCATTTAGCTACAACTTTACCGGGATTAGCTACAACTTCGGAATTAGAGCTACGACTTTGAGCATTTAGCTACAACTTTTCGTGGATTAGCTACAACTTCGGGATTTGGCTACGACTTTTGAGCATTTTAGCTACAACTTTTCGTGGATTTGCTACGACTTCGGGATTTGGCTACGACTTTTGAGCATTTAGCTACAACTTTTCGTGGATTAGCTACAACTTCGGGATTTGGCTACGACTTTTGAGCATTTAGCTACAACTTTACCGGGATTAGCTACAACTTCGGAATTAGAAAATAAATGAAAAAATTGCTTAAATAGACGGAGAAATTCCGCTTATCGAATCGAAAAACGTGAAAATGGAGGCTTTTTCTGTGAATAAGCGGAAAAATTACCCTTATTTACCGGCGAAACAAGTTTCGGAGGGCAAATAACCGGAATATCTCCGCTTATTTTACTCGTTACTTAATTAAGAAGCGGAATGCTTATGAAACAGAATTGAGATGCCTGCGGAGCGTCCCTGTTGATTGTGAGCAACCGGAGCGTAATCAAAATCCGGCATGGTTTATGGACCGGACGCTTTTTTCCAGGTTTTTCTTAGTTCAACCACAAGGGGTATAAATGCCTCATTACAGATCAAAAAAGCTGCCTTCATAAAAGACAGCTTGCACTAGTTGAAAATTGGTGGAAAGCCAATGAAGTTATTAAAAACATGCTCCTGCTCCAATCTTTTGTAAGGATCGTATAATCATGCGTACCTGTCTAAATGAAACACGGACAAGGAGTATTCACTCCTGTCCGTGTTTCATTTTTTTCTTATCTCAAAATATCCTTCAACGCTTCGACCAGCTTGTCCATTTCCTCATCCGTGCCGATTGTGATCCGCAAATAATTGGAGATGCGCGGCTGGTTGAAGTAGCGGACGAGAACGCCGCGGTCGCGCAGCGCGTGGAAGATGACCTCCGCGTTCACTTCCGTATGACTGGCGAAAATGAAATTGGACTGTGACGGGATGATCGTGAACCCGATATTTTCAAGCCGCTTGATTGTTTGCTCACGTGTCGCGATGATTTGTTGCGCCATGCCTTTGGAGTAGGCGTCGTCGTCAATCGCTGCCAATGCGCCGGCAAGTGCCAAGCGGTCGATTGTATAGGAGTTAAATGAATTCTTTACGGTGTTCAGGCCATCAATCAACGCTTTCTGACCCAGAGCAAATCCGACCCTGATACCAGCTAGTGAAGAATATTTGGATAGGGTTCGGACAACGAGCAGGTTCGGATAGTCCTTGATAAGCGGGATGACTGATTCGCCGCCAAAATCGATATAGGCTTCATCGATGATGACGACATGCTCTGAATTCGCATCAAGAAGCCGTTTAATTGAATCCATGTGCAAACCACGGCCTGTCGGAGCATTAGGGTTTGGAATCACAACACCGCCGTTAGGCTCACAAAACGCTTCGACCGGCAAACTGAAATCGTCGTTAAGCGGGATAATTTTCGGGCTCAAGGAGCATAAATTCGCGTACACCTTATAAAAGCTGTATGTAATATCACCAAACGCAACCGGATTTTCTGCTGAAAAGAAGGTCATGAAACTGAAGGCAAGAATCTCGTCTGATCCATTGCCAATAAACACTTCGCTTGGTTTAACGTCAAAATGTTCGGCAATCTTTTTTCTCAATTCATCGCAATTCGGGTCTGGGTACAAGCGCAGCTGATCATTAACAGCTTCCTTAATTGCTGCAGTGACTTTTGGCGAAGGCGGATATGGATTTTCGTTCGTATTGAGTTTGACATACTTTTTATCCTTAGGCTGCTCACCGGGCACGTAAGGATCGAGTTTCTGAACAAATGGATTCCAATAGTTACTCATGGCGCACCTCACATAATTAATCGACAGTTTTCTTTTCGAAAATCCGCTTTTTTAGAATGAAACTCTATTTTTTTTTATTAACATACTTCCCTTTACTATTATGCAGTATTATTGAAGAAAAGCAAAAAAATTATATTAAAGGAGAAACCAATGGTTCGCGTTATCTTTCTATTTATTTGTGCCGGCTTGGCTGAGATCGGCGGCGGTTATTTGATTTGGCAATGGCTGCGAGAAGGAAGATCTATTTATCTAGGGATGATTGGCGGAATCGTATTGGCTATATACGGCGTCATCGCGACGCTTCAAGTATTTCCGTCATTCGGCAGAGTTTATGCGGCATACGGCGGAGTTTTTATTGTTCTGTCATTGCTCTGGAGCTGGGGAGTTGATCACAAAGCACCGGATCTTTATGATTGGATCGGTGCCATGATTTGCATTCTAGGTGTTGCTGTTATGCTGCTCGCACCAAGACATTAGTAAGACTTATAGGTATTTAGATTCATGACCATGAAGAAATAGGAGTAGAATAAGTGATAATTCCTTAACATCTGCATACTTTTTCCGATATAAGTAATAACGACAATGGAAATAGGTCTAAAAGACTAGTAATGCTATTAGAGTTTAATCACAGATATGGCCTGCAGATAGATAAAATGCGTGTTAAGTATAGAGTACTTTTATTAGTAATGGGGCTGAAATGATGACTAAAGCTTACAAACAAATGCTTCCGGTGGGGGTTGCGTATCAAGAACTGATTTTTGACGCGGCAGGAAAACCATGCGATTTTGTTTTTCTGCAAACAAATACCCTATTCAATGAAATGATCGGGATGAAGGATGTACCGATTATTGGCAAACGGTATACTGAGATCATGCATGGAGTTGAGTATGATCTTGTTCAACAGTTTGCGAATATCGCACTTCATGGAGGAACAAAACTCTTCGAAATTACCTCAACGATCATGGATCACCGTTATAAAGTCTGCGCGTACTCCTTCGAAAAAAATAAATTCTGGACCAATGTCATTGATATGGCACCTGATCAAGACTCATTCCTTGAATTGCAAAAAATTATTGGGCTAACTGAGACGAACGATCATGCGTTGAATCATGTACTTGACCATTTTTCATTACCCATCACGATTATCTCACTAGATGGAACGATCCTCTATTTAAATCATGGATCAGAGAAGTTATTCGCTGTGGACTCAAGTGCCGTCAACACCGAAGCCGGTCGCTTTTTTGCCGATCCGAAAGACATTGATACATTTATTATTCGGATCGACTCACAAAAGGTTTCCCAAGGCGATGAAGTCCGCTTAAAAACAAGCGGCGGTAAACGATTTTGGTCAAAATGTGATTCGGTGCGTTTCGACTATCGAAATTCCCCGTGTATTCTTTCTGTACATCAGGACATTACCAAGCAGAAACAATTGGAATATTCCGCCGCCAAAAGCAAAGAAAACTATCATTTGCTGTTCGACAATGTGTCGGAAGCAATCGTCATCGCACAGAATGGCTATGTTAAAATGTGCAATCACTATGTGCGGGAGATCAGCAAATACAGCGAATCCTATTTGTTCTCAACACCCTTCGAAGAAATCGTTGTCCCTCAGGATAGAGAGCGTCTGATGAAGAATCATTATAAACAGATGAGGGGAGAACGCAGTGGTTCATTCTCGCGTTTCCGCATCACTACGGCAGATGGAGAATTGCGGTGGATCGAGATGAAATCGGTGCGCATTGACTGGGAAGGTAAGCCGGCAAGTTTGAATTTTCTCAATGATATTACTGAAAAAATGCAGATGGTAGAAGCTCTGGAATCAAGCGATGAGAAATTTAAATTTATATTTGAAAATGCCGCCGAAGCGATATTCATTATACAGGACAATCGCATTCGGATTGCCAACCCAATGACGGTACATTATTCGGGTTATTCTCTCACGGAACTCCTTACTATGGACATCTCACAAGTTATTTTTCGTGAGGATCGAGTTCGATGTATTCAAGCCTATCAAGAGCGTTTGAGGTCCGAAGCGGCAATTGGAAAAATAGAGTTTCGCGTTGTTCGAAAAGACGGATCAATTATTTGGGCTCAGGCGGTTGGTGCTAAGGTAGCGTGGGAAGGTCACATGGCTGTGCAATATTTCGTTAATGATATAACGGATCAGAAGAAAGCGGAGCAAGACAGAGAAGCGAGTGAATTGAAATACCAGTTGATCGCTGAATCCGCCTCTGACGTGATTTGGGTTTATAACTATACGCGCCATCGCTTCGCCTACATAAGTCCCGCGGTAAGAAGTCTGCGCAACCTCACCCCAGAGCGCGCCGAGCGGATGACCCTTGAAGAGACATTCGCTCCGGAGTCACTGCACTTATTGAGAAGTACGGTCGAAGAAAAGATTAAAATGCTTCAAGAGAATGGGGAAGGTTCGAACACATTCATCAAAGAGATGCAGCAGTATTGCGCGGATGGGCATTTGGTTTGGACGGAAGCATCAATACGTCTTCGCCTTAACAATAGAAATGAGTATGAGGTCTTCGGTGTGTCACGCAATATTGAGGAACGAAAAAAATCGGAAGAAAGTATCATTTATTTAAGTTATCATGACCAACTGACCGGGTTGTTCAATCGACGATTCTATGATGAAGAACTGATGCGGCTCGAACATTTTGGGAATTTTCCAATGACTTTGGTACTTGCTGACGTCAATGGTCTAAAATTAACGAATGACGCGTTTGGACATCAAGCGGGTGATGATTTGCTGGTTGCCATCTCTCAGATCCTTAGGGAAGAGAGCAAGGAAGGCGATATCATTGCCCGAGTTGGCGGCGATGAATTTGTTATGATCTGGCCGAGAAATGATGAGCTGCAGACAGAACGGCGGATCAACCACATCCACGATCGCTTGCTATCGTCCAAAAGTGTTCATCATACCATTCTGTCTGTTTCATTCGGCTGGGCTGTGCGAAAATCAAAAAAAGAAACAATGACCTATATTTTTACCGAAGCGGAAAACAACATGTATCAGCATAAGCTGTTCGAAGGAAATAGTATGCGAAGCCGAACGATCAACATGATTACGAACACACTATACGCGAAGCTGCCTTCTGAGGAGCGTCACGCGAGACGAGTCAGCAAATTATGTATGGAAATCGGTCAAAGGCTTGGCATGGACGCCAATGATTTGAATGAACTGAGAACGGCAGGACTTCTGCATGACATTGGCAAGATTGCCATTGAGGAAAGCTTGTTCAAAAAGGAGAATCTGACCGAAGCGGAGTGGTCACGAATTCGTCTGCATCCTGAAAAGGGGTATCACATCTTAAAACTGTCCAATGAATTTATGAGCATTTCTCAGTATATTCTATGCCATCATGAGCGGATCGACGGCACCGGATATCCTCTTGGTTTAAAAGGTGACCAGATTCCATTGCCTTCTAGGATTATCAGCATCGTGGGCGCTTTTGACGCGATGGTCGCCGACCAGCCTTATCGAAAAAAAGTCGTGCAGCGGGAAGCCATAGAAATTTTGAAAAAAAATGCTGGAACTCAGTTTGATCCGGTCATTGTCGATACGTTTGTTACAGAAGTTCTTGTAACAGAGTGAGCCAAGCTGTACAAAAAAGCCGAAACATTTGAGGCAACGCGCTCCATGCTCCGGCTTTATGATTGTATTTTTTCTCTTGATTGTTTATTTGATTTCTTTTCCCTTTTTAAAGACGCGCTTATCTTGCTGGACAACTTTAATGTTGTCTAAAGGATTGCTGTCTAATACAATAAAGTCCGCGTATTTTCCCGGTTCAAGAGTTCCGTATTCGTTGTCGATCTTCAGCAGCTGCGCGCCATTGATGGTTGCTGACTGCAGCGTTTGAAGCGGCGTGCATCCGGCTTCAACCATGAGTTCAAGTTCGAACGCAGAGTCATTCTTAAAGTCGTTATTCGGCGTTCCGGCATCGGTACCCATTGCAAGCTTAATGCCCGCTTTGGCGGCTCTGCCGATACTCTCCATATGAGCTTTCTTTACTTCACGAGCAACATCTAGCATGAAATCAGGGACTTGTCCCGCGCCGCGATCGGAAATGCCATAAACAGCGATTAAGGTAGGAACGATAAATGTACCTTTATCAAGAAACATTTGAATGGCCTCGTCATCGAGATAAAACGCATGTTCCACCGAATCAACACCGGCCCGTACCGCGTTTTTTATGCCTTCTGTTCCTTGAGCGTGTGCGTTCGCGGTTCTTCCTTTATGATGCGCTTCAATAACTGCGGCACGCAGCTCGTCTTCAGTTAACTGAACGTCGTCAGGAGATTCGCCGCCGAAAGAGACACCGCCGGTTGCCATCAATTTGATATTATCCGCGCCATTTTTCAGCGCTTGACGCGCCGCTTTTCGGGCTTCATCAGGGCTGTCCACTTCATAGCCGATTGTACAGAAATGGCCGCCGGTCATGGCGAGCGGACGTCCGGACGCGCAGATACCTGGGGAAAGGATGTGCCCGCCTTTTTCAAGTTTTGAAAGTTCGATGTCGACATCAAAGTCAGCACCGACATCGCGAATATAGGTGACCCCGTGCTTCACAAGTTCTGCCAAATTATCAAGTGCGATCTTGGTGGCAATAATCGGCGTGAGCTTCGGTGATCCGAGCGGTTCGAGTTTTCCGGATACATCGGAGGTGATATGAGTATGCGCGTTAATCATGCCCGGCATGACGAATTTGTTCTCAAGATCAATGGTTCGATCCGCCTCTGATGAGCCTGTTCCTGCTTCCACAATTTTTCCTGTTTCATCATCGACGACAAAATAAGCGTCAGCCTCAAAGTGATCTTTCGTTCCATCAAAAAGTGAAAAGTTCTGATACAGTGTTTTTGCCATAAATGTTTCGCTCCTTTTAACGTTTTAGATTAATTTAAGGAAAATTGAAGCAATGATGACTGAAGCGATCGAGACTGTTGCGAAACCGCCAACGAGCATTTTCGGAAGAATATTTTCGAGAAGGTATTCTTCTTCATCCGATGTGCTTGAATTGTTTTTGCAAACTTCGGTGGTTAATATGTAGTCTGCAGGGAAACCAAACAGCGCAGTGAGTGAGCATGCAAATGCCATAGGCCGACTCATTCCAAACGGTTTTGCGAGAATAAGAGATGCTAGATACATACCTAGTATACCAAGAATAATTAATACAACAATCTGAATTATTATATGACCGAGCATTGCCGGCGTTGTCAGATTCAGTTGCGAGAAGACGTAGGCGAGCAAACCGTAAATCAGCCAGTTGAACACGCCCGCGCGATTCAAAGCGTTGTCTTCAAGAAATCCGAATTGATGCGCGATGACACCGAAGATCAGACAGATGACAAATGAGTTGATCACGCCATGCATCAGCTGAGCAACGTAAAGACTGAGAATGGCAACGAGTGCGACACGTACCAAAATAAATGCAGAAGTTTGATAGTCATCCGAGAGACCGAAAATGCGTTTAGTACTGGCGCTTCCCGGTCCTTGCATCATCATTCGCTGACGAGTGGGATCGAGTTTAATGCCGCCGTCACGGAAGTTCTTCAGCAGGCGACGGCTTTCTTTCTTAAGCATGGCCGATGTAATCGGGTAGCCGATCAGACTGTGCGTGATGAACATGGAAACTGGAAGTGCGACCAGGGTAGTGATTCCGGCAGCTTTAAGTCCGTCCGTCATCAAGAGTGCGGCAACAAGTCCGCCGGTCAGCGGAGGAACAGCGGCAACGACCGTATGCCAATCGAAAATTAGAGAGCCGATCGTCAAGGTTAAAAGTATGGTTCCACAGACGCCGAGAAGAGCGATGGCAACGGCCTTCCACTGAGCAATAAGCTGTTTCAAATTCATCAGTGTTCCAAGATGTACTAATAAGAGTGCGATGCAAATCTGAACGAATTCCGTATTATAAGATGCTTGAGTGACAACATCCTTAGGAATAAAGGTCCAATAGCCGAGGATAAATAGAACGGCTGAAACGAAAACAGATGGAATATAAGCTTTCGACGCAGTTGACACCCATTCCCCAATAAGCATGAAGAGCATGACTGCCAGAAAGCAAAGTAAAAACGACATGATTGTGCCTCCTGAATATGTAATAATAATTCACTTGAGTAAAGTGTGAGTAAATACTAACACCAGGTACCATAAAAATCAAATAAATTTTTTTCAAGGTAATAAAAATTCACGCAGAAATGGTTACTCATTCATCTAAATAAATACCGTCACATGGATACTTGCACTTCTTGATCGAAACGCATACAACCTGACTTTTGCAGCTAAATGAACTAAAAATCAGCCATGAACCCGCACGGCTACACGGTTTATGGCTGATTCTATTTGTCATAAAGTTGTAGGGAAAATCAGCCTTTTTTCACCTGTCCTAAAATTTTTTTGATTTCTTGGAGAGGCAGGCATTTTTTCCCAAAATCGATGCCGAATGCTTTGCCGATGTCGGTGAGTACGTCATCATAATAGTCAAACAGGTAATAATTTTCCTGAATGTGACTGCAGGATGCTTTTTTCAGACTTTCGATCAAGGTGGAGATTGAGTAAGTCCCGTGGAGACGGATTTCCAAAATTCGGGCAATCACCAGTGATACAAAGCAGGTCAAAAAATGCGCCTCGATATGTTCTTGTGTCGACAGATAAACGGGCCGTGTTTCGAGATCGCTTTTGGTCACCTTGAAATTCTCTTCGATTTTCCACAAACCTCGATAGAGCTTGATAATCTGTTCGTCCGTTTCCTGATATTCACTGGTGACGATCGCATAATAGCCATCCAGTTCTTCTTCCTTTTTTAGTTTTTCCTCATCAAAAATCAGCCGAGTTTGTACAGATTCTTTGATTTCTCCTGTCTTCGGGTCAAAACGTAAATTTTTCACGAATCGAGCCGCGCCACCGGAGGTGGAACGATTGTAGCGGGAAGGCTCTTGAATCAGGCGTCTGGCTTTCTCCAAAGCAGGAGCACGGTCCGCCTTAGCTTTACGCGCGTATTTCTCACTGTAAAAGATGACTTGCTTTTCATCTACTTGTTTCTTGATTTTCTTCCCGCTCTCCGTCGTCACCCAGATCTCTCGTGGATAAAGCCGGGATTTGATCTTGAATCCGTCCCCTTGGGGACGGTACCCATCCGAGTCGAGCACATAGTCTTTAAAAGCTCGATCCGCACTGCGGACCGAGTAACTGAGAATATATCCGTTTTTGGCGGAAAGCGTATACCAAATGTTGTCTCCTGTGGTCATTCCTTTATCCGCAACCACAATGATGCGACCTAGTGAAAAATTGTGCTGAATCGTGCCAAGCATCGGGATAAAGGTTTGCTTGTCCAGTAAATTTCCTGAGTGCAAGCCATAGGTAATCGGAATGCCATCCGTATCCATAAACAGGCCCATCTGAACGATCGGATTGGGACGATGTTCTTTAGAGACGCCTTTTTTACGGAGATCATCCGCTTCATTAATTTCAAAATAATAATTCGTGACGTCATAGTAAACGAGCTCTGTCCGACGCCCATAGCGCTGCTTAATCTGTTCATGAAGCCAAAGCTGAAGCGCCTCTTTACGCTGCGCCAAAAAAGACAGACAGCGGTAAAGGTCGTCCAGTGAAAAGTTGGTTTTCTCGAAGAAGGACTCCTTTTGTGCGTATGTTTTCTTTTTGGAGGCCGGGAAAAGCAGACGAGAAAAGACAAGGAGCTTCATGATGGTATTGGCATCATAGGCTTCCTGCGTATGGCGCTGCCGATTCTGGAGAAACGTATGGATCCCCAGTTCATGGTAGATCTGACTCAGAACGGCATAACCGAAGTTTTTACGATTAGCCGCGTACGGTTGAAGGCGTTCATCGCGACTCATCTGGAAGGTCATGGTCGACTTCTCCGCTTCCTGTTCGCGGTTCATCTGTTTGACTTTTTCATTGAAAAAAGCAATCGGATCTTCGTATTCTTTTTCAAGCTCATCTAAATAGCCGAGAGACTCAATCGTTTTGAGCTTCGTTTTTTTCGTCACTTGATCACGATAACCATGAACAATCGACAAATAGGTGCGGCCGGTCTTTTTATTTTTCGCCTTTTTGAGGAACATCGTTTATCCTCCGATTAATCAGTATGTATATACTGATTATATCATAATACATAATAAAACATAACATATATATGACATAAAATAAAAATAAAAAAACCCGGAATCATTAATCTTATCAATGATTCCGGACTGACTTTAATTAGGTGTGCTGCAAAACTACGGAATACTAACACCAGGTACCATAAAAATCAAATAAATTTTTTTCAAGGTAATAAAAATTCACGCAGAAATGGTTACTCATTCATCTAAATAAATACCGTCACATGGATACTTGCACTTCTTGATCGAAACGCATACAATAAAAACATTAAAAGTATAAAAGGTACAAGCCATGAAAAGGACATGGGTCGTTTTGAACGTTGCCAGAGAGGGAAGGATTGCTGCGAACTTCCTAACGGGGTATAGCGACTTACCGCCTTCGAGCTTCAGCGATGAAATTAGAGTAGTTGCTGACGGCACAGCCGTTATTTGATTAAGTGCCGTGGCCCCATGCGGGTTGCGGAAGCAAGGGTGGAACCACGAGCTTAAACACTCGTCTCTTATTGGAGACGGGTGTTTTCTATTTTTCAAAGGAGTGAAAGTTATGTCATCTGTTTCATTAACCTTTCCCGATGATTCTGTTCGGGAATTTCCAAAAGGCGTTACATCGGAACAAGTTGCAGAATCAATCAGTTCAAGTCTTAAGAAAAAGGCGGTCGCGGGCAAGGTCAACGGCAATCTGTACGACTTGACCCGGCCGATTGAGGAAGACGCGGCTGTAGAAATCGTTACGCTGGATTCGGAAGACGGCTTGGAAATCATGCGCCACAGCAGCGCACACTTATTAGCCCAGGCATTAAAGCGTATCTATCCTGACGTTAAATTAGGCATTGGTCCTGTTATTAAGAACGGTTTTTATTATGATGTCGATATGGAACATTCACTTTCTAAAGAGGATTTTCCTAAAATCGAAAAAGAAATGAAAAAGATCGTTAGTGAAAATCTGCCGATCGTGCGCAAGGAAGTCAGCCGCGCTGAAGCCATTGATCTTTTCACAAAATTAAATGATCATTTGAAGCTTGAATTGATCCGTGATTTGCCGGAAGACGCGACGATTACGATCTATTCACAAGGTGAGTATGTTGATCTTTGCCGCGGACCGCATCTGCCGTCAACTGGCAAGATTAAAGTGTTCAAGTTGATGAATGTATCCGGAGCTTATTGGCGGGGCAATAGCGACAATCAAATGCTGCAGCGTATTTACGGAGTTGCCTTCTTAAAGCAGAAAGAACTGGATGCACATCTCCATTTTCTTGAAGAGGCTGCGAAACGTGATCATCGTAAGCTTGGCAAACAGCTGGAATTGTTCATGTTCTCTGAAGAAGCACCAGGCATGCCGTTCTACCTGACGAACGGACAAATCATTCGTACCGAATTGGAAAACTTCTCGCGTGAACTACAACGCCAAGTGGATTATGACGAAGTACGCACGCCATTGATGATGAATCAGAGACTCTGGGAAAATTCAGGCCACTGGGATCACTATCATGAGAACATGTATTTCACGAAAGTGGATGATGTGAACTATGCACTCAAGCCGATGAACTGTCCGGGTCACATGTTGATCTATAAGGATACCTTGCATTCCTATCGCGACCTTCCGATTCGTATTGCAGAATTCGTCCAGGTTCACCGCCATGAACTAAGCGGCGCGCTGAATGGTATGCTGCGTGTTCGTACGTTCTGCCAGGATGATGCGCACATTTTTGTTCGTCCGGATCAGATTGAAAGTGAAATCAAGAATATTTTCCAATTGATTGGTAAGATTTACGAAACATTCGGGTTCAAATATACAGTGGAGCTTTCAACAATGCCTGAAGATCATATGGGCAGCTTGGAAATGTGGCAGCAGGCAGAAGCGGGTCTGAAACGCGTGCTTGAGGCAATCAATCAGCCGTATACGATCAACGCAGGCGACGGCGCATTCTACGGTCCGAAGATCGACTTCCATATTAAGGATGCCATTGGGCGTGAACATCAATGTGCCACGATTCAACTCGACTACCAGATGCCGGAGAAATTTGACCTTACGTATATTGATGAAAATAATGAAAAGGTACGTCCGGTCGTTATCCACCGTGCCGTTTATGGTTCACTGGACCGCTTCTTCGCGATCCTGATCGAACACTTTGCCGGTGCGTTTCCAACTTGGCTGGCACCGACTCAAGTGCAGCTGATTCCGGTTGCCGATGTACACATTGACTATGTCAAGAGACTTGTGACCGACATGAAGAAAGTTGGTATTCGTGCTCACGCTGATCTGCGCGGTGAGAAGTTGGGCTACAAGATCCGCGACGCACAGACGCACAAGATTCCATACATGCTCGTCATCGGTGATCAGGAAATCGAGAAGAATGCTGTGAATGTGCGTAAATATGGTGAACAGGAATCCAAGACAGTCGCCTATGATGTGTTCAAAGCGGATATTTTGAAAGAAATCAAGAACAGAGTCACCCCCGTTCCGAAATCCTGACCAAAACAGATCAATTGAATAGATGAAAAAAGCAGGTGGAGTCGCTCCACCTGCTTTTTTTAGATCAAATTAACTTGCAGACGTAAGATGCATAACACAATTCTTGGACAGGCAGCATGATAAGGTAAAGCATACGAAAAGGGAATGCGCATAAACGAAAGTTTGATCATTCAATGCACGAAATTCGTAACGAATGAGCCAAAACTCGTAACGAAGGAGTCCCAAACCGTAACGAGGACTCTCAAATTCTTAACGAAGAATCAGAATAAGAGCGCGAGCGGAGTCCATGCACGAAAGCTGAAGTTCAATGCACGAAAAATAGGGTCCAATGCACGAAAATCAAACTCCAATGCACGAAAATCAGAGATCAATGCATAAATAAGAGCGCGAGTCGAGTCCATGCACGAAAGCTGAAGTTCAATCACGAAAAGTCGGGTCCAATGCACGAAAATCAGAGATCAATGCATAAAAGTGAGCGCGAGCGGAGTCTATGCACGAAAGCTGAAGTTCAATGCACGAAAAATAGGGATCAATGCACGAAAACCAAGGTCCAATGCATGAAAATCAGAGCTCAATGCATAAATAAGAGCGCGAGCGGAGTCCAGTTATGAATTTTCTTAGGCTACAAGGTCTGTATTTACTGTGAAGGGTAAATTATCCACGCTAACGACCGAGGATTCTTCCCAAAAGAAAAACGCCGCAAATGAAGGGTGCGGCGTTTCCAACTTGCTCTATTTTCGTTGATCCAGTTTCTTGCTGATCTCATCCAACTTTTCAAGAATTTCTTTGTTTCTTCGTTCAGGTGAATGGACGAGCAGGTTTTTAATCAAAAAAATGATGATAAAGATTGTGACCCCAACAAGTATAAGCATAACTATCAGCTGAAAAATAATATTGCCCATACTAAAAGACAACACATCCATTCCTCCAATACCCAAAAGGTTCGATATCTAAGTATAGCATCAACTTTTTAGCACAATCACAATAAAAAATCTCCGATGTTGCTCGGATATTTTCATCATCTTAGTTGGTCATTTTTCCACTATTAGTGTTGCAAATGCGGCATCTTAATTTCAATAATCGGTTCGGTAAATAGGCGTACCGGACGGCTAGCAAGCAGGTAGCACAGAGCCAGCGATGCGGCGAACAAAAATGAATATTGATACAAGTCTTGAATGCTGTCGTAAATCGGGAACAGAACAATTGTTTTAATGAAAAATCCATGAAGCAGATAGATATACAAGGTGTTTTTCCCAAGTGCTGTAAATGAAAAATGTTTTCTCGGAATCAGTGACATGAATGCAAAGATCGTCAGTAAAGCTACACCGTAAACAGCAAGGCGAACGAGGCTGCCTTGCACCGCTGTTAGCCCAAAGGTTTGATAGGATGAATCATAGAGCACCCAATCTTGAAGATCCTTTGGGAAGATGAAATGGCAGGCAAGGAAGACGCCGGTTAAAACCGCGATTCCCCCGATTCGGACCGGTGTGCGTGTCAAAATAGTCGTAAACTGTTCCTTATTCAATAAGTAACCTAGATAGAAGAAAGGGAAGAAAGCGAGTGTACGGGACGCGCTAAAATCCGTTCCGATTGTGTCAAAGAGCCCGGAGCAGACACCAATTAAGATCGCAACGGGAAAACCGAATTTCCCGAGCTTTGAAAATGGTATGATCATCAGCTTCCAAAACAGGATACTGATCAAGAACCACAAGGTCCAATGCGGCGATACTAAATCGACTTTAAAAGCTTTGGTGTAGCCGGTCACGTAATAAAAATAAGAATAAATCATTTGAAAGATCATGTAGGGAATGATCGTCTTTTTAATTGCGTTTTTCACATAACCTTGTTTGTTGAAGTGCTTGGAGAAAAAACCGGAAATAAGAATAAACGCAGGCATATGGAAAATAAAGATGAACGTGTAAAGTGAATAAATCACAGGCATGTCGGATTTAAGATTTGTCAAGCTGTGTCCGAAAACAACAAGCAAGATTAAGAAGAATTTGGCGTTATCAAAATAACTGTCTCTGATTTTCGTCATAAGTTTCTTCTCTCCCTTTTCACTGGTTATCATAGGATTTTCGTTCCCTTTCGTGATTAAGTTGTGGTTGTCATGAAGCAATCATGCGAATGCAAAAAGGATGTAACACAGTAATAATTAAGACGAATGAATCGACCTTTTATGCGTTTATTCTTACGCAGGACTATTAAATTTGGCTTAACAGATCTGCGGAGTTATACAAAAATTCCACACAAAAAAAGCTCCTTGATTATCTCTTGCCTTTGCTTCCGGATCAGTTCCGGATCGAAGAGAAATTAAGAAGCAGAATATGTTATAACACATTTAAAAAGCGTTTTCAATATGTGTGCAAACATTAAATTTAAGTTACATTTTTAAGGGGACGTTGTAGGTTTTTTTCAATTAAATGGGGAACAAACGAGCAAAAAACAGCCTCCTGTGAAGGAGACTGTTTTGATTGGCTTATTGATTAAAGGGCTTTCAGATTTCGGACAACTTTTTCAAGTGTTTCTCGGAAATAGCTTGTACTTTCTTAATTCGATTCGTATATTTTTCGATGCCGCTGAGTACATCCGTGTGCATCCAGACATTGACAATTTCCAGTGCGATGCCGGAACCGATAATTTTTCCACCGATACAGAGTACGTTGCTGTCTGTGTGCTGACGCGCAAGCTTCGCGCAGAACGGGTCTTGGCAAACGGCCGCGTTCAACCCGTAGATGCGGTTCGCAATTAACGCGCTTCCGTAACCAACACCATCGACAAAAATACCGCGATCGGCTTCACCTTTGGCGACTGCAAGTGATGCAGGGTAAATGTAATCAGACAGGTCACATGATTCCTTGCTGTCTGTTCCGAAATCGATGACTTCATGTCCTTCATTTTCGAGCCAAGCTTTGATTTCACCTTTAAGTTCATAACCGGCATGGTCACTTGCCATTGCGATTTTCACGATTCATACCTCCAGAGGATTAGCTATCTTTTTTATTCTTACCTATTATAATATATGATTCAGTGAAGTTAATGAAAAGGTGACCATTCTCCCGAAATAAAAATTAATCGAGCAAGATACCGTTGTCATAGACATAGGGATGATCCGGTTCTTTGATCGGCTTAATTTGTGTATTTGTGAGTACCGGAACGTGCGCGCTGGCGTGCTTGGCTGTATCAATTGTGCCGCTGACACGCACCCAGCTGTCTTTTTTAAGCGCAGCAACGTTTCCCTTCGTCAGGACACCATAAACCGATGCATCGGCTATGCAGCATGAAATATCGAAACGCGCAGTGATGATCTCATCTGAAGCAACGTGCTGGTCGCGGTAGACGAATCCGGTCAGCAGCAATCGTTTGCCTTTGAAAGCACGAGGATCTTGCTCAAGCATAGTTAAAATATAGGTGTAATGCGAATCGTCCACAGTTATCGTCTTCTGCTTTAACAACTTTTTCTTAAGTGAATTAAATTGTTTTTGGCTAATCGGATTCCTTAAGCTGCCTGCAGGTGTTGTACTATTGCCGGAATTTGATGATTGCCCCTGCGTTTTTACTGGTGAGGCTTGTTTGAAGGTACGATTTGCCGCGACATCGCTGCCTAAAGTGTGGTTGGGAAAAACAAATCCTGTAAGGAACGGAAAGAAAAAGAGACAAAAGAAAATGAGCGTGTGCAAACCGCGCTTAGGGAGAGGATGCTCATGTCCGCAATCGCTGCAGTAATCATGACTGCTCTCTGGCGGCACGATAAAATGGACAAGACTGAGCAAAGCGAGCGCCACAATACTTATATTTGTATAGATCACCAGTTTCGGAGACAAGTAATATTTGAGATCGCCATACATTGCCAGTCGAAAGAGAAATAGAGCAATGCCTCCAAGCACAATACCTCGCAGATAGTGATGAAATGCATTTCGCTGTTCATCCATAGTTTGTCACCCTCATATGAGAAAATCTATTAGTCGGCTTAGAATATAAACGGTTGTTGTCGTTAGTAGAAAGAAAACCAGTACAAAACGAAACTTGAAGGAACCAAGCATCATCATTGTATTTTTGATGTCCAACATCGCGCCAAAGACAAGAAAAGCAGTAACCGCACCAGGTGAAAACATGCCGGTAAATGAAGAGGCAAGAAATGCGTCGGAGGTAGAGCACACAGACAAAAGATAGGCCAGTCCCATCATTGAAGCAGATCCAAGCACCGGATTTGAGCCGATGGAGGTGAGCAAATGCTGATTAAAGAAAGTCTGGAAGGAACTGGCGATTAATGCGCCAAAAATGAAGTATTTGGCGGTATCAAAGAATTCATTGCTCATGTGCAAGAGCAGATCGTGTATGTGTGGATGTTCGTGATCGTGATCATGTTGATGATGGTGATGCGCATGTTCATAAAATGCTTGCCAAGTGACGACATCATTTGTATTTCGTGCGGCCCCTTTTATTATTGATGTATTCCGAAACAGAAAATATACAGCACCGCCGATGAGAAGCGATGCGAGCAGGGCGACCGACATGCGGGCATATAAAATCATGGGATTATTCTGGAAGGCGTAAAAAGTGGATAGAAAAACGACTGGGTTAAGAATGGGAATCGATGTGATCATGACAATACCAAGATGCTGAGGCAGTCCTTTTTTGATCAGGCTGCGGATGACCGGAATGATGGCACACTCGCAAATAGGGAAAAGAAGCCCAGTCAATGCCGCAGGAATCATGGCGATCAGTCGGCGACCCGAAAATAAACGCTGAACAAAATCTTCGTTAATGAATGTTTGAATCACAACGGAAACAACAACTCCAATCAAGATAAAGGGGAGAGATTCAATGACCATACTTAGAAAAATGGTATTGAAACTATAGAATTGCGTTGGAATCTGTTTTGGTGCTATGCCTGTTGTTTTTTCTGAAAAGAAAATCAGAATAAAGAAAAACAGGAAAAAGACAATGGTCATGGGATGGCTGATGCGTTTGGAGTAGGATGTATTCAAGATAGTTTGTCTCCTTTTTGGGTGTGATGGATCGTTATGAATGGTGTCAATTTGGCATTTGTGCGCGGCATCCAAAGCGATCTTTTTTGCCAATCAAATCGATGTCTCTTTTTTTAACACTATGTCGAATGAATCGTGATAGAACCATTAAGTTCGTTTTCGTACGGGTTTCGGCTTGCACTTCTAGATAATTGGTGTTTTAATAGATAGTGCAAAACGTAATTATTACGATTTGAAAAGAAGGGAACATTTTCATGGCTAAAAAATCTAAAGTAGTAAAAGAACTGAAACGTGAAGCGCTTGTTGCCAAGTATTCGGAATTAAGACGCGAGTTGAAAGAAAAAAAGGATTATGCAGCGCTTGCCAAGCTTCCTCGTGAGTCATCACCGACACGCTTGCACAACCGCTGTCCGTTGACCGGTCGCCCTCATGGCTATATGCGTAAATTCGATATGTCACGTATTGCTTTTCGTGACTATGCCCATAAAGGTCAAATCCCGGGTGTAAGGAAAGCAAGCTGGTAATGACTTGACAAAATAAAACGTAATCGTTACTATTTATATTTGTTGTTAAATCGTAATCATTACGTTTATATACATAGATAATGGGAGGAATAAAACAAGATGATGAAACGACGGTCGAACAAAGCAGCTTTTCTTATGGGAATTATAATTCTGCTAGTCGGTCTGTTAGCAGGATGTGGCAGTAGTTCAGCTTCTGATGACAAATCATCCAACAAGATTAGTATTGTCGCGGCTGAAGATTTTTATGGAGAGGTAGCAAATGCGGTTGGAGGAAAGCATGTATTGGTCACCTCGATTATTAATAAGCCAAACATGGATCCTCATGATTTTGAAGCAACACCTCAGACAGCGAAAGCGGTTAGCTCTGCGAAACTTGTAATCTATAATGGTATTGGTTACGATGGCTGGATGGAGAAACTTGTATCCAATCAAAAATCGGGCAATGTGATTCGTGTCGGCGAAGATGTCATGAACAAGAAAGATGGCGACAACGAACACCTATGGTATCAGCCGGATACGATGCTGGCGTTAGCAAATCATCTTGCAGACAAATTAGGAAAGTTAGATTCCGCTAACGCTGATGAATATAAAGACAATGCCGCGAAATATATAGCTTCGATTAAACCAATTAAAGATGAAGTTGCAAAACTTAGTAAAAAATCGGATAATAAATTAGTTGACGTTTCAGAGCCTGTATTTGATTATATGCTTGAAGCGCTAGGCTATAAAGTGGCAAATAACCACTTCGAACAAGCGGTAGAGGAAGAATCAGATCCGTCACCGAAAGATATCGCGCAAATGCAACAGGATATTGAAAAGAAAAAAATCGCTTTCTTTGTCAGCAATAGTCAAGAAATGAGTCCTACGGTTGAGAAAATGGTAAAACTGGCAAACAAGCATCACGTTCCAGTCATTAAAGTGACTGAAACATTGCCTGCGGGTAAGAACTATAAAACATGGATACTTGATGAATTAAAGCAAATTGAAGAAGCACAAAAATAACAAAAGTAAAAGCAAGGAGGTCTTTTGATGCTGCGCAATCTCCAAGTCGATCAACTGCAGGTCAGTTTTAATGGTCAAGAAGTGTACAATAATCTATCTTTAAACGTGTCTGCAGGTGAACTGTTTGCAGTTATCGGACCGAACGGGGCGGGAAAGTCAACCTTGCTTAAATGTATTCTGGGTCTGTTAAAACCCCAATCCGGCTCAATCCGAATTGAAGCAGATCATAAAAAGGCGGTTGTCGGTTATGTACCTCAGTCGCGAGCAATTGACGATGAAGTGCCGATTGAAACAAAAGATTTTATTTCACTCGGACAATGTTCAGGTCTATTGCCATGGCTTTCTAAAAAGGAACGAGCTTCATTACAGGAAATCATGCAATTTACTGATACAACGCGATTTGCTAAGAAAGCGATTGGCAAGCTTTCAGGCGGAGAACGGCAGCGCGCTTTTCTTGCTCAAGCGCTTGTCCGCTACCCTGACTTGCTCCTTTTAGATGAATCGACGGCAAATCTTGATCCTGAAGCTCAGAAAGAAATGATGGAGCTCGTTAAACGAGTTGCACGAGAATGGAATGTTGCGGTCATCTTTATTAGCCATGATCTCAATCTCGTTAAGGAGTATGCTGATCGCTTAATGTTGATCGCACCCGGGCGCCATGAGATCTCGGAGAGTACGGCGATCCTTGATCAACCGGAAAAGCTGAGACAGTACTACCATAAGGTACCGGAAGCAAATGAAGAACATGCGGTGCCTTTAGATTCCTTCCTTGACAGTCATCTTAATGGAACAGTTAGGTGAAAAAGATGCCATCGCCTAAAGAATAATGAACTTTTTTGAATCTGCCATAGTGGCAATCTGGAGGATTAAAACAGATGTTTCAATATGACTTTATGCAGCATGCTTTTATAGCGGGAACCTTGATCGCCATCATGTGCGGAGCGATTGGTGTTTTTATAATAGGAAGAAATCTATCCTTTATTGCTCATACATTTTCGCATATTGGTTTTGCCGGTGCTTCTTTCGCCGTATTTGCCGGCATTGATCCGCTGCTTGGACTTCTGCTCTTTACCCTTCTTGGGGCTCTAGGTGTCGGGCAATTGGGTGTCAAGATGTTCCGGAGAGATGCTTCCGTAAGCGTGATCCTTAGTCTTGCCCTTGGTCTTGGGATCCTTTTTCTCTCATTATCGAATGTTCAGGCAAGCTTTACGAAAACGATTCTGTTTGGAAGTGTTGTTGGCATCGACCTGCAGGATGTGTGGCAGATTATTATATTGTCCATCTTTGTTTTGCTCGCACTCGCGGTCAGCTATCGCTGGTTAAAGTTTGATTCTTTTGATCAACTTGGCGCCCAGTCTGCAGGGTTGCCGATTCGTTGGATTTCAATTGGCTTTCTGCTGCTGATGGCAGTTGCTGTCAGTGTCACGGTGCAGATTGTTGGTGCGTTGCTGGTGTTTGCACTTATGACGATTCCTGCTGCAGCCGCGCGTTTTTATACACAATCAATCTTCGGAATGATTCTGCTTTCTGCCCTAATCGCTGTTCTTGGTGTATGGTTTGGGCTGATCATCGGTTACTACACCAACGCGCCGGTCAGCTTTTTTATTGTTTGTTTTGTTGCCGCCGCGTATTTTTTTGGTATGATTTATCACCGCCTTACGGAGCGGCGACGCATTGCCGCTTAACTGAACTAAAAGAAGAAAAGCCCTGATCAGGGATTTAACCTTGATCAGGGCTTTTTGACGTTTCGTCTTGCTTTAAATAGCTCCATCCATCTTCTTGGTACAGCTTTCCCTCTTTCATTAACTGACCGAGTGCCTTTTTGAAATCGCCTTTACTGATGCCAAACCGTTTTTTGATCTCTTCGGGAAGACTTTTATCCCAGTAGGGCATTGCTCCATCCCGGCTGTTCATGTATGCGACGATTTTTTCCGAATTTCCGCCAATCACTTCATAGCTTCTCGGTTTCATCGACAGGTTCAGCTTGCCGTTCTCTTTCACATCGACGACCCGGCATTCAATGGATTGACCGATGCGGATGGTGCCGTTTGTCTCGGCGGTATGAATGAAGCCGAGATAGCCTTCCTCAGTCAACACATGGGCGCCATCATCAAGTAACCGATAAATAGTCGCGTGGACATCTTTGTTCCGCAGCTTCTCCGGTGCGGGTATCGACAGAGTGCTGATCACCGTTTCGTCCGCCAAGCGAGCAAATAAACGCTGTTTTTTATCCAATTTCAAACTGCAGTAAACTCGTTCACCGGGCTGCGGCCAGTAGAACCATTCGTATGGAAGATCATCCTTGGAGAGCAAGAGATCTTTGCTGACACCTATATCGAGAAAGACGCCATACTTTTTGTGCTGTGAGGTGGCTGTAGCCCAGTCAAAGGAGTCAAATCGCACAGTAGGGATCGTCATCGTCGCTGCAATCCGTCCTTGGTGATCCTGATAGAGAAAGACAGTGATTTTGTCTTTATCATTCAACTTGCCGATTACATCGTTTTCGTGGAGCAGTACCTCGTGCGTGCCATCGGTGAGAAAATAGCCAAATGGCGCTTTATGTGAAACCTCTAAGGTCACAATTGTTCCGACTGTCAGTTCTGCCAAATTTGTTCCTTCTTTCTTCCATTCATTGTCATTACCGCAATACGATGGTTTTGTATTCATTATAGCATGAGTATGTCCGATCCTATTCATGTGTTTAAAGATGAAAAAAGGTAAGCGGATACTTTTCTAAGGTTGTATGATTTTCGTCACATAGAACGATTGAGATGCTGTTGCGCAACAAAGACGAACGGCGAAGTACTTTCTTTGCGGTTTTGGATGATTCGTTACGATTTTTGATGTCTTCGTTACGAGTCTGGAATTCGTTACTATTTTCAATGAATACGTTACGATTTTTCCTCTCTTGGGTTGAACTTCCCAAGGGTTCGGTTCAACTTTTCACTCGTTAGGTTGAACTTGTCTTTCGTTCAGTGGAACTTTAAATCATTTCTTGCTGCGCATCTCGCGCCTTCTGTGAATCATAATTATGAAAGGTAAGCGGATACTTTTATAAGGTTGTATGATTTCCGTCACACTTATCGCGTTGAATTAAGAAATAATCTTGTATAATGAAATAAGATAAAGCTATCGAACAATAAGGGCGTGATGCTATGGAAGAGGTTGCTTGCTTGAAACAGGACGGATTAAACAATACATGTATGTTTTCAAAGCAGAGTCTGCAAGCGCTGAAATCAGTAATGACCGTGACAACTTATAAAAAGGGTGTGAATATATTCTGGGAAGGAGATCATGCCGACAAGCTCTTTTACATGCTTGGAGGACGTGTTAAGCTGTTCAAATCCGCGTATGATGGTAAGGATCTTGTGCTTCATTACTTTATGGAAGGCGATTTATTCGGCGAGATCGGCTGCTTGGGAAGCGTGGAAAATTCCTTTACTGCGGCGACTGTTACGGAATGCACGGTTGGAATTATTTCTGAAAAAGATCTTGAGCCGTTGCTGCTGTCCAATGCGAGTCTGTCCTTCGAATTTATGAAATGGATCGGTATGATGGGGCAGTACACGCAAATCAAGATGAGGGATTTAATCTTCTATGGTAAGAATGGTGCGCTCGCTTCAACACTTCTCAGGATGATCCATGGATACAGCCGCACTGATGAAGATGGTATTCACTATACAATCAGTTTGACGAATTCCGATTTAGCTCAGTTAATCGGTTCGACGCGTGAAACGGTGAACCGAATGTTGCAGTCTTGGAAAAGTGATGGCGCGATTGACTATTATCATGGGTCGATTGTGATCAAGGATTTGACGTATATTAAAGCGATTTGTCATTGTGAAGATCGGTGCCCGATGAACATCTGCCGTCTTTGATGCGGCATTAACTTTTAGAGCGGCCTCTTTTTTGCTGAGCGGTCGTTTCTTTATATGGGAGACCAGTCTGATTCAACTCGACCACTTATTGCCGAGTTGAATCAGCGTCATAGGTCTCCAATTTTTTTGTTTGGAAGCAGGTTCAATAATAGCTTGAACACGAACGTTTGTGCTGTAATTAAACTTGGCATCGCCTGCACGCACAAAAAACCATGGCATAACAAGGTCCTTCAGCCAAGACAGCTCGCTGACTTCAAAAACGTGCAAGAAGATGATGATGGGAAACATGAACCGGGTGTCCGTGAATGGACGTGTCCGCATTGCGGCATGCACCATGATCGGGATGTCAACGCAGCGAAAAATAGTTTAAATAGGGCAATTGCCTACTAAATAAAAAAATGCTTGGTACAAGCCTTAGTAAAAAGTCTTAACCTCAACTTGGGTTTTTCAAGCAAGTATGAGACGTTCCTAGAAACTCGGGATTTTAATCCCGATGCAATTCACGTCCAAAACAATGAATAGGTGAACATGATGAAAAAAAGTATGATGACGTTTATTGGGAGCTTAATGGCGATCGTTCTGCTTTCAGGTTGCGCGCAGTTCGATGAAAGCGGTCAGTCGGATGCATCAAGCGCGACAACCCCGTCACCTGAATCAAGCACACCGGCTGAATCCGCCTCTACCGCAAGCGGAAATTCACAAGTAGTCGTCAACAAAGTTGACGTGCCCAGAGGTGCCGTGAATGCAAAAGTGATCAAGGTCGTTGACGGTGATACGTTGCAGGTGTTGTATCAGAAGAAAATTTCAACTGTGCGTGTGCTTCTGATCGATACGCCGGAGACGCACCATCCAAAATTAGGGGTCCAGCCTTATGGGCCGGAAGCAAGCGCCCATGCGCATCAGTTGCTGGATGGGAAAACCGTAGCGCTTGAGCTTGCCAAAAATGGAGGACGTGATAAATACGGGCGGATGCTCGCTTATGTCTTTGTTAATGGCAGATCCTTTGAAGAGCTGCAGCTTGCAAGCGGACTGGCGCGTGTCGCCTATGTCTATCCGCCAAATACCAACTATGTTGATCAATACCGGGCGATTGAGGCACAGGCGAAAAAAAAGAAAATTGGTATTTGGTCTGTGAGCGGCTACGCTGAGGCAAACGGCTTTCATCCGGATGTGATGAAGGGAACAGAAGTCTATAAAGAGACACAGAAAAGCGGTGGTCAAGCGTCGAGTAGTGCCGCAGAAGCGACAACCGCAGGTCAAACATCACCGACTGAGACGGGTGATTGTAATGGCGCGATTAAGGGCAATGTCTCATCTCGAGGAAAGATTTATCATATGCCCTCCGATCGATACTATAAAGTGACTAAGGCGGAACTATGCTTTAAAAGTCGTAAGGACGCGGAAAAAGCGGGATTTCGGGCAGCAAAATGATATACATATACGTATAGGAATGATCAAAAAGATCGTCTAGAACTCGGTGTTCCGGACGATCTTTTAATTATTGCTGCATTTGTTGTTGCTGCGCGATTTCCGTTTTAACTTCCTTGTATGCCGTATCCAGATTCCGAATCCGGCGTATCAGTTCAAAATTTTTGTTGATCCGGTCTTGAATGATTGCGGAAACGACGGTGTGGTAGTAGCTGTTCATCGTTTGCGCTGGGGTCTGAACATCGCTGTTTTTCTCAATCTGTAAATGAAGTGCTTTTTTAAAATAATCAATGCTGAATAAATCTGAGTTCATTTTTTCTCCTCCTCGCGCAAGTCACTAATGACTATATTCTATTGGATCAACGTAAATTCATGGTTTCCACCATGGACTTGGGTGAACATTTCTGCCATTTTATCGATCAGTTGACGTGCTTCTTTATGATCCATTGAAGGTCTTAGATAAACGATTTGCAGGGCGCACGTGGTTTGCTCGGTTACGCAGGTTCGTTTCGAATCGACAATCGGGCTGCCGAACGCGCTGATCGCGTCCGCGGAGACAATCTTTTCATTCATATGCATGGTTCTCCCGTTCAGTCCTTCATACTGGTCCGCTTCAGTACCAACTTTTATTTGTACAGGCCCGCGAAGCTGTTCCGCGTCATACAAGCCCATGGGGATGCTGTGCTGAACACTGAAAAAGTTAAGTAAATCGACGGCTGAGTGGATAAAATGCGGACGACCGTCTTTTTTTATTTTTCGCAGCAGTGCTTCTTGCGATGGACGGTAACGAGAAGGATCGGTTCCGACCTTTTTAAAAACAGATCGCCATTCCTTGACTCCGGCGATTTCGCTTACCGGATGTTCGTCCAATGAAAGCTGTATATTCTCATAATAAAGCGGCAGGCGGTCACCGATTAATGGAGGCAAGTCGCCAATGACAATCGACGGATAATAAATGACACCGATTTTAAAACCAGGTACTGCATCTCTTAATTGAGAAGAAATCGAAACATCAACCATAACGCGCCTCCTGACTGACCAATCTACCAATAGTGTACCATAATTGATCTTATTTTCTTTAGTACGTTTGCTATAATGTTAGTTAAGAAAATGAAAAGGGATGGTTCCAATGGTAGTAATTAATCTGCGATGGTCACTTAGAGTCAATGAAATTCTTCTTCCCAAATAGTTGTTTATTTGTGAGGATATAGAGGAGTTCGCGCGTGTTCTCGTTGATCGGGTTAATTACGAGAAAGACCTTTGTTGTCAATTTTCTTATTCACCTTGTGCATAAGCTCGTTTTTCTATCAGTTCCGATTATTGAAATGCAACTCATTGACGCCCTATCTGAAAAAAACGACCATAATCTTATGATTTATGTCCTGTTGTCGATTGCTGCTTTCGTCCTCAGCCAGGCGCTTAACTACGCTGTCGATTTGACTGACGGCTATGCGACAAAAGAAGGCTATGTTTCCATTTTCTCAAAGCTTGATCGTGAATTGAGTGATCTTGATCTTAGAGGAAATAATGTGAAATCAGGAAACCTTCAGCAATTCATGGGTCAGAATTATGAACTCGTGAAACGTTTTATCTTCCAAGTGCCAATTATGGCTATTATCAATGCAGTCTATATTGTCGGCATTATCTTCTGCATGACTTACCTCTCACTTCCGATAACGCTTGTTGTCACTTTTTCCATACCGATTTTTCTACTCTTGTCTCATCAATTCGAAAAGACAATGACTGAAAATACTGAACGGACCATTCATGATATGGAGCAGCTCAAGGATTATGAGGCAGATCAGTTTCGTCTGACAAAAGAAGAACGCTTTTTGCAAATCAAGCAGCTCAAACCGATTTCAAAATTGCTTCAGTCTTATAATATAAATATGAAGAAAAAGGTGCGTACTGAGGCTGTTTTTGATAATCTGTTATCATTCGGTATGCTTAACGCGATCATTTTAATCAGTACATTAATGAGTGCTTACTTTGTCTATAAGGGACAAATGACGATTGGCGGATTATTTGCCATTACACTCTATACGTCACGTTTTTGGGATCCTGCGGAGTTCTTCGCGACCATTCGCAAGGATTATTTAGCGACTAAGCCGGTCCTGCGAAGCTTCACGCGTTTTCTCAATCTCCCCATTGTGAGCTATTCAGGAACGTCGATTCAATCCCTTCAATTAAATGGTTTTTGGGGATTAAACGCAGATGGGGAACAACTGCATCAAGCGATTGATTGGACGTTTTTGCCCGGTTGTCTTCATGTCATCCAAGGAGCGAACGGAAGTGGGAAAACAACTTTGGTTGAGTCAATTCTTGGATTCAGTGATCGCTATAAAGGGGAGGTTCAAATCAACGGAGCGAATTTCAAAGTACGCTCTTCAGACTTTGTCTATGTTCCTGCGGAGCCCATTATCAGTAGCTATGGCAATCTTTCGGTCACCAACGGATCTTACGGTCAGAAGAAGATCGCGCAAATGAAGCACGATCTAAGCACGGATAAAAGTGTCTATTTCTTTGACGAACCGACCAACTTTCTGGATATGAGTAATAAAGCAATTATTCTTCACTTGATCAATGAATTGGTCGCGAAGAGAAAAATTGTTATTGTGATTTCTCATGATCCGCTTTTTCTCAAGCAGCCGCAGCAATCGGTTCTCAAGATTATACCAATCAATCAGGCGGAGTGACTTAATCGATAAATGACGGAGGAGAACAAACCCATGGATCAAAATAATTATCTTGCTGTTCATGAACTAGAAACCTCGATCGGAATGCTGACGCTTGCTGTCTATGAGCAGCAATTATGTCATCTCGATTTTGGATCTCTCGAGGAGAATCGGCCAAAATTGATGCTTTGGGCTGAAAAACACGGACTCCCTTCAGTTCTTAAGGAGGATGAAACACACTGTGCGGAAGCAGCGCGGCAGCTGCGTGACTATTTTCACGGTGACAGGAAGACATTCACCGTGAAACTGCTCATGAAAGGAACAGAATTTCAGCGCAAAGTATGGACCGCGCTCGCCGCTATTCCTTACGGGGAGACGCGGTCTTACAAGGATATTGCGCGCGAGGTGAAAAATCCGAAAGGGGTGCGGGCGATCGGGATGGCGAATAATCGCAATCCGATTCCAATTATTGTTCCTTGTCACCGGGTTATCGGGGCAGACGGTTCACTGGTCGGTTATGGAGGAGGACTTAAGACCAAACAGTTTCTTTTAAATTTCGAACGGCGATGATTCTCCATGAGCAAAGACCGCCGGGTATGAATTCCTGTCTCTTCGCATAGAGTGTAACGAAATCATGCTGAAGCGGGGAATTTAGGTGGACTGGAAAAATGTGTTTCAAAAACAGTTAACAATGCTTGGTGACTTCTGGGTAGGGAGGGCCGACATTCACAACACGGTTTTGGGAGCGGAGGAACAAAATCGTCTCTTGAATAAGACTAAGGCATTGCTCAAACAGCAGGCGGAGATCAAACAGGCCATTGTTCATGCACAGAATGTTAGAACGAGCGAGAAGCGTGAAGATTTGGTTGTTGATTATTGTCTGCATACTCAGTGGCTGATTAAAAAACAAGATGACTTTTTTCTTGAAGAGCGCCAGGAGGATCGCCAAACGGTTATCCGTGATAATCGACTTGTTTCGGATACGCTTGTTCCGTTCGCTCCGATCGAGGAACAAGCCTCAGTGCGTGAGGAAACTGCCGATCAAAAACCAGAGGAAGTAAGATCACGCACCTATGATCGTTTGCAGGCGGTACGTTACGCCGATTTATGGTGGAATCGCAGAAACCCCAACTATCCAATGGTGAGCGACGATTGTACAAACTTTATTTCACAATGTCTTCATGCGGGCGGAATCCCGATGTGGGGCGAGCCGATCCGCGGCAGAGGATGGTGGCAGCATAAGACAAATTGGAGCTTTAGTTGGACTGTGGCCAACAGCTTGCGTTGGTATTTGAGCAGGCAGGGGAGCGTAATGCGCGCCGTTGAAAAAAGCAGTGCGAATGAGCTGGTCCCCGGGGACGTGATTTGTTATGATTTCGACGGGGATGGGCATTGGAATCATAATACGATTGTTACGGCGATGGACGGGTCCGGCGCACCGCTTGTAAACGCACACACCTATGACGCTCGTCACAGGCCATGGGCCTATACCGACTCCCCTGCGTGGACAAAACAGATTCAGTATAAATTTTTTCATATAAAAGATCAGACATAATTTCATTGCCTAAGGTGTGCTATAATAAATGCGGATTTAAAACTAATGACTGAAATGGTCGGCTTTTTCCGACCATTTTTTGTTGATCGGGAATAGTTCATCGGACGAGCATTGTGCGATGGACACACTGATCTACATAGGAGTGTTTGATTGAAATGAGTAATCATGTTATACTTTATCAACCGTTAATCCCGCCGAACACAGGTAATATTGCGAGAACCTGTGCGGGCACGCATAGTTCGCTTCACTTGATTCGCCCGCTTGGATTCTCAACGGATGATAAACATTTGAAGCGTGCCGGACTGGATTATTGGGAATCAGTGGACCTGCATTATTATGATTCTCTCGACGATTTTTTCTCCAAGCATCCTCAAGGTGAATACTATCTGGTCGAAACCGATGGCAGCAGGCCATACGACGCTTTTGACTATACTGATCCGAGCAAGGACTATTTTTTCTTTTTCGGACGCGAAACCACCGGTCTTCCGAAAGATTTCGTCGCCAAGTATCAGGACCGATGTGTTCGGTTGCCGATGACCGGAGCGATTCGATCGCTTAACTTATCAAATTCGGCTGCTATCATTATCTATGAAGCCCTTCGCCAACAACGTTTTCCAGGATTGTCTTGATTAACGCGCTCTGAAAGAAACGCTGTATTTAGTGTTGCAGTTCGGAATTTGATAAGTTTTTTTTACAGTTAGTGGGCGTATTCCTCCTATTGGCAGGCTATTCTTGTTTCTTAAATCAAGTTGCTTCTGTAATCTGCCGGCAGTTTCCATGAAAGATTAGCAATCACCCGCATACACTTAAGTACATGGGTGGAAGCAGTGACGAATCTTTCCTAGGGGGGATACAATGAACTTTCTTGATAAACTGAAACAATTTCGCGACTATGAGGAACAGCTAAAGTGGGAAGGCACGTTTGCAGATTACCTGGAACTAGTAAAGAAGAATCCGTTGATTGCGCAATCCGCACATTCCAGAGTCTATCAGATGATTATCTCTGCCGGAGTTTCCGAGCAAGACGGACACAAGCATTATCACTTCTTTGACGGACAGATTTTCGGACTCGATGAACCCATTGAACGACTTGTCGAGGAATACTTTCATCCTGCGGCGAGACGCTTGGATGTCAAAAAACGAATTCTGCTCCTTATGGGGCCGGTCAGCGGAGGAAAGTCAACGATTGTAACCATGCTTAAGCGTGGACTTGAAAAATATTCGTGGACAGATGACGGTGCCATCTATGCGATAAAGGACTGCCCAATGCATGAAGATCCGCTTCATTTAATTCCGCCGCATCTGCGCGAGGACTTTTTTCAAGAGACGGGCATTCGCATTGAAGGAAATCTCTCGCCATTGAATGCCATGCGTCTGGAAAAGGAATATGGCGGTGAGATTGAAAATGTGCCGATTGAACGAATTTTTCTTTCGGAAGATAAGCGGGTCGGCATTGGCACCTTCAGCCCGTCTGATCCGAAATCTCAAGATATCGCTGATTTAACAGGCAGCATCGATTTCTCAACGATTGCCGAGTATGGATCAGAATCTGATCCGCGCGCGTATCGATTCGATGGTGAATTGAATAAGGCGAATCGCGGTCTCATGGAATTTCAGGAAATGTTGAAGTGTGATGAGAAATTTCTATGGCATCTGCTTTCGCTGACGCAGGAAGGAAATTTTAAAGCGGGTCGATTTGCCTTGATTTCCGCGGATGAGTTGATTGTCGCACACACGAACGAGACAGAATATCGAACCTTTATCAGCAACAAAAAGAATGAAGCCCTTCACTCACGTATGATTGTTATGCCGGTTCCCTACAATCTAAGGGTAAGCGACGAAGAGAAGATCTATGAAAAATTGATTTCCGAAAGTGATGTAGCGAATGTCCATATCGCGCCGCACGCCCTGCGGACTGCTGCGGTGTTCTCCATTTTGACGCGTCTGAAGGAGTCAAAGAGTCGCGGCATTGACTTGATTAAGAAAATGCGCCTATATGACGGTGAAATTGTCGAGGGCTACAATGCGGCCGATATCAAAGAACTGCAGCATGAATTCTCTGATGAGGGTATGAGCGGAATTGATCCGCGCTATGTCATAAACAGAATCTCTTCAGCAATCATAAGAAAGGGCGTTCCGTCGATCAACGCGCTGGATATTCTGCGCTCCATTAAGGAAGGCTTGGAACAGCACCCCTCGATAACTGACGAGGACAAGGCACATTATAGCGAATATATTGCGCTTGCCCGCCGTGAATATGATGAATTGGCGAAGGGCGAAGTTCAGAAAGCTTTTGTTTATTCATTCGAGGAATCAGCGAAAACGCTGATGGACAATTATTTGGATAACGTCGAAGCCTACTGCAACAGCAATAAAATTTTCGATCCGATTACCGGTGATGAAATTGACCCGGATGAAAAGCTCATGCGCTCGATTGAAGAACAGATTGGAATTTCGGAAAATGCGAAAAAATCCTTCAGAGAAGAAATTCTGATTCGTATTTCGGCCTATGCACGTAAAGGCAAGCGTTTTAACTATAAATCTCATGAACGCCTGAAAGAAGCCATTCAGAAAAAATTGTTTGCTGATCTTAAGGACGTTGTAAAAATTACGACCTCCAGTAAGACACCTGACGAGACTCAATTGAAGCGAGTTAATGAAGTTATTGCGAGACTTGTGGATGAATACGGCTATAATACGACTTCGGCGAACGAATTACTAAGATATGTAGGAAGTTTGCTTAATCGCTGAGACTGCGGATCGAGGTAACCGGGAATCAGGATGGGCGGCTAATAAAGAAAGGACACTCGCGAGTCAATGAGCAAAGCAAAGAGAGAACTGTGGAGTTGGATTCGAGCGGTCGCAATCGCGATTTTGATCGCCTTGCTTGTCCGCCATTTTATTTTCAGTAATTATATTGTTCGCGGCGAATCAATGATGCCGACGCTTCAAGACGGAAATCGGCTGATCGTCAACAAAATCGGTTATTCTGTCGGTACGCCCCATCGATTTGACGTCATTGTTTTTCACGCGACAAAGACAGATGATTACGTGAAACGAATCATTGGGTTGCCTGGGGATACGATTTCCTATAAGAGCGATCAACTTTATGTCAATGGAAAAGCGGTGGATGAACCCTATCTCCAGAAGTATAAAGACGCCTTACCTGAAGGGCAGCAGCTAACTGAAAACTTTAGCTTAAAGTCAAAGACAGGTGAGATTCGCGTGCCGAAGGGCGAACTCTGGGTAATGGGTGACAATCGAGAGAACAGTGAAGATAGCCGTTATTTCGGCTTTATCAATGAAAAATCCGTAGTCGGAAAGGTTTCTGTCCGCTATTGGCCGTTCAATGAATGGTCGGTCATGCAAACGGGCGTTATCCATTGACTCGCGGCATGCAATCTATGAGCGCCGAGCCGTTTATCGGCGCTTTTTTACTGGACGGACGTAGGACAAGAAGCTGCGTTTCTTGTGAACACTGATTGATTCGTGTACATTATAAGAAGGGCTTGCCTATGATCGGATCAATGGGTGTATGGATTAAGCTATTCTAGTGAATGATGATAGTCGGGAGTCGTTGCAGCTATGCGTCAAACAAAAAAGAGAAATGAAACATTTGCCTGGTTTCGAGCGATCGCACTCTCCGTGCTGATCGTTATCGTTGTCCGGACATTTATACTGGGTAATTACATTGTTGATGGGCCGTCTATGGAGTCAACCTTATACAACGGAGACCGGCTGATCGTGAATAAGATCAATTACAAGTTGTCGCAGCCAAAACGGTTTGATGTAGTGATTTTCCATGCGACCAAGACGGATGATTACGTGAAACGCGTGATTGGACTTCCTGGTGATACGATCCAGTATAGAAATGACCAACTCTATGTGAATGGAAAACCGGTCAATGAACCATTTTTGAAGCAGAAAAAAAACAGCATGCTGGCGGGGCAGCTTACTTGGGATTTTTCGTTGAAGGAATTGACCGGCAAGGAAAAGGTTCCGAAGGGAATGCTGTGGGTGATGGGCGATAACCGCCAGAACAGCACGGATAGTCGCGTGTTCCACTTTGTCAGTGAAAAGAAGGTTGTCGGTAAGGTCGATCTGCGTTACTGGCCGATAAACCATTTTGGAATGATCCACCGCAATTAAAAAACGTCGTTCTGACGTTTTTTTTCTGCATTGAAACGCAGGTTTTAGTTAACGATGGAACAGTTTTACCAACTATTGACGCATAAGAAGAGCCGGACTTTTGCCCGGCTTTTTAGAACTTGTTCTTAATTAAATGACTTCAGTTTCAGGATCTTTATGGAAGAAGTATTTCATTGCGTGATAGACATCGCTTTTTTGCTTTAAAATAAATGAATGAAATGCGTCATTATTAATGCTTCTGTAGGCGCTCATTAATGTGCTTGATCGATGATAAGGATTGATTTCTCCGTATCCGAAAAAGTCGGTGATATCCATGATCTCTTTCACGAGCCGTGTACATTTCGGATTGTCTGAGGACAAGTTGTCACCATCGGAAAAATGAAAAGGGTAGATATTATATTTTGATGGTGGATAAGAAGCGTCGATCAGTTCCAGTGCCTTGATATAAGCTGAGGAACAAATCGTTCCGCCGCTTTCACCTTTTGAAAAGAAATCTTCCTCGCTGACAACGGTCGCTTCGGTATGGTGCGCGATAAATTCGATCGAAACCTTCTCGTATTTGGTACGTAGAAAGCGGCTCATCCAGAAGAAAAAACTGCGGGCAATGTATTTTTCCCAAACACCCATTGATCCGCTTGTATCCATCAGAGCGAGGACTACAGCACGACTTTCCGGTTTGACAATGGTCTCCCATGTTTTGAAGCGCAGATCTTCTTCGCGAATGGGGTGAATTTGCGTTTTTCCATCACGCGCGTTTCGCTTGATGGCTGATAGAATGGTGCGCCTTTTATCAATATTGCCCATCAGCCCTTTGCGGCGAATATCTCGGTAATCGAAACTGTCTACGGTGATGTCCGGTTCCTGTTTTCTTTTGAGGTGGGGAAGCTCTAATTCTTTGAAAAAAAGATTTTCAATTTCCATGATGGAAACATTTGCTTCGTAGTAGTCGATTCCTGGACGATCACCCGCGCCAGGTCCTTTACCGGGTCCCTGTGCTTGCTGCTTCCCAGGTGCTTTGCCGATTACATCGCCTACTTTGCTTTTGCCGTCACCTTGACCGACATGTTTGGTCTTATCATAGTTATAACGCAGTTTGTACTCATCCAAAGATCGGATCGGAATCCGTGTCATTTTTTTACCGTCTGAGAGAATGATATTCTCACTGCTGATCAAATCAGGAAGGTTGTTCTTTATTGCCTCCTTGACTTTGCTCGCGTGTCGGCGTTGATCCTGCTCGCCTTTGTGATGAAGATCCCATTCTTCTTCCGATATCAAGAAGTTACTCATTTTGAATCCCTCCTTTAATTTGCAAGATGAACTGCGGGACTGCTGTGAAGGTTGATTAATTTAGTTTATGCGAAAGCGGCTGAACCTTGACCTCTTTTATATGAAGATTGAAAAATGGACGTTGATCACTCGAGTAGGAGCCTTCGACAGAGGCTTGGGGGAAGCCAATTTTTCTAACACTGGTAGGAAAGTATAAGATCTTGAGCATACTGACCCCAAAAATATATCCAGACACGAAAGTGTGAGACTAGCGAGCCTGGGGAGATCCCGCAGGTATCGGTTTACTTGAGGAGGCTCCCGGATCGCTCGCGGCAAGCGAGCAGCTGAAGTGTCGTTCAAGTCACAAGGTGATGGATCAAAGCTTTATACAGAATGACAGCCAAGGACCGGGCTTGCCGGTAGGACGATAAGGTCATAAGATTCGGTTGGGCGATCAGGTAAGCGCCCAATCTGAGAAATAACCGGAAAAATTCCGCTTATTTCGAAAATAAATGAGAAAATAGCTTAAATAGACGGAGAAATTCCGCTTATCGAATCGAAAAACGTGAAAATGAAGGGTTTTGCTGTGCATAACCGGAAAAATTACCCTTATGTACCTGTGAAACAGGCGCCAAGATGCATATAACCGGAAAATTTCCGCTTATTTTACTCGGTACTTAATTAAGGATCCAAATGATTTATGAAATAGAAATGTCTGTTCTAGACAAGGTTGATGATTCAAAACGGTATTTAGAGCAAAGAAGCTTTCGTATGTAAGGGAACTTTCGCTAACAATAGAAGAACTTTCGCTAAGCACGCATACGTCCTGTATGCAACGCGAAAGCCACCACATCCTGCGGCTCACCGGACACTAGGGGCGTCCATGGCCGTCGCGGCGGCGGCTTCGTCTTCGTCAGAAGCTTGACGAAGCCAAGTTTTCTAACACTGATAAGAAAGTATAAAAACATTAAAGATTCAAGGAAACGAGTGTAAGCGGTCCGAAAAAACGCCGCGTCCTGCGGCTCACCGGACACTAGGCCGTCCATGGCCGTCGCGACGGCGGCTTCGTCTTCGCCAGAAGCTTGACGAAGCCAAGTTTTCTAATAAATATTTGTGACAATTATAGAAATAAGACCCGTGCATGTTAAAATGGAAAACGAGACCACTGAGAAGGGTTGTATTTGATGATTAAAGCAATTGTATTTGATTTTGACGGTGTGATTTTAGATAGTGAACGTATCATGTATTTAGTCATGCAGAAAATGTTTCATCAATATCAAGTGGAGCTGCCGCTCAGTATCTGGAGCCAGGCGATTGGAACGCAGCATGGATTTGATTCACTTGCTTATCTTGAAGAGCATGCGAATGTGAAAATAGACAGGGAAGCCTTTCAAGAAGAACGCTACGCGCTTTTTAATAAGCTCGTGGATGAGGAGGATGTATTGCCCGGCGTAAAGTCTGTGCTGAATCAAGCGAAAAGCCTTGGCTTGAAAGTTGGACTTGCAACGAGTTCAAAGGGCGAATGGCCGCGCAAACACTTGGGGCGTTTCGGACTCACAGACTATTTTATGAGCATCAAGTCTTGGGACGATGTCCAAAAGGTTAAGCCGGATCCGGCGCTCTACGTTAAATCTTTGGAAAGCCTCGGGGTGAATCCGAAAGAAGCGATTGCGATTGAAGATTCCTTTAACGGTTCACTCGCCGCAAAACGCGCGGGCATGTATTGTATTGTCGTGCCAAATGCGGTCACCAAACAAATGCCGTTCGGTCATGTCGACGGCTGCTTCAAATCACTCCAAGATGTATCTCTGGAAAAAATCATCCGATATTTTTCGCCTGAATTAAGAAACAAAGCATAAGCTTTTAGAGAGGGAATGTTCATCTTTCCCTTTCAAAGAATGACAGCGCTTTTCAAATTTTTGTTATATAATAGAAATGGCAATATTCGTGTATTGATTGAGAAACTTTTACTATTATGGGGTGAACTTATGGGTTGGGAAACGGTATACGAGAAATGGACCGCCGATGCGAATCTGGATCTGGATTTGAAAAAGCAATTAGATGCGATCGCTCAGGATCCGGCAAAGTTGGAAGACTGCTTTTATACAAACCTGGAGTTTGGTACCGGGGGCATGCGCGGTGAAATCGGTCCAGGCACGAATCGTCTGAATATCTACACGATTCGCAAGGCATCTGAAGGCCTCGCACGGTACATCGTGAATGCCGGCGAAGATGCTGTGAAAAGAGGCGTTGTGATCGCGCATGATCCGCGCCATTTCTCCGCGGAGTTTACGTTGGAGGCAGCTAAGACTCTAGGCGCTCATGGAATCAAAACCTATATTTTTGACGCGCTTCGTCCGACGCCTGTTTTGTCTTTTGCCGTACGCTTTTTGAACGCATTTTCCGGCATTGTGATTACCGCGAGCCATAATCCGCCTCAATATAATGGCTATAAAGTATATAACGAGTTCGGCGGACAGCTTCCTCCCGCGGAAGCTGATGAAGTGATTCGTTATGTGGCTTCTGTTGAGGATGAACTGTCGGTGAAGGTCGGTAATGAGGAAGAACTGAAAACAAGCGGACTTCTTGAAGTGGTTGGCGCAAAAGTGGACCAGGCTTATCAGGACAAAGTGAAGACTCTGTCGCTGAATCCAGAAACCATTCAAAAAGTTGGTTCCGACCTGAAGATCGTTTACACACCGCTTCATGGAACGAGCTACCATCCAATTGTAAACGGATTAAAGAATTGGGGCTTTACGAATGTGACGGTCGTGAAGGAACAGGCAGAGCCTGATCCGGAATTCTCAACCGTTAAATCGCCAAATCCCGAAGAACACGCGGCGTTCAAAATAGCGATTGACTATGGCAAGAAACTGGATGCGGATCTTTTGATCGGAACGGATCCGGATTCTGACAGACTTGGTGTAGCGGTGAAGAACGATCAGGGTGAATATGAGGTTCTGACCGGGAATCAGACCGGCGCGGTTCTCCTGAATTACTTGCTTACGCAGAAGAAGGAAAAAGGACTGCTTCCGAATAACGGAGTCGTTGTTAAGACAATTGTTACATCTGAAATTGGACGAACAATTGCTGCGGCATTCGGCATTCCAACCATCGACACGCTGACCGGATTTAAGTTTATCGGTGAGAAAATCCATGAGTATGAACTCAGCGGAAAATACAGTTTCTTGTTTGGCTATGAGGAAAGCTACGGGTACTTGATCGGTTCCTTTGTGCGTGACAAGGACGCTGTACAGGCAGCATTATTTGCCTGCGAAGCCGCTGCTTACTTCAAGTCGCAAGGCAAATCGTTCTATGACGCGCTCCAAGATGTATTCAAGACCTACGGATATTTTGAAGAGGGTCTGGAGTCTCTGACATTGAAGGGAATTAGCGGGAAAGAAGAAATCAATTCGATTATGAATGATTTCCGCACGCAGCCGCCAACTGAAGTTGCCAATGTCCCAGTCGCTTTTATCGAGGACTATAAGAAATCAGAGACTACGGATGTAGCGCAAAAAGCAGTCTCAACAATTGATCTGCCGGTGTCCAATGTTCTTAAATATAAGTTGAGCGATGGCTCGTGGTTCTGCCTTCGTCCATCCGGTACCGAGCCGAAGATTAAATTTTACTTTGGTATTAAGGGCAGTGACGCCGCAGACCGTGACAAGAAATTTAATGCGCTTAAAACAGCGGTTATGGACCGCGTTCACGGATTGGTCAGCAAATAAATCATTTGTTTAACTGAATATCAGTGATCAATTTGATCGGGCATTTATGATTCAAATGGAATATGTATATAATTAAGATAGAATGATTGAAAAAGCATTCGCAGCAAGTTGGCTGGAAGCAAAGCGGGAGCATGTGTCGTTTTCGTCTAGCAGCGCGAGTGCCTTTTTCTTGAATAGGGTAATCATAATTGCCAAAAGGCGATTTGATTTTTTAAGTAGGAGGAAATCATGAATCAGTTACAGCAGGAATTAAAAAGGCGTCGCACATTTGCCATTATTTCGCACCCGGATGCCGGTAAAACGACGCTGACTGAGAAGCTGCTGGTGCTTGGCGGTGCCATTCGAACAGCCGGCGCCGTCAAATCACGAAAAGCCGAAAAATTTGCGACTTCAGACTGGATGGAACTAGAAAAGAAGAGGGGAATCTCGGTCACATCCAGTGTTATGCAATTTGAATACGACAGCTACAAGATTAATATTCTGGATACGCCCGGACACCAGGACTTTAGTGAAGACACCTACCGAACATTGATGGCCGTCGATAGTGTAGTCATGATTATTGATGCGGCAAAAGGTGTTGAACCGCAAACCATTAAGTTATTCAAGGTCTGCCGCGAACGCAAGATACCGATTTTCACCTTCATCAATAAACTTGACCGGCAAGGTAAGGAGCCGCTCGAGCTCTTTGAAGAAATTGAGAATGTACTTGGTATTGAATCCTACCCAATCAACTATCCAATCGGCATGGGTCAGTCCTTTCGCGGTGTCTATGACCGCCAGGAACATAAGATTGAATGGTATAACGAAAAAAGAGAGCGCCAGGTACAAGCGCTAAGTGAAGTTGATGAATTGTCGGAAATATTGAAGGATACAGTAGATGATTATACACTCAGCCAACTGGAAGAAAATCTGATGCTTCTGGATGAGGCAGGCAGTACCTTCGATCTTGAGGCTGTTAAAGCCGGCAAACAGACGCCGGTATTCTTCGGTAGCGCGATCTCAAATTTTGGAGTACCGACTTTTCTTGAGCACTATCTGAAGCTTGCCCCGCAGCCGCAACCGCTTCAGTCTAGTGAAGGTGTCATTCAGCCGGATGATCCGAATTTTTCAGGATTTATCTTTAAGATTCAAGCAAACATGAATCCGGCCCACCGCGACCGGATCGCATTTCTGCGCATTTGCTCCGGAAAATTTGAGAAGGGCATGAGCGTCTATCTTGATCGCACCGGGAAACAGTTAAAGCTCGCGCAGCCGCAGCAATTCTTTGCGGATAGCCGAGAACTGATTGACGACGCATATCCCGGAGATATTGTCGGTCTCTATGATACAGGCTTTTATCAGATCGGGGATACGGTGTGCAGGTCGAAGGATACCTTTAACTTCGGCGCATTGCCGCAATTTTCTCCGGAACATTTTGCGAAGGTTCGCGCTAAAAACGCGATGAAGCAAAAGCACTTCTTGAAAGGCGTGAGTCAGCTTGCTCAAGAAGGCGCGATCCAGGTTTACAAGACGCAGTACGAAGAAACGATTCTCGGTGTTGTCGGAACGCTGCAGTTTGACGTGTTCGTTTACCGCATGCAAGCCGAGTATGGCGTTGATCTCGACATTGAGCGCATGCCGCATCAGGTTGCTAAGTGGATCGCGAATCGCGAGGAAGCTGAAGCACTCAGACGCAATTCCAATAATTTGGTTGTGTCTGATTATAAAGACCGTCCGGTCATTATTTTTGAAAACGACTTTTCCTTGCGCTGGTTTCAGCAGAAGCATCCGAAAGTCGAGCTTCGCGATTCAAGCCATAATATGTAAGAGCAGCAAAAGAGCCCTTAGGCTCTTTTTTTGCATGAAAAAAAATAACAGAGAACGTAAGCGACCCGGCAAAAAAAAGAACCCTTGACATTGCACATTGCCCACTTCCTGCGAGTAACGTCGAACTTACTCCATCCTGCGGAAGCACATCAGGTGCCAAGCCGAATACTTCGAATACTAGGCTGGTCATTGCAACGGATCCTTGCCTTTACCAGAGGCTCGGAGAATTTAAGTTTTCGTTATAAGAAAAAAAAGGATAACAATTTTAATGGTTCAGAAAAAAGAATCCACATTTCCATTCACGAACAGTAGACGGAAGATACTCGACTGAAAAATTAGAGCTTAGACCAAACCATAAAAAGTGAGACTGAACAGAGGAAAAGTTAGACCGAACCCCTAGAAAGTTCAACCAAGAGGGTTCAACCTAACGAGTGGAAAGTTCAACCAAGAGGGTTCAACCTAACGAGTGGAAAGTTCAACCGAAGAGAGGAAAAGTTCAACCGAAGAGAGGAAAAGTTCAACCGAAGACCAGAAGTTCAACCTAACGAACGAAAAGTTGAACCTAAACCTTGAAAAGTTCAACCCAACGAACGAAAAGTTGAACCGAATTCCTAGAAAGTTCAACACCATAACGAATGAACGCTGATATTTTTGCCTGAACGCTGATACTTTGCTCTGAACGCTGATATTTTTGCCTGAGCGCTGACACTTTGCTCTGAACGGGGATATTTTTCTTTGAACTCCGATAATTTCGCCTGGACAATGCAAAATTGTCCGTCTCTTTTTATCAGGTATTGTTTTGTTGCGCAGTTCGTATTTACTGTGCGCTACAGTTTAAAAAGCATACCAAAAAAAGAACCGCGACAATGATCGCGGCTCTGCTTCTTATTTAATAGTACTTATTTTCCAACGTGGTTACTAAGTTCTTCACGCACTTCGTAAGCGGCTTCGACCATGTTCTTGAGTGCTGGAATGGTCTCTTCCGGGCGTCGTGTCTTAAGACCGCAGTCCGGATTGATCCAGACAACCTTTGGATCAAGAACTTTCAACGCGCGTTCGGCATAAGATTTCATTTCTTCGACACTTGGGATGCGTGGACTGTGGATGTCATACACGCCAAGTCCGATGCCTTTTTTATAGTCAAAATCCTCAAATGTGGCGATGATTTCACCATGGCTGCGGGCGGCCTCGATCGAAATGACATCGGTATCCAGTGCATCAATAGTATCGATGATTTCATCGAACTCAGAATAACACATATGGGTATGAATTTGTGTGTCGTTGTTGACGAATGTGGTCGCGAGACGGAACGAATAAACAGAATCATGGAGGTAGCCGGCTTTCTTTGCTTCCTTCAATGGCAAACCTTCACGAAGCGCAGGCTCGTCGACTTGGATCATGCGAATATCCGCCTCTTCAAGTGCGTGCACTTCTTTTTTCAATGCGAGCGCAATTTGATTGAAGACTTCCGCTTGGCTTATGTCATCGCGAACAAACGACCAGTTGTAGATTGTAACCGGTCCGGTGAGCATACCTTTTACCGGCTTTTTCGTCAGCGATTGTGCATAGGCGCTTTCTTTGACAGTCATCGGTGCGATCCATGATACATCACCGAAGATCAGTGGTGGCTTCACGCAACGCGAGCCGTAAGACTGAACCCAGCCAAAACGGGTAAAGGCGAAGCCTGCGAGCTTTTCACCAAAATATTCAACCATGTCGTTTCGTTCAAATTCGCCATGCACGAGTACATCGATGCCGAGATCTTCCTGAATTTGAATCCATTTTGCTGTCTCGTCGTTAATGAACTGTTCGTATTTAGCGTCGGACCATTCGCCCTTTCTCCAATTACGTCGTGCTTGGCGAACTTCCTTTGTCTGCGGAAAGCTTCCAATCGTTGTCGTCGGCAGTGGCGGCAGATTGAACGCGTCGGCCTGAATTTGCTGGCGCAGCTTGTATGAGCCCGGACGTGTCGGCAGTTCATCGCCTAATTGGTCGATTTCTTTTTGAACCGCTTGGTTATTGCGGTGCGCCGATTGCTGTAGCGCTTGAAGGTCTGCGCTGCTCTTCTGAACAGCGTCAGCGATTGCGGCTTCGCCTTCGCTTAGTCCCTTAGCAAGCGTAACGACTTCGTTCAGTTTCTCATCTGCGAAGGAAAGTGCGTTCAGTAAGACCGAATCCAGATCGTTTTCATTGGATACCGTTACCGGCACATGCAGCAGACTTGATGACGGAGTGACCCAAAGTTTTCCGTGATCCTTAACCGCTGAAAGCAAGGTTTGAAGTTCGGCAAGTGTTGCAGCTAAATCAGTCTTCCAGATATTGCGGCCGTCAACAACTCCAGCGGCAAGTACTTTGTCTTCCGGAAAGCCGTATGCTTTAATCGCGGCCAGATTCGCTTCTTTGCCGTAAATAAAATCAAGTCCGATTCCATCTACAGGCAATTGCACAACTTCTTTGTAGTCGTCAATCGCTTCGAAGTAGGTTTGAAGCAGAAGTTTTAATTCAGGAACGCTTTCTTTAATAAATTTGTAAGCGCGGTTGAATGCAGCAAGATCTTCTTCGCTTTGTTCTCTAACAAGAATCGGTTCATCAATCTGTACCCATTCCGCGCCGGCCGCTTGCAGCTCGCCTAGTACTTGGGCGTATAGAGGAAGCAGTGCGTCAAGCAGTGTGGTAAAGTGATCGTCATCATAACCTTTTGAGAGTTTCAATAATGTGATTGGTCCTACAATAACGGGCTTTGTAATAATACCCAGTTCTGTTTTCGCTTCGTTGAACAGATCAAGAAGGCGGTTCCTAGTGAGATAAGGCTTCGTATCATTAGTGATTTCCGGAACGATATAGTGATAGTTTGTGTTAAACCATTTTGTCATTTCCGATGCTTCTGCATCTTTGTTGCCTCGGGCGATCGAAAAATAGGTTTCGAGGGATACTTCTTTTTCGTCTGATTTAAATCGATCAGGGATTAAACCAAAAAGAACGGCGGTATCAAGAACATGGTCATAGAGACTGAAGTCGCCAACTGGAATCAGGTCGACACCAATGTCCTTTTGTTTTTTTAGATAACTTAATCGCAATGTTTTTACCGTATCTAGAAAAGTTTCTTTTGAAATTTTTCCTGCCCAAAATTGTTCAAGTGCCTTTTTCCATTCTCTTTTCTCACCAATTCTCGGGTATCCAAGATTCGCGCTTAATACGTTACTCATGATCATCCTCCTGTGTTCTGCAATCCTATTTTTTTGAGGGGACAAACAAAAAGCCTCTCTAGTTTAATAGAGAGGCTTGACATATCATCCGCACCCTCTTATCTTTCAAGATCTCTAAAACAGAAATCTTGCTGGAATTAGCACCTTTTCATAAATCTGAAAGGTTGCCGGGCTTCATAGGGCCAGTCCCTCCGCCGCTCGCAATAAGAGATTAATTAAGTTAATTTGAATACTAACATGGAATGGACCGTTCGTCAATGTTTTGTTTTTTGCTAAAAATTTTTTTGAATCAATCATGAACCTGTTCACTTTTGTTCCTCTTGTGACGATAAAAAGAATGTATTAGTCTCTCAATTACGAAATTAAGGCAGCAAAGAAATGATGAGGGTGAACACAAGATGGGGGAACAGTTAAATCGAGAAAAATGGCTCGCGGAAGTGAAGAAGCAAGCGGTAGATTTATCAATTAGCGACCATTTGGTTAAACAGCGGATTAGCCTGACGCAAATCCACATGTTGGATTTACAATTGGTAAGATGGATGCGCCCGTTTATGTTACACGACTTCGCCCATGTTGCTCAGCAGATGAGTCAATCTGTTTCCGATTTATTCAATATACAAAGTATGGTTCTGTCTGAGAAGACAAAAGAAGATCTGACACTCATGTACGTAACGCAAGCTCGGAGTGTTTTCAGTGGAATCATCGATCAGCACTTTCTGACGATATGCAGGGACCAGGCGGCTTTTTTCTTTGATCATCATCTAAACTTGACCAATCAAGCCGCGCTTAACCATCTGTATCAGCGCAGACTTATGGATGGGATCATCAAAGCTGTCAATTACAGCGAACAAGCACTGACGATTTCCGATGCGTTAGGCAAAGTGCTTAATCTGAACTATCAATTGGTCATGGACAGCTATCAGCAGATGAAGAAAGCGTACGAGATCCAAAAAGCGGAGGAAATACGTTTTAAGGCTTTTCATGATGTACTTACAGGGTTACCTAATAATTTGGTTGCTGAAGAGACAATTGTTGACTTAATCAAGACTTGTCAAATAAGCAAGCAATCGTTTTCACTTTTGAAAATCAATATTGACCGGTTGAAAATAATAAATGAAATATTCGGAAGAAGTATCGGAAATGAGTTACTGATTTCTCTGTCCGGAAGGGTTAATCAGACGCTTAATGGAATGAACGCGGAATTATTTCGAATCAGCAGCGACGAGTTTATGATTATCTGCAAAAGTTGTTTGAACAAACGCGGATTAATTCATATAGCTGAAAAACTTGTGCACACCACTGAGAAACCGCACACTATTGAAGGAAAAGAAATCTATGCAACATTCAGCATCGGCATCTCCGAATATCCTTATGACGGTACCTCCAGTGTGCAGATTTTGGCGAGCGCTGAGGCGGCGTTGAGGGAAGCTAAGAAAAGCAACAAAGAAAGCTATTTCTTTTATAACAATGAGCTTCATCAACAGCTTATAATGAAAGTAAGCACTGAGAACGAATTGCAAACCGCTTTATACAACCATCAATTTGTCTTGTTTTATCAGCCGCAAGTCAACGCGTGCAACGGGACATTGATCGGCGTTGAGGCTCTGATCCGCTGGAAACATCCAAAGCGCGGCATCGTCCCTCCAAGCGGCTTCATTTCTGTCGCTGAAGAGACGGGCATGATTCGTGAAATCGGCTGGTGGGTGCTTAAAGAGGCATGTCAACGGATGAAGAGCTGGCAGGATCGAGGTGCTCCACGAGTTCCTGTTTCAGTAAACCTCTCTTTTAATCAATTTCATGACGATTCATTAGTGAAACGGGTGTGCCATGCATTGGAAGTGAGCGGACTATGTCCTGAATATCTGGAACTAGAGATCACTGAATCAACCATGGCGGAGGACTTGGAGCGCTCAATTAAGATTCTGAACGAGATCCGAGCACTTGGCGTTGGTGTCAGTCTCGACGATTTCGGAACGGGATACAGCTCACTCAGTTACTTGAAGAGTTTACCGATCAATCAATTAAAAATTGACCGATCATTTGTTTTGGATATTGCCAAAAGCAATCGAGATCAAGCGATTGTGACTGCAATTGTGTCCATGGCCGAACAATTATGGATCGACGTGATTGTGGAGGGTATTGAGACAAAGGAACAACTGCTCGCAATCGAATCATGCAGATGCCGAGCCATTCAAGGCTATTATTATAGTCGACCGCTTGCAGAAGAAGATTTTTCTGAAAAATATTTAGCATAAACAATGGGATAAACAGTGAACCATCACCATTGACGGAAAAGAATTGGTTATAGAATGTTTGATCTGTGACTATTTTGGATGGGAGTGTTTGGCGTGCAGTTACTAAACCGAAAAGAAAAGGTTACATCATGGTTGGAGAAGGCGAAATCAGAAGAAGTGTTAATTGATACTCTGGACTCGAAAGTGCTTGAGAAGATCGAGATGCTTGACATTAAAGAATTCGATCTTCAAATCATGAAAGTGATGCGGCCGTTCGTAGAGAAAGATATAGAACGAATGGCAAATGAATTTTATAGCAGTTTCTATAAAATTGAACCGCTTAAGAAAATTATTGATAAATATAGTACGATTGAAAAATTGAGCAAGACATTGGCGGTCCATGTGTTAGACTTGTTTTCCGGAGTGATCGATGAAGCGTTTATCAAACGTAGATTTCAGGTCGGTATTATGCATTATCGGATTGCGCTGACTCCTCCTTATTACATGGGCACATTCCAGAACCTGCTCTCGAATTTGATCAGCATTGTCTTGGAAAACGTTGCGGACAAGAACGAGGCGGATCGCGTGATTCGTTCGATCAACAAGATGATCAGCTTTGAACAGCAAGTTGTTCTTGAGGCTTATGACGAAGAATACGAGAAGACGTTAAAAAGAGAGTATGAAATTGGACGAGAGGACTTGCGCACGGCTATTCTACACGTGAGCAGTCAGTTGACGCAGCTCTCTGAGCATAGTGAGGAAGCGGTTCGCAGTCTCCTTGATCAATTTAAAATTGTGCGTGAAAACTCTCAGAAACGAGACACAGTATCTCGAAACGCGAAACAACATGCTTCAGAAGGTCAAAAGCAGTTGGAACAGCTTTTTGTTCAGGTCATGGCTGCAAGCCAGTCTGTAAAGGAAATGGGTAAAATGGTTGGCGAACTGGAAACGTCGTCACAACAAATCGGACAAGTAACTTTATTAGTCAAAGAAATTTCCGAACAGACCCATATTTTGGCGATCAATTCTGCCATTGAAGCGGCAAGAGCGGGAGAATATGGAAAAGGATTCACTGTCGTCGCTCAAGAAATTCAGAAACTGGCTGAAGAAACCAATAAAGCGATGGTTCAAATTTCCGAACTCATTCATAAATCAACAACCGTCACGGGTGATGTGGTTATTTCTCTTGATAAGACTACGTCGATTATTCAGAAGAGTATGCAGGAATCGAAGCATACGGGAGAGAAATTCGAAAGTATTATCGAATCTGCAGATCAAAGCAGCAACCTTTCATCTGTCACGGAACATAGTATTAATGAACTTGCCGCAATTACTGAACAGATAGGTGCGGGAGTAGAGACCTTGGTTGTTTCAGCAGAACAGCTTAAGAGCCAACTGTAAGTCAGTGAATGCTGTTCTACAGGCGATCATAAAGGAAAAAGAACAGACGAATGCTATATCGTGTGTTCTTTTTTTTCAGCCCTATGTTTGGAATTAATCGAATTTTTTTTGTACACTAAGGTTAATGGTTTAACTAATCGGAAAATAATCGGAATCGAGGTTACTTATGAATTCAAGCGTTGAAGCGCATCACGTAATTTCCGAACTCATTGATCATGTGGAAACTGTTGTTGTTGGGAAAAGAAGGGTAGTGAAGCTGATTACCGTAGCATTGCTGGCTGGCGGCCATGTGCTCATCGAAGATATACCCGGCGTTGGAAAGACGGTACTGGTTCACGCAATCGCAAAGTCGATAGGTGCTGATTTCAAGCGCATTCAGTTCACTCCTGATTTACTTCCTTCAGACATTACCGGGTTAACAATATACAATCAAAAGAATGCGCAATTCGAATTTCGGCCCGGTCCACTGATGGGCAACATCATTCTTGCAGACGAAATAAACCGCACATCACCCAAGACTCAATCGGCGTTGCTTGAAGGAATGGCGGAAGGCCATATAACGGTTGACGGCGTTACTCGGGAGTTGCCGGATCTCTTTTTTGTCATGGCTACACAAAATCCGATTGAATATGAAGGAACATACCCCTTGCCTGAAGCGCAGCTCGATCGATTTCTATTGAAATTATCCATAGGTTATCCCGACCGCAGGGATGAACTTTCACTGCTTGACCGAGTGCCGGATCATAACCCGCTCAGTAACTTGAAACCAATCCTCTCAGTGGATGATGTCCTGTATCTGCGTCGCCAAGTTGCGTCCGTTTACGTTTCCAAAGAAATGAAAAATTACTTAATGGATCTTATTCAGGCGACGCGCGAGCACCCATTGATTGCGCTCGGAGTAAGTCCTCGCGGCACGATCGGCTTGCTGCGTGCAGTACAAGCGATCGCTTTTATTGAACAACGTGAGTACGTGATTCCGGATGATGTTAAAGCTGCAGTACCTTATGTCCTTGCTCATCGTATTATTCTCAAACAGGAAGCAGCTTATGAGAATAGGGAGCCTTTGTCGATCATTCAAGAAATCGTCAGTAAGACAAAGGTTCCAGTCTCATTGAAGGAACCGATTGAATGATTGGGCATTGGTTGGAAAAAGGCCGTTTATATTCTATTTTGCGTGTTGTACCAACATTCGTGACTGCAGTCGTACTGTTTTTGTTCGCAATCGCTCACGGAGGTTTCCTGAGCTGGTTTCTCTTCTACGCGTTTCTCCCTATTGCTTTGTATTTGAGTGCCCTATTGCTGTATCCATTTCATTCAATTGTTATTGTGCGTTCGATTGATAATGATCAACTATTTTCCGGTGATACACTTCATTTGCAGATCCATTTGAAAAGGCGTTTGGCTTTCCCTCTCTTTTTGATGTCCATTTACGAAAGTCCCAAAGACTCGCTGCGGAACGGTATAACACATACGGCAGGAGTTATGTGTTGGTGTTCACGTGAAGTGACGATCCCGCTAGATTTATCTAATATGCCAAGAGGAAGGCATGTTCTAAAGAGTCTTGTTCTTAAGACAGGCGATCCGTTTGGATTTTTTGAACGATCAGTCCAATTAAGCAGCAGAATAGTCGTTTATGTTTATCCGAAATCGCGCGTTATAGCAGCTCATGAGCTGGATCTGCCGAATCAAACAGCTGACGCTTTTGCTCAACAGGCGGATTTGTCTAATTTTTCAGGAATTCGTGCCTACCGTCCCAGTGACCGACCTTCTCGGATGGACTGGAAGTCAACAGCCAGAACCAACACTCTGGTTACAAAGCAATTTGAACCGGAGCGTGAACGCTATGTCTCGATTGTGCTTGTTTCGCGAAAGCAGGAATCGGACGAGCGCTTTGAGCGAGCGATTTCCTATACCGCTTCATTAGTGAAAACATTTCTGAATTATGGATTTACCGTGTTATTGACGTACCGCTCAGGGTCTGCCGCTCTTTTTTTACAGGACAGCTCATCCCGCACGCTGAATCAGGTCTATCAAACATTGGCAGAGCTGACAAAACAGCAGGTTCTTGAAGCGGACGAAGTGCGCATGTCCGGAAATAAAAGTTACTTAGGCTATGCTGTGAGCACGGACGCGCAGCTTGCTTTTACCATGAGTGAATTTGCAGCGAAGAGCAGACAGCAGCAAAAGTTGTTTTATATCACGGATGAATTGCCTGAAACGGACTTCACTCATTTGAGATCATCTTGGTTCTCAGCAACGATCGTTTCGGAAAAGGAACTAAAGGTAGGTGAACGTGATTGAATGAGCGTCCATTTAATCGAGTGATCAATACGATTATTTATGCGCTGGCAGGCTTTCTTTTATGGCTGTGCGCACAACCGCTCATTGAACTGACTATTCTCAATTCTAAAAGTTTACTCGTTATCTTCATCGCGATTATGATGCTGATCTTTTATTTGGAATGGTCGAATGGGTTGTGTGCAATTGTGTGCGGTATTCTGATTTTACATGCAATGCATCATTACTTCTTTTATACGTACCCGATTCTGAGTGCGGATTGGCTGATTCAATTAGGCGAAGGAATAAGTCAAAATATAGAGTATCTATGGCATGGACAGCCGGCAGAGGAGTCGGACTTGTTCAGCGCATTTCTCTTTTTTCTATTGTTCGGATTGATTCTATTTGCGATCAGATATTGGATTCAGAAGGGAAGGCTTGTTCTTTTTACATCGCTTGCAGTGCTAAGCGGCGTGCTCATTGATACGTTTACGGTATATGATGGCAGTAAAACAATGATTGGCATTGTTGTGTGCGCATTACTTCTGCTCAGTATGTGGAAATGGAAAAAATTTCCGTTAAAAAACACCGAAAAAAAAGAGCTTAGAAGCGGTTTTTCGTGGATTGCCGCGACAAGTAGCATCATCGCTGTGATTGTGGTACTCGCATTGCTCATGCCTAAGCCGGAATCGCGTTGGGCAGCATCATCGGATTACCTCAGCGGATTCGGATTTTCCTTATTTCAAAACGGATCCTTCTTTTCAGGAAACCAGCGCATTGGCTATGATGATGACGACTCACGTCTTGGAGGATCAATTGGCATGGATCAGACGCCGCTGTTTACAGCTGCGATCAGTGGAAATCCCGGCTATTGGCGTGTGGCGCACAAAGACCACTACACCGGTCGCGGGTGGAGTAATAGTGAACCTTTTTATTTACCGGCATCCGCTGCGAAGACGCTCGCATCTAATTTGTCACTGTACGAAGCGCAAACAAAAACAAATAAACAGACAGCCATACTACATTTCAGCAAAGCAAGCCCGGCGATTTTGCCATACAGCGGTGAACCGATGCAAATCACTGTCCCTGGAAAACAGCTGAAAATTGAGCAGACAACGGGACAGGTGCTGCCTATTGATGAAAAAAGAGTGTCCTCAGAACAATTAGCGTACGCTGAGCCTGTCTACCAAACATCGATTCTGAGGAAAGCGACTTCCGAAAGCGATCCCGAGATCATTCGAGAACACTATCTTCAAGTTCCTCAAGATTTGCCTGATCGCGTACGTGCGCTCGGTCAACGACTAACAGCCGGACATACGAACCGCTATGATCAAGTAAAGGCTGTGGTCAATTATTTACGTTCCTCAAGATTCAGATATTCGACGGAACAGATCCCGCGTCCATCTCAGAACCAGGATTATGTCGATCAGTTTCTCTTTGATTCAAAAGTGGGTTATTGTGATAATTTCTCGACGTCGATGGTTGTACTGCTGCGTTCGGCGGGAATTCCGGCACGATGGGTCAAGGGATTTACTTCGGGTGAGTTTCAAGGACAAGTCCAGGAAAAAGTGAATGGAAAAAACGTAGGTTTGAATCAATATCAAATTACAAACGCAGACGCGCATTCATGGGGAGAGGTCTATTTTCCGGGCAGCGGCTGGGTTACTTTTGAACCGACACCTTCGTTCAGTGATCCAAGCCAATTTGCCAGCGCTTCACCAAGTAATGATTCTGAAGGATCGAGTTCAAAACAACCTTCGGGCAGCTCTGAGCGTGCTCAGAGCCAGCAGGATGGAGCCACGCAACAACTGGAGAAACAGCCAGCGGATCATTCTGTGAACAAAGCTAGTGACCAAAAGAAAAACGCTTCGGCAAATAATTCGCCGGGCGTTGGCATGAATTGGTCTCGTATTGGCTGGATCACATTGATTGTTCTGCTGATCGGAACGTTAGCGGCACTAGTAACACGAAAAAAGTGGCTGCGTGCGATTTACAGATGGAAAATTAAAAAGAATCCGTTACACAGCACCCGGGACTTTCGGAATGGATATCGCCTGCTGCTTCGAATACTTGCGTTGAACGGAGTGAAACGATCGGACACCGAGACGTTGCGCGAGTTTGCAAACCGTGTTTGTCATCAGAACAACGGGAATGCATTGCTTCTGTTGACAGAGTGTTACGAACGGATTATTTATATGAATGATAATCAAATACCGTCAATGAGTGCGGAACGTTTCCATACGTTGGCGGATCAGCTCATTGCTGACGAACCCAATGCGCATCCTCAAGAGCGATTGAATAAACGTAAAGTAAAATGAGCCTATGGGCTCGTTTTTTTACCTCTTAACGGTTTTTTCCCTTTCCCCAAACCATTGAACATATTCTTTAAGAGCCTGCCGGGTATATTCCAGTCGGTCAGATTCATAAGATGAAGAATAAAGCCATTGCGTAGAGTCACTATGGCTCAGAAAGGATGCAGCGATCCGATGAAAACAGATGATCATAAAGAACTTGAACGCTCAATTGCCGAAATTACGGAGATTGCGGAAGGATTTGGTCTCGACTTTTATCCGATGCGGTATGAGATATGTCCCGCAGAAATCATTTATACATTTGGCGCTTACGGCATGCCAACACGATTTTCTCATTGGAGTTTCGGCAAGCAGTTCTATAAAATGAAGCTGCAGTATGATCTGGGCTTAAGCAAAATTTATGAGTTGGTGATTAATTCTAACCCATGTTACGCGTTTCTGCTCAACACGAATAGCCTTATTCAGAATAAAATGATTGTCGCACACGTACTGGCGCACTGTGATTTCTTTAAAAACAATGTCCGATTCATCAACACGAGGCGGGATATGGTCGAGAGCATGAGCGCGACCGCAGAACGTATCCATAATTATGAAGAGCAATATGGCAGTAAAAATGTGGAGAAATTTATTGATGCGGTACTGGCCATTCAAGAGCATGTGGACCCGCGTATTATCCGAAAAGGTGACTGGCTGGACAGCAAGCCGGGTAAACCAGCAAAAAAGAAAAAAAAACCGTTGTCTGAATATCAGGACTTGATTGGACTTGATGAGTCGGAAGATCCTGCTCAGGATGAGTCTGAGAAAACAAAATTCCCGCATCGTCCTGAAAAAGATTTGTTGTTCTTTATTGAGGAATACAGCAAAGTGCTGGAAGATTGGCAAAGGGATATATTAACCATGCTTCGCGAGGAAATGCTCTATTTCTGGCCGCAGTTGGAAACAAAAGTCATGAATGAAGGCTGGGCCTCTTATTGGCATGCACGAATCATACGCGAACTGGATCTGACTTCCTCAGAAGCGGTTGAGTTTGCTAAACTGAATGCGCAGGTGGTTCAGCCATCTCAGCAAAGTCTGAATCCCTATTACCTCGGTCTGAAGATTTTTGAAGATATAGAGGAGCGCTATAATCATCCCAGTGATGAGATGCTCTCCACTGGTATTAAAGAAGGCACCGGGCGTGAGAAAATTTTCGAAGTAAGAGAACTTGAATCCGATCAGTCGTTCATCCGCAATTATTTGTCGAAGCCTCTTGTCCAACGTGAAGACTTGTTCATGTTTGAGAAAAAAGGCGACAAGTATACCATTACAGATAAAGGTTGGAGGAATGTACGCGATCAGCTTGTATCCATGCGCATTAATGGCGGTTTTCCTTATATTGTCGTTGAGAACGGCGATTATCGAAACAATGGCGAATTGCTGCTAAAGCACCGTTATGAAGGAACAGAGCTTGATGTTCGAGATCTAGAAGGCGTCCTTAAGTATCTTGTTCAGCTCTGGGGACGACCGGTTCACATGGAGACAATGATTGAGGATCATCCGGTCTTGTTCAGTTTTGAAAATGGTGAAATGAGACGAAAACGACTCGATAGTTAATTGAATCAGTTGATCAAAGCACAACTTCTCCCGGTCTAAGGAGAGGTTTTTTTGTGACTTATAACAAGTAGAAATTCAATTGAAAATAGTATAAGCACAACTAAGACTCAGCTTACGCAAGAGGGCTGGCTGAGCCAAGTTTTCTTTACGTGCGCCATTTCAATTCTTAATCTCCACTTAAAGCGCACTTCACAATTCTTTTTTAAACTTAACCATAGGATCACAATTTAACTAAGGAGCTGAATAGCTTGCGACTCACACGGAAGCTTTTTCTCCAATCGTTTCGCTTGTTCCTGATTCTATGCATTATTTATCTTCCAATGATGACCCACCCTCCGACGGCGCCTAAATCCAAATTAGTACTTCAACGAACACAAATTGCCAGTGGAAAATTCGATCAGATGCCACTGCGTAAAGATATAGAAGTCAAAGAACATGGAAAGGTAAAACTTTTTGTTTCCAAGCCTATGATTAAATGAACAAAAAAGCAAACTGAGCAGTAAGGTTCAGTTTGCTTTTTTACGTGCGCCCGGCATGGACGACAGCTAGGCGGTGAAAGTCCGCTACAGGCTTGGCAGTAGGAACTGTTAGCCAAAGGCAAGGGTGTCCACCGTGAGGTGGAATCTGAAGGAAGCCGGAGGCAAACTTCTGGGCTGATGAACAAGAACTGCATACTAAGGCTGAATAGAGACGGATAAGCCTGCGTAACAAGGTGAAGTCCAATACTGCCCGAATCTCAAACAGTATATGCAGCAGCCACATGGAAGGAAAGCGGTCGTTCTTACCCGGGGAGATCTTACAGGGGCCTCCGACAAGAGGAAAGAAAATTTCCACAGAAGCAACCGAGCCAGTGATGGTTTGGTGAACTGTAAGAAGTCAGCAGAAGCCATAGTAGTCCGACAGGACGAAGGGCTGAACAATAGTAATCTTGGAAGCAGCGGAGGTGTGAGTCATGCGACAATCACAGACAACATCAAAAGATGGCTATCTATCGAAGAATAGGATGGAATCCGAAGGTACGGTAGAAGTGTGCAGTACGACTCACGGTGAAACTGAAAGAAGAGATGGTGTGCATGATCTCATCACGAGAATCACCGACCGAATGAACTTAAATCGAGCCTATAAGCGTGTTAAGGCGAATAAAGGATCAGCCGGAATTGATGGAATGACCGTTGATGAACTCTTTCCCTTTCTCATGCGAAATAGGGATGAGCTTATCCAACAGATCACGAATGGCTCGTACGAGCCACAACCGGTAAAACGTGTGGAAATTCCCAAACCCGATGGATCAAAAAGAAACCTTGGCGTTCCGACTGTTTGTGACCGACTGGTGCAACAAGCGATCCTTCAAGTGATGGAACGAATCGTTGATCCGACGTTCTCAGACAACAGCTTTGGCTTCCGCCCGCACCGCAGTGCCCATAACGCAATGAAACGCGTCAAGGCTTACTACGAAGCAGGATATAGATATGCGGTGGATCTTGATTTAAAAGCCTACTTTGACACAGTGAATCATGATCAGTTGATGTATTGCGTGGAAAAACGGATTAAGGACAAAATCGTCCTTCAACTCATTCGCAAGTTCCTGCGCAGTGGTGTGCATACGAATGGAAAGGTTGTACCGACCGAGGCCGGTGTTCCCCAGGGGGGGAATCTCTCGCCCATTCTAGGCAACATTTATCTTGATCAACTGGACAAGGAACTGGAACGAAGAGGACATAAGTTTGTTCGCTATGCCGACGACTGTACGATCTACGTCAAAAGCAGAAGAGCGGGCGAACGAGTCATGAAGAGCATCACCACCTTTCTGGAAGATAAACTGAAACTAACCGTCAATCGGGAGAAAACTCAGGTCGGCAGCCCAACGAAACTTAAATTTCTTGGATTCTGCCTGCACACGACCAAGCAGGGATTGGGATTTCGCCCCCACATCAAGTCGAAAAAGCGCTTTGAGCGAAAGCTCAAACAACTGACGAAAAGAAGCCGAAGCGGTAACATCCGTGGGATCGTTAAAGAAATTAATGAAGTAACCACAGGATGGATCAACTACTATGGCATAAGCTATATGAAGAGCTATATTCGGCATATTGATCAGTGGCTCCGGCGAAGAATTCGCCAGATCATTTGGAAACGTTGGAAGAAAGTCAAGACGAGATATAAAAGTCTCATGAAACTTAACGTTCCAAAACCAAAAGCATGGGAATGGGCAAATACACGAAAAGGCTACTGGCGCATCGCCTGTAGCCATATCTTACATCGGTCGATCACAAACAAAATACTCGAACAGGTGGGACTCAAAAATCTAGTCCATCTGTTCGAGCATGTACACTTAAGCTATTGAACCGCCGTATACGGACCCGTACGTACGGTGGTGTGAGAGGTCGGAGAAATTATCTCCTCCTACTCGATAGCATGATACATCAGCACTTTAATTTATCAGCAGATCCATTCAATCTGAAATTTAGACCCGCCATGCATGAAGTGAAGCAAGGGCAAATCCTCAGACATAATTATTCCAATGACATTAACCTTTGGATCTGCGGGAAGATCATGTTTGGTGATTTGAATTTCGCCTTGGTATCTTCCGTAAAGTTGGTTATCAACCGTAATCGATCCAATGAGTCTAGATACAGAATGGTTTGTCGGGAGAACAGGCAGTTTCAATAGATGCTGCATTCTGGATTCCTGTGATCGAATGCAATCTCTTGCTTCATCAAGTCGATTGGATTGGGGCAAAGCTACTGCCTCAAGCAGAGTAAGATCATCTGTCTTAGGATGAGCGTGTAAAAGGAATAGGCCATTTTTCCAGGAAGAGAATTGCCGAAGCGCGTGCTCGCTCATATCAGAATCTCCAAGAATTAAATCATCAACATCTTCTTGAGATAGATCTAGAAAGGATGCGAAAGGTGAATAATTGCGGTGATACTCAAGCGTTGGCAGACCTTTGAAAATTGGTCCGCGTCTATTTTGATCACCTGGAAAGAAAGCTGCAATTGATAGCCCGACATTTTTTAAAAACTGATTGCGTTGTCGGAAGGCCTGACGTGATAGACCGGTTTCCGGACGTGGATAATAGTTGTGGCAGGCAGTCACTTGATTCACATTCAAGCCTTCCTTTGTCATATTTCGCAGCAATTCAGTAGTTAGTGTACTTGCGTTGAGTACAATTGGAATCTGTTTGGATAGTGCAGCAGTCACTTTTTCGTCGAACCCCTCATCTAAACGGAGGGCGCTGATACCCATTTGGTCTAATTGATTTGCCTCGTTGAGTCTGAGATGGAGTGTGTTCAAGGAACTGGCATCAATATCGACGATTAATTTCATTTTTAAATTTTTTGCAAGAATTCCTAATTCAATGAGACGTTCTCGATACACTTCTTTGTTTTCCTCAGGAATGTGCAATGAAGTGAAAATCATGTTAAACCCCTGAGCATTATAGTGCTTAATTTTTTCTTGCTGCTGGTCAATTGGCTGATTTAGATAAATGGAAATGCCAAGCATAGTGTTCTCTCCTTTTCACGAACAACATCGTCACATGAAAAAAGAAATGAAGCAGATAAATTGATATAACAGCTTCATTTCTCCATTCACTTGGCTTCGTGAAATTATTTAATATTATCTGCCATTTTTTCGTTATATCCAAACAAGTAAGTAAAAATGAATCCGGCGGCATAGGCGATGACAAGACCGATAAAATAGTAAATATATTTATTTTGAGCGATCAGCGGGATTAATGAAAGACCGGACACCCCAATCCCTACCGCACCCGTATGCATGACTGCTTGGAAGGCGCCTCCAAAAGCAGCACCAATACATGCTGTGACAAAAGGGCGACCAAGGGGTAAGGTGACACCATAGAGTAGTGGCTCACCAATGCCAAGAAATCCAACGGGCAGTCCGCCTTTAATATTGTCGCGAAGTTTTTGATTCTTTGTTTTGACATAGATGGCGATTGCTGCACCTACCTGACCTGCGCCAGCCATTGCAAGTACGGGTAGGAGACTTGTATAACCGAACTGGTGGATCAGATCAAGATGAATTGGTGTCAGTCCTTGATGCAGGCCCACCATAACAAGAGGAAGAAAGAAACCGGAGAGAAGTGCGCCAGCGACAACGCCGCCGATATTAAGGATTGCTTGAATACCATGCGTAATTCCGTCAGTGAATACACCAAATAACGGCTGAATTGCATAAAGAGAAAGAAGTCCGACAACAAGCAATGAAATAAGCGGCGTAACGATAATATCGATACTATTTGGTATACCTTTACGTACTTGTTTTTCAATAACTGTGATCAACCATGCGGCGAATATGACACCAAAAAGACCACCGCGCCCCGGTGTCAATGGTTCACCATAGATAGTAATATTTGCGAGCATTGGGTTGAACAGGATCATACCCATAATCGCACCAAGAACAGGAGTTCCGTTAAATTCTTTAGCGGTATTCCAGCCGACTAGGATTGCTAAGAAAGTGAAAAGACTGCTTCCGATAAGCACTAGAATGGACAGCAAAGTTGATTTTGGATTTGCACCAGCATTAATTGCAAAATTTGCGATGCCATTAATTAATCCAGAAGCGACAAGTCCTGGAATGAGTGGAATAAAGATATTACCAATTTTTCTAAGCAGTTGCTTTATTGGTGTTTTCTTCGTTTTTTCTTTCATAGTTTGTTTGTTTATTGCGGCGCGTTCGCTAAGTGTTAAATTGTCGGGATTTTTTTCTTCACCAATCGCGAGGCCCGTCAATGTGCTTAGTTCATCAGCAACTTTATTAACAGTGCCCGGTCCAACTACGATCTGCAGGGTGTCATCGTCAACTACCCCCATGACACCGTTAATCGCTTTTAATTTCGTCAAATCTGCTTTTTTCTTATTATTAATGGAGAGGCGCAGGCGGGTTTGACAATGCATAATTTTCTGAATGTTATCTTTGCCACCAATGTACTCCAAAATGGATGCTGCCATCTGCTGTTCTTTTTTCATTTCCTTCATTCCTCCTTCAAAGTTTTCCGAATAAATCCGTTTGCTTTGTTTAATTGATCAATGGCATCATCATATGAGCAGTTTAGCAGAGTCATGACAATCGCTGCTTTGACATTGTGTTTCGCCTCTTCAAATTGTTTCTCTGCTATTTCATGGTCAATACCGGTTGCCTGCATGACAATCCGTTTGGAGCGTTCAATTAGTTTCTTATTCGATGGCTGAACATCCACCATCAAATTTCCATAAACTTTTCCAATTTGTACCATGGATGCGGTGGAAATCATATTTAGAACGAGTTTTTGTGCAGTCCCTGCCTTAAGTCTAGTGGAGCCGGTCAATACTTCTGGCCCTGTCTCAATTTCAATTGCTACATCCGAGTAATGGCTGATTTCCGCATTAGTGTTGCACGCAAGGCTGATGGTTTTCGCTCCTTTGCTTTTCGCGTACTTAAGTCCTCCGATCACATAAGGCGTTCTCCCGCTGGCCGCGATCCCCATAACAGTATCCAGCGGTCCGATCGATTGTTTCTTTAAATCCTCACCTCCAAGTTTCTCGCTGTCCTCCGCCCCTTCAATTGCTGTCGTTAGCGCTTTTTCGCCTCCGGCAATGATTCCTTTCACCATTCTTGAGGAGACACTGAATGTAGGCAGACATTCAGAGGCATCAAGGACGCCTAGCCTGCCGCTTGTTCCCGCACCCATATAGATCAGACGGCCACCCGCTTGGAAAGAAGAAACCACTTGCTCAACAGCTTGTTCTATTACTGCCAATGCATTCTTAATAGCTAGTGGTACAGTCTGATCTTCATGATTCATTAAAACTAATAATTCATGGAGCGACATGGTGTCCAGATTCATCGTGTTCTGATTACGGCATTCGGTCGAGAGATTTTCAGTCACTGCACACACACCTTTGTTGTTTTCTTTATTATGTTTCTTCTTAATATTCTATTAAATTGAAATGAAAAGTCAATATATATTTATAAAATAGTGAAATATAATTTCAAAAAATGCAAAAAAAGCCATCAAAGTGTTAGCGCCTAAATTTGATGACCGCTTCCCGAGCTTCTCGGTACTGATCAACCAATTGATCGCTTGATAAGTGGAAGACACTTAGATAGAGTGCGCCAATAATGTTCAGCTGTGTCATTGTGGATGCGATGCTGCCAATGCGAAAATCTTGTTCGACAGCAGGTGTGCACAGTTGAATGTCTGCAGTTTTAAAAAGTGGCGAATGCTGCGCATTAGTAATTGCCACAACGCATGCACCTTTGTTCTTCATAAGTTGGGTGAGCTGCAGTACATCTTTTGTTTTACCGGACATGCTGATTGCGACAAATACGGATGAAGGTGTGAGAAACGGGGTTGTGGCGGCAATCTGATGAAAATCGGGAATCATGACGGAATGGTAACCGAGACGTGAAAATTTGTAGCTGCCATCAGTCGCCGCAATTGAAGAACCGCCAACACCATAAAAAATAATCTTGTCGGCTGCCTGTAGACGACTGACCGCTTTTTCAAAATTTTTACGATCAAGAGAGAGCTGCGTTGACTCAATTGCCTGTTTATTTAATTGTGTGACTTTGCAAAAAAGGTCGTAAGGCGCGTCCGCTTTTTGAAGACTGGAAAAATCTGTTAGGTCTTCTTTAGAAATGGTAAGCTCTTTTGCAAGCTCTAACTTGAATGTTTTGAAGTTGGCCGCGCCAATTGATTTGCAAAAGCGAACAACAGTCGCTTCGCTGACATCTGCTTTAATCGACAGATCTCTGGAAGTCATGCTGGGAACAAGTTCAGGATATTGTGTGACATAGAGGCCAACCCTTTTCTCTGCTTCCGATAATTGATTTAGTCGATTTCTGATTTGCTGAATTAACGCGCTCAAATAGTAGTCCTCCATTAAGAATATATTCATTCGATCAATGTTTTCTTTAATCATATTATTGTTCGTTTGGGGTTGCAAGAAAACAATTAAAATTAGTAGAGGTGCCACTAATGGGTTCTACGATGAAAATATCTCAATTTATGCTATATTGAATTTACAGTTTTTAATAGAAGGTGAATCAAGATGAAACGAATTGCAGTTTATTGTGGCGCTAGCAAAGGGAAGAATCCTATCTATGAAGATTACGCGGTGAAACTAGCAAACTGGATCACGGACAATCACTATGAACTCGTGTACGGCGGTGGCAAAGTGGGGCTAATGGGGGTTGTTGCCGATACTGTATTGGAAAACGGGGGGAAAGTGACTGGAATCATGCCTCAATTTCTCGTCAATCGCGAAATCGCACATGATCGACTGGACCAATTAATTGTGACCCACGATATGGATGAACGAAAGAAAAAAATGATGGAACTGGCTGATTGCTGTATCGCGCTCCCCGGAGGACCCGGAACGCTTGAAGAAATCTCTGAAGCTTTTTCTTGGGCTAGAGTTGGCGAAAATGATAGTCCTTGCATTTTCTTAAATGTAAATGGTTATTATGATCTGATGAAGCATTTTTTTGATCAAATGGTTGATGAAGGATTTTTGTCGGAAAATGATCGGTCAAAGGTTTTGATTTCGGATTCACTTGATGAAATTGAGGCTTTTACTGCCGCATATGTTCAGCCCAAGGTGCGACAATACGCGAAATAAATCGTAAATGTCATGTACTAAGATTAGAAAACTTGGCTTTGCCAAGCCTCTGACGAAGGCGAGGTCTTAGTTGCGACGGCCATGGACGGCCTAGTGTCCGGAGGGCCGCAGGACGCGGCGTTTTTCCGGACCACTTACACTGATATGAACAAAACTGTCAATACCCCCACTACATTGGATTGGATCAGCTGTTTTATTCCAACTTTAAGAAGAGAAGCTCTTGGGCTTCTTTTTTTCTTTCAACTCCATCACTCCACTGCGTCTCTTTTGAATTCACCTTCTCTTTTTATGAACGAATGCTTTCTAGAACGATTCGAGCGCACGGCTCGAAGGCAAAAATCTCTTCGCCGATGAGTATACTGATATCCGTGGGTTTTCACATTTTATCGTTCCGTCTCAGGATCTGTCACGAACTCGTTTCGTGCATTCACTTCAATTCAAGCGAGCACATGTGTAAGTCGTGCGTTATCCCTTACGGTTTTCATCTTTGCCTTCCAGCCCTATTCTCAAGTCCTTCTCTTCTTTTATTTTATTTTTTCTACAACGAAACAAGATACGAGCACCCTTTGACAGGGAGAGGTGGGCGTGGTAGGCTGGGAAGCCGTGCAAAACTCAAGCTGGCCACCTTTTGCGGGAAAACAGCGCCCACAGAGGCTCCCTGTCAAAGGTCATGCAGTGCGCTCCTCATTGAGAGTGACCGTTTTCGGTTCGTCAAGCTGTTGCGTGAGTGCCCAAACAAACCCAGCGAGTTCCCGTGCGATCGCCGTCACTACTTTGCCTGCTTCCTTACCTCTTCCCATTAAACGGAAATACTTTGTGTGCAAGCGCGTCTGTGCTTTCCAAGCAATGCCTAAAAGCTGTGGCGGTTGATTTTCTTGACGCTTTTTCAAAGCACCCTTAACGGCCGGCTGATAACGATAACTCCATGCAGATTCAATGAGCAGCCGTCGAACATGACGATTGCCTGTTTTTGTGATTTTCCCCTGTCGCCGGGACTCGCCACTCGAGTGCTCGCTAGGGATGAGCCCGGTATAAGCCATGAACTGTCGCGCAGTCTGAAATCTCTGAAATGATCCTATTTCCGCTACAAGGCTTGTGGCTGTGATGGTTGAAATGCCACGAAAAACTTGAAGCGCCTGAATCATCGACGCATGGTGTCCTTCTTTTGCTTGACGCTCAATTTCCTTTTCTAAACGATTTAAGCGAAGTTCAATGTCTTTGAGTGTGTGCAAGTATTCCTGAAAAACTACCAAAGAGGCGCTTTTCTCGAACGAAAGTTTATCGAGCCAATCTTTGTACGCTCGGGTCCACTTTCGTACTCCACTAGGTTCTTTGATTTCGTTCCGCAAAAGAAACTTCGTAAGCCGATGCTTCGCGCGCAATTCATCTTCTTTGACATCTTCCCGTGCACGGACGAGATCACGGAGTGCTTCATCGTCTTCACTGGGAACATAAATAGGGGTGAGTTCGCCTGCTCGATATAATTTTGCCAGCTGCAGAGCATCACGTCGATCTGTTTTGACACGATTACCCGGCTTTTGCGGAATCAGGGACGGAGCAATGACTTCGCAATAAATATCCATCGCCTTGAGTAAACGATAAAGGCCATATCCGGTGGGTCCGGCCTCGTAGCAGACACGCAACTGGCTCGGATCCCCTAATCGGCTCATTTGTTTCCGAATCGCTTCTGGTCGATAAGGAATCATCGCGATGTACTGGGGCTGGTTTCTTCCTTCTTCGGCAACCGCAACCGCTATTTTTTCCTTAGAGACGTCTAAACCTACATATTTTGTGTTATCATTCATAGTGCTAGCTCCCTTTCGTATGATGGCTCTGTTTGAGGATTTGAAAGTCTCTTTCATTTTTCCCCATTTAATCCACGATTCTACAATCAAGGGGGCTAGTTTTGTTCATGATAACTCGTTTCCTTAAATTTTTTGTTTTCTTATACTTTCCTACCAGTGTTAGAAAACTTGGCTTTGCCAAGCCATTGAAAAGGGCAAAGCCAAAGTTGCGCTTATGCTAGCTTCCGCTAATCTTTTAAGATTTTATACTTTCTTATTGCGCAAAAAACGCGCTTCGCAGAAATTTCCTGCGAAGCGCGTTTCTTTTTTTATTGCGGGATTGTAACGAGCGGCTCTATAATATTTTGCTGAATCAATTGGGCGGCACGTTTCACTTCTGCATCCGTCGGCGATTCAATGCCTTCGAGCGGATAATCAAGTCCCATTGCTTCCCATTTGTAGACGCCCATTTGATGATAGGGCAGTATTTCAACACGTTCCACATTGCTCAGTGTGTTGATGAAGGCACCGAGTGCGCTCAAGTCTTCTTCAGAATCGGTAACTGTAGGCACAAGAACATGTCTGATCCAGACCGGAATTTGTTTTTTTGATAACACTTTGGCAAATGCCAGTATGTGTTCGTTTGGTTGGCCGGTCAGCCATTTGTGCCGTTCCGAGTTGATTTCCTTAATGTCTAGAAGCACGAGATCTGTGTACTTTGCCAATTCATCAAACCGCTTGTGAAAGAAGGGAGCATCGACATAGCAACATCCGGATGTGTCGAGAGCTGTATGAACTCCTATCGATTTGCATGCCTTGAATAGTTCGATGAGAAAAGGCATTTGAAGCAATGCTTCGCCTCCGCTGACCGTAATTCCGCCGCCTGACGATTGGATAAACGGCAAGTAGTCTTTCAGTTCACGGATAATCTCATCGACGCTGATTTGCTTGCCCGTACCGATTGCTCGAGTGTCAACATTGTGACAGTATTTGCATCGGAGCGGACAGCCTTGAGTAAAGACGACAAATCGAATGCCGGGTCCATCAACTGTTCCGAACGATTCAATAGAATGAATAGTGCCAAGAACCATTGACGATTCCCTCCTTTCTTTAGTGCAGGTACTTATCTCGGATTGACTCAAATTGATTTGTGGAAGGTCCGATGAATGACTTCCAACTGTTGTTCACGAGTCAATTTGATAAAGTTGACGGCATATCCGGAAACACGAATGGTCAGTTGCGGATACTTTTCAGGATGATCCATCGCATCAATCAGCGTCTCACGGTTGAACACATTGATATTAATATGATGACCCCCTTTAACCGCATAACCGTCAAGCATTGCGTCCAGATTCGCACTACGAACGCTATCATCTTTACCAAGCGCTTGCGGAACGATGGAGAATGTGTTGGAAATGCCATCTAAAGAATAACGATAAGGCAGTTTAGCGACTGACGACAGGGAAGCGAGTGCTCCTTTGCTGTCACGTCCATGCATTGGGTTCGCTCCTGGCGCAAATGCTTCGCCATGAAGTCGGCCGTCTGGAGTGCTGCCGGTCTTTTTGCCGTAAACTACATTCGATGTGATGGTCAAAATGGACAAAGTAGGTACAGAATCGCGATAAGTGTTGACTTTTTTTAGTTTGCCCATGAAGCGTTCAACGAGATCCACTGCGATCGTATCCACGCGATCATCATTGTTTCCGTATTTAGGAAAATCGCCTTCGATGTTGAAACCCACTGCGATGCCGTCTTCATCACGCTGAACATGAACTTTCGCATATTTGATGGCACTTAGTGAATCTGCGGCAACACTCAGTCCGGCAATTCCCGTTGCCATCGTGCGCAGAATGTGCGTGTCATGAAGGGCCATCTCGGCGCGCTCATAGGAATACTTATCATGCATGAAGTGAATGACATTTAGTGTATTGATGTAAAGATCAGACAGCCAATCCATCATACGGTCGAATTTTACCATGACTTCATCGTAGTCGAGAATTTCGCTAGTAATCGGCGCGAGTGCGGGAGCGACTTGAACCTTCTTGACTTCATCGACACCGCCATTGATCGCGTAAAGCAGGGTCTTCGCAAGGTTGGCACGTGCGCCGAAGAATTGCATCTGTTTTCCGATCCGCATTGCGGATACGCAGCAAGCAATGCCGTAATCGTCTCCGTATTGAACGCGCATCAGGTCATCGTTTTCGTATTGAATCGCGCTCGTTTTGATGGAGATCTTCGCGCAATATTCTTTGAATGCTTTCGGCAGCTGTTTCGACCAAAGTACGGTTAGGTTCGGCTCCGGTGCCGGTCCGAGATTTTCCAGAGTATGCAAGAAGCGGAACGAGTTCTTTGTGACGAGGGTGCGTCCGTCAACAGACATGCCGCCGATAGATTCGGTTACCCAAGTCGGATCTCCGCTGAATAATTCATTGTAGTCTGGTGTACGTGCGAACTTAACAAGACGAAGCTTCATGATGAAGTGATCAACCAATTCCTGAACTTCTTCTTCAGTAAGCACATGGTTCGCAAGGTCACGCTCAATATAGATATCAAGGAACGATGATGTTCTGCCGAGGCTCATAGCGGCACCATTTTGTTCTTTAACCGCAGCCAAATAACCGAAGTACAGCCATTGGAACGCTTCGCGGGCATTTGTTGCCGGTTTGGAAATATCGAAGCCATAGCTTGCGGCCATTTTCTTAATATCTTGCAGCGCATGAATTTGTTCAGATAATTCTTCACGCAGGCGAATGACTTCTTCACTCATTGTACTGCTTGTGTTTTGTTTATCGATTTTCTTTTGCTCAATCAGAAAATCGATGCCGTACAAGGCAACACGGCGATAGTCTCCGATAATTCGTCCGCGACCGTATGCATCCGGAAGTCCGGTAATAATGCCAACGTGGCGTGCTAATTTCATTTCATCGGTGTAGGCATCAAAGACGCCTTGGTTATGTGTTTTTCTATATTCTGTGAAGAAATGGTTGACTTTATCATCTAATTTATATCCATAGGATTCGCATGCCTGCTTTGCCATTCGGATTCCTCCAAAAGGCATCAGCGCACGTTTGAAAGGCGCATCGGTTTGCACACCGACTATTTTTTCTAGTTGTTTATTCAAGTAACCGGGCTGATGAGAGGTGACGGTTGAAATAATCTCGGTGTCCATGTCGAGAACACCGCCGTTCTTCCGTTCTTGCTCGGAAAGGTCCATTACTTGTTTCCAAAGAAGTTCCGTATTCTTTGTTGGTCCGGCAAGGAACGATTCGTCGCTCGTATATCCATGTATATTTTTCATGATGAAATCGCGAACGTTAATTTCATTACTCCAAATTCCGTCAACAAATCCATCCCAAGCAGATCCATACTTACTTCCTTCTACTACTGCTTCCATGTCGTTCATCTCCTCATTTAAATGGTCGACTAATTGAACAAAGTATTCTTGAGCACACATTAATTATATAATAACAGATGTAAACGCTTACACCTAAAATGTGACTTTTTTGTTAACATTAATTAATGGAAAAATGATTCTGTGACAGATGATGCAAAAAGAAGGAGTAGCTTAATGAAAGCGTATTAATTGAATTTTTGATACACTATTAGTATGAAAGGAAGTGGTGCCATGTATTGTCCGGTATGCGATGATATACGTATGAGAGAAGTTGAGAAAGACGGTGTATTGATTGACATTTGCCCGAACTGCAAAGGTGTTTGGCTGGATCGCGGTGAGTTAGACAAATTATCGAGCCGAGTGAAGGAAGTCCGCCGCCCGTTTAATGATTGGTATGAACAAGATCAACATGATGATGATCGAAAAGTCTATAAAGATCGTGACTATAAGGAAGATCCATACTATGATAAAGGAAAGTACAGAGATAACGATCCACGCAGAAAAAAGAAGAAGTCAGTGATGGATATGCTCGGAGACATATTCGATTGATTGTTGCGGGACCAGTCCGGAAAAGAGATTCTTCCTCTTATCCGGACTTTGTCTATTTCAAATATGGCGCGGCGCACACATAGTCATTAAGGGGAGATGAAGCAGGTGCACGTACATTATTTTCAGCATGTTTCTTTTGAGAAACCGGCATTTATTTCCAAATGGTGTCTGGCACGCAAATATCGTCTGTCCGGAACACATTTTTATGAAAAGGAATTTGACGAACCTGATTTTGAGCAGATGGACTTGCTTGTGATTATGGGTGATCCGATGAATATCTATGAAGAAAACGATTATCCGTGGCTGAAGAAGGAAAAAGAATGGATTGAGAGGGCGATGAAAACAAATATTCCTGTGCTCGGTATTTGTTCGGGTGCTCAATTACTTGCTGATTGTCTTGGCGCAAAAATTTATCCAGGTAAAGAAAGAGAGATCGGCTGGCTCCCGATCTCTTTGATGAGCAAGATTGATCCGCCTTTTATGGCATGCCGAAACAGATGACGGTTTTTTATTGGCACGGAGACACATTCGATCTTCCAAAAGGCACGTCTCATGTTGCCTTTAGCAAGGCCTGTAGAAATCAGGCGTTTCTTTATGGGGAGCGGGTCGTGGGATTGCAATTCCACCTTGGGGTCGGTGAAGCGAACATTCGCGAGATCATTGCTCATTCACGAAGCGAATTGACCGGCGGGCGATATGTTCAGAGTATCTCGGATATGTGCGGGCATTTTGGATTTATTCAAGAAAACAAAGTGATCCTTTTCGACTTTTTGGATCGTTGGTTGGAACAGCTTAAAACGAATAAGATTTAATAGTTGACTTTAAGTACGCCTAATCGTTCCAAAGCTGCTTTAATGCCATCCTGATCATTAGATAAAGTCACAAAATCTGCAGCACCTTTGACTTGTGTCGGGGCGTTGTCCATCGCGACGCCAATTCCGGCAAATCGAAGCATCGCGACATCATTGAAGTTGTCGCCAAATGCGAGCGTGTCTTTCTGGTCAATGTGATAGCGATCCATGATTTCTCGTAATGCACGTGCCTTGCTCACGTTCCTGGCCATGATTTCCAAATAAGTAGGTTTTGATTTGTAAAATTCAGCATCTAGGTTTAACTCGCCCAAAGTTTCCTGAAGTTGATCAATATCCGCCGGATCCCCCATACAGAGTAGTTTATGAATAGGCGGTAATTCATCGAAAGTTTGATCGTGAAAGGCACAGGCATAGGCTGGTGTTTGGGCAATTGCTTGTTCTTGAGCGATCCAAGGATCAATACGTTCCGGGACAAGCCAGCGGTCGAAGCTATATGCTGAAAAACTAATTTTAGGAAAGCGCTCGCATATTTGCTGATAAACAAATTGTGCGGTTAGCGGGTTCATTGTGGTCGACAACAAGACCTTATTATCGGAAAAGACATTGTGCGTATCGACGATGAGCGCGCCGCTATAACAAATAATCGGATCCGATGAACCGAGCTGCTGTTGCAAAGGGAGAATTCCACTTGGCATCCGCGCCGATACTAGGATGAAGGGAATAGATTGCTCTGCACATCCTTTGATTGCTTGAATCGTTTTTTCCGTGATGACATGATTTGAATTGATTAATGTACCATCGATGTCACTGAAAATCAAGTGAATGGGCATAGTATACCTCTCCTTGTATGCTTTTTTTTAGTTGCTTCCGTGGCGATTAATTGGCAATAATGAGTTGAATGCCGTGTGTCTCCATTAATGTATGGATTGGTTGAGGCAGAGTGCGATCGGTAATCAGCACATCCACGGCATCCCAATCAAAGGCTTTGAACCTGCTTCGGTTATCAAACTTTTTGTGATCGGCAAGGATAATTGTGCATTCGGAGCGTTCAGTTGCAAGCCTGCTGATCCATGCATCTTCTTCATCCTCATAGTAAATACCATCTTCAGCTATTGCTGCTGCACCGAGAAAAACACCGTCAAATTGAATTCGCTCAATCTGCCGCGCACTTTCCATAGAAAAGAAAAAACGATTTTCATGGTTCAATTTCCCGCCAAGTAAATGGACGGTTGCATTCTGTTGTTGAGACAATAATTCTGCAACGTCGAGTGATTGCGTAAAGACGCTGACCTGTGCCTCAAGTTGCCTAGCCATGCAGGAAATGGTGGTTGACGCATTTAGAAAATAACAGCCATCTGAATTTAAATAGGAAACTGCTTCTTTACCAATGCGCATTTTTTCTTCAGAATACGTTTGCAGCCGGTCACGATATGCTAGGATCTTGTTGCCTAAATCCGGAAGGGCAATGCCTCCATGTGTCCGAGTTGCAGCTCCTTGGTTCACAAGCTTAACAATATCGCGGCGGGCCGTATCTCGTGAGATCGTGTAACGTTGGCAAATGTCAGCAACGGACATCGTACGCGCTTTTTGCAAATAGTCTAGGATAGCGACAAGCCGTTCTTCTTGATAAATGATGCGCCACCTCTTTCTATTTGAAGGGAATCGTTTTATTTTCTTACGCCAGTAATTAGTTCATTTGCGCGCAACCCAGATTTTCATATCGTTTGTCAGTCTTGCAATTTTAATGAGCCACGATGGTGACGGTAAGTCCCAAATAGCAACTAAAAAGTATCTTGCTTAAGTAAGTATAAGTAATAAAATATATATGTCAAGTAATTGTAAGTTTAATCGTTTGCTTATGTCAATTAACACGATGCGCGCAGGTAATCGGATGCCATTATAAATCCTGAATTTAAGTTGATGAATTCGCTTACTTTTTCAACCTGTGATACACTGTCGATACACAATAGACTTAAAAAAGGAGGGAATATAATGACACGTCGTGAAAAAGTTTTGACCTATCTGGAAAAGTGCGCGCTTAGTATGGATCAAGGCATTACAACGAGCGAACTATCCGAAGCGATTGGTGTGCTTCGTCCGAATGTGAGCAATGTGTTAAATCAGCTTGTCAGAGAGGGAAAAGTAAAGAAGACAAATGGGCGACCCGTTCACTATTTCATGAATAGTGAAGAAGGGGAACGTGGATTTATGCTGGAGCAGAAACCCAACATTGGGTTCGCGGGAGATGCTCGTATCCGTAATCAAAGCATTAAAATGAAGTCGACTGCAAAGAAGAACAACGTGGATGTTTTTGATAACATGATTGGCAGTCGCGACAGCCTAAAGAATCAAGTCGAGCAGGCCGAAGCGGCATTGCTTTATCCGCCACATGGACTGAACACACTGATCATTGGTCCAACAGGATCCGGTAAGACGTATTTCGCTAATAAAATGTACCATTTTGCATTGGATAGGGGGATCATTTCCAAAAAGGGATTTACTACATTTAATTGTGCGGACTACGCACACAATCCGCAGTTATTGATGTCGCATCTGTTTGGCTACGTCAAAGGGGCTTTTACCGGTGCTAACGCTGATAAAGATGGTCTGATTCAGGAAGCTGATGGCGGTATGCTTTTTCTTGATGAAGTCCATCGTCTGCCGCCCGAGGGACAAGAAATGATTTTTTATTTTATGGATCATGGAACATACAGCCGTTTAGGCGAAACTGCCAAAGTGCATCATGCAGACGTCAGACTGGTTTACGCAACGACTGAAGACCCGAAAAGTTCATTGCTGCAGACTTTTGTCCGCCGTATCCCGATTATCATTCAACTGCCCGATTTTAACCAAAGAAGTGCACGTGAAAAGTTGCAGTTACTAGAACAATTATTAACGCTTGAAGCGAATCGGATCCATAAAAATATTCGTTTAAGTGAAGATGTTGTCCAAGCTTTGCTGGGAAGTGTCACCTACGGTAATGTTGGGCAGTTGAAATCGAATATTCAATTAGTATGTGCTCAAGGTTTTTTGAATAGCATGCGTAATAAAAATGAAATAACTCTGATTTTCAGCCAGTTGCCGCCTAATATCAAAGATGGACTTTCCAACTTAGCGAACAATCGGCAAGAACTGGGGAACCTGAGTCGATTGCTCGAACCAACGATGGTGATCAAGCCTGATGCTGAGCGTGGTCTGCCCGATAGTGACAGTTATGAACTGCCATATAATCTGTATGAAATCATTGGTGATAAAGCTGCGCTGCTGAAAGATGAAGGATTGGATCAAGCAGCGATCAATAACTTCATTATGACCGATATCAATCTGCATTTAAAATCGTTTTATCGTCAAGGGAAGTTGGAAAGAAACGTCAGCAGTTTGAATGAGATCGTTGATCAAGAGATTATTGATTTAACAAAACGGATCCAACTGCTGCTTCAGGAAAGAGAGAGTTATCCGGTCCGAGATAACTTCATTTATGCGATGAGCCTGCACATCAGTTCTTTTATTAAACGCGTCCAGTCAGGAAAACCGTTACGCACTATTCCGGCTGATTTGATTTCAATGGTCCATGATTATCCAGCTGAACTCAAGATTGCTGAACATGTTAAAGACTTGATCGAGGATCATTATCATTTTCCTATTCCTGAATCTGAAGTTTATTACATGGCGATCCTTTTTGTATCTTTAAAATCAGAACCTAAAACCGGGAAAGTTGGAATCGTTGTAGCGGCCCATGGCAACAGTACCGCATCCTCAATGGTTCACGTTGTTTCGCAATTGCTGTCCGTAGATAATATTGCTGCCTACGATATGCCGCTTGAAATGAGTCCTAAAGTCGCGTTGGATGGTATTGCCGCACAAGTTAAAAAAATTGATCAGGGCAACGGGGTTTTACTATTGGTCGATATGGGATCTCTTAACACATTTAGCAGTAAACTGACCGAGAAAACGAATGTTCATGTCAAAACGATTGATATGGTGACTACAGCGATGGTGCTCGAAGCAGCCCGTAAAACAGCGCTGATCGATAGTGATCTTAAAACAGTATATCGGGAATTGCGTCAATTTGACGGCTATGCACAAACGATTGAAAAGGTCCATAGAAAAAAGAATTATGTTCAGACACTATCAAATCAAAGAGAGAAGGCGATTATTGCAATTTGTTCAACTGGCGAGGGAACAGCTCGACGAATTAAGGATCTGTTGGATAAGATATTAGTCGATAATCTAATTGATGATATCACAGTAATCACAGTTTCGGTCGTGACTATGAAAGAACAAATTGCTAAGATTCGGCAAAAATATCAAATCGTGGCTACGACCGGCGTTGTGAAACCCGAAGTTGCAGCTCCATTTGTTTCATTGGAGAACTTATTGCAGGGTGGAGGCGAAAGTTTTGTCAGTCTGATCGAAGAAATAAACAATCATACTGCAGGTGAATCAGAGGCTTTGGAACAATCAGAGTCATTAACGGAAGAAGTGAGTCAGAAGTATTTGGGACAGTATTTTACATTCATTAATCCCGCAAAAATTGTAAAAATATTGTGGAATTATTGCGATTTTATTCAGCGGCGCAGTCAGTCTAAAATGTCAAATGCATTCAAAATTAGTTTAATCATGCATATGGCGGGAGCGCTTGAACGCTATCTGACGCGCTCAGAAATGAGTGTCGATGAGCAAAAACGATCGAGCGTCAGAACTGAAAAGTTGTATCCGATCGTTAAGCAGGCGAATGAGGTTCTACATGAAACGCTTAATATTAATCTTTCAGAGGTAGAAGTGTATTATATCATCGAATTATTTAAGACAGAAAACGAAAAAAACGATACACAAAAGGATTGATACACAGTTTTATTGTATCAATCTTTTTTTGATTAGTAGTAAATACCTATTATACCAGCCCTTTGGTCTGATACACAAAAAGTGGCATGTAAATTGCTTGTCGTGTAGTGTAGTTGTTTTCTGAGGAATAATTCAAGTTCTCGCTGGTTGAAACTCAAATCATGAAAGCGCTATGAGGTGACCTGGAAAACCAACTGCATGAGTGTACGGGGATTACTTACTCGGAAAAGGTGGAGAATTTGGTTTGGTCGCACGAGCATTGGTGGTGAATGGTCATGACAATGGATGTTCGTTTATTGCGTATTGACAGTCGCTTGTTGCACGGGCAAGTGACAACGAATTGGGCCAAAGCCATAAAGGTTAATCGTATTTTAATTGTGTCTGATCGCGTTGCAAGTGATGTGACGCGAAAGACATTACTCACCCAAGCTGCGCCCCCCGGAATTCGAACGCACATCATCACGGTGGACAAAATGATCAGACTCTATCATGATCTGCGTTTTAATGTTTTAAAACCGATGATCTTGGTTGAGGATCCTGTTGATGCAAGACGTGTTGTCCAAGGCGGCATAAAGGTTGATTCGATCAATATTGGTGCGATTAGTTTTGACACAACGCGGATCATGGTCACTGATGCGATCGCCGTTAATGTGGCAGATGTGGAAGCTTTCAAATGGTTACATGGTCAAGGAATTAAGCTTGATGTCCGCAAGGTTTCCAATGATAGTTCAAAAAATCTTTGGAAATCGCTTTCCGAAAAAGGTTTGGTGTAAAACGAATGATTTTTAACCGTTCCGATATACTTTGCCTTGCATCTCCATAGACATGAAGGGGGGTGAGAAGATTCCGGCACAGCAAATTGATCCGGCGTGCTTATGAAAACGATAACATATCTGGATGCTTGAGTCATTTGCTAATGTAAAAAATAGTTACAATAGGAGGTATGAAGAAATGGTAGGGATTATCCTAGCGAGCCACGGCAATTTTGCTGAAGGCATTTTCCAATCTGGCTCAATGATTTTCGGAGAGCAGGAGAATGTCCAAACGGTCACCTTAATGCCTAACGAAGGACCCGATGCCGTTAAAGCAAAACTGAAAAAAGCGATTGCCACTTTCGACGATCAGGAAGAAGTACTGTTCTTAGTCGATCTTTGGGGCGGTACACCATTCAATCAAGTCAACAGCTTGTTTGAAGCACACAAAGACAAATGGGCGATTGTTTCCGGCATGAACTTACCGATGGTAATCGAAGCGTATGCTTCACGCTTATCAATGAACACTGCCCGTGAAATTGCCACGCATATTTCAGGAACAGCTAAAGAAGGGGTCAAAATAAGACCTGAAGAATTAGAGCCGACAAAGCCAGCAGTTGCAGCTTCTGCTCAGAAAACAAATACAGGTGCTCCTGGTAAATTTAAATACGTGCTGGCGCGTATCGATTCTCGTTTACTTCACGGACAAATCGCCACTGCATGGACAAAGACAACACAGCCGACACGCATCATTGTCGTCTCTGATACGGTAGCCAATGATGAACTGCGAAAGAAATTAATCCAACAGGCGGCTCCGCCAGGCGTTAAAGCGCATGTTGTTCCTGTCAATCAAATGATCAAAATTGCGAAAGACGACCAGCATTTCGGCGGTCAACGCGCACTGCTTCTTTTTGAAAATCCGCAGGACGCGCTTCGAGCAGTTGAAGGCGGCGTTCCATTGACAACAATTAACGTTGGATCGATGGCACACTCACCGGGTAAAGTGCAACCGAACAAGGTGCTCGCTTTTGGGCAAGACGATATCGATGCTTTTGCCAAATTAAAAAAGGCCGGCGTAAAATTCGATGTGCGTAAAGTTCCAAACGATTCGAAGGATGACATGAATGAAATTATTAGGAAAGCTCAAGAAGAACTGAACAGATTAAGATAATTAAATGATCAGGAGAAACGGAGGAACGATAATTATGGACTTAAACATTATTCAAATTATATTAGTCATTATCGTCGCATTTCTAGCTGGTATGGAAGGAATATTGGATGAATTTCATTTCCACCAACCAGTAATCGCTTGTACGTTAATCGGACTTGTAACAGGAAACTTAGTACCCTGCCTCATCTTAGGCGGGACACTTCAAATGATTGCGCTCGGCTGGGCCAATATCGGTGCCGCTGTGGCGCCTGATGCAGCGCTCGCCTCCATCGCATCCGCAATTATTTTGGTTCTTGGCGGGCAGGGCAGTGCCGGTGTGTCTTCGGCAATCGCGATTGCCGTTCCGCTTGCCGTTGCCGGTTTATTACTAACCATCATCTGTCGTACGATTGCAACCGCATTTGTTCATTTCATGGATGCGGCAGCTAATGAAGGAAGCTTTAGAAAAGTCGAGTTTTGGCAAATCGCCGGAATCTGTCTGCAAGGCATCCGAATTGCTGTCCCTGCAGCGTTAATCTTAGCAATTGGTGCCGGTCCCGTTAGAGGACTGCTTGCATCAATGCCGCTTTGGCTGACTGATGGTTTGGCAATCGGCGGCGGCATGGTCGTTGCCGTTGGTTATGCAATGGTTATCAACATGATGGCGACAAAAGAAGTATGGCCATTCTTCGCCATTGGGTTTGTACTCGCAACGGTGACCCAAATCACACTGATTGGTCTTGGTGCAATCGGCGTCGCGCTTGCTCTCATCTATTTGGCACTTTCCAAACAAGGCGGTTCAGGTAACGGCGGAAATTCAAATACAGGTGATCCGTTAGGCGATATTATTGATAACTACTAAGAAGGAGGCTGATATAAAATGGCACAAGAATTGAAATTATCCAAAAAAGATCGAATTTCTGTTTGGTGGCGCTCAACGTTCCTTCAAGGTTCTTGGAACTATGAACGTATGCAAAACGGTGGTTGGGCCTACACCATGATTCCCGCAATTAAAAAATTATATAAATCCAAAGAAGCACGATCGGCTGCTCTAAAACGTCATTTGGAGTTTTTCAATACGCACCCTTATGTGGCTTCACCGATTATCGGTGTTACCCTGGCACTTGAAGAGGAACGAGCGAACGGCGCGCCTGTTGATGACGTCGCTATTCAAGGGGTTAAAGTCGGTATGATGGGTCCGCTCGCAGGTATCGGTGATCCGGTTTTCTGGTTCACAGTGAAACCAATCCTTGGCGCGCTGGCGGCTTCTCTGGCAATGACCGGCAACCTGCTTGGACCTATTCTTTATTTCTTCGGATGGAACATTATTCGTATGGCATTCATGTGGTACACACAGGAATTTGGTTACAAAGCCGGTTCTAAAATTACCGAAGACTTGTCCGGCGGATTACTTCAGGATATTACTAAGGGCGCGTCAATACTTGGTATGTTCATCCTTGGTTCATTAGTAAACCGTTGGGTATCGATAAAATTCACGCCTGTTGTTTCTTCCGTTAAACTTGATAAAGGTGCGTTTATTGATTGGAGCAATTTACCATCCGGAGCCGAAGGAGTTAAAGCGGCGTTGGAACAGCAAGCTTCCGGTCTTTCATTAGCCGCGCAAAAAGTAACAACGCTACAAAACAACTTGGATAGCTTAATTCCCGGTTTATCCGCATTGGCGTTAACTCTTTTTTGCATGTGGCTGCTCAAGAGGAAAGTTTCTCCAATCATTATTATTCTTGGTTTGTTCGTGATTGGTGTCGTTTTCCATTTGATCCACTTAATGTAATCATAAAGATTTTGCCCGGGCGTTTTATGAGATATCATTCTAGCCTGGGCATTTTTGTACGATAAAAAGTATATGAATTTTAGAGTGATGAAAAACAGTATAATGGGAAAGTGAAACGAAGGGAAGTGAAGTAAAGAAAATGGTTGAATCAATAAACACAAAAGTCGACTTTGTAACGAAGGCCACTTCTTATATGGGACTGACTGATTATGGCAAGATCATGATCGGCGACAAAGGGTTTGAGTTTTATAATGAACGAAATGCTCAAAAATACGTTCGAATCGCTTGGGAAGAAGTAGATTATGTCATTGCTTCAGTGATGTTCAAGGGAAGGTGGATTCCTCGCTATGCAATACGAACTAAGAAAAATGGAACGTACACTTTTTCTTCTAAGCATCCGAAGAAAGTTTTACGTGAGATACGTAAATACGTCAAACCGGAACGAATGGTTAGGTCGCTGACTTTTTTTCAAGTTGTTAAGCGTGCTCTAAAAGCCATGTTCAGTCGAAAAAGCAGTAATTAGGTATCCTGTACTTTTTAAATAGGACATGGTTTGTTGCTCTGCACCTGAACGAACAGCCGCTTTGCAAACGGCTGTTTTTTTCTTTACATATTCTTTAACAAAGCATACTCTGATGAAGAAGTTAAAGTTAATGATCAAAAATCATTATGGATTACGTTCGTGAGTTAGAAAAAGGGTAAAAATATAAATTACTTTGCTTTCATACACCTTCATGTTATTGCCACCGTTTGGGTGAGAGCTATATCGTTCCATTAAACAACTTGCCGATTGGCAAGCCTTGGCGCAGACAGAGGCTTAGTTGCTCTTACACTCGTTTCCTTGAATCTTTAATTTTTTATATTTTCTTACCAGTGTAAAAAAGAGGGATAAAGTTTTATGTCTATAAACAAGAAATTGAGTCGGAAAGAACAAGAAGAGGCAATTTTAGAAAAAGTCTACGATCTTATCCTTGATGAACAAATACAAGATGATGAACGCGACGTGTTAATTATTTTTAAAAATAATGTTGAAAAAGACAAAGATTTTGAAAGACGACTAATGTATTTAGCTGAAGGATTACGGCAAATAGCAGTTAAACGATTAACCGTTCAATCTAAACTAAGTCCTCAGGTTGGTGGATTTTACATGGAAATTTCAACCACGGGATTGCTAAAAAAAAATCTAGGCACTGGCCTTGCAGCAATGGGAATTACTTTTCATTAAAACAAAGGCAATTTTCTAAGCCAAACAAGTTGCGAAAATTGAGTTATATAGAACTTTTAAAAGATCGACTTACTGTTTTCTATTATGATTGACAGAGATGAACCAAGCGGAATCTGCCGCGTTTTTTTCAATTTTATGATGATTAATGATCAAGCAGCTGTCTCATAAACCAGTTCAATGATTTAAAATGTACTTTTAATGAGACATGATTGAAAGAGGGGATAGCAGATGACATGGACGATTACTTTCTTATACTTAACTTTTTTCGGACTTCTCGCGTATATTCTCTATGACGACCTCCTTGTTCGGCTGTTCAAGGGAAAAACGGTTTTATCAGTTCGTCTGAAAAAAAAGAAATTATATTGATCAACTTGTATTGGCAGCCCTGCTCGTCATCATTTTCATTTCGAATGCCATTAAAGGTGAGAATAACACAGTGATGAATATCGTTCTTATCTTACTGATCTTAGCACTGCTCTACAATACGTTTATCAAGACACCTTGTGTCCGATTCAAAAGCGATGGTTTCTTTTATGGCTTGAGCTATACAAAGTATGATCAGGTGAAGAAAATGAACCTGTCCGAGGACGGTGTTTTGGTTGTCGATACGAATCGGCGCAGAATGCTCCTTTACGCGCGAAAGATTGAGGATTTGGAGAAAGTTCTCCATGTGCTTGTAGAACATTAATCAAAGGGACTGAAACCATTAGGGACAATTGTGAATGGTTTCAGTTATTTCATGAGTTGACTTTTTCAGCAATAGGCTCTATACTATAGTAGACCTAATGTGAATGACAAATTATTTGTGGTTTTCATGAATATACGATTGTGTTCTTGGTAATACTGTGCAACAGATTGTATGAAAAGCAGATTGAACTTTGCGCTGAATCATACTGGCTCGGTCAGAGGAACCGTAAGGATGGAAGAGAGGTAGGGCTTTCGTTGTTTCGGCGCCGTAAAAAAGCCGATTAATGTTTTTGTTTTTGATCGTTTTGGTTAGGTCTAACTTTATGATTATGTACGTATGATAAAAGGTAACATTTATAATTCACGTGTTATAAAAGGATTATCAATGTGTTTGTACTTTTTTATTGATACTTTTTATAATATGTGAATTTTTTATTTCTGCGGGAAGACCCCGGTCGGTGAAGGATTTAAATCTGTAGCCGCAGGGATAAGATACGCCAGATAAAACATACGCATATATCAAATTTTCAAAGTGCGTTCAAATTCATTTGAACATCCACTTATTATTAGGAGGTTTTCTTTTTGAAAACAGGTACAGTTAAATGGTTTAACAGCGACAAAGGTTTTGGCTTCATTGAAGTTCCAGGTGAAAACGATGTATTCGTTCACTTCAGCGCTATCCAAACTGACGGATTCAAGACTCTTGACGAAGGCCAAGCAGTTGAATTCGAAGTTGTTGAAGGCAACCGTGGACCTCAGGCAGCTAACGTTACTAAGCTGTAATTAACGATTTGGAAGGAGCCGTTTCCCATCCGGGGGGCGGCTCCTTTTTGATACATAAAGAAAATTATTAAATAGCGTTTCACCTGAAATTGGCAAAGCCAAAATTTCCGATTATAAGCAAGTTATTGGATTACTTGTTCGATTTCTTTTATGATTAACTGTGACGTTTATACTTGACTTGGGGGAAGAAAATATGTCACAGCTTGAAGAAATGCTGGCTTATAACCAACAATTTGTTAAGGATGAATCGTATCGACCCTATGAAGCGCCAAATCGGCCAATTAAGAAAATGACCATTGTCTCATGTATGGATTGCCGATTAATTGAGCTGTTGCCAAAAGCGTTGAATCTGAAGAATGGCGATGCCATCATGCTTAAATCAGCAGGCGGGATGGTGGAATCACCATACAGCAACACGATGAAAAGCATTCTTGTCTCGCTATATGAGCTTGAATCTGAAGCAGTTTACATCATTGGGCATACCGATTGCGGCATGCACGGCCTTCATGCGGATAAAATGATTAACGATATCAAAAAGCGCGGCCTCGATGATCAAAAATTTGCAGAGGTAACAGTAGATCTGAAACAATGGCTGAATGGATTTCAATCGGTTGAAAGTGAAGTTAAAAAGAGTGTGTCGATTGTGAAAAATCATCCACTCTTACCTGAACATACACCAGTAATTGGTCTTGTGATGGATCCCAAGACCGGTGAACTGAAGCAAGTATGATTTCATGACTGAAGATCACCTTCCTTTAAATTTGTCTTTGTCGCCTATAAATTTCCAATTCAATTTTGGAATATAGAAAACGACAACAGAGCAAAATAAAGCTCGTAAGGGAGGTGAAACACATGGCAAATTCAAATCAGTTAGTAGTGCCAGGTGTACAGCAAGCAGTTGATCAAATGAAAGAAGAAATTGCACGTGAATTTGGCGTTAACCTAGGACCGGACACAACATCTAGAGCAAATGGTTCTGTTGGCGGAGAAATCACAAAGCGCTTGGTAGCTCAGGCCCAGTCTCAATTCGGCGGCTACCAAAAGTAATTTGAAACAATGTGCACGAATGATAACAAAGAGAACGGCTTCGGTCGTTCTCTTTTCTTATTTTGTTAAATTGATCTTGCTCTTTTTCAAATCGGACAAACAGATGCCTGGTTCTATTTGTTTGCATCCATACATAAACTTTTGACAGGAATGAAGTACTGATATGGATTCCGAAGAGGGGGATAACCTTGGTATATCGCTTACTTGCACTGGACATCGATGGAACCCTGTTAAGCAGCAATAATCGGCTTGATCGGCAGACAAAGTATGCCATTCAGTATGCACAAAAGAAAGGTGTTATTGTTACATTGGTGTCAGAACGTCATTTTCACTCAGCGGCGAAGGTTGCCAGAGCATTGCGACTAACCAAACCGATCATCACGCATAGCGGCGCGTTTGTATCGTCATCTATGGATGATCCTGTTTATACGAGCAAGATTGACCATAGCGTATTGATGCAGCTTGCTGAATTTTTGGAAACATACCCGTGCCAGATTCAAATGTCACATGAACGCCTTTCCATTAGCAATCGGCCGCATCAGCAAAATTTGATCGCAAAAATGACGATTGGCATGAATGAACCGCTTTTTTATCCGGTGACTTATGTGGATTCGCTTAGCCAATATTTACTTGAAAATTATGAAGGCGCAACGGATGTTAAAGTGAAGCTTGAGGATAAGAAGGCCATGAATGATCTTGAAAATGCAATCGGGGACTATTTTCCTTCACTCGACGTTTGGCGAACGGCTCCGGACAGTCTGACGTTAGTGCGTCAAGGCACATCAAAGTTCAACGGTCTGTTGTTCTTTGCCGGTCAGCTCGGTATTCCGCTTCATGAGATTGTTGCAGTAGGCGACAGTCTTGAGGATGCTGAAATGATTGAAAAATGCGGACTCGGCGTAGCGATGCGAAACGCCCCGGCAGAGGTTAAAGCCAAGGCGGACTGGGTCACACGTTCCAATGATATGAACGGAGTAGCCTATATGGTTCGAGAAGTATTTAGGAAACAAATTCGTGTTCATTAACTGTTTAGAAAAAACCATTGAGAGCGGCTCAACCAAGCTGCTTTCAATGGTTTTTATACATAAGGGATCGGCCGACAATTGAGAACGTGTGATCGGTTATGGTAAAATGAAACAAATAGATGAGTTCGGAAGGAGGAAGCATTTTGATCCGGTTCATTCATACTGCCGATCTGCATCTTGACCGGCCATTTGATGGTCTCACGCATTTGCCTGAACCGTTACGGCGTAGGTCCGCGGACAGCACATTCGCCGCACTTACCCGACTCGTAACAATCACTTTGCACGAACAACCCGATTTTATGATTATTGCCGGGGATATTTTCGACAACAGCCATAGAAGTATCAGGGCACAGCGAGCGTTTGTCCGCGAAATGAAGCGTCTGCACGATGCATCTATTCCCGTTTTCCTAGTATACGGCAATCATGATTTTCTTAATAAAGAGTGGAATCATCTGCGGCTTCCGGATAATGTTCGCGTTTTCCCAGAGAAGCCGTCCGTCAATTCTCTGACGTGTGCCGGTGGACAGGTTGTCAATTTATATGGGTTTAGTTATCACCGGAGATGGATTAAGCAAGATATGGTTTCACAATATCTGCGGAGCGGAAAAGCGGATTATCACATTGCGATTCTTCATGGTGAGCAGCGTTCAGGATCGGACGCGAGCAACTATGCGCCATTTTCGATCGGTGAGCTTGAAGCGCAAAATTTTGATTACTGGGCACTGGGGCATATTCATAAAAGACAACAATTGTCGTCTCCTGTGCCAATCTGGTATCCGGGTGATTTGCAAGGACTTTCATTCAAGGAGTCTGAACTTGGTCAGAAAGGCGCATCGCTTGTCGAGCTGGACCATAGCGGCGCCCATGTTCGTTTTCTTTCGACGGCGGCGATCGAATGGTCGCGCGCGGAACTTGATTTTTCGGGGATGGCGACTGCCGATCATATTGAAGAAGCAATTAACGCTTTTAAAGAAGGGGTGCGGGAGAAGCATAAGTGTGCCTTTATCCGTCTCTATTTTTCTTTTAGTAATCCGGGCATGCCTCATTTGGACGTTGAAAATCTTGTACGGGAATTAATTGAGACGAGCAATGAGGATGAGGATGAACCGAATGACTTTATCTGGTTGGTTCCCGGAACATGCACATTTCGGCAGCACTGGGATAAGAATCAGATTGTGAACAGTCCGCACTTTCTTGGTGACCTTTTTCGGCTTATTGAACAAGAAGGGAGTATTCTGAAGGCAGTAAAGCCGCTTTACAGTCATCACTCAGGACGAAAATATCTTGAGCCGTTGTCCGCGAAAGATCGGGACCAGATTCGCAATGAGAGCGAGCAATTACTCGTGGAAGCGCTGATGGCGGAGGAAACGAGCGCAAATGAAGACGATTGAAATGATCCCGAGGAGGCGAGTGGCGGATTTCAAATGAAATCACCTTTCTCTTATGAAAATTAACACGCTTGCGATACATCGATTTGGCCGTTTTGAAGATAAGAAAATTGACTTTCCACAGACTCCGATTGTCATGATCTATGGAGAGAATGAAACTGGGAAATCGACGATGATGGCTTTTATTCTCAGCCAGCTATTTGGTTTTCCTTCAAAAAAAGTGCTTGAAAAATGGAAAGGTAAAAATCGTTCTGACGCATTTGGAGGCTCCCTCACGTTTACGGCTGATGATGGAAAAAGCTATCGTGTGGAACGGAACCTTTTTGATCAAGAAGAAATGCGCTTCGTTACGGCGACAGGTGGAGCAGCTGACTTACACGCGCTACTTCGCGGCATCAACAGAGTTCTTTACCAAAATGTTTTCTGTTTTGATTTAGACGGGCTCCGGAATATCGACAAAAAGAATCCATCGGACATGAACGATCTTTTGCTTGGCGCAGGGATGATTGGCAGCGGGGAACTGGGCAGCCTCGAACAGAGGTTGGAGAAAAATTGTGCGGAACTGTTCAAGAAAAGCGGGAAAAAGCCGCAAATCAATCGACTTTTCACAGAACTTAGCGCTTGCTCAGCAGATTTAAAGGAATGGGAAAAAAAGCTGGATTCCTACCAGGAACTCCAACAAAAGATCAGGGACAATCAAAAACAGTTAGAAGAACGTGAAGCTCAAAAAAAGAGTATACAGCATGAATTTCAATGGTGGACGGCGTTTTCAGCCGCCCGTCCTTTGATCCTCACCTATCAGGCTTTGAACCACGAACACGAACATTTGGAGCAAGATTTACCGTTCCCACAAAACGGAAAAGAGCACTATGAAGATACGCGCAAACGACTGATTGCACTGAACAATGACTTGGCCGAGTCAGACGAACAGATTGGTCAACTCGATGAATCGCGTCGATTGATCCATGCCAATGAACAATGGCGTGAGCTGGAGGGATCCCTTCAGCGGCTTTTTCACGATGCGGTTACGGATGTGCAGAACCAAAAAGAGCGGCAAAGGATTGATGAGGAATGCCGCAAGCAGCAAGCCGACTTAAAAAGGCTCTGTGATTTACTTGGATCAATCTGGTCCCCTGAAAGAATTAGACAGGCATCATCGGAATTAACCTTGCGTCATCAACTCAAGGAAAAGATTAACTGCTGGAAGAAGAATTTGGATGAACAGCGTGATGGTGTACGCGATCTGGAGTCTATTTCGGAACGAGCAAAAAATTTGGAGTCGCGTTTGAAGGATTGTGCGTTCAAACGTATGGCGACGGGAGGTAAGAGGCGTCATGATGCCCCATCTGCACGTCCCGTTCGCTTCCAGGCGCTGACCATCCTAACGGGCTGCGTGACACTTTTACTCACTATTCTGTCAGCCGTTGTCATAACACCGCTTGCGGGCGTTCCCGTGTTCTTGTTTGGCGTTGGGATGTGCGCAAGCCTCTACTTCGCAGCAGCGCACATAGGCGGGAATTCGAAGGGCGTAGTGCATGCGCGCTCTGAAGATGGGCGGATTGCGGCCGAGCAAACCTTGCTTGAGGACCAATTAAGAGCGGTTCGTGCAGATGAACGGCGCTTGAACGAACGTCAAGAAGCATGTGCGCGCGCTGGCAGAGATTTGGAAGAAGAGATTAGGATATGGCTAGGGGAACAAGGCTATCCCATTGATGATCTGAATGGTGCGGAAGAAAAGGTTCGTCTCGTGAACGGTGCTCAGGAGATATGCCGTAAGTTGGATACATTTTTTGATAGGCAGCAGGCGTTAGGAAAGGCACATGAAAAGTTCAAACATGAAACTCGAAAATTGGCAGCGAAATTGGGAATTCAGGATGGAGACGCTGACTATTTGGAGCAGCGCTATCGGCAGGAGGTCGAGGAGATCCGTCGGCGCGAAGATTTGGATAAGCAGCGACTTATTTACCAGAAGCAAAGAGAACGGATCGTGAATCGGATTGAGTTGATCAAGCATGAACAAGCGTCCTTACTTGAAGAGGCGAATGTTGCCAATGAATCACAGTTTTTTATTGCGGCAGACCGAGACGAACGCCGACGAGTGCTTAAAAAGCAGATGGAAACATGCCGCATGCAGCTACTGGAGCTGACCGGATCAGAAAAACAAGTGCAGGAATATGTTGCTTATTTAGACAGTCACCAGTGGGAAAATTTATCTGAACAAGAATTCAAAGATCGAATTTCGGTCGTTGAACTCAAGCTGACAGAGCTTCGTGATCAATTAGCAAGCGATCGCGCGAATAGCGCGTCGTTGGAGAAAAATGATTCGTATCGCGACACACTTGATCGTTACCATGCTCTATTAAATGATGCGGGTATAAAAGCAAAGGATTGGGCGGTTTTTCAAACCGCGCTCTGGGCAATCCGCGAGGCAAAAGAACAATACCGAGAGCAGCGTTTGCCGCGTGTTTTAAATGATGCATCAATCTATTTCGAAATGATGACAGACGGTCGTTATGAAAGCATTCAACTTGATGATGACGGCTTCAGTGCAATAGATTCAGCTGGCCAAAGGATTCATGCGCTTGGGCTAAGCCGCGGGACAGCGGAACAGCTGTATCTTTCGTTACGTTTAGCTCTGATGAAGGTGTTCAGCGGCTATGAAACATTGCCGATGATTATCGATGACGGATTTGTGAATTTTGACTACTCACGATCAAAAAAAGTGTATGAATTGCTCGAAAAGGTGGCGGAAAATCGACAAGTTATTATACTGACCTGTCACGATAACGATTTTCAGCGCGACCATCCCGAGGCGGTGCTGCGTCTTCACGCGGATGATCGCACGTCTGCTTCGCATAGTTAGTTTTTTTGTGGAATTTGTTTCATTATCTTAATAAGATGACGTACATGCTATAATTTAGGAGTCAACAATAGAATCGTATAAGGATGATTTCATAATGAATGAAACACTTTTTAAAATTAATCTTGTTGAAGATGAAGAAAGCTTAGCCTCCATTCTTAAAGCCTATATGGAGAATGAAGGATGGACTGTTTCGGTTTTTCATACTGCTGAAGATGCATTAGATTATATGCACAACGGTGTGCATTTGTGGATCTTGGACATTATGCTGCCGGGCATGTCCGGTTATGATCTGATCAAAAGAATTAAAGAGAATCATTCGGAGCAACCGGTTATTTTCATTTCAGCAAGAGACCAGGATCTTGACAAAATTCTTGGCCTTGAGTTGGGAAGCGATGATTACCTTGCTAAGCCTTTTCTACCGAAAGAACTCGTTATCCGTGTCAAAAAATTGCTTCATCGCGTATACGGAGCCGGCATCCACGAGAATCGAATGGTTATCTCCAAATATCAGCTCGATGTCGTTCGACGCAAGGTGTTTGATGAAGAAAGCCAGTTGATCGAACTCACCACAAAAGAATTTGATGTATTGCTCTATTTAGTGGAAAATGTCAATGTAGCCAAATCACGTCAGGATATTTTGACGGAAGTGTGGGGACAGGATTATGTCGGCTCCGACCGCGCGGTAGATGATGTTGTTCGACGCATCCGCCGGAAAATGGGACGCCTGTCTCTTGAAACCGTCTATGGTTCTGGTTATAGGATTGTCTCATGAAATTGCCGTTCAAAATGACGTTAACGAAACGAATATGGCTCTCTTTCGCTTTGCTTGAGTGCGTGATCGGTTTTATCATTATCAGTGTCTATCCGTATTCCATACAAAGCACGCTCAAAGAAAACACGTTCCGGACGATTGAAGTGCAACAGTTGTTCAGCTTTGAGTCACAATCCGAGGAATTTACGGTTGATAATCCGGGAAGTAGTAAAGAACATGATAAAAGTGTAACGAGTTCAATATGGACAGTATTGGTCAATCGCCACTTCCAAATGATGAGCGGACATATGCCGGCAGACCGTAGTGTGATGAAACAGATGCAGGCACAGATTAAAAATCAAAAAAGTGATCTTGCCCGCTATGAGTTAAAGCGTGACGGTTCGACTCTTTATTTTGTTGCAAGACGTTGCCGAATTGACTCAATTGACGGCTATTTGATTTCCTACATGTGGGATACTTATAATAATGAATTGAGAAACAACTTGTGGAGTCGTCTGATCTTTACGTTCGTGATGGCAAGCGTCCTCAGCCTGTTTCTCGCATTCTGGCTGGCGCGCTATTTGAAACGACCGCTCGATGTCTTGGGTAAACGTTTCAAAGAGATCTCACGTTTAAATTGGGAGAAACCCTTTGAATGGAAAGGTGACGTCGAATACGAACGGCTATCCGCGCAATTTGAAGAGATGCGTCTGAACTTGATCAGATATGATCAATCGCAGAAAGTATTTCTCCAGCAAGCTTCCCATGAATTGAAAACGCCGATCATGATTATTCAGAGTTACGCGCAATCCGTTAAGGATGGCATTTATCCAAAGGGCGGACTTAACGATTCAATGGATATCATTATTAAAGAATCACAACAAATGGAGAAAAGGGTCCGTAAGCTGCTCTATTTCACTCGCTTTGATTCCCTTGGCGATAAGCAGATGCGCTACACGCGTATTCGCTTCGGTGACTTCGCGGGACTCGTGCGCGAGCGATTCATCACGCAGCGTTCGGATATTGAAATTCATATCAGCGGAGAAGATACGGTGATTTATGCCGATCAGGAACAAATGCAGACAGTATTGGAAAATCTGCTTGAAAACGCGCTGCGCTATGCGAAAGGCAACATATGGATGGATGCTGATGGTCGAAGCAAGTATCGTTCGCTGATTAGCGTAAAGAACGACGGACCGAAGATTCCTGAAAATGAACGACAAGCAATGTTTGAACCTTTTCAAAAAGGCGAGAAAGGTCAATTTGGATTAGGACTGGCAATTGTGAAGCGAATCATTCATAATCATCATGGAGTCATTCATGTTGAGAATCTTAAGGATGGGGTTGCTTTTCAAATGACATTGCCCGCTCCGCCTAAGAAAAAGAACAGAAAATCCGATAGAAGTAAAGGAAAGAAGGACTGATCGTTCGTTTGGCGAAGATCGGGGGTCAGCCCGTCATTAGAAGTTAGACAGCTGTTCTAAACGGCTCTATTTGAAGGGGAGGGTTCATGGTGAAGGGAATCGCGTTTTATAAAGAAGGCGAGCATGTTCATGAATACCTGTTGATAAAGAGCGTGACCAAGGGGTTAGCTAGTAATGGCAAACCTTTTCTTACGATATTTTTACAGGATAAGACGGGGGATATTGAATCTAAACTATGGGGAAGCACAGCAGATGATGAGGCGAATTACGTGCCGGGTGCTGTTGTACTGGCTGAGGGTGACATTACTACGTTCAGAGGAAGAAACCAGTTTAAAATTCGAACGATTCGTCCTGCCACGGAACATGATGCTGTTAATAAGGCAGATTTGGTCATGTCTGCTCCGCTATCGATTGACGAATTGAATGAAAAGATCACCCAATATTTATTTGAAATCAAAAATCCGGTGATTCAGCGCTTGACTCGCGCGCTTTTGAAAAAGAATCATCATGCCTTTTTTGAATATCCGGCGGCGGTGAGCATCCATCATAATTTTCTTTCCGGACTTGCTTACCATGTCTGCTGTATGCTGGATATGGCGAAGGCAGTTGTCGCTTTGTATCCTGAAATAGACAAGGATTTGTTATATGCCGGCATTATTATTCATGATATGGGAAAGCTTGAAGAATTGTCCGGTGTGACAGCGACCAGTTACACTTTGTCTGGAAATCTTATCGGCCATATCTCGATAATGGTCGATAATATCGGCAAGATCGCCGATGAACTTGGCATCGCCGACAAAGAAGAAGTTCTGCTGCTCAAGCATATGGTGCTCAGTCACCACGAGAATCCGGAATGGGGCAGTCCGAAGCCGCCGATGTTCAAGGAAGCGGAGATTCTTCATATCCTTGACGATATGGACGCGAAAATTAATGTCATGACACGTGCGGTGCGGAAGACGCGTCCGGGCGAGTTCTCGGAGCGCATTTTCGCCATGAACAATCGATCGCTCTATCGCCCATCATTTGACACAGGCGATTCAGATGATGAATCAGGACACTCAGTAAAAGACAATGATTAATGAAGGTCTATTTGTCTGCCCCCTTGCATAAGTTACAATGTGAACCAAAAATAGGGACAAACGCTCCATAGTAGGAGGCGGAAAAGATGAAGCAGGCCAAACGTTCGATAATTGTTGTCACCACACTCTTTATGCTCTTCATGTTGCAGCAATTCGGCTTGATCGATCCAATAATCAACAAGCTGGAAACCGTTGCTTGGTGGGTATATCTAGTGGTCGCAGGAATCATTTTTAGCGGTTACCAAGCCTTTAACCTCTCTAAGCAAGAAAAAGAAGTCGATGAGGAATGGGTGCAGAAACAAGGAAATGTGTATATGAAACGAATCAGCGCTGAGAAAAAGCGGCGCCAAAGTCAAAAAAATCCGAGAGCCATGTCCTGAGTGGCTTTTGGATTTTTTTGCGAGGAGTATAAGATTTTGCCCTGTATCCAATCAACAAAACAATGTCTTTGTAAGGATCATTCCCGTCATAAGATTCGGATGGGCGATGGTAAGTGCCAAATCTGAGAAATAAGCGGAAAAATTCCGCTTAATTAGAGAATGAACGAAAAAATAGCTTAAATAGACGGAGAAATTCCGCTTATCGAATCGAAAAACGTGAAAATAGAGGGTTTTTCTGTGCTTAACCGGAAAAATTACCCTTATTTACCTGTAAAACAAGCACCATGGAGTTCTGTCAATAAAGTGGACACAAAAATGTGAAACTGAGTTTAACTAAATGCCTACCGCGCTCCGCTTGGTGTGGCTTTTCTCATGGAAAGTTGAAAGGACCAACTGTCCATGAGAAAACCCGTTTGGGTCATTTATGAGACGCTCCCTGCTTGCTCATGCATCTTCTCAAATTGGTTCGGCGACCAGTAACCCAGACTTGAATGCATCCGGTATGTGTTATAGCGATAGATATAGTGATTGATCGCCTGTATAGCCTCTTCACGCGATCTGAAGCGTCTCCGATAGATGAGATCTTTCTTCAGTGTCGCATGGAATGACTCCATGCAAGCATTGTCATACGGATCTCCTTTGCGGCTCATACTGATCTGCATCTGGTGCTTTTTCATCAGAGCGATATACTCGTTGGCGCAGTACTGAGAGCCTTGGTCTGAGTGATGAATGAGTCCTTTACCTGGCTGACGTTTCTCAATCGCCAACTTGAGTGCCTGCAGAGGAAGATCTTGTGTCATCGTCGCGTCCATATACCATCCGACCACTTTCCGTGAAAACAGGTCGATGACCGAAGCCAGATACACCCATCCTGCCAGTGTCCGAATATAGGTCATATCTGTGACCCAGGCTTGATTCGGCGCCTTTTGTTGGAACTGACGATTCAATAGGTTAGGATAGACCTTCAGATCGTGTCTGGAATCAGTGGTTGCGACATATCGCTTCTTTGGCGTTGCCCTCAGTCCCATTGCTTTCATCTCGCGTGCAATCGTTTTTTGCGACACAATAAAACCTTGACGCAACAGGGCAATATGGATGCGTGGACTGCCATAGTGTCCGTGATTCTGATAAAAGATTTGCTTGATCCGACGCTGTAATTCTTTTCGTTTACGCATCCGCTGGGTATTCGTTTCCTGTCGCTCGCCCCGACTCCATTTATAATAACCGCTCTTCGATACGTTCAAGACAGTGCACATCAACACTACAGAATGTTCATCTCGATGAGCTTCAATGAATCTGTACCTCACTGACGGCCTTGAGTGAAGATGTGCATGGCTTTTTTTAAGATTTCGTTTTCCTCTTTAAGTCGTGCAATTTCTTTTAACTGTTCTTTCTGGAGTTGTTCTATTTCTTTTTGTGTCCGGTACGGTTGATGTTTCTGTTTTAACGACTCTCGGTAATCGCTCACCCAGCGACTGACCGTACTCTTGGACAGTTCCAATTCATAGGCAACTTCGCGGGCAACCCTCCCGTCATCCACAATCAATTTTGCGACATATTCCCGATACTCCCGATCGTATGCCATAGTTGAACACGCCCCTTTTTAGGATAGTTTAATCATACGAAATCCCATTTTGACATGTCCACTATTTAGACTAACTCTACCATGATGCATATAACCGGAAAATCTCCGCTTATTTTACTCGCTACTGAATTAAGGACCAAAATGATTTATTAGAAAACTTGGCTTCGCCAAGCCCCTGGCGAAGGCGAAGACTTAGTTGCGCTTACACTCGTTTCCTTGAATCTTTAATTTTTTATACTTTTTTATCAGTGTTAGAAAACTTGGCTTCGCCAAGCCCCTGGCGAAGGCGAAGACTTAGTTGCGACGGCCATGGACGGCCTAGTGTCCGGTGAGCCGCAGGACGCGGCGTTTTTTCGGACCGCTTACACTCGTTTCCTTTAAATGTTTTCTTATACTTTCCTACCAGTGTGAACTAGAACTGTTTGTTCAAGACAAGCTTGATGATTCAAAACCGCATTTAGCGAAAGTCACCACATCCTGTGGAAGTAAGGATCAGGCTTGCCCTGTTTTTCTTAACCAAAATTAATTGGCGCGTGCAGTCTTTCTGATTCGCAGATGGAGATCAATTAGATAATAAACGACGAGATGAGCTTAACTTCATCTCGTCATTTTTGTGCTATTAAGAACGTGCCAACTTTATTGAAAAAGAGTTGAGGTGAAAATGTGTGAATTCCTTCCGTTAACGGTCCATGCCAAAGGTCGTAAAGAAAAATAAACTATAAGATAAGCCGTAAATTGAAAAGGAAGTGATACGTGTGAACGATGATTCTAATAATGGGGGGGCTGAATTCGGATCGGACAAAGATGGTGATAAGAAAAGAAAAAAGCATGTGAACTCTGATCGTATTAATGATAAACAAAATCATCATGATGGCACTGTTCCATTCTGTGAAGAACACGTGATCAGTGAACTTAAAATAGGCGGAAAAAGCAGTGTGGACAGTGTCTGGCTTGATGCGTCGATTGAATGGCGCCCTATAGGTGTGCTTCCGTTAAATAGGATAAGCTTACTTGCCGCCATTTCCAAATATGTACCTGTGCTCATTCAAATTTGGAGAAGAGACAGTTTGGGAAACACTCTGGTCGCTGAAAAAAGAGATGTCAGTCCAGCTATTGTTATGCTTAACGGTGGCCATGGAGGATTTGTTTTCTTCAATCGGGTGACCACCACGGTTCGTGCCGCAGATAAAATTTCGACCAATGGTAAGAGTGAATACGTTGTGATTCTCAAGTCACATCCAGAATTACCTGAAGGAAGTCTTGGTCAATTAGAAGTGAGCGCCTATCAATTTTTCGCAACAATTATTGAAAACGAGTAATTGTTTATCTTGGCTTCGAGCCTTGCCACATTTGGCACGGCTCAAAGCATAATAAAAGAACACGAATCGAAAGGGTTCTCCGATACGTGTTCTTCTTAATTGCTCACTATTACTGCTGCGTTGTTGATGTCGTTGATGTTGCATTAAAGAGATCTTTGAACGATTTGTCTTTAACCTGCACGTCAGCGTCTTTGATCAATTTTTTGATTACCTCGTCTTGAGACTTTTCTTTGCTGGCAAGATAAGCTTCTTTGACGGAAGACTTCAGGTCTTTATAAGCGTCTTTTTTGCCTTCAAGCTTAATGATGTGATAGCCGCCATCGGTGCTTGAATAAACGAGCGGGCTGATTTGACCAACTTTCAGTTTCATCGCTGCGTTGCTGAATTCAGGAACCATTGTTGATTGCTTGAACCAGCCGAGCTCGCCGCCTTTTTCTTTTGAACCGGTGTCCGTGGAATACTTTTTAGCTAATTTAGCGAAATCTGCGCCGCCTTTCAATTGTTTCTGAATGGACTGCGCCGTTTTCTTTTCTTTAACGAGAATATGACTTGCTTTCAACTCGGTTAAAGTAACCTTGTTTTTATTATAGTAATCTTTGAGCGCTTTGTCCGTAATCTTGATACCGGCTTGCTGCGCCTTCGTCATCATCAATGAATCTTTGATCTGACGTCTGAATTGGGACTTGGTCAGCTTATTCTGAGCTAACGCCTGCTCGAACTGCTGCTCAGTGGAGAACGTTTTGCGAACCTGATTATATTTTGCGTCAACCGCTTTTTTAGAAACATTGTATTTCTTTTCAAGCAGCTTTTCGTAGACTAAATTCTGAAGCACCGCTTCTCCGTTCGTCTTCTTCAATTCGTTGTAGAACTCTTCTTTGGTAATATTTCCGCTCTTCGTCTTTACGACTGCGGCGTTATCTCCGCCGTTTCCGCAGGCTGCGAGGCTTGCGAGCACGATAACGGCGGCTAGAATCATCATCAGTTTCTTCACTATGTCCACTCCTATTTTAAATTGTTCCACATTACAACAGTATTTCGTAACTGCGTGCGGTTATCCGTCGCAAGGGACAAGTTTTTAGTTCCTCCCCTGGCGGTTGTCCGTTCGTCGACAATGTTCATTCTAACTGAAACGGACCCTTATTGTCGAGTTATAGCCGAATTGTTCGCTTTTTTTTCGCGTAAATTCACTTATGACAGCTCCAAAATGAAGCTTTGTCAGCATGTTTCGCACAAATCATGAAATGCGCTATAATAAGAAAATTACGGAGCATGTCTTAATTTGGTGAAAATCAGTCCAACCATATGCCTGTTATGTATTGAGAATATAAAGGAGGGGGAGAAAAATCGTGACTTCTGCAGATTATCCCAGGAAAAAGAAGAATCTTTGGAAAATTGCACTTCTAACATTGCTTAGTCTTGAAGTATTGGCAGTGCTTGTCGTGTTAATAATGATTACAAACGGTTTCTCTGCTTCAGACACACCCACACCGCAAACAGATCGAACAAACGGACAAGCCATTTTTTCCGTGCAGGCGAACAAACAGCAGCTGGAAAATATGGTGAACGACCAGATCGATGCAAAAGGAAATAAGAGACTCACTTACCATGTTGATATTAACGATCAGCTCGTGTTAAACGGTAAGTACAAGCTCCTGTTCACAGCAATTCCTTTTTCCCTTACGTTTACGCCAAGCGTGTACAAAGGCGATGTCGTACTAAAGGAAACCAATGTTAAGTTAGGAAGCATACCGCTGCCGGACAAGCAGGTGCTTAGCTTCTTAAAAAGCAGCTCAAATTTTCCAAAATGGGTGGCCATCCAGCCAAACAAACGACAAATTTATATTAACCTGACCAGTGTACAGGTACAAAAAGGACTCTACCTTCGAGCGAAATCAATGGATTTAGCCAACAATGACGTTTCGTTCAGTGTTCATCAAAAAAAATAATGAAGGTTCAGGGTTTATTATTGATAGCGCTTGCACTTATACGCACAGCAAGTGTTAAAATAGAGTTGGTAGGAAAATACATCTTACGAATGATGTTCGAAGAAACGGTTTTGTTCTCGAACAGCTTTTTTAGATGAATCATAGATGGGGGGCATTCGATTTGAAAACCTTTGCTCAGAAATTGGAAAAGTATGCGGAACTTGCTGTCAAAGTAGGCGCGAATGTGCAGAAAGGGCAGGAGGTATTGATTAAAGCGCCAATTGACGCAGGCGAGCTTGTTCGTATTGTAACGGAGAAAGCTTATGAAGCCGGGGCCAAACGTGTGCACTTTAATTGGACGGATGATAAACTTGATCATTTGCGTCTGAGCCACGCTTCTGAGAAAGTGATTGGCGAATATCCTGTCTGGAAAGCGAATAAGCTGGAAGACTTGGTGAAACGCGGCGCGGCGTGTATTGATATCCGCACAACGGGAATTGGCTTAATGGAGGGGATCGACCCAAAAAAGGCAGCACTAGACCAAGAGACAATGTGGCGTGCGCTAAACACATATTACGATTATCGCATGTCTGATCGTGTCAGTTGGACCATTATGATCTATCCGACGGCCGAATGGGCGAAAAAGCTGTTTCCAGGCAAAATCAGAGAGCTCGCAGTTGCCGATCTATGGGATGTTATTTTCAAAATGACGCGCGTTGATTGTGATGATCCGGTACAGGCATGGGAGGATCATAAGCAGACTCTGGCGAATAAAGTTGCATTTCTGAATAAGAAAAAATATAAAAAACTGCACTATAAGGCTCCGGGGACTGATTTAGAGATCGCGTTCGATCCCGATTACCATTGGGATGGCGGAGCTGCAGTGAACAGTTCGGGAACGACCTTTGTTCCCAACATTCCAACTGAAGAAGTCTATACGCTGCCATTAAAGAATGGTGTTAATGGAACCGTCATGGCGACGCGTCCTCTTGTTTACGGTGGAAAATTGATTGAGAAGCTTTCGATCACTTTTGAGGACGGACGTATCACCCGATTGAATGCTAAAGAGGGCGAAGAATTGATGAATCATATGATCGATACGGATGAAGGCTCGCACTACTTAGGAGAAGTGGCTCTTGTGCCGAATGATTCTCCTATTTCGAAATCCGGACTCGTTTTCTTCACGACATTGTATGATGAAAACGCCTCCTGTCATCTTGCGATCGGTAAAGCGTATCCAACTTGTCTCGATGGGGGGACGGATATGTCTGCGGAGGAATTGAAAAAGCACGGAGCAAATGTCAGTTTGATTCATGTTGATTTTATGATTGGTTCTGATCAGTTGGATATTGATGGTGAAAATGCCAACGGTGAATGGGAGCCGGTTTTCCGAAATGGTGTCTGGGCTTTTTAAGATAAAAAAAGATCCTCGCCTGTGAACAAAAACAGGCGAGGATCTTTTTTTATTATAGTGACGGCGGTGTTTCTTCTTCGCCAGGTTTTTTCTCAGGCGATTCTTCCATCAATTTATTGGTCAGCTTTTCCTTTGCAGCTTCCAACTGAACGACATTGTTTTTGATCTTCGTCAGATAGGGCTGAACATCTTCTTTCCATTCTTGAAGAAGATTACCGATATCTGAGACAGCAGACTTGAGAACCGGTACGCTCTCGTCTTTTAATGCGACGACGCGATCTTTCACCTGGCTCAAGCTGTTTGCCGCATCCTTCAATGGCTGCTGGATTGAGGCTGCCTTTTCCTTAATGTCCCCTCTGATTTCTTCACCTTTCTTAGGTGTGGTCAGAAGGACAATGGTGCCGCCGATAATACCGCCGACAACCGCTCCGATTGTGTACGAAAAAAATTTGCTCATTCCATTCACCTCTTCAACTAAAGTATACGTTCGTCATTACTTCTATTATACCCTAGACGCTCACGCTTATCACTTGAAAGCATAGATCCGGATAACAAAAAATCTCCGATTCTGTCCAGAATCGGAGATTTCAATAATTATTTTTAGTGAAGTGTTGGTTTTGGAGCTGCACGGAAGAATCCGCTTCGTTCGCCGATTTTAACAATGATTGGATAAAGAACAGCGAACAGTACCAAGTTGGCAAGTGCAGTCGGAAGCACCATAGCGATAAATAATGTACCGAATGCTGCCGAGTTCATACCTGCAACAAGAATGGCAACAGTCAAGAATATCGTTCCGCTGAGCAGAGTACCGAGTCCTGCTAAAACAACACCAAAAATGTATTTAACTTTTGGCTGTAAGTGCCGTGCGATTAAGTAGAAAACAAGGAATACAACGGTAGAAGTAATCAACTTATCCACAACATTCGGAATAAATCCTCCCGGAAGCGTCGTTGTTAATCCTGCTAAAATTCCGTCGACAAATCCGATAATGACAAAGGTCTTGAGATCGGCGAAAAGAAACAGGGATAAGAAAAGCATCACAAGTCCAAAATCGGACTTCATAGGAAATCCCGGAACTACCGCATGCAGTATGGTTCCAATGGCGAGTAATAAAGCAACAATAATCAAATTCTTAAGTTTCATTCTAATCTCTCCTCAACTGAGCTGATGTTTCCTTCAGCAGTGCCCCAACGGCCTGCTGCAAGGTGTATTCAATACTATACACGTGTTATACGAAAAATTCAATTCAAATTCAGAAATTTTTAGAGGGTGTTCAAAAAGTCCGAGAAAAAGGCAATGTGGATCTTCTGCTGACGACGTGCACGTCGTCAGCAGATGTCACCGCATCCTGCGGAAGTTCTGGGTCAGCTTGTTTCTCTGCTCCTCACGTATTAACAGGGGATCTTCAACTAATAGTGTAGGAACTCCGGCTAAAAACACTCACGTCCTGTGAGCAACGCCGGAGTCACCACGTCCTGTGGAAGTACGTCCTGTGAAAGTACGTTCCGGTGCTCAAAACTGCGCTTCCTTGATCTTCGACGCTCAGGACGAGCTAGTGTCAGGCATGACGCGCGACGTGGCGATTTGCCTGACCTCGGCCCTTTTTTTCCTCCTTTTTGAACAGACTTTTTTAGTCATAAACAATTCAATCGATTTCTTTTGCAATCGCTTGGGCGATCTCGGCACGCGCTTCATTTGAATAGTCATCCATGTGTGACTGGAAACTGAATGAGAATGTGTCGTCCTTCCCGTAGCGCGGAATTAAATGGAGATGGAAATGGAAAACGCTTTGTCCTGCAAGTTCGCTGTTATTATTCAGCAGATTCATACCCACCGGTTGAAAAGCTTTCTGAATCGCTTTGGCGATCACAGGAGCTTTGCTGAACAGTTTTTCTGCGATTTTAGGGTCAAGATTGAAAATGTCTTTTTGATGCACTTTAGGAATGATCAGCGTGTGGCCCTTCGTTACTTGTCCCAAATCGAGAAAAGCCAAGATATCGTCATCCTCATATACCTTTGCTGATGGAATTTCGCCTTTTGCAATTTTGCAGAAAATGCAATCTGCCGCTTCACACATGAAAATCATCCTTTCTTGTCTGCTTTTTGTTCATTTTAGCACATTCTTTAACAGTATCATAAAGGGATTGCGGATCAATAGGGCGAATTTAGCTATCAGTATAGCCTGTGGAGCCTTCGCTAAGTTACAATATAAAGAAAGAGATTGCGGCAGGGCAAAAGACATTGCTGCAAGATAAGGGACGGAGGAACTTATGATTTATTTATTCAGCTTACTTGCATTAACCTTAAATCCTTTTGTGTGGAAGAAAAAATACAAAAGCAGAACCTTTCTTTTTGCTCAAGCGACGCGTGTGATCTTAGGATTAATGATCCTGTTTCTACTTTCCTATGTGGGTTTAATTGATCACACGTGGCAGGCATTTTTAAGCCACGGATCTTTGTTCTGGGGAATCTTTCTGCTTATTGATGTGGTCTATGCGAAGGAGCGGTTGATCTCAATCAATCTCCTGGCAGGAGTGGTGATGCTTCTGTTTTTCGGATACCTGCATGTCATTTATCCACTCACAGTGACGATGGCAAAATATAATTTTGCCGCTGAAAAAACAACAGTGGCCACCCGTGACGCACGATCAATGGATGAACAGCATATTCCGGTGGTTCCGGAAAAGTATGCGCGTTATAAAAGTGAGAAAATTCTCGGAGAACTGGCTCATGTATCTTATTACGAGCTTGGCTATACGTCGCTGCAAAAAATTGATGGGCATCTCTTTTGGGTTACGCCAATTGAATACAGCGGCTTTTTTAAGTGGATGAAAAGTCATCGAATTCCCGGCTACATCAGCATGAGTGCTGAGGATGAGAATGCGAACGCATCACTTGTGAAAAAAGAAATGAAATATGTACCCTCCGCTTATTTCTCTGAGAATCTGAAGCGACTTGTCCGCACCGAAAATAAAGCGCCTATTTTGTTTCGTCCAAGTTTCGAACCGGATGAATCTGGAAAGCCTTATTATGTTGTAGCTTATGGATACTATAATAAATTGCGGCAGATTCCTGATATTAAAGGCGTATTTGTTGTTGATCCGAAAGATGGGAAAATCCGCAGCTATCCAATGAATAAGCTTCCCGCATTTATCGATCAGGCGATTCCTTCAAATGTCGCGGAACAATGGAATGCGTGGTACGGTGAGAACGTCCATGGTTTTTGGAATAAAATCTTTGCTCAGGAAGATATCAAGCGCCCCACGGAGTGGTCGCATTCCGATGAAGTGAATGGTGTGTTTGATCACGAGCTTGAACTAAATTGGTTTACTGACTTTACACGACCCAAATCAGGAAGCGGTGCGATGGTCGGGTATTCGATGCTCAACACCCGGACGGGCAAAATCACCTATTATTCGGGGGCAAACGGTCTGCTTAATGGAAAATCAGCGATGAATGTCGCGGAAAAGACGTTCAAGCAGAATAAATATGAGGCGGGCATTCCAAACCTCTATACGATTTATGGGCAGGAGACATGGGTTGTTCCATTAATGGACAGCAATGATGTACTTCGCGAGTTGATGCTGATTCATGCGAAAAATGAAAATGTCTACAGTGCGGAGACAGATAAGCGTAGTCTTTTCGATAACTATAAATATGCTGTAGCGACAAAGCTGGGCGGTGACAAAACCGTTCCAACCAATAAAGCGCTGATCAAGAATCTGGAAGGCAATGTGACTCAGATATACAAATACCAAGACAGCGAATCACGGCAGACAGTGACTCAGTTTATGATCAAGGGCAGCGAGAAAATCTTTACCGTGTCTTCGGGGCAAAATCCGTACAGCGTTTTTCTGAAGGTTGGGGACAGCGTGTCCATTCAGTACATTGACACAGATGAAACTGTTTCGGCGGTTAAGACGTTTACACTTCAAAGCAAAAAATGAAAGAGGCTAGAGAGCTATGAATCCAGTGCTATCTGTGAAACAGCTAAGTGGCGGTTATTCACGCCAGCGACCGGTACTCCATGACGTATCGTTCGATATGAATGCGGGCGAACTTGTGGGACTTGTCGGCTTGAATGGTGCAGGAAAAAGTACAACAATTAAGCACATTCTCGGACTTTTAGAGCCGTATTCGGGAGAAATACGTATCAGTGGCCGGACGATTCGCGAGGATAAGATCGGCTATCGAAAGAGCATGGCCTATGTTCCTGAAATGCCGGAACTCTATGAACAGCTGACGCTCGAGGAACATTTGCAACTGACGGCAATGGCTTATCACTTGGATCAGAAAACCTACAAAGAACGAAGCGAGCAGTTGATGAAGCTTTTCAACATGGAGAAGAAGAAACACTGGTTTCCAACTCACTTCTCAAAAGGAATGCGTCAAAAAGTGATGATTATGTGCGCGTTTCTTGTACGTCCGGAGCTGTATATTGTTGACGAGCCTTTCGTCGGATTGGACCCGATCGGCATCCAATCGCTGCTCGATCTTATGACTGATATGAAAAAGTCAGGTTCATCGATTCTAATGTCCACACATATCCTGACAACTGCAGAGCAGTATTGCGACCGCTTCATTATTTTGCATGAAGGACGAATTGCGGTGCAGGGGACTTTAGAGAAGATTCGCCGTCAGTTCGGCGATCCGAAGGCAAGTCTTCATGAGATTTATCTGGCCGTGGCAAGGGGCGAGACACAATGGATGGAATGAGCAGGCTTTGGAGTAAGCGGTGCAGGGAAAATTTTCAGATGCAGCTGCGCTATTGGAACTTGATCGGACGGAACAGCGGCCTGATGTTCTTTGTGTATGCAATGATCTTAGTTGGCGGCTTTTATTATAAAAAATGGCTCGACACGCTGCCGCTAAATTTTCCGGGAGTACTTGTGATCAGCATCGTACTCGCTTTGGCTTGTGCCCATGCACCGATTCGCACCTTTTTCCAGCGTGCTGATCTTGTATTTCTTCTGCCTGCCGAAGCCGAACTTGGCGACTATTTTCGAAAAAGCAAACGATATAGTTTCTGGATGCAAAGTGCGGATTTGCTTGTGCTTTGGATTATTTGTGCACCGCTCTATTTTCAATCCACCGGATTAAGAACAGGTATGTTTTTTTCTGGTTTTGCCGCATTGCTGGCAGTAAAAGCATGGGCTATCAATTGCAGTTGGCGTGAACAATTTATTGAGGATACGCTGCCGCTTCGTTTTTTACGGACCACGCTTTCGTTCTGCTTCATTTACTTCGTGCTCAGTCGTCAAAACTTAATTGTTATTGGCGCGTGCGCTGTAATCATGGTCCTGGTCGCAGTGTTTTTGTTTCGCAGGCAGGCTGCGGACGCATTGATGCGCTGGTCGCGTATCCTTGAAAGCGATGAGCGGCAGGCAATGCAGTTCCTTCGTTTTGCCAATTTGTTTACCGATGTTCCGCGGCTGAAGCGGCGAACCCGTGCGCGCCGCCTATTGAGTAGTTTGTTCCCTGTGCGCCGTTTTGAAAAGAAAACGGTGTTCGCTCAGATTTTCATCAAGACATTTATACGCTCGGATGAGTACTTAGGCATGTACATGCGCCTGACTGTGATCGGTGCTTTGCTCGCTTATTTTCTCAACATCGGTTATTTTTCCGTTTTTATCGTTGTTTCGGTTGTTTATTTAACCGGATTACAACTTCTGCCCATTTGGAACCATCCTTTTCCGCAGGCACTTGCCGGTTTGTATCCGCTCGCTGAACAATTGAAACGTGATCCATTCGTTCAGCTTGCCACCCGGCTGCTTATCGGGCAGAGTTTTGTACTTAGTCTTGCGGCAGGCTTCGGCACGCGTTCGTATACCGCTTTTCTGATTTTTATTTGTGCAGGTTCAGCAGTGGGCTTGTTTTTCTCAAAGAGCTATATAAAGCGAAGAATTCAGCGTGCCGCATAAAAAAGGAGTTGGGGATTTCTCCTCAACTCCTTTTTTTGTTTTTTTATCAAGCAAATACAGGATCGGTCAATGTTTTGGTTAGCTTTTCCAAATGATTCTGTTCATCAGCGATCATGTCTTCCAGTTTAACAACCAATTCGATCATGCCGAGCTCCTGAGCTTGGCTGCGGCGTTCACGATAATTTTCCAATGTATCGGCTTCTGCTTGACGCGCGCCCTCGAGCATGGCTTTGGCATTACTTACTTTTGCAACTGTGGCTGGTACTGTCGTTGGTTCGCCGCCAAGGTTGGCAATTTTTTCAGAAAGATAAGCGGCATGTCCTAGTTCGTCAGGAATTTCTTCTTCAAAGAAAGGCTTGAGAATTTGGTAATTCAAACCGGATACGGTTGTCGCATAATAATTGTACTGAATAACCGCGGAATATTCACCTGCAAGATCTTTATTTAAACCATCAATTAAAGCTTGGACTTTCTTGTCCATGTCAGTCACCCTTTCATCAAACATATCTTAAAAGTACCCTTACAGCACTCATATTAAACCTATTCCATGAAAAACGATAAACAGAACACTTATTGTCACCTTCTGTTCACATATTAGGATGATCACTCAGACTTGGGACGGAGTAAAAAACCGTTCGCAGTCTATGGAAATGTTCCGCGCTTCTCTGTATAGTTAAACTATAAGCTTGGTCAGGACCTTGATGTCATGCGGCTTTTTATAGAGAAGAAAGGATGAGGCAAAATGTCTTTTGGAAAACTGTTGGCTGCTCTGGCGGTGGTTTTGCTCGGTGTCTATTGGCTGCTGGACAGCCTCAATCTTATTTCCCAGGGAATGATGCCGATTTTTAGCGCGTATTTTCCATTTTTGCCGATTTTATTCGGAGCCTTGCTCATTATTGCCCCACTTTTTGATAAGAAGAAACCACATTTTTTCTGGGGATTGTTCTTCTTGATTTATGGTAGTCTGCTGTTTGCCGGCCAGTCCGATTTGTTGGTTTTTCAATGGAATGATTTCTGGAAACTATGGCCATACCTGATTATCTATTTTGGATTAGGCATGCTATTTGGAAAAAATTTTACGGTTTCAGTTACAGATGAACGGAGAAGAAGCAAGAAGAAACATCATAGACATAGCATTGATTTTTCTTGGGATAATGAGCACCATCACAGTGAACAATCATCAAAAAATGACAGAGATTCTTATACATTTGTCAATGAATCAACGTTTAAACATGAAAACTGGATGGTAAAACCAATGAACGAACGCGTACGAATTGGTGACTACACGTTTGATTTTACCAAGGCATTTATTCCGGAAGAGACGATTCCGATTACTTTGTCGGGCTGGGTCGGTAATATCCGGATTACGCTGCCGGATGATCTGGCCTACCGCGTCCATGTGCATGCGAAGGTGGGTGACGCCAAAATAGGCGGTGACAAACAGAGCGGTGTGCTGCGAAATATCAGCTATCAAACACCGAACTATGATGAGGCGGCGCGTAAAATTGATTTTACGTTTGATTTTCAGGTCATTGATCTAAGTATTGTGCAGGTGTGATCGATGCAAAATTATCGAATTCGAACTGCTCGCTTTCAATTGATTGTCAGTTTTTTCTCAGCGCTTATACTGTTTACTTTCGTGCAGATTTTCGCATTTTTCTTCCCGTTTGAACATTCTTTGCTCGTGAGCACGTTTGTCTTTATGGTAAGCTTTGTCACTCAGTTTGTTTTAGAAACTAATGCCTTAACGAAGGACTATCGGCTTCTTCTCGACCACATAGACAGTATTGATCTGTTCGTTAAGACATTATCGGCAGGAAAGTTATCAGCCAGAATGAACGTTGAAAACGTTGGCGCAATCAGCCATGTGGAGCAATCACTGAACGAATTGGCTGATAAAATCGATACACAGGTGAAGTCGCTTCAACGACTCGTTGATGAAAATGTGCAGATGAATGCAAAAATAAAAAATGAGGCGGTTACTGCGGAAAGACAACGTCTAGCCAGAGATTTGCACGACGCGGTCAGTCAGCAGTTGTTCGCTCTGTCGATGCTGGCGTCGGCCGCAGAGAAGACGATTCATAGCAATCCTGATCTTGCGGCTGAAAATATCGCCGACGTATCGGATATTGCACGCAAGGCGCAGGGAGAAATGAGAGCCTTACTGCTTCATCTCAGACCGGTACGACTGAATAATGAATCGCTTGATAAAGGTTTGGAGCGGCTGATTCATGAATTAGACGGAAAGACGATGATTCATTTTGAAGCATCGATTCATCCTGTTCCCGGTCTCACCAAGGGAGTGGAAAATCATCTTTTCCGGCTTAGCCAAGAAGCGCTGTCTAATGCGCTCAGACATTCTGAAGCGACAAAGGTTGTGCTTTCTTTGCATGAGAAGGATCAGCTTGTGACGCTTACCATATTTGACAACGGACAAGGCTTTGATCCGAAACAGGAGAAAATAGCTTCATATGGATTAAAGACGATGAAAGAACGTGCGGAAGAAATCGGTGGTCATTTTATGCTGACGGCGCATGAAGGAGAAGGCACATCCATTCATATACGTGTGCCGATTCATAGGGAGGCTAAGGAAGATGACAGAGAAAATTAAAATCATGATCGTCGATGATCATGACATGGTCCGGAAAGGGCTGAAAGCCTATCTCTCAACGGAGGAAAATATTGAGATTGTCGGCGAAGCCTCTAGTGGAAATCAAGCAGTCCGTTCCTTTGAATCATTGCGGCCGGAAGTGATCTTAATGGATTTAATTATGGAAGACGGCAATGGGATTGAGGCGACCAAGCAGATTCTGGCCAGAGATCCTTCAAAAAAAATTATCATTCTTACGAGCTTCTATGATGATGAGCAAGTTTTTCCGGCAATTGAGGCAGGTGCGATGAGCTATTTGTTGAAAACAGCTTCTTCAGAAGAAATTATCCAAGCGATTCATAAAGCGCATCGAGGCAAAACCGTGATTGATGGGAAAGTTGCGCAAAAACTTGTGGCGGGGTTGCACAAAAGTCCACAGCCGTTTGATCAGCTGACTAATAGAGAAAAAGAAGTGCTGAAATTGATTGCTGACGGCAAAAATAATGCGGAAATTGCGGCAATCCTTTTTATCGGGATCAAGACGGTGAAAACCCATGTCAGCAGCATTTTCAGCAAGCTGGATGTCGCGGATCGCACGCAAGCAGCAGTCTATGCGTATCAAAACCATTTGTTTACAAAATAATGGGATGTTGTCTGAGTTGACAGATTAGTAGCCTCATAATATAATGATGATAACAAGTGAATCAGCCTCGTAAAAGGGGAGTAGCCATCAGAGTAAAGTCGTCATTACGGGAGAAATCCCCGGCTTCTCTGGCAGCCTCGGTGCTGTTGGCGAGACCTTTGCCTCGGACGGATGAAAGGGCAAAGGTGTTTTTTATGCACGCAGCCTTTCTGATTAATGTCGGAGCGGCTGTTTTTGTTTTGCAAGATAGAGGAACCCTATTTGAGGAGGATGATTGAATGGATTTCTTTTCGCTTGAGTTCTTGACCGCGCTTCTGCTTATCATTGGTATTGACTTGATTTTGGCCGGCGATAATGCAATCGTCATTGCACTTGCGGCAGCGCGTTTACAGGACCATCAACGAAAACGTGCGATCATATATGGGACACTTGGGGCGGTCGTTATTCGCGTCATTGCAACACTGGCTGTTGTTTGGCTGCTCAAAGTTCCTGGCTTGCATTTGGTCGGCGGTGTCCTGCTTGTTTGGATCGCATACAGCTTGCTTCGAGATCATAAGGAGAGTAAGCAAATTGTAGCAAAGACCAGTCTTGGCGCAGCCATTCGCACGATTATCATGGCTGATGCATTAATGGGACTTGATAACGTGCTTGCAATTGGCGGAGCAGCTTCGGGCAACTATATACTTGTGGTGATCGGTTTGCTCATCAGCATTCCGCTCGTGATGGGCGGCAGCGCGTTGTTTCTGAAATTGGTTGATCGCTATGCTTGGATTACCTTTGCCGGCTCCGGAATTCTTGCGTTTACCGCCGGAAAGATGATTTTTGCCGATCATATTGTCTACGATGCAATTGCTGGGTTCTCTTGGATCAAGTGGCCGATTGTGACTCTGATTATTGCGGGTGTGGTCTTCTTCGGATGGAGAAGCCAGCAAGGACACACGAAATCTTCTAAAGCAATACCTGTTGAAGAATCGATATAATCGAGACATTGACCTTGGCGATTACCGCCATGTTCTGGCCGACATGCCTCATGTCGGCCTTTTCGCAATTCATTGATGAAATTTGGTAAGTGTTTATAGGGGGACTGTTGATTTATGGAACTATTTACAATGGCATTTTGGTCATCTTTAATTATTATTGTTGGAATTGATTTATTTTTAGCGGGAGACAATGCGGTTGTGATCGCGCTTGCTGCCCGTCGTCTCCCGGATCATCAGCGCGGACGAGCCATTCTTTATGGCACAGTCGGTGCGGTGATTCTGCGTGCACTGTGCACGATTTTAGTTGTTTACTTGCTCATGGTTCCCGGTCTTCATTTTATCGGAGGCTTGCTGCTGATCTGGATTGCGTACCGTCTGCTTAGTCCGGCTGAATCTTCGAAATCGACGAAAGAGGTCAAGGCAAAGACAAGTCTGTGGGGGGCTGTTCAGACAATTGTTATTGCCGATGCGTTAATGGGACTCGATAATGTGCTTGCTGTTGCCGGAGCAGCGCAGAATGATCCGCTGCTTGTTATTTTTGGCCTGCTCATCAGCATTCCGCTCTTGATGGGGGGCAGCGCAATCATTTTGAAACTATTGGATCGCTATGCTTGGTTAATTTATGTTGGCTCCGGAATTCTCGCGATGACGGCTGCTCGCATGCTGTTTGCCGAACCCTTTGTCATTAAATGGCTGGGAGACCTCGTCGCATGGACAGAATGGCCGGTTGCCATCATGACCATCGCGGGTGTACTTTATTTCGGATGGCTTAGCCAGAGAAAGAGTATGGAGCAACAGAAACAAAATCAAGCGATTTAAATCAATCTTTTAAACTATTGGATCGTTGGTGTGTTACGGTCAAAGTGTTCAAAGTACTGGATGATAAACTGATAGAAATCCGAGACGATCGATGAATGAAACCGTTCCTTGTTCCATACTAAATGAATTGTCCGACTGCAGTGCGGATGACTGATTCTGAGCGGTACAATGGATTCATCTTTGACTGTTCTCAAGGTGAGCGAGGAGAAAAAAGCAACGCCTAATCCTTCCGAGACCAGTCCGCGAATGGACAAGGAATCGTCCACTTCAAAGGCGATATCGGGCTGAAAACCTGCCATGCGGCAATAGGTATCGGTTGTCTCGCGAAATGCGCCATTTGCCTTTAAAACAAAGGGTTCGTGAGCAATATCATGCAGATCAATGCTCTTTTTGGAAGCAAGAGCGTGCGTTTTCGGAACGACCAGGTAGATCTCATCGTTCATAAGCAGGCGTGAGTGAAGCGGTTTATTCTGCTCTAGCGGATATGGCGTGATACACAAGTCAATTTCGCCATTTTCCAACTGATGCTGAATCGTCGCTCGGGAAATTTGTTTTACGCGGAATCGAACATGGGGATGCTGTTTTCGGAAACTGCTAAGAAGTTCTGGGACAATCGGTGTGCGCATGACGGCAATGGAGATGCTGTCTTCATTTAGTTTTGCTAAATCAATGACCTCCTGCCGACCTTCCTGCAGGATGGAGAATGCGAGTTCAGCCTTTTCCAAGAAGATTTTTCCGTACCGGTTCAACTTGATCCGCCGTCCTTTGCGATCAAAGAGGGGAATGCCGATCTCGTCTTCAAGCCGTTTAATTGTCTGACTGAGTGAAGGCTGCGCAATGGATAATTCTTGCGCAGCTTTTGTCATGTGCTCGGTTCGTGCGACAGTTTGAAAATATTTTAATTGAAGCAGTTCCATCATGTGGCCTCCTTGGATAATCATTTATTAATAGTTTCAAAACTATACATTTATAATAATATATATATTGGTTTTAATGAGCAATACCGACTAATATAGTAAGTGTAAACGATGCGCCACATTAAAGGCGCTTTTTCTATCGGGAAATTTAACAAAAGTAAGGTGTATTCTTTGGCTTTGCCACTTTGGAAGAAAAATTTATATGTTGTTTGGTTCGGGTCATTTGCAACTGCAGCAGGAATGAGCCAGATCATTCCGTTTCTGCCGCTTTACATTGAAAAACTAGGAATAACAGAAACGTCTGCTATTGAAAGCTGGTCAGGGCTGATTTTCGGAGCGACATTTTTTGTATCCGCATTTGTTTCCCCACTTTGGGGTCGGCTTGCCGATAAATACGGGCGTAAACCGATGTTGCTTCGAGCGAGCTTAGGCATGTGTCTTATCGTGTTCCTGATGGCTTTTGCACAGAATGTTTATCAGCTGTTTGGACTGCGTCTTATAATGGGTGTGGTTTCCGGGTATATTCCTGCTTCAATTATACTCGTTGCTACGCAGACACCGAAATCACATTCAGGCTGGGCCTTGGGTATGTTGTCCACAGGTGGGATCAGCGGTTCACTCATCGGTCCGCTGGTTGGTGGGCTACTTTCTGAGTATATGGGGATGCGACTTGTTTTTATTGATACCAGCTTTCTGCTCTTGTGTGCGTTTCTGGCATCCTTATTCTTTGTTAAGGAGAAGGTGGTTGTTTCGGAAAAGAAGCAGCCGTCCATCAAACAAGTTTGGGCAATGACGCCGCATGTCGGTTTGTTCTTAGCTATGTTCATTACCACTTTTATGGTACAGCTGGCCAATATGTCAATTCAGCCAATCATTACTGTGTATGTAAAGCTCCTCTCGCCTGGATCGGCACATCTTGAACTAACGAGTGGTGTTGTGGTTGCTGCTGCTGGATTAGCGAGTGTCATTGCCGCACCTATTCTCGGCAAATTATCCGACCGGATCGGGCCGCGACGCATCCTGCTTTACGCACTACTCTTCACCGGTGTGATCTTTATACCGCAGGCATTCGTCACCAATGCATGGCAACTGACGGTTTTGCGATTTATGCTTGGACTTGCAACTGCAGGTATTCTGCCGTCGATCAATACGATTGTTAAAAAGATGGCTCCGGCAGCAATAACCGGTCAATTGTTTGGTTACAACCAGTCGGCCCAATTTCTTGGTACATTGGGCGGCTCTTTACTTGGCGGACATATGGCTGCCGTTTACGGCATCAAATATGTGTTCTTTTCCACGAGTCTGCTCCTGTTCGTTAACGCGGGATGGGTGGTCGCCTCGGAAATGCTTGTGAAAAAAAAGGAAAGAAAAATCGAAGCCGCACGGAGCGGACTTCGATGATTTTAAATGATGAACTGAATGTAAAGAGGTGATGGCATCTACACTTAGTGGATGCTTCTTTTTTTAAACCGGCCGCCTTTAACATCGTGAATATCGCTGATCGCAAGGAATGCACTTTTATCGATCGAGTCAACAATATTCTTAACTTTTGCTTCTTCAAGTCGGCTGATTACAGTGAAAATGACGCTCTTATTATTTCCTGTATAAGCGCCTTCGCCGTTCAAATAGGTGACTCCGCGTCCAAGTCGGTCATTCAGCGCATCGCCAATCTCTTCATGCTGGTCGCTGATGATCCATACGGCTTTTGATGATTCAAGCCCTTCACTGGTAATGTCAATCATTTTAAATGCAACGAAGTAAGCGATAAGCGAATACATTGCATAGTTCCAGCCAAAAACAAATCCTGCTGATCCAAGAATGAAAATGTTGACGAAAAGCACAATTTCACCAACAGAAAATGGCGTTTTTTGGTTGAAAAGCACGGCAAGAATTTCTGTTCCGTCGGAAGATCCTCCATTACGGATAACCAGACCAACACCGATTCCCATAATGATGCCGCCGAAAACTGCCGCAAGCAATAAGTCGTTGGTGAACCGTGGAAGCGGCGTAAAGAGCGATGTGAGAAAAGCGAGAAGCGTTACGCCGCACGCAGAGGTGATTGTAAAAGTCTTTCCCATTTGCTTGTAACCAATGATGAAAAAAGGGATATTAATAATGACAAGAAACACACCAAGAGGAAAACCAGTAAGATGTTCCATCATAATTGATATACCGACAACGCCGCCATCGATAATTTTGTTCGGCACAAGAAATGCCTCAAGTGAAATGGCTTCAAAAGTAACACCAATTGCGATCAGTAACGCACGAATGACGTATTGATAAAATCTTAACCCTTTGTGCTTCTGTTTCGAGGGAGTACTGAGTTGTTCTGCTGCTTCCAATTGCGGACCACACCTCTCAAATTTAGATACTTGGTAATAAAAGTTTTGTCTTTTCTTCTTCAGTGTCCATGACGGTATTCGTGCGGTTGGGCAAAAAAACTGCGTCGATGAACAAATGAGAAGGTTGAGGAATAAAGCTTAACGTTATGTAAAACCGGCAGTGAGCAGTTGCCGGCAAAAGTTGATCATAGATCTATTATAAGAATAGTCGCAAGTAAAAATCAAAATATTCTGCTTATATACCCATACATGGGTGAGAATCAATGCTCTTGCTTCTTTTTTGCTGCAGTTTTGCTCGTTTGAACAGATACGGGCTGCCATTTGAACATTCTGTTCATTATAGTGAATATGTTTTTTGATTCTTTCGTCAAAATCGGCCCTAGAATTGCAAGAATTAAAACATATAAAGCGGAAAACGGCTGTAAGATCGGCATGAGTCCGCCAGCAATACCAAGGTTGGCCATTATGATTGAAAATTCGCCACGAGACACGATGGTCAGTCCAATGTTTGTTGAAGACTTATAGGAAAGTCCGGCAAACTTTCCTGCGATTAGCCCTGCCGCAAAATTTCCGATGATCGTGATTACTACCGCACCAAGTGTCATCCAAATTGCTCCGCCAAGTTTCGTGGGATCGATACTGAGCCCGAAGCTGAAGAAAAAAATCGCTCCGAAGAAATTGCGGAAAGGAATGACCAGATGCTCCATGCGCTCAGCCTGATTGGTTTCTGAATAGACAAGCCCAAGCAGAAGGGCACCGATCGCTTCGGCAACATGGATTGTTTCCGAAAATCCGGCAACGAAGAATAGCGATGCGAAAATCACAATAATAAAAATTTCATCAGACGAAATTTTGAGCCATTTGTTAAGCAGGGGAGCTGCTTTTCTTGCGATAATGAAAAACAGCAGCATGTACCCTAATGAGAGCAGGATCGAGAGCATCGTTCCGATCAGCGATTGCGATTTTCCAAGCACAAGTCCGGAGACGGCCGAAAGATAAACGGCAAGAAAGATATCCTCAAACATGATGATTCCCAAAATCAACTCGGTCTCCGAATTACCGGTACGCCGCAAATCAACCAGAACTTTGGCCACAATCGCACTTGATGAAACGGTGATGATCCCGGCGATAATCAATGTTTCCTTAAGCGGAAATCCTAGAACAATCGGGTAGAGAAGCCCTAGCGACAAGTTAATGCCAATATAGATGGAGCCGCCAATGAGTATTGATTTTCCCGATCGGATCAGTTTACTGGTGGAAAACTCCAAACCAAGGTAGAAAAGGAGAAAGAGAATGCCGATCCTCCCGAGAAATTCAATGAGCTCCGCACTATGAATGAATTTCAAGTTGATGATCCAAAAGTGAGGGGCGTGAGGACCAACAATCATACCAACGAGAATCAGGAAGGGAATAATGGAAAAATTGAGCCGATTTGCGATCAATGCCGCAATCGCGACAAGTACAAGAGCGGTACCGACTTCAAAGACTAAATGATCCATTTATTCCTCCTTTCCTCGAGAGAACAGTTCGTTAAATGCGCGCTTAAGATCGGTGCGTTCCCCCGAAACAACAAGCGTGTCTCCGGCGAGAACACGTGAGTCCACTCCCGGATTTAATTGTTTGGTCTGATCTTTGTGAATAATCCCGATCACGTTAATTTTATAATTCTGCCGCATGCCGACTTCGCCAATCGTTTTACCTGCGATCGGTGCATCGCCAAGCACTTTGTACCATTCGATGATTAGATCATTTAAGGCAACTTCCACAGTTTCCATCGCTTTCGGTTTATAAGCCATACCACCGATAATTGAGGCGAACTGGCGCGCCTCAGAGTCAGTGAAACTTACCGATGAAATGCATTCATCAGGATCATTTTCAGCGTAATGGTACACATCTCTGCGTCCGTCATCATGAATAACGACGACAACCCGCTCATTTTGATCTGTTGTTAGTACAAATTTTCTTCCGATACCTGGTAAATCAGTTTCTTTGATATTCATTAATTCGCTCCCTTCTTTACTAATGCTGAACTGTACTTCACTTAAAAGTATGTCCAACTAGCCAACCGGCATTAAAAAAATAATGATTTTGCATCGCTCAATTTCGCAAGCGCTTAATTTAATTGTATCGGAGCATGTGTCAACTGGTCAACCTTAGCATCTTAAACTTTTGTCTGAATAGTAAAAAATAGTATAATCTTGCTTATTTGAATGAATGTTCATTACTTTTTTTGTGCTTTTGAGCTATTGTAAGCGTTATACTATGTAAAATATGCTTTTGCATCTATTTTGAAATCAGGTTATGATCTTTGTGCAGAGAGTAATGGCAAAGCTTCGGGCGCTTGCTCAACGGATAATCGCTGGCATCCATTAAGGTTGACCCGTCAGTCGCGCGCTCAAACATTAATTAACGCTATCCTTGTTTATAAAACAGGCGATCCGTTAAAGGGACAAGATCAACTGATCTTAGTTCATCAAAGTTCGACTGACGGCTTCTGAAATGACGGGCTTGTTTTCCGAAGATCGACAGGGTTTGAGCAGGCGCAGAATAAGAAGCGGAGTCACTCTCTGTATGAATTGACTAACAGAGCCGATTTCTTAATTGGCAGCAACTCCCCCATACCTCCTCCTCGATTCAGCAAAAACAGCAGCGTTGGCTGCTATTTTTGCGTGCCCATTGATTTTTAGGGAGTAAGGAATTACGAAAAAATGCGATTAGCCACACAAACGATTAGGTCTTATTGGTGTAGGGAGGGAATTTAATGTTTCTTGATGGTCAAAAAGTGATTCCGGCGGCCAATAACATGAAAAGCTTTGAACGCTTACTTAGCGAGCCGTATCACAATCTAATCCTATTGGATAGTCGTCTTTCGCTGATCACAACGATGGTGCGGATGGGAAAACAAAATCATAAACACGTATTCGTTCATGCGGACTTAATTCAGGGATTGAAGAATGATTTGGCAGCCGCTGAGTTTGTGTGTCAAAGTATACGCCCGTACGGTATCATTTCGACACGCGGCAACATGCTGGAGATTGGAAAGAAGCGGGGACTTGTCACGGTTCAGCGGATGTTCTTACTTGATTCGCGCTCTATGGAGACAGGCTACCGCTTATTTGAGCAAGTACAACCGGATATGGTGGAACTTTTGCCCGGAATAATTCCAGAATTCATTCAAGAGATAAGCGGAAAAGTCCATGTTCCGGTGATTGCCGGCGGATTAATTCGAACGACATATGACGCGAAAAAGGCAATCAATGCTGGAGCCGCGGCAATATCTACTTCGAGGGCAGAGCTTTGGGATCAATCGCTATTGGGCTGATCATAGCACTGGTCTTCTTTATAAAAGGGACAACTAGTTTCAGATCAGGTAAAATGTGAACGAAATTTATATTTTTTGTGACAATTAATTGACAGCGCTTACACGTACGGCTACTATATAACTATCAAGTTAATGCTCTGCTACGGATACTGAGATTGGACCATCCACGCAAGATAACGAGCGTATCGGCGGCTCGTTGTCAGTTGTTGTGGATTTTTTTTGCTCTGAACGTGGCAGCTTTTTGTATCAATGGTTGACTTGAATACTAGGGAAAAGGGTGGTTGTTGTCATGTCGGGGTTTCTTGGCGAATTAATTGGCACAATGATATTAATCATACTCGGAGACGGTGTCTGTGCCGGTGTCAACTTGACGAAATCTTATGCAAAGAGCTCCGGATGGATCGTCATTACATTTGGTTGGGGATTAGCGGTGGCTATTGGTGCCTATGCGGTCGGCCAGTTCAGCGGCGCGCATTTAAATCCGGCACTCACCCTCGGACTTGCAGCGATTGGTGAGTTTCCGTGGAGCGAGGTGCCGATGTATCTCGCCGCGCAGATGATTGGCGGTTTTATCGGCGCATGTGTCGTTTATCTGCACTATCTGCCGCATTGGCGCGAGACCAAGGATCCAGCGGTGAAATTAGGAATTTTCTGCACCGGACCTGCAATCAAGCAAAATTGGTCAAATCTTCTGAGTGAACTAATTGGTACTTTTATTCTGGTCGTTGCGATTCTCGCGATCGGTGCGAATGAATTCGCTCATGGATTGAATCCGCTCATTGTCGGGTTTTTAATCGTTGTGATCGGTATGGCACTTGGCGGAACGACCGGTTATGCAATTAATCCGGCGCGAGATCTTGCGCCGCGACTCGCACATGCATTGCTTCCGATCAAGGGCAAAGGCGGATCAAACTGGGGATACGCATGGATTCCGGTTGTTGGTCCAATTATTGGCGGCGTATTTGGCGCCTTCTTCTATCAAACCTTTTTCCTTGGAAAAATGACTCCGGCCTTTTGGATTAGTTCAGCTATTCTATTCGTTATAATCATTGGCGCTCTTATTACTGAGAAGCAACATAAATTGATGGATTCAAACAAGGAAATCAGCGGTTCATTAGAAAATAATTACTAATTTTTATAGGTGAATTGAGAGGAGCTTTTTACTTATGGGAACATACATTATGGCGCTTGATGAAGGAACGACCAGTGTACGGTCGATGATTTTCGATGAACAAGGCAAGGTCGTACAAATAGCTCAAAAAGAATTCACCCAGTTCTTCCCGCAACCTGGGTGGGTAGAACAAGATGCGAATGAGATTTGGGGTTCGATCTTATCCGTGATCGCTGATTCCTTGCTTACCGCAGAAATCAACGCGAAAGAGATTGCCGGGATTGGTATCACCAATCAACGTGAGACAACGGTTGTATGGGATCGTCACACAGGTCACCCCATTTATCATGCGATTGTGTGGCAATCGAGACAGACAGCGGATATTTGCCGCGAACTCAAAGAGGCAGGGTATGAAAATACATTTCGGAACAAGACAGGTTTGGTACTGGATCCTTATTTTGCGGGAACTAAGGTCAAATGGATTCTGGACCATGTAGACGGTGCGCGTGAACGGGCAGAAAAAGGAGATCTGCTTTTTGGAACCATCGACACATGGCTTGTCTGGAAACTATCCGGCGGAAAGGCACATGTTACGGACTATTCGAATGCGTCCCGAACATTAATGTACAATATCTATGATTTGCAATGGGATGACGAACTGCTCGACATCTTAGACATTCCGAAGGCCATGCTTCCGGAAGTCCGCTCATCGTCCGAGATCTATGCCAATACGATTGATTACCACTTTTTCGGTGAAGAAGTGCCGATTGCCGGGATTGCCGGCGATCAGCAGTCCGCGCTCTTCGGCCAGGCATGTTATGACAAAGGTATGGTGAAAAATACGTACGGAACCGGCTGCTTCATGTTGATGAATACAGGCGAGCAGGCTGTCCGTTCGAAAAGCGGTTTACTGACGACAATCGCTTGGGGATTGAACGGCAAGATTACTTATGCGCTTGAAGGGAGCGTTTTCGTTGCCGGATCAGCGATACAGTGGCTTCGTGACGGCTTGCGCATGTTCCGTTATTCACAGGAAAGTGAAGAATACGCGCACCGTGTGGACTCAACTGAGGGGATGTATTTTGTTCCGGCCTTTGTCGGACTGGGGACGCCGTATTGGGATGCGGATGTTCGCGGAGCTGCCTTCGGGATCACGCGCGGCACAACTAAGGAACACTTTATTCGCGCGACACTTGAGTCGCTCGCTTACCGAACCAAGGATGTGCTTAATGCCATGGAGGAAGATTCCGGAATTACATTAAAAAAATTACGCGTGGACGGCGGCGCTTCAATGAACAACTTTCTGATGCAGTTTCAAAGCGATATCCTTGGTGTTGAAGTTGAACGACCGACAAGCAGTGAGACTACCGCTCTTGGTGCGGCCTATCTCGCCGGACTCGCCGTCGGTCTCTGGAAAAACGAGTCTGAGCTTGCGGAAGCATGGGAGGTAGGAAAGAAGTTCGAAGTGACAATGGAAGACGACGCGCGTAAAGAACTTTATCAAGGTTGGAAAAAGGCTGTAAACGCGGCAAGAGCCTTTAAATAGGGCACAAACAAGTTAATCAAAGGTCATGGGTGAATGAGAAGACCACGGTGCACAACCGGCCAATCAATGGATGGCGCGGAGGTGTATTTGTGGTCTTTTTCTATAGGAATGAAGCGCCGAATAGTGCATGTAATTTATAAAACGGAGGAATGAACATGATATTATCAACTGTTAATAGAAGCGAATACTTGGAAAGAATGGCCGGTGATCCACTGGATTTATTTATTATTGGAGGCGGAATTACAGGAGCGGGGATCGCTCTGGATGCAACAGTCCGCGGGTTAAAGGTCGGTTTGGTCGATATGCAGGATTTCGCCGGCGGCACATCAAGCAAGTCAACGAAGCTTGTGCATGGCGGATTGCGTTATTTGAAGCAATTTGAAGTGAAAATTGTTGCAGAGGTTGGCAAAGAGCGTGCTATCGTCTATGAAAATGCCCCTCATGTGACTGCGCCGGAAAAGATGATGCTGCCGATCTACAAAGGTGGTACCTTTGGCCGTTTTTCCACATCGCTTGGCTTGAAAGTCTATGATTTTCTCGCCGGTGTGAAAAGGGAAGAACGACGCGTGATGCTCAGCCGCAAAGAAACGTTGGCCAAAGAACCGTTGCTCAAAAAGGAAGGACTGAAGGGGAGCGGCTATTATGTGGAGTACCGGACGGATGACGCGCGGCTGACCATTGAGGTAATAAAAGAAGCATCAGAGCGAGGCGCGCTCGCTGTTAATTACGCAAAAGTGGACGATTTAATCTATAACCAGAAAAAATTGATCGGTGTGCGTGTTGTAGATCAGCTGACAAAAAAAGAATACGTCATTTTTGCGAAAAAGATCGTCAATGCGGCGGGTCCTTGGGTCGATACGATTCGTGAACAGGATCATTCCAAGAAAGGCAAGCACTTGCATTTGACTAAAGGTGTTCACATTGTGATCGATGGCAAACGATTCCCAATGAAACAGTCGGTATATTTTGATACAACGAATGGCGATAAGCGAATGCTTTTTGTCATTCCTCGCGAAGGAAAGGTGTACGCAGGAACCACAGATACTACGTATTCGCGTTGGCCGATTGATCCGAAACCCACAGCTGAAGACCGAGAGTACATTCTTGACGCGATTAACGGTATGTTTCCTTCTGCTCAACTTACCGCCGGCGATGTTGAATCGAGCTGGGCTGGTGTTCGTCCGCTGATTCAAGAAGAAGGAAAGTCACCTTCTGAGATTTCACGAAAGGATGAAATTTTCATTTCACGTTCAGGGTTAATCTCCATAGCAGGAGGAAAATTGACCGGCTATCGAAAAATGTCCGAACGCGTAGTTGATGAGGTGGCAGCGCAGCTTCATCATGAAACCGGCACGGTGTATTCAGCATGCCGGACCGCGCACATTGAATTGTCGGGCGGACACTTCGGCGGTTCGACGCACTATGCGACTTATATTCAGGAGCAAAAACAGATAGGAATCAGTCTTGGTTTGACAAAGGTGGAGGCGGAAGCACTTGTGAAGAAATATGGAACGAATATAGGCGAACTTTTCGGTTATATTCAGATGAATCAAGAAGAGGCGAAGAAGTATCAGCTGCCCCCTGCACTGCTGGCTACGGTTCACTACGCGTTGAATCATGAAATGATCCTTTCGCCTGTGGACTATTTTACGAGACGCTCCGGCATGACGCTGTTCTCCATTCAATCGGCGAGAAAGTGGGCCCAACCGGTGATGAATTATATGGCTGAGCAGTTACAGTGGTCGGATCAGCAAAAGAAAGGATATGCGCACGAATTGGAAGCCTCTTTCAGAGAAGCGTCACAGTATGAGTCAACCGTGTCTGAAACGGAGGGGGTATAAAATCGTCTTTCTGACCTGTTGAAAAATCTGCTAACCTGCTAAATAAATCGCTCACCTGTTGAATAACGAGCTAACCTGCTAAATAAAACGCTCACCTGTTGAATAATCGTCTAACCTGCTAAATAAAACGCTCACCTGTTGAATAATCGTCTAACCTGCTAAATAAATCGTATCCGCAATGAAATTTGAGAGGAGCTTGTTTGGATTTCGAATCGGTGAAAAGGCTGGCACAACTTCGTAAATGAAGGTGCGCCTTTTTTTGTTCTAAGTAAAGTAAGTTTATCGTTTTGCCTTGCCGGTATGACGATAAGGTCATAAGATTCGGTTGGGCGATCAGGTTAGCTCCCCATCTGAGAATTAGGCGGAAAAATTCCGCTTATTTAGAAAATAAACGAGAAAATAGCTTAAATAGACGGAGAAATTCCGCTTATCGAATCGAAAAACATGAAAATGGAGGGTTTTTCTGTGCATAAGCGGAAAAATTACCCTTATGTACCCGTGAAACAAGCGCCAGGATGCATATAACCGGAAAATCTCCGCTTATTTTATTCCGCGATAAGTCACCGCATCCTGCGGAAGTAAGGACCAGGCGCTCTTTGCCCGTTTTTTCTAACAGGTAAAGAAAGTTAATTATTTTGTACATTTTCAAACCAATAGACCAGTGTCTTGGACGAGAATCAAAGCGGAGGTACGAGGGCGCTTGCGGGATTAGCGTTGCCGGCGAGACCCCGCAGATTTCTGCCTGTTTGAGGAGGCTTGCGGTGCGCCCGCGACAAGCGAGTAACCGAAGCGACGATACAGCACCGAAAAGACACAAAACCATCACACATGGCTGGAGATTAAGGACCGGGCTGTGCCCGGTTTTCCTAACAGGTTTAGAAAGTATGTGATTTTTGGTCATGCAAAAGACAGTGCATTAAACGCGCAGGCGAAGTGTTGTTCAAGCAAAAAAGATTGATGGATCAAATCCGAGTGCAGAGTGACCACAAAGGACTTTGCCCGGTTTTTCTAACTTTTTTGAGTGACTGTTTGCACAGTTTGTTTTTTGAAAACGAATCATTTGATTTAATACCCCCATAGGGTATAATGTGGACTGGGGAGGCGATTTCATGGAAGAACAAACAAATGAGTGCACATGCAGCGAGAAATCTTCCGCTTGTGCGGATGTGTCCGCTAACCGTGCGCCGCTGGTACCGCGAACTTCTGAAGAAAAAAGGAAGATAATGAATCGCCTGAAGCGAGTAGAGGGGCAAGTACGCGGCATCGAAAAGATGATTGAGGATGATCGTTATTGCGTCGATATCCTGATTCAGCTTTCTGCCGTGCAGGCCGCCTTGCAAAAAATCGGTTTTTCTGTACTTGAACGTCATACGAAGTCATGCGTTGCTAAAGCTATTGAAGAAGGACATGGGGAAGAACAGATTAATGAGTTGCTTAAGGTCCTAAAGCATTTTAAATAGATGGTGCGAAGAAGGAAGGGAAGACGGTATGAAGAAGATTGCTCATATAGGTATTACCGGCATGACTTGTGCCGCCTGCTCCAATCGAATTGAGCGTGGGCTAAACCGGATGGATGGTGTGTCCGCAAATGTGAACTTAGCGATGGAGAAGGCAAAGGTTGACTATGACGATGAACAAATTAAACCAAATGATATTATCGAGAAAATAGAAAAACTTGGTTATAGGGTAACAAGCGAGCGCATGAATCTTGCAATTACAGGAATGACTTGCGCAGCTTGTGCTGCTCGAATTGAAAAGGGTCTGAATCGTTTGCCGGGCATCAAGTCCGCAAATGTGAATTTGGCGACCGAATCGGCGACCGTTCACTATCGGCCGGGATTCATTGAACCTGAAGATGTGTTCGAAAAGGTACACAAGCTTGGCTATAAAGCAGCGCTGAAAAACGACACGCCCGATGAAATGAAAAATCAAGAGATACGTGGAAAACGGAATAAGCTGATCTTGTCCGCAGTATTATCTCTGCCTTTGCTCCTGACCATGGTGACACATCTTCCATTCTATCATGGTCCCGTTCCAATGCTGCTGATGAATCCGTGGATTCAGCTCGCATTGGCCAGTGTGGTTCAATTTTACATTGGCTGGTCATTTTACAACGGCGGCGCGCGGGCGTTAATCAATAAAAGCGCGAATATGGATGTACTGGTTGCACTAGGGACAAGCGCCGCTTATTTTTACAGCGTTGTTGAAACACTTCGCTATCAATTTGCGGGTGTACATCATCCGGATCTTTATTTTGAGACAAGTGCGGTGTTGATTACGCTCGTTCTGCTCGGCAAATATATGGAGACGCGCGCGAAGCGTCAGACCACAGCAGCGATCTCGGAATTAATGGATTTACAGGCAAAAGAAGCCAGCCGGATCGTGAACGGCACGGAAGAGCTTGTGTCCATTGATCGAGTTGAGGTTGGCGATCTGCTTCGTGTCAGACCGGGTGAAAAAATTCCGGTAGACGGCGTGCTTGTTGAGGGAGAATCTGCGGTCGATGAATCGATGATCACTGGAGAATCGTTACCAATAGTTAAACGTCCTGAAGACAAGTTGATCGGAGCAACGGTGAATACGACCGGATCATTTATAATGAAAGCCGAAAAGGTAGGCAAGGATACAGCATTGGCGGGAATTGTGCGTATTGTTGAAGAAGCGCAGGGATCGAAAGCGCCGATTCAGCGACTTGCAGATAGCATTTCAGGCGTCTTTGTACCGATTGTGATTGTCATTGCCGTCTTCGTCTTTGCCGTTTGGCTTGCCGCAATTCAACCGGGTCAATGGAATGCGGCACTTGCTGCGGCAATTAGTGTTCTGGTCATCGCTTGTCCCTGTGCATTAGGACTCGCGACGCCAACATCGATTATGGTTGGCACCGGAAAAGCAGCCGAACATGGGATTCTCTTTAAGGGCGGCGAATTTTTGGAGACAACGCAAAATTTACAATCCGTTATGTTTGATAAAACGGGGACGATCACCAATGGAAAACCGGAAGTCACCGATATCGTTTTATTCGGCGACTGGGACAAAAACGCAGTGCTAAGATGTGCAGCTGCCGCAGAACGCGCCAGTGAACATCCTCTGGCAAGAGCTATTGTTGCGGCTTACCCAAATGCCGATTTACCAGACGTTGATCATTTTGAGACACTTACCGGATTGGGTATTACAGCTTCGATATCTGGCAATCAAGTTTTGATCGGCACACGAAGACTGATGAAACAGAACGACATTAGTATTCACCAGGCATTGGATGACAGCCTAAATCTGGAATCGGATGGCAAGACGGTCATGTTTGTTGCTGTAGGAGGAAAACTTCAAGCCGTGATCGCTGTCGCGGATACGATAAAAGAATCGTCTGTCTCCGCGATTGAAGCACTGAAAGCACGTGGAATCAGTGTCTACATGGTTACCGGCGACAATCGGCGAACAGCGGAGGCTATTGCGAAAAGGGTCGGTATTGATCATGTGTTTGCTGAAGTACTGCCGGAAGATAAGGCGAAAAAAGTTCAGGAGTTGCAGAGCCAAGGGCTTAGCGTGGCAATGGTTGGCGATGGGATTAATGACGCTCCTGCTCTAGCTGTGGCCGATATTGGTATGGCGATCGGCACTGGTGCTGATGTCGCGATAGAAGCGGCAGATATTACACTTGTCGGCGGTGAACTGATGCATGTTTCTAAGGCACTTGATTTGAGTAAGAAAACGATGCGCAACATTCGGCAGAATCTGTTCTGGGCGCTCTTTTATAACACGGTTGGTATTCCGGTTGCCGCGCTAGGCTTACTCGCACCTTGGGTGGCAGGTGCGGCTATGGCATTCAGCTCTGTATCCGTGGTCGCAAACAGTTTGCGGCTCAAACGGATGAAAGTTTAACCTGATCATTCTTTTGAGGAGGTGAGAAACATGGCTGAACGCACATTGGAAGTCAAAGGAATGAGCTGCGGTCATTGCAAAATGGCGGTGAGCGGCGCTTTGAAGGAATTGGAAGGTGTCTCTGCAGTAGAAGTAGATTTGGCAAATGGCAAAGTAGATGTCTCCTATGATGAGGCAAAGGTTGGCTTCGATCAGATGAAGGATGCTGTCGAAGATCAAGGCTATGATGTCGTGAACTAAATAGATTAGTTAAAACACCGGACGGGTTTACTCGTCCGGTGTTTTGCATAAATTAAAAAGAAAATGTGGAATCACCTTTTCAATAAATTTTTGACGTAATTATGAATTCTTCTAAATAGAATAGTTCTCGTTAGTTGATTATAATGGTTTTAAGAAACCGTTTACAAAAATGAATTGGAGGATCGATCATGCCATTACACTCGGAAAAAAGGCTCAATAAATTGAAGGCTCAATTAATTGAAATTGCGGGGAATGAAAATGTGGATGATACGACGAGCGGAAGGCTTGTCTATTCGTATGATGCGACTCCAAATTTTCAGGCGCTGCCGGATATCGTGGTAGCACCGCGCACGGCTGAAGAAATTGCTGCTATTTTAAAAGTGTGCGCTGAAACGTCAACCCCAGTCTATACACGCGGCTCCGGAACGAATCTATGTGCTGACACATGTCCGCTCAAAGGCGGCATTGTCTTACTCATGAAGCACCTGAACAAGATTTTGGAACTGGATAAGGAAAATTTAACAATTACGGTTCAGCCTGGAACGATTACAAAAGAGATAAGTGATCTTGTGGAGAAGGATAATCTGTTTTATCCGCCTGATCCAAGCTCGATGAAGATTTCAACCATTGGAGGCAATCTGGCGGAGAATTCGGGAGGATTACGAGGACTTAAGTACGGCGTCACAAAGGATTATGTTATGGCGCTTCAAGTCGCGTTGCCAAATGGTGAGCTGATCCGTACCGGCGGAAAACTGACAAAAGATGTGGCAGGATATGATCTGACACATTTGTTTGTCGGGTCGGAGGGAACCCTGGGCGTGATTACGGAGGCGACACTGAAGCTGATTCCAAAGCCGGAATCCCAAAAGACGATCCTCGCACTCTATCAGGATATTGAAGCCGCCGGACGGTCGGTTTCGGCGATCATCGCCCATAAAATGATTCCGGTTACTTTGGAATTCCTTGATCAAGATACAATCAAGGCGGTGGAAGATTTTGCACATATTGGCTTACCGACCAATGTTAAGGCGATTTTACTGATTGTGCAGGATGGGCCACAAGAAATTGTCGATCGTGATATTCATAAAATTGCGGAAATCTGTCGCGAGGAACAGGCGGTAGACGTCCGGCTCGCTTCCTCCGCAGAAGAAGCAGAAGAGCTGGCGACTGCTCGTCGTTCTGCATTAAGCGCGCTCGCCCGATTGAAACCGACAACTATTTTGGAAGACGCCACGGTTCCTCGTTCGGAGATCGCCGCAATGGTTCGCGCGATTGCTGAGGTCGCTCAAAAATATCATGTCCGTATTTCAACATTCGGACATGCGGGCGACGGGAATTTGCATCCAACTTGTCTTACTGATGCAAGGGATGAAGATGAAATGAGTCGAGTGGAAGAAGCCTTTGCTGAAATTTTTGAAAAAGCGATCGAGCTAGGCGGCACTTTGACTGGCGAGCATGGCGTCGGCGTGACCAAAGCTCCGTATCTAGAGTGGAAACTAGGCAAAGCGGGCATGGAAGTGATGCGGGGAATCAAGCAAGCGATTGATCCAAATGGGGTTATGAATCCGGGAAAAGTGTTTGCAGATAAAACTAAGGAGAGGGCGGCGACGATCAAATGATGTCAGCGGCGGACAAGAAGAACATTCAAAGGGAATTTAAAGAAGAGATGGATTATGATGAACTATTAAATTGCATGCGTTGCGGATTTTGTCTGCCCTCATGTCCGACTTACATTGAAACCGGTCATCAGGAGAAACATTCACCGCGAGGAAGGATCGCGCTCATGAAAGGTGTAGCCGACGGCCTCATCGAACCGGACGACGACCTCGCTCACTCACTTGATGTGTGCCTGGGGTGTCGCGCTTGCGAGCCTGTTTGTCCATCTGGCGTGCAGTATGGTCATCTGCTTGAAGACGCGCGTACTATCCTTCAACGTAATAAGAAGCAGACGGTTGGCGTGAAAATGCTTCGTAAGGGGATTTTTGACGAACTGTTTCCTCGTCAGGATCGGATGGAGAAGGTGACCGGATTGATCGGATTCTACCAACGTAGCGGTCTTTCAAAGGTGGCACGAAAAGTCGGTTTTATGAATCTCTTCCCTGAGAGCATGGCAACGATGGAAAAAGTACTTCCGGAAGTTCCGAAACGGAGCGTGATGAAGCAACGTCCTCGATTTTTCGAACATGAAGGCGAGAAGAAAGCGACCGTCGCCTTATTTGCAGGCTGTCTCATGGATACGATGTTCTTTGACACCAATAATGCGACAATCAAACTGTTACGAAAAGCGGGATGCGACGTCTTGATTCCCGAGAATCAGCTTTGCTGCGGCGCGCTTCACGGACATAACGGTGAACTGGAAAAATCGAAGCAGCTTGCGAAACAAAACATTGAAGCGTTTGAAGCGGCAGAGGCAGATTACATTATTACAAATGCCGGAGGATGCAGCGCCTTTCTGATTGATTATGATCATCTGTTGAAAGATGAACCTGAATGGTCGGAGCGTGCAAAGCATTTTGTCGGTAAATTAAAGGACATCTCTAGGATACTTGTCGAGCTGGATTTCCAGAAAACACATCGATTGCAATTGCCGGATCAAATCATTACTTATCAAGACTCGTGTCACTTACGTAATGTCATGAAAACGTTTAATGAACCGAGAATTCTCTTAAAGGCGATTAAAGGCGCTCATTTTGTGGAATTGGAGGGTGCCGACACATGCTGCGGGTCTGCAGGGGATTATAATATCGTTCAGCCGGAAATGGCGATGCAGATCCTTGATCATAAAATGGAAAAAGTGGCGGATACATGTGCCCAAACCATTGTGACTGCGAATCCCGGCTGCCTTTTGGAAATGAAGCTAGGCGTCGAGAGGGTCCATAAAAGCAATGAGGTGCGCACGATGCATATCGCCGATGTATTGGTTGAAGCATTAGTAAACGAATGAAATGGGCTCTATAGAAACACAAACAGCCGGAGCACGCCGGCTGTTTGTGTCTCTATTTGTTTTTTCTTGCACGCTCTTCCAATTTAGAAGCGGATGACTGCGGGTCATCTTTCGCGCGTCCGGCAGATGTGACGCTGCTTGCAGTCGCGCCCTTATTTGATCGGTATTCCTTTTTCCTCGCTTCAGACATTATCGCATTCCTCCTGAATGTTAGTATGCGATAACGTCTTGTTTCCCATACAGGATTATAATAACTTACTCATATTAATGTCCGTTGTCTGGTAGCCTAATTTCTGATAAACATGATAGGCGCGTTCGTTAGTCGCAAACACATGCAGGCTGATTTTGACGATTCCGAGCGCGCGGCAATACGCGAACAGTGTTTGCATTGCCATTTGCCCGATTCCATGATTACGATAAGCTTCAAAAATTTCAAAGTCATAGATGAAAGCTTCTTTTCGTTCCGGGGACACATACAACCAGAAGATACCGACCTTTGTACCCGAGCCGTCCACTAATGAAAGAAATTTATGGTTTGGTGTCGCATAGCCTTGGGGCAGCAAGCGGCTTATCTCGGCGCGCGCGTTCATTAATGCGCGATCCGCGGGCCACGTGCCGTTCTTTTGTTTTTCTTTCGCATATTCATTCGTTGAATAGTCTAGATAAGGCGCAAAATCAATCTCCGGCATATCGGTTATCAAAATACTCATTGTAGATCCTCCGATCATTCAATTGGAAAAAGTGCCACGCACATCCCGTACCAGCATTAGGAAGTGCTCCGGATTTTTCTTGATGGAGCGCATAAGCCCCTGCGCGGTTTGCCATGCTTTCTCATACATTTCTGTGGTGATGATTCCGTTATCCAGCGCTTCCGTTAATTCATCTTCATCCACGAGATAGAGTCGATGGTTGGGGAAGAGGATAAGATCAAGATAAAGGTCATCAAACCATGGCGTGCCGAGCTCATCATGACCGACTTGATGAATGACATCAAAATAACATTGTACGAGTCGGCCGTTTGCGTTAAACATCGCTGTCAGGACAAACTGCGGTGTATGTGCAGGGAAAAGCTGCAGCCACGTATAGTTCCGATCGACTGTTTTTGTGCGCACTCCACCGTAAACAACAGATAACGGTGCTTTTATATCGTTGAATTGAATCAGAACAGCCTCACCATGAAAAGATGGCCACATAAAATATTTCTTGCGTATACGGCTCGAGATTATTCGTCGCCAACCGCGCCTGTCCGCATATTTCCGTTTCATTTTCGTCAGTTTCACAACATCACCTTCTGTCCTATCTGTTATTGTAACGTAATACACCAAAAAATGGAGATTATGAGTTGATTTTATCCGATGACACCTACTTGTTTCTCCTAATACCAAACTATGTATGGTTCTGACTTTTGAAAACTTATCCAAATCATTTTCAGTTGAATTTATCGGTATTCATGTTATTTTCTGCTTTTTCATGCGATAGAATGCACTCATGAAAAAAGAAACACAGGACGACTTTTCTGAAGCATGTCAGAAAAATCGTCCTGCTCTATTAAGCGGATCTAAGTTTAATCATTTGATGTAAGAACTTGTGGTCAATCAATGACCGGCAGCATTTTTGTTTCTTTTTTCATTTCCGAATGGCAAAGCGGACATTTTGGTGTCTCCTCGAAGGAGAACGCATCGCGCATCCACCCCGAGCATGAGTCGTTCGTACATTTCCAGATTGCTGTTTCTGCTTCAGGAACCGGTTCTTGCGGGCCTCGATTAAATCCCATTGATTAAAAATCCCCTTTCCTGTTATTCTTACTATTATATGATTTTTTCTGAAATTTATCAAATTTTATGCTTGAATGATGCAGCTGAGCATCACTCCGAAATTCCCGTCTGTCTAATGGTTACGTCGACTTTGCAGTGGAAACGAGCGTTCGGGTAGCGTTCCGGCCATGACTTTCCATCAAAGTTGCGTGTGTAGCTGCGCACATGCTGCCCGAGTTGAAGCGGATCGATTTGCTTCCTTTGAAAACGGCGAACGAGCTGAACGGCCTCTTTAGCCATGTGTTTGTTTAGCTTTTTTTCCATACCCGGACCGGTTGTTTTGCTAAGCGTTTTCGGATAAGACTGGCGCACTTGCGCGCTGACGTTCACCGATGCGTAGATGTCGGGCGCAGCGCTGTTTCCGTTTTTAACTTTATAGTTCACATCAGTATGAACGTTTTTTAAAGCAATGTGTTTGTTCGGGGCAAATTCATAGTCATAGACGCCTTGGTTAAATTTTTGAAAGAGCATTTTAAACGTGAACACTCTATTCTCGCTAAGGCGCATAACATATTTGTCATTCTTAAATAAAGCGAGTCCGTGCATGGCAATATGGTCACCTTGCTTACGAATTATAGGAAGAAACGGGTCCATATAGTCGCCATAATAGGCGTACATGAAGGACTCCATTGTACTTTCCGGATAATTTTGCTCCGTGTTTTGCTCAATCATATCTTGAATATAACGGGCAACCGGAATTTGTGTTTGATAGTCCGCAGACGTCAGTAATTTCCGGCAGCTGCCTTCTACAACCGCAAAATTCATATCGCGTGGTGAGTCAGGATCGCGATTTCTTAAATCAATTTGTTTGTACAAACCTTTTTTTGCCATGGCCGTGTTAAACAGCATAAGCCGTATTTTGCCAACGTGAATGGGCATTTGTCCGGATTGTTGAAAACGGTCGACAAGCGATTTGCCGTCGTAGGTCACTCCGCTAAGATGACGCAGCATCGATGCGGTCGTCGGCAGTCCGGCGCCGGCGCTTCCAGGGTTTGGATTTTCAACATAGTTCGGCATGGTAATGGTTCCCATCACTTTCTCATTCCCAAGATAGTCAATCCCCTCTGCTTCAACAAGCAGAACATCGTCGAGGATGCTCGTTGGCAAACATCCGGACAGAAGGAGTAAAGCGATCAAGGGCGCGATAAGGACTGCCTTTTGTTTCATGATGCAGCACCCCTTCCACATTTTTTCTTAATCCACTGACAAAACAAGAGAATTGGAAGATAGATATAGATAATCAGCGCACCGTACGTTGCATACACATCGTTTATCTTCTTCACTTGGAGTCCGCTATGGATCATCGTTGTCCCTGAAATAATTAAAGCGAGAATAACGATCAGCGAATATTTCATTTTAATCTTCGGTACAGTGAATTTTACAGCGCGAGCGATAATCCAGCTGCATAAGCAGATATTAGGGACAAGACTCCATAGCAAGAGGACGATCGCAATGATATCGATGTGTTCAACAAGAGGAAAGCGGACACTTTTCCAATAAGTGACCGTCGGCCAAATCGTGTTCTGCATCTCGCCTTGACTGAAATAAACAATCGCAAGAATGAGCGCTGTTGTATAAAAATAAATGGTTGTCAGTACACTGCGAAACGCCCATTTACGTGCTTCACGCGGATGGCTGATAAACGGATAGACATAAAGCAGCAATTCAAATCCCAAATATTCATGCGTGAGTTTATAACAGGATTTCAGCAGCGTTACCGGTGAGTGGTCAAAAAACGGTTGTAAATTTGCAAACTGAGCATGGGGAACAATAAAGAGGGTCAGGATACTCAACGGCATCAAATAGATGAAACTGAGCAGACAAACGCCGGTGATCGTTCGAATCCCTCCGCTGACAATATACCAGACAATGGAACAAAAGATAAGCGAAAATAGAAACGTTGACATTTGCGGAAAAACCCACACGTGTACAATTTCGACGTAACTACGTAAAAACATGATAGTGAAGAGAAGAATATGCGTCACGGTGAAGAGATTAAGGAAGGTTCCGATTCGTCTTCCGAAAATACGGGAATGGATCGAAAAAAGGTCGGGCATACCGAATTGACGCTCATTCTCCAGAAGGCGCAGAACAACCCAAAGAATGCCAAGAATAATCGCACCACTGATAAGCGCTGCGAGCCATGCGTCTTGCTGGCTGTACTTGGTTATGACGTGCTGGAACGAGAGATAGCCGATTCCAATCTGCATGGTCTGCGGAATAAAAAAGGCAGAAACAGGACCAACTTGATGTGCAGGTTTTATCTTATCATTCATAGAGCGTCAGATCCTCCATTTTGAAAAGGCAATTATTCATCAATATCCGGCTTTGGTTTGCCCTTCTTCTGCGTTGTCCGCTGCAGATTCACACGATTTTTATCCGCGGTGCGCAGAAACATCGGACGTTGTCCTTGCGCGCTGGTTGGCAAACGGATGAAGCTGTCCTTCAAATCTGTCACGCGCATGGGGTAGATGGGTTCAATAAACGGTCGGCCAAGCGAGGTCAGTTTCAACAGGTGGCAGACGAAAAACATAAAACAGAGACCGACACCGAGCAGACCGAACATTTGTGCAACCAAAATAAATGGAAAGCGCATGAATCGGATCGTTGTTGCCATCCGATAGTTTGGTGTGATAAAAGCAGCCAGTGCCGACATCGCGATAATAATTAACAGAATATTACTCGTTACACCGGCTTGAACGGAAGCGGTACCGATGACAATACCGCCTACGATACCGATGGTTTGACCAACCTTTGTCGGCAGGCGCGCGCCCGCTTCGCGAAGCAGTTCAATCATGACTTCAAGCAGCAGCACTTCAATGATCGGATCGTAAGGAACGGAACTGCGCGAAACGATTAATGTTGCCAGTAAATCTTTGGGTACTAATTGATAGTGGTAGGTCAGCACAGCAACGTACAGCGATGAAGAAATGACGGAAAAGGCAACGGCAAACAAACGCAGCAGCCGATATAAGGATGCGATCGGCCAAACGAGTGTATAGTCATCTAATGTCGAGAAAAACTCAACAATCGTGCTTGGAAGAATAAGCGCATTTGGAGAACCGTCCACAAGTACGGCAATTTTACCCTCATAAAGTGCGCCGCATACACGATCGGGACGCTCGGTGTCAATGAATTGAGGGAAAAATGAAAAACTATTGTCGGCAATCATGAGTGCAAGCATATTTGCATTAATCAAACTTACGGTTTCAAGGTCGGTAATCCTTTGCTTGATCGTGTTCAGGTTGGCTTTATTTGCGATTCCTTCAATATAAACAACAGAGACCCGTGTGCGTGAAAGTTTCCCTTTATGAAATTCTTCAATTTTGAATTGCGGAATCGGAATTCGCGTACGTATCAAGTTGATATTTGTTTCTAATGATTCAACGAAGGCATCATGAGAGCCCAGAATACTGCTTTCAATTTCGGACTGCTCTACTGCTCGTCCCTGTTTTTTCGTGCATGGGATCAAATAGACCTGTTGTCCATTCTGCGATGGCTGAATCATTAAAAAGCCGTCAAGCAGACTTGACTGGATCACGGATAAATCCTTTGTTTTAATTAATTTATCTGCGGGCACAACTTGTGCGATATCTTTCATACTTTGTACGCGATCTGAATAAAGTGCAGGCAGCAGATCTCTGTGAATGTACTCCAGATCGACCAACGAGACAACGAATGATACCCAACAGGTAAACCTTTTGTTTTCGTGACGATAGTGATTGAAATCAGGATTGGTCTGCAACTGAATCAGCAAGTCTGCCATGTTCTTTGCGGGCTGTGCCGGACCGTGGTCATTCTTTTTTTTTCTATTTTTCCAAAACACGAAGAACGCCTCGTTTCCCTTTAATTTGCATCCCGTTCCATTTGTTTCGCTTTTTTTCGCTCATCATGAGGCTGGTCTAAAAGAAGGATCACAAAAGGCATGACACAAGGAAAGGCAATTAACAGATAAAGCAAAATCGTCTCACCGATTGGAATGCGGAAACCGACAAATAATAAAAAAATTGCAAGGAATCCAAAATATGTAAGATAGAGTAGTGTATACATGAAATTCTTCCTTTACGTTTGCTCATCATTCTTAAAATTATTTTTCCCGAGATGAGGCTTATTATTCTTGATTTTGTTTTGTTTTATTGAAACAGCACTGACCAGCCTGTTGACTGCGTTTCCTTTTTTAAATAAGCTGTGTTAAAGTATGGAAGGAGAAAGGCAAATTGTTGATTAGTGGAAGGAAATTGATATGAAATCGGCATGGAAAGTCATTCGGGAACAAGTGAAAAGCTTGTATCTCATCAGGCGCTTGTCCCTTTATGAATTAAAAAGTGAGAATACGAACAACTATCTGGGGATGGCATGGGTCGTCATTAATCCGTTAATTCAGATCGCAATTTATTGGCTGGTTTTTGGTAAAATTCTAGGCAGAAGCAATGACATTCCGGTTGATAATGGGGTCGATCCTCCTTACATTATTTGGTTGATCTCAGGAATTATTGTTTGGTTTTTTGTACAGCCGTCCATCATTCAAGGATCGAAATCAATTTATTCACGTATTCGCTTCATCGCCAAAATGAATTTTCCGATGAGTGCGATACCAAGCTACGTCATTCTTGAAAAATTTTATCAGCATTTAATGATTACGGGAATTGTTATTGTAATTCTGCAATTCACAGAGTATAAAATCAGTATCTATATGATCCAGCTTCCTTATTTTATGTTTGCCGCGCTGGCATTTCTGTTTTCCGTATCGCTGATTACATCGACATTTTCAACAATCGTACGCGATGTGCATCAGATCTTGATTTCGCTCATGCGTATGATGTTTTATCTGACACCATTTCTATGGGAGCCCGCACGACTTGCGGACGCCGGACTGCCGGACATATTCCAGAAAATATTATTGCTCAATCCGATGTATTATCTTGTACAAGGCTACCGTTCAACACTGCTCGGCGCTTCTTGGTATGGGATTGATCACATTGGCTATACCGTATACTTTTGGGGATTTGTTCTGGCGGCGCTGCTTTTCGGTTCATTTATACATCTGAAATTCAGAGATCATTTCGTAGATTATTTGTAAGGGGATCTCCATTCATGGAAAAATCGGTTATCGTAAAAAATGTAACAAAAAAATATAAAATGTATGCGAAAAACTCCGAAAAAATCTTAGATTTGATTTCGCCAAAGGGCTACGGAAAGTCTTTTTACGCGCTGCAAGGAATCAGCTTTGAAGCGAATAAAGGCGATGTGATCGGGATCATCGGTGTGAACGGATCGGGGAAGTCCACGCTTTCTAATATTATTGCCGGAATCATTCCGCCCACCTCCGGAACGGTTGAAATCAAGGGGGAAGCGGCACTGATTGCAATTCAATCGGGTTTGAAGAAAGAACTCACCGGTCGCGAGAACATTGAGCTTAAATGCTTGATGCTTGGGTTCGATAAAAAGCAGATTGTTGAATTAACACCGCAGATTATTGACTTTGCCGATATCGGCGATTTTATTGATCAACCGGTGAAGACGTATTCGAGCGGGATGCGTTCACGGCTCGGCTTTGCAATCTCCATTCATATCGATCCGGATATTTTGGTGATTGACGAAGCTTTATCTGTCGGAGATCAGACCTTTGCGGATAAATGCCTTGATAAAATGAATGAGTTTAAGGAAAAAGGCAAGACGATTTTCTTTATCAGTCATTCCATCAACCAAATGAAGAAGTTTTGCGATAAAGCGCTTTGGATTCAATATGGGCATGTCGAAAACTATGGTTCAATGGCAGAGGTTATGCCGCAGTACGAAAAATTTATTAAAACGTACAAGAAGATGACAAAGGCAGAGAAAAAGGCGTTTCAGGAAAAAATACGAAAAACCAGAACGACCAAAGTATAAGCGCCCTGAGCGCTTTTTTTTGCAAAAAAAATCCGCATTTAAATGCGGATTCCAATTAAAAAGTGAATTGGGGTTAGGGTTATTTGTACTATTGCCATGTTATCCAAAAGCTAAACATTATTTTAAAAAAAAGATTGTTGATTGTGCCTCATTTTCATATATTCTCAATAACGAACAATTGAAAGCGCTTTTATTGTATAATGGTGTTTAAAAACATGGCGCATGCGCATAATGATTCTTAATTGAATCATTCTGTGTGACTGCCTTTTGAAGAATACGAGCGTAGTTACCTGTATAAGCCGCTGTGCGGGAAGGGGGGAAGGGTGCCGGTCAAGGAAACTTATGTAACCGTTTACTTGTCTGCAACCCTGTTCATTCATGAAGCGTATTAACTTGTTGAGAAGAGCCGTCGAGAACCGGAAAAAATATCTGATTCAGGCATTAAGACAAAATGTTGAGATGAAGGAGTCTGATCACTTGAATGAATGGACACTCTCCGAACTCGAAAATGAATGGAAGATCTATCAGAAAAAAAACAATGAAGATATTGGTTGAAAAAAACAATAAGGGCAGGTATGCGGGCTTATTTTTGATAAAATAGGTTAGAAGTCCGCTCAATGCGGATGTGGAGGTGAAGATCGGATGAACGACTATCCAACTTTCTCTGATTTTTATGGGAATAAAGTAACGCTTGCGCTTTCGTCAACTCCCTTTTCGGAGAACCCAAAGCATGTTTGGGTCCTTTGCAAATTCCATCGTCAATGGCTGCTTACGATGCATTCAAGACGCGGTCTTGAGTTTCCCGGTGGAAAGGTAGAACCCGGCGAGCGGCCGGAAGAAGCAGCCAGAAGAGAAGTATTTGAAGAAACAGGTGCCCATGTTGACCGGTTATATTTTATAGGTCAATACCAAGTCGACGGCCAAAACGAGCAAATGGTAAAGAATATTTACTTTGCCAGCGTTGACCAAGTAACTCTGAAACAGGATTATATGGAGACCGATGGCCCAAGGTTTATCAGTTATATTCCTGAGTCAATTAAAGAGCGGAAACAGTATAGCTTCTTGATGAAGGATCAAGTGCTCCCTTTATCGATGAAAGCCATTCGTCAAAGAAAATGGACACCGGTGACCGAATTACAAGTCTGACTAAAATCAAAACCACCCGTTCACACGGGTGGTTTTTGATTACAACTAAAGACTTGCAAATCGCAAGCAGTTGAAACGGTGATCATGAATAGATCGGTCCGGCGCTGCGAATCTGCTCCGGAACATCCGAAAATTTCTTGAAATTCGCTTGGAATTGCTGAGCGAGATGTTGGGCAGCTTGAGTATATGCTGAATGATCCGACCACGTTTTCCAAGGTATCAGCACATGATCGGGAACACCCGGACATGATCGTGGAATATGCAAACCGAAAATGGGATCTTTATAGATGTCTTGATCACTTAGTTTGCCATTTAAGGCGGCGTCAATTATCCGTCTTGTGTACGAAAGATCAATGCGTTTGCCAACCCCGTACGGCCCGCCGCTCCAACCGGTATTCACAAGGTAAACGGTCACATTGTTTCGCTTAATTGACGTCCCAAGGAGTTCGGCATACTTTATCGCCGGAAGCGGCATAAATGGAGCGCCGAAACAGGTTGAGAAGGTCGTTTCGGGATCAACAACGCCGCGTTCTGTACCGGCTAATTTACTCGTATAGCCTGAAAGGAATTGGTACATCGCTTGCTCCGGGGAAAGTATGCTGATTGGCGGAAGTACACCAAAAGCATCTGCTGTCAGAAAAATAATTGTGCTCGGATGACCGCCAATACTTGGAAGCAAGGCATTGGCAACAGCATTCAGCGAATACGCGGCACGTGTGTTTTCTGTCAAATCAGCATTATCATAGTCAGGTTTGCGATTTTTCTGGGAGATGACAACATTCTCAAGAATGGTGCCGAATTGAATACTGTCATAGATTTGCGGTTCTTTTTCACGCGACAATCGGATGGCTTTGGCATAGCATCCGCCTTCAATATTGAACACACCATCTGTCGACCATCCATGCTCATCGTCGCCAATTAAAGATCGATCCGGTGAATTGGAGAGAGTTGTCTTTCCCGTTCCTGATAATCCGAAAAATAAAGCGACACGTCCGTCTGATCCTTGATTTGCTGAACAATGCATCGACATGATCCCTTTTTGAGGCAATAAATAATTCATAACAGTGAAAATGGATTTTTTAATTTCTCCTCCGTACTCAGTGCCGCCGATTAAAATGATCCTGTACTTCATGGATATGATGATAAACGCTTCGGAGCGTGTGCCGTCAACAAGTGGATCTGCTTTGAATCCTGGAGCGGCAAGGACCGTGAACGCAGCGTGATGATGTTCCAACTCCGAGTTGGTTGGCTCAATAAACAGCTGCCGGCAGAATAGGTTCTGCCAAGCATACTCATTAACAATCTGAATGGCGAGGCGATGCTCCGGGTCTGCACCTGCGAAGCCGCGAAACACATATTTGTCTTTTTTCCCTGTCAGGTAATGAACAATTTTCTGATAAGCATTAAGGAAAACGCTTTCATTTATTTGCTGATTCCTGCTCCAGTCAACTAATTCGCTTGTCACTTCATCCTTAACGAAAAATCTGTCTTTAGGCGATCTCCCTGTATATTTTCCGGTTGTAACAGCAAGAGCGCCGTTATTAGTTAAAACGCCTTCATTTTTCTTCAGTGCATGTTCAATAAGTTCAGGAACGGATAAATTAATGAACGAGTTCCCGGTATGCAGCAATTCAGAGATGGGTGTTTCAAGGGACGCATGGTACATGGAATCAACCCTTTCTGTGTACGTTAAGAATGTTTAAAATTCAGAGGAGTATAGAAGCAGCTAAAACTTCGCATTCGCCAGAGGGCTTGACGAAGCCAAGTTGTCTAATCAAAAAATTTTCACTTACTATTTATAGTATAACGCATTAGAAATAATAATACCTACTAATAGAGGGTGTTCAAAAAGTCCGGGAAAAAGGCAATGAGGATCTTCTGCTAACAGCATGCACGTCCTGTGCCAAACGCAGAAGTCACCGCATCCTGTGGAAGTTCTGCGTCAGCTTGTTTCTCCGCTCCTCACGTATTAACAGGGGATCTTCAACTAATACCGTGCACGGCCCTGTGCACAACGGTGAAGCCATCACGTCCTGTGAAAGTACGCGCGGGTAGCTCAAAACTGCGCTTCCTTGATCTTCGACGCTCAGGACGAGCTAGTGTCAGGCATGACACGCGACGTGGCGATTTGCCTGACCTCGGCTCTTTTTGTCCTCCTTTTTGAACAGACTCTAATAGATTAACAGTGTATGTGTCACGATGCAATGGACAGTGAAATCAGAATTTCTGTGAATCTTAGTTTTTTCAATCTATACTATTCTGCAATGTTTGCCTGTGACAGTCGCGAGGAATTCGTTGACAGTTTTAATCCCCTGCGTTATGATGGGATTTACATACGGCTGCTCTTATTCCGAGTAGGCAGAGGGACAGGCCCGATGAAGCCCGGCAACCGGCCGAATAACGGCACGGTGCTAACCTGCAGAGAAAAGAGATTGTTTCGTCTTTCTTCTGATAATAAGAGGCGCGCGATAAGAATCGGCCTATCCTTAATTGGAGTGGGCTTTTTTCATGCCTTGAAAACAAAAGCAGAGGGATCGAGTACCGTTGACACCATTTTGTATATAATGTTTGAAAGGCAGGGTGAAGAAAAATGACGAAGAAGTATTCAAGACGCTTGTTCACTTCCGAATCGGTAACTGAAGGCCATCCGGATAAGATTTGCGACCAGATTTCAGATGCAATTCTTGATGAACTCCTTAAGGGGGATCCAAATGCAAGGGTTGCTTGTGAAACTGTGGTTAATACTGGACTTGTCCTTGTAACAGGTGAAATTTCGACTTCCACCTATGTGGATATACCGAAAGTAGTTCGCCGTACGATTCAGGAGATTGGCTATAACAATGCGAAATACGGCTTTGATGCCTCTAACTGTGCAATTTTAACGTCTATTGAGGAACAATCGGCAGACATTGCGCAGGGCGTTGACAAGGCGCTTGAGGCGCGTGAGGGCACGATGTCAGATGATGAGATTGAAGCAATTGGTGCCGGAGATCAAGGATTGATGTTTGGTTTCGCAGTCAATGAAACACCGGAGCTGATGCCGCTCCCAGTTTCACTCGCGCATAAGCTTGCAAAAAGGCTGGCTGACGTTCGCAAAAACAAGACGATCGGTTATCTCCGTCCCGATGGAAAGACTCAGGTAACGGTTGAATACGACGAACAGGGCCATCCGGAACGCATTGACACAATTGTCATTTCCACACAGCATGATCCAGAAGCGACCGAAGAACAAATCAAGAAAGATATTCATGAGTTTGTAATTCGGCCGACAGTTCCGCCGAACTTAATTGATGAAAAAACCAAATTTTTCATTAACCCTACCGGGCGCTTTGTTATTGGCGGACCACAAGGAGATGCCGGTCTGACCGGAAGAAAGATTATCGTTGATACCTACGGCGGATACGCGCGTCATGGCGGCGGCGCTTTTTCAGGAAAAGACGCGACGAAAGTTGACCGCTCGGCCTCTTATGCGGCCCGATATGTCGCAAAGAATATTGTCGCAGCGGGATTGGCTGAAAAATGTGAAATTCAATTAGCCTACGCCATCGGTGTCGCTGAACCGGTATCCATTTCCGTGGATACCTTTGGCACCGGGAAAGCAACTGAGGAACAGCTTGTTCAGTTGATTCGCCATAATTTTGATCTTCGTCCGGCAGGTATTATTGAGATGCTTGATTTACGCAGGCCGATCTATCGACAGACGGCGGCTTACGGACACTTTGGCCGAACCGACATCGAACTCCCATGGGAGAAGACCGATAAAGCAGATTTATTAAAACAGCAAATACACTCTGAGTCTAAGACCCATTAACTTCTTGCACGCAAAATCGCTTTCCACGCCCTCGGGTGTGGATAAGCGATTTTTTTCACACTGATAGGATAGCATAAAAAATATTTGTTTCAAGGAAACGACGGCGCTCACATCCTATGAGCAACGTCGAAGCCACCGCATCCTGCGGAAGTGTGTCCTGTGGCTCACCGAACACTAGGCCGTCCATGACCTTCGCCAGAAGGCTTGGCGAAGCCAAGTTTTCTAACACTGGTAAGAATGTATGGCGTTTTGCTTTGCCGGTACGACGATAAGGTCATAAGATTCGGTTGGGCGATCAGGGAAGCGCTCAATCTGAGAAATAAACGGAAAAATTCCGCTTAATTAGAAAATGAATGAAAAAATTGCTTAAATAGACGGATAATTTCCGCTTATCGAATCGAAAAACGTGAAAATGGCGGGTTTTTCTGTGTATAACCGGAAAAATTACCCTTATGTACCTGTAAAACAGGCGCCAGGATGCAAATAAGCGGAAAATCTCCGCTTATTTTACTCGTTACTTAATTAAGGATCAAAATGATTTGTGAAATAGAAATGTCTGTTCACGCACAAGGTTGATGATTCAAAACGGTATTTGGAGCAAAGGAACCTTCGCTAATGACGCATGTCCTGCAAGCAACGCGAAAGTCACCGCATCCTGCGGAAGTAAGGAACAGGCGCTCTTTGTTCGGTTTTTCTTATAGATAAGTTCGCATAAGCAGACTGATCGTTTGCTATAATAGGTGATAGTGAGATGTTCGCTCTCGGATATTATGGGCGGATTTAACTGGAGGCGTGTTGATGACGGTACCATCGAGACCGATTAAACTTATGGCGCAAATATACAGGAAAGTGCTTCCTGATGTGCATCATAATCTAAAAAAATGGAAGGATAAGGCGCTTGCGATTCCTGATGCCGAGTTGCGCAAACAGGCGCTTGCGAGCATTGAATCAAAGACATTTCATTGCGAGGGCGGTTCCATTTACAGCCTTTTAGCCGAAGGACACAGGAAGGAAATTATTGCGTTCATTGTCGCCTATCAAACAATTAGTGATTATCTGGACAACCTTTGCGATCGAAGCATATCTCTTGACCCGGAAGATTTTCGCTGTTTGCATCAGTCGATGCTGCATGCGCTGACCCCGGGAGCAGCACCGGAGGATTACTATCGCTACCGCGGCGTTTGCAATGATGGAGGCTATCTTCAGGCGCTTGTGAATACATGTCAGCAAACGCTGAACGGTTTGCCGGCATTCCCAGTCATTCAACCCGCGCTCCTTGAGCTGGCAGGATTCTACTGTGATCTGCAAGTGCATAAGCATGTGAAAAAAGACCAGCGTGTGCCGAGACTCATCGCTTTTTTCCAAAAAAATAAAGCTCACCTCCCTGAGATGAGCTGGTATGAGTTCGCTGCTTGTTCCGGTTCGACACTAGGAATCTTTTGCATCGTCTCCTATGCTGCTTCGCGCGGCTCTGAGATGGCGCAGCTTGTCGATCGAATTAAGGACAGTTACTTTCCATGGGTGCAGGGGCTGCACATTATGATGGACTATTTCGTTGACCAAGAAGAGGACCGCATTGAAGGGGATCTGAATTTCTGCTCCTACTACAGCAGCGATGAAGAAATGATTCATCGCTTTAAGCATTTTATTGAAGAGGCGGATAAGGCAATTGAAAATATGCCGGACAAAAACTTCCATAAGATGATTAATCGCGGTTTGCTCGGAATCTATCTCGCTGACCGAAAAGTTGCCAAACAGCGCAATGTTCGTGTGCTGGCGCGACGATTGATTTGCCGATCGGGAGGCAGCGCCTTGTTTTTCTTTGTCAACGGCTGGCTCTACCGCAGAATCAGGCAGAGCATTTAAGCGTGCGTTGTTGTTTCGGCATACTTTCCTTGCCAGCTGTTGCGTCTTGTTAATTCATCGTCAATCGCATCCAGCACTTCCCATTTATTCAAGCTCCACATCGGACCAATCATCAGGTCAGCGGGGCCATCACCTGTGAGTCGGTGAATGATCATTTCAGGAGGCAAAATTTCGAGTTGGTCGCAAACAAGATTTACATAGGTTTTAAAATCAAGGAATTGTAACATGCCTTTCTCATACTGCTTCACCATCGCTGTTTTTTTCAGCAGATGGAGCAGGTGAATTTTAATACCCTGAACATCGAGTTTAGCGACTGCCTTCGCTGTTTCAAGCATCATTTCCGGTGTCTCGCGCGGCAATCCGTCGATAATATGAACGCATACCGGTATACTGTGTTTGCGGAGTTTCTCAACGCCTTCGATAAAACAGTCATAATCATGTGCGCGGTTAATGAGGCGGCCGGTCTCGTCATGCACGGTTTGCAGTCCTAATTCGAGCCATAGGAATGTGCGCTTGTTTAATTCGGCAAGATAGTCGACGACGTCATCCGGCAAGCAGTCCGGGCGTGTGGCAATCGAAAGTCCGACAACGCCTTCTTGTTCCAAAATCACTTCATAACTCTCGCGGAGAACATCAACCGGGGCGTATGTATTTGTAAACGCTTGAAAATAGCCGATATATTTATCAGCGTGCGGCCACTTCGTTTTCATTTGTTTTTTTACCGTATTGAATTGAGTGATTAAATCATCTCTGCGGTTGCCCGCGAAGTCACCTGATCCTTTTTGGCTGCAGAAGGTACACCCGCCCCAGGCGACCTTGCCGTCGCGGTTCGGACAGTCGAATCCACCGTCCAGGGGTACTTTGAAGACCTTACTTCCAAATTCATGCCTCAAATAGGTATTCCATGTATAATATCGTTTATCCGGGCCGTAATGCGCCGGTCTTTTTTGTTCCGCCATTTGGCTTGCTCCCTTCAATTACCTATGGCACATTCTAGCAAACATTTGATTAAACATAAAGCCGCGAGTTTAAGCGGCACAATCGCCGTATCTTCGGCCTTGAAACTGGCAGCTTGTCCGATCCGTTAATTTGTTTCAAAGGGTTTGACCATCCTGCCTGTAACCATGACTCCGCAGGTATGAAGTACCTTTTTTCGCCCATATTTGGTTTTTTCTAATCGGAAAATCTACTTTTTTGTCGGAGCGAGTTGACATCTCATGTTTATATCAATAAAATGGAAACACAACCTTAATAATGAACGACAATGAAGGAGAAAAGTAGCTTATGATCCGCTTTCAGAGAGTCGGCGTTTGGTGAGAGCCGGTACGGATACAGAGTGAACTCGCTCCGGAGTCGCGAGTGCGGCCCTTAACTGGGAGCCTCGCCGCAACCCGCGTTATGGGTTCAACAAGCGAGCGAACGGAAAAATCCGAACGCTAATTTGGGTGGTACCGCGGGAATTTGACTTAGTAATCAACCTCTCGTCCCTAACAACAAGTTAAGGGCGGGAGGTTTTTATATTTTTTTGACTAGTAAGCCCGCTTTAAAAAAAGGAGGAACTCGCCATGGCAATGGCTTTTGATCATCAGAAAATTGAAGCAAAATGGCAGAAATACTGGGATGATCATCAAACATTCAAGACCGATGATGATTCTGATAAACCTAAATATTATGTGCTGGACATGTTTCCGTACCCATCAGGTAAAGGGCTGCATGTCGGCCATCCGGAAGGGTATACCGCGACTGACATCATGGCGCGAATGAAACGAATGCAGGGCTTTGAAGTCCTGCATCCGATGGGCTGGGATGCGTTCGGCCTTCCTGCGGAACAATACGCGCTGGATACCGGACATGATCCTGCTGACTTTACACAGCAAAACATCGCAACATTCAAGAGACAGATTAAATCGCTCGGTTTCTCGTACGATTGGAATCGTGAAATTAACACAACGGATCCTGGATACTACAAATGGACACAATGGATATTCCTTCAGCTCTACAAAAAGGGCCTTGCCTATATTGCTGAAGTGCCGGTTAACTGGTGTCCCGCTCTTGGAACGGTTCTAGCGAATGAAGAAGTCATCGATGGAAAAAGTGAACGCGGCGGCCATCCGGTTGTCCGCAAGCCGATGCGCCAGTGGATGCTGAAGATTACTGCATACGCCGACCGCCTGATTGATGACCTTGACGAGGTGGATTGGCCGGAAAGCGTTAAAGAAATGCAGCGCCACTGGATCGGACGTTCAGAAGGGGCCGAGGTTCAATTCAAAATTGACGGGCATGAGGCAGAAAGCGTCACTGTCTTTACAACACGGCCGGATACACTGTTTGGTGCGACTTATATGGTACTTGCTCCGGAGCATAAACTCGTTGATGAGATTGTGACACCGGAACAGAAATCAGCCATTGATCGCTATCGCGCAGAAGTGGCTGCAAAGAGCGATCTTGAGCGTACGGATCTTGCGAAAACGAAAACCGGCGCGTTCACCGGTGCTTATGCGATCAATCCGGTTAACGGTAAGAAAGTGCCGATCTGGATTGCTGACTACGTTCTCATTACTTATGGATCAGGCGCGATCATGGCGGTGCCTGGTCACGATGATCGTGACTATGAATTTGCAACGAAATTCCACCTGCCGATTATTGAAGTTGTTGCAGGTGGTGATCTGTCCAAGGAAGCGTACACAGGGGACGGTAAGCATGTGAATTCAGGCTTCCTTGACGGTCTTGGAAAGAAAGAAGCCATTACAAAAATGATTGACTGGCTGGAAGAACATAAGGTCGGCAACCGCAAAATAACGTATCGTCTGCGTGATTGGTTATTCAGCCGTCAGCGTTACTGGGGTGAACCTATTCCGATTATCCATATGGAAGACGGATCGCTTAAGGCGGTGCCTGAAGAAGAGTTACCGCTGCGTCTGCCGAAGACGGAGAACATTAAGCCGTCTGGTACGGGAGAATCGCCACTGGCAAATGATACGGACTGGATCAATATCGTTGATCCGGAGACAGGAATGAAGGGTCGCCGCGAAACGAATACAATGCCGCAATGGGCAGGGAGCAGCTGGTATTTCCTTCGTTACGTTGATCCTCATAATACAGAGAAGCTGGCGGATCCTGAGAAACTGAAACGCTGGATGTCGGTTGACCTTTACGTAGGCGGCGCGGAGCATGCTGTGCTTCACTTGCTGTACGCGCGCTTTTGGCACAAGGCTCTTTATGATCTCGGTGTCGTGCCGACCAAAGAACCGTTCCAGAAGCTGGTCAATCAAGGGATGATTCTTGGGACCAACCACGAGAAAATGAGCAAGTCAAAAGGAAACGTCGTTAATCCGGATGATATTGTTGCTTCTCATGGTGCAGACACACTCCGACTATATGAAATGTTTATGGGACCGATCGATGCAGCAATTCCTTGGTCGGAAACCGGAATCGACGGATCACGCCGGTTCCTCGACCGGATCTGGAGACTTTTTGTTACAGCGGAAGGCAGTCTTACCAAAGCGGTGTCACGTGATGCAGCTGCGAGTGAGGCTTTTGAAAAAGCTTATCACCAAACGGTTAAAAAGGTGACTGATGACTTTACGATCATGCACTTTAACACCGGAATTGCGCAGATGATGACCTTCATCAATGAAACGTATAAGCAGGAACAAATTCCGACTTATATGGCTGAAGGATTTATTAAACTGCTTTCTCCGGTTGCTCCGCATATCAGCGAAGAAATCTGGTCACTGCTCGGTCATGACGAATCGGTTGAAAAATCTGCTTGGCCGACCTATGAGGCAAGTAAACTTGTAGAAGAAGAGATCGAAATCATTGTCCAGGTAAATGGCAAGATCCGTGCTCGCTTTAATGTCGGCAAAGGCACATCAAGAGAAGAACTTGAGAAAAAAGCCATGAACAATGATCGAGTGAAGGAAAATCTTGAAGGCAAGTCTGTCAAGAAAGTCATTGCTGTTCCAAATAAACTCGTTAATATTGTTGCAAAATAAATCAAAGCACCTTCATAAAAACCGTTTCTGATGCGAACGCATAGAAGCGGTTTTTATTACATCGTTTACAGATTCGCTTGATACTAGCTTCACTGTTGATGAATGCGACTGATAAGAGATCGTTAAAATGATGCTGTATGAACGGCATAATGTGGTAAAATACTAAGAGTTGTGGGCAGTTGGCCCAATTGAAGATTTAGGAGCGTAGACAGATGTCCGCATCAAAAATGATCCGCGGGACAATGATCCTGACGGTCGCCTCTATTGTATCAAGATTACTCGGAATCCTATTTATAATTCCCTATAATGCATTGACAGGTACACAGGGCGTATTTCTCTATACGGTTGCCTATACACCCTATGCGATCATGCTGAGCATATCCACGATGGGGCTTCCGCTTGCTGTATCTAAATTTGTGTCCAAGTATAATGCGATGGGCGATTATGATTCAGGAAAACGCCTAATGAAATCCGGATTCGTATTAATGTCGCTAACAGGTGTGATTGGTTTTCTGATCTTGTTTCTCGGTGCACCGCATTTTGCGACGGCTTATGGACTTCCATCAGATAAATTGCCTGATGTTGTGCTTGTTACCCGAGTCGTGAGTATTGCTATTCTTGTGGTGCCGGTCATGAGCTTGATGCGCGGCTACTTTCAAGGTTTCCAATCCATGGGACCAACCGCCGTTTCTCAAGTGGTGGAACAATTTGTTCGGATCACTTTTATTTTGATCTGCGCTTTCTTAGTCATGAACGTATTTAACGGCTCTCCGGTTACCGCAGCTGCGCTTGCCACTTTTGCTGCGTTTGTCGGTGCGGTCGGCGGGTTTTACGTAATGCTCTATTACTGGGTGAAGCGGCGTCCGTATCTTGCAAAGCTGAAGCAAAAAACAAAACAACGGTATCGAATTTCGTATGCAGCCATGTACAAGGAACTGGTTACCTATGCGGTTCCCTTCGTAGCAGTAGGGATTGCCATGCAGCTGTACCAGCTTATTGATCAAGTCATGGCTTTTCACTATCTTGATTATAGTGTGCCGGTAAAAGATATTATTCTTTCCGATTTAACGGGCAACGATCAAAAAATGGTGATGATTCCGGTCACCTTAGCAACTTCGCTTGCCGTCAGTGCTGTTCCGTCTATTATTAAATCTTTTTCTACGGGAAATATAGCCGAAGTCAATCATAAAATTACGCAAGCGTTTGAACTGGTTCTTTTTCTCACCATTCCGGCAGCAATCGGTTTATCTGTTCTCGGGTATATGGTGCATGGTCTGCTTTTTGAAATTAATCCACATGATCTGCAGATTGGCGGGCGTATCTTGCAGTGGTACGCACCGACAGCCATTTTCTTTGCACTCTTCCAAGTGACGGCTTCAATACTTCAAGGCATCAATCATCAGCGTGTAACGTTGATCAGCCTTGGAGCAGGAGTCCTGATCAAAGTGATGCTCAATCCTGCGTTCATGAAATTTTTCGGAATGGTCGGCCCCGTGATCGCGACCGATATTGGTTACGCGGTTTGTATCTTAATTAATTTAATCGCGATTAAACGCGCGACCGATTATCATTATTCGCTCGTTGCTCGGCAAATGGTACATATTATTGGCTACACAATTGCCATGTGCCTCGTGATCCAACTCATCTTCCTGTTATTCGGCGGAAATGTGCCGAGCGGAAGAGGGATTGCGATAACCGTGATTATTCTTAGCGTCGTTGTGGGTGCAGCAGTATATCTTATCCTCGCGCGTTGGACTGGGCTGCTTCGGCGAATTGTCGGCGGATTTAGAGGGCGCAGAGCTGAGTGATTTCTATTATAATGATAAAAAACAAAGGAAATTCGGCTTCATTCCCGAATTTCCTTTGTTTTTAATGCGGTTCGTACCAAAATTTTTTCACACCGGCATAAATTTAGCCGAATCGTCTTCATCTTGGCGGAAATCCTGGGCCACCAATCGGGGGAATTGGAAAACCAAGTCGCCGTTCGATCATTCGTACGCGCCGGTCGAGGCTCTGCAACTCGCGTTGAAACTGAGCTTGCTGACGTTCAATCTGGTTAAGGCGTCGATCAAATTGCTGCGGATTAAATGGCGGCTGTAGCGGACGCGGCGGCTGCATCTGTCTATCGCCAGCGTTCGGAGCAGGTCCGTCAGATCCATCCCATACAAAGCTGTTATCCATATAGGTATTGCCGGCGCCTTGAGAGGCCGGAAACGGATATGACGCATCCGAACGTTCGTTTGAGGCGGTGGTGGTCTTTGCTTGAAAAGGTAATTGATTTGACTGGTCAATCCTGCCTCTTGGTGCTGAAGCAGGCTGAAAAGCAGTTGCATCCGGAGGCAAAGAGGTATTGCCGTTTGAGAACATAAACATGATCCTCCTTGAATCAAGTAATTGGTAACATTCATCTATAGTCTATGTTTGCGGATGATTTTTGCCTATGTGTCCGCATTTTAACGGCAAATAAAAAGAGCTGTTCTTTTTCAACAGCTCACGAAACCCTGACTTTTTTTTCTGTTACGGTCCATTGGCCTCTCTCAGGACTTCTAACCAAATCATTATAGGTAAGAATATTCAAGTCTCTTTGCATTGTTCTCTGTGTCATGTCAAATTCTTCAACCAGCTCTTTCGTCGAAACAGTACCTTGTCTGCGAATGAACAAATATACGGACCTCACACGATTTAGCATTCGATCAGTTGAAGGACTCAAGTCACCACTCCCTAGATTATTTATCAATAAAAGTTATGCCTTTTACTGAGCGAAATATTCAAACAAGAGTCAACACACAGAATTTATTTTCGGATAAAGAACCGAAAATAAATGAGGGATGGAGGATTTAGCACCTCATCCATTTGACGGAAATCCATGAAAAAGAACAGTCAATGGAAGCCCGACTTCAATCACAAAGTCACATAATTTTCTGTTAACAACTTTAATATAACTCTTAATCCAAAAAAGTCAATTGTTTTTTTGTTAATTTTTGATTTCCTATAGTTGTCCTTCATAGGACGATGAATGGAGTCGGTTCATCGATGAAAATCCGCAAAAATAAAGAAACCTCCACGCGCGTGCGCGTGGAGGAGATAAAAGATCCATTATCTTGGAAAAATATCACCGGATAAATAGCGTTCGCCGGTGTCGTTAATAATACAGACAATCAGTTGACCTGGTTTGAATCGACGTGCAACTTGAAGTGCGACATAGACGGAGGCTCCTGAAGACGGACCGCATAGAATGCCTTCTTCGCTTGCGAGACGGCGTGTGATTTCATAGGCGTCTTCATCGCTGACATCGATCACTTCGTCGATAACGGACATATCCATCGTTTTGGGTATAAATCCAGGGCTCGTGCCGACAATTTTATGCCGTCCGGGTTTTCCACCAGTATATACAGGTGATCCGGCAGGCTCGCAAATATGTACGGTCATGCCTGGAAATGCTTCTTTTAAGGCGTTTCCTGCTCCTGAAACGGTTCCTCCCGTTCCGGCGGCTCCAACAAAAGCGTTAAGGGTGCAGCCTAGAGAATGGACGTCCTTGATAATTTCAGCAGCCGTCGTTTTTTGATGTGCTGCAGGGTTGGCTTGATTTTCGAATTGCATCGGCATGTAACTATTAGGCAGACTTTCGGCTAATTCCCGCGCTTTTTTAATCGCACCGGGCATTTTATCTCTCCCAGGGGTCAATACAACTTCTGCGCCAAATGCTTTTAATAAATTAATGCGCTCCTGAGTCATCGTATCCGGCATGACAATAATCGCCTTGTAACCGCGCGCAACTGCGACCATTGCGAGGCCGATGCCCATGTTTCCGGAAGTTGGTTCGATAATGGTTGCGCCTTTCCGGAGGGTTCCTTGACGTTCCGCTTCGAGAATCATGTACAACGCGGCGCGATCCTTCACGCTTTTTGTGGGATTTAAATATTCTAATTTCACGTAAATTGCGGCACCGTTCGGATCCGGAAGCCGGTTTAGACGCACCATTGGGGTTGCGCCAACAAGTTCATCGATAGATTGAACAACTTTTGTCATAATTACCTCTCTTTTCTTCAAGGGCTTGTACAGCTAAGACGTACTATTCGAATTGTATTAGTTACATTATACAGGATGAGTAGGGCGCGGGTCGACTATTGATGTATGATTTCCTAGTAAATAGGGATTGATTCTATAATAATAAACAAAGGTAACGATACGTGCATGAGCCAGTGGAGCATCGTTATGATCAATAGAAAAGGGCTGAGGTTATGTCAAACCATTTCTTTTTAGCGATTCCGATTGCTGAAAATCTAAGATCCTTATTATACGAAACAACAGATCCTTTTTTGGAATCTGTTTGTTATAAGCGAAGAACAGATCCAAGGGATTATCATATCACCCTTTTCTTCTTCGGCGAAGTTGATGAGGAAAGACAAGAGAAATTAAATCGTACTGTCGCGCGAGTCACAGAAAAAATTTCCGCTTTTCAAATCATACTTACTGGAATCGACGGCTTTGGAGAGAAGCACCATCCACGCGTTCTGTTTGCTTCGCTTGCCCCAAATCGCAGGCTGGAAGCACTAAGAGAGAAATTGAGCCGGGAACTTGCTGAGATTGGCTTTAATACTGAGAGTAGACCGTTTCATCCGCATATCACGTTGGCTAAACGGTGGGTAGAAGGCGAATTGTATCATGATTTACCTGTAATGGATTGCGCGGTTTCAGGAAAATCATGGGAAGTTAACAGCATATCACTATTTAGGGTTTGTCCGGGTATGTCACCACAGTATCAGTTGGTCGTCAATTTTCCATTTCGAAACGAATAAAAATCGTTTCTTGTAAGCCTTTTTGTATTAGAATAGGGCATAGACTAGGTGAAGGTGGACAAGTATGGCTCAGCTCATTAAGGTTAATCAATGTGTTTCACGGTATCAATTAAACTTGCGCTGCTATGCAAATCGTTATAATTGGTTGAAAAAAAGGCGCATGGAGGCATGGAGAGAGAAGTGGTTAGGTAAACATACTATTCAAAATTCAGTTAATGGTGTCGATAAATATAGTAATCATTGGAAAATTGGTTTTGATGACTGGCTGTTTGATAAACAAGTGTTGTGGTCGACACGCACTGCATCTGAACGATCGGCGCGGCCGGACGATATTTCCACAGAGCATTGGCTAAGAAGAATGCTCAAGGGAATAAATGATGTTTCTTTTTTAATGTATCGCCCGGTGCTGCTTACCAAATCCGGCTCCGTTCAGCTTGATTCTTTGCTGATCACCAATGATAAGATCTGCTGTGTTCATCCGCTCTTAGGAGAGACAGGCGATGTATTTCAGCCATATTCGCAAAGAATGTGGAATCAGATTACGAATGGAGCCTCGGTACGTCCGCTAGTGAATCCGATGATCTCACTGCGGCGAACGAAAGCAGTTGTTGCCGCATTTCTGAAGGGTAAAGGGTTGACCTCAATGCAAGTAGGTACGGTTGTTTACGCTCCAGACTGTTATATTGAAGATACGGTTAACGACTATGAGACGGATTTTGTTGATCAGCGGAATGAAAGCGAATGGTTTCAAAGAATGGATCAGCATTCATTACTTATGAAAAGAGAGCAGCTTGAAGCTGCTGAAGCACTGCTGAAGATGAGTGAAACTCTGTGCGACTCAAGAATGGATTGATCACAAAACATGAGACAGAATCTCACTTTAATGATTGTTGATTCAACGTGAACGTGGTATATTTTTAGGCATAGTCTGTTTTTTTGTACTATAAAAAAGTATATAGTTTTAAGGATTATAGTATAAGTGGTATGCCAATAAGGGAACGTTCTCTAAACACGGGAACGTTCTGTAAGCAACGCGAGAGCCATCGCAGCCTGCGAAAATACGTCCTGTGGCAAGCCGGACACTGGGTCGTCCAAGGACATTCGCGACGGTGGCTTCGCTTTAAAAAGGCTTGGCGAAGCCAAGTTTTCTAACACTGATAAGAAAGTATAAAAAAATTAAAGATTCAAGGAAACGAGTGTAAGTGCAACTAAGTCTTCGCCTTCGCCAGAGGCTTGGCGAAGCCAAGTTTTCTAATACTGATTAACGCGGTTAACTCAGAAAGGCAATGGTGGAATGTTTTGATTCGATTTTTCGATGGCGATAATTGGGAAATTTCTCCGGCAGGAGGATTAACTGGAGAAGCCTTTATGGCAAGTTCTGGGGAAAATAAGCTTTTTATTAAGCGAAATTCTTCTCCTTTTCTTGCTGTTCTCTCTGCTGAGGGCATTGTGCCAAAACTGCTGTGGACACGGCGTGTGGACAATGGTGATGTGCTGACCGCACAGAAATGGCTGACGGGAAGAGTACTGACGCCTAAAGAAATGTCTTCAGATAAAGTCGCCGGATTGTTGAAGAAAATTCATACGTCCGAGCCGCTTCTAACTATGATGAAACGACTGGGCAAGAAGCCAATGACGACCACGCAAATCGTAAATCAGCTGACGGGTCAGGCGCGCGGGCGCAATGAGACACGCGCGCTTCGACAATCGCTCAACTTTTTAAAAGATATGGCAGAGCTTGCGGAATATCCGAAAAAGAGTGTCTGTCATTCGGATATTAACCATAATAATTGGTTACTTGGAACTGATGAAAAAAGTTTGTACCTTGTGGATTGGGATCAGGCGGTGATCGCTGATCCGGCCATGGATCTGGCTATGCTGCTTTACTGGTATGTCGAGGAGGATCAGTGGCAGAATTGGCTTGGACTTTATGGACTCGAACTCACGCCATCTTTGCAGTTGCGGCTTGTGTGGCATATGCTGGCGATGACTTTGAGATTTATGTTCTGGCATCAGGAACATGCCGAGACGAAGAAAATGATCTTATTTGAGAAAGACTTGCTCTGGCTTAATGAGTATGCCGCAGATTCCTTACTCTGAGTGCGCATCTAAATCATGTACATGAAAGAGCGGTTAGTGTATACAACTCGAATCTGGCATCTTCCCGGTGATCGGGGGGATGCACTTTTTTGCACGAATACGTAAAGATGGAAACTCGTACGGCAGTTCTTTGTTTAGAAAAACCGGACATGCCCGTTCTTTACTTCCGCAGGATGCGGTCGCGGCGGTTGCTCAGATGTCTCGACCTCCGCTTTTGAGCCAAGACACTGATTTTTAGAGAACTTGGCTTTGCCAAACCTCCGGCACTTTGTTCGTGACAAAATACCAGGATGTTGAAGAAGTTCATGGTAAACTAATAAATACAATAAAGTGATTGACGCAAACCCGCTGCGTGCGAAATATGCGTGCTAATAATAAGTTTTATTCTTAAAGTGAAAATAAGGGAGAGTTAAACATGAGAGTACGCCATAAACCTTGGGCTAAAGGAAAACTTGATTTGCATTCGGATATTGTGATTCAGTCGGCCAGAGATTACAACGGCGAATGGCATGAAGTGTTTCATAAAGAAGCGCCGCTTCATGTAGAAATCGGATCAGGCAAAGGCCGCTTCATCACAGGTATGGCGAAAAAATATCCGAATGACAATTTCGTAGGTATTGAGTTGCACGAAAGTGTGATCGTTACCGCTCTTGACAAGTGCCTCGAAGAAGGTCTTGAAAATGTTCGTTTGATTAATGAAGATGCAAGAGGGCTTACCGAATTTTTTGCTGAGGATGAGGTAGATGCTCTTTACTTGAACTTCTGTGATCCGTGGCCGAAAAACCGCCATGAAAAAAGAAGGCTGACTTATTCAGCCTTTCTTGCCCAATATGAGTATGTGCTGAAAAAAGGTGGAGTTCTCAACTTTAAAACGGATAATCAGGGGTTGTTTGAATATTCACTTGAAAGTTTTTCAAAATATGGGTTTACGCTGCAGAATATTAGTCTTGATTTACATCGCGCACGGCTCAAAGACAATGTGGTTACTGAATATGAAGAAAAATTCTCTGAAAAAGGGCAGAGAATTTATCGGTGTGAGGCCATAGCCAGTGAGTAAACTAACGCATCACCAAGGGAGGATCCACCTCACCCTTGTTTTTGCGGCTTAAATTCCAAAATTGTTCCGCTGCCCGCATCGGCGATAAAGTCAAAATGGCGATTGCTTCCTTTTTCATTTGAAATCAAGCCGCCTCTATACACCATGTGGGTCAAACTGTCTTTTGACCAAATATGCGGCGAAAGATAGATCCAAGCTCCGTCAATTGTGAGTTGTTTGTTAACCGTGTTTTTGACGCGTTCCAACACTTTTTCTGAGCTTAGCGTCTTCTTTTCGGACATAAGGCGGCTAGTGGCGGTACCTGCGAGGTATCCGGCGGCCAAACCGATAACAAGTGCTGTTCCAAAGTGACTTTTCATGTCAATTCCTCTATTCTCACAGGCGTATGCCCGACAGTTGTCAAATCTGAACTGAGGGAGAGCCTGTGTTTTGGATTCTTAGATCTACTTCAAAGTATAATAAAAGTGATCCATTTAACCAAGTATTAAATAGATCACTTATTAAAGGCGTCCAAATCCTGCGAAAGTAAGCGCGGGGCAGCTTGAGAATGCGCAGTTAATCTCAATGGAAAGGAGGAGAAGAACATATGATCATTATCGGAGTAGGCACAAAAAATCCGGCTAAGATAGAGGCAGTGAATCAATTGATTCAAAATCAAAGTATGGACGCGATCATTCGGAGCTTTGATGTTCCTTCTGGAATTTCAGCGATGCCTATGTCTGATTCAGAGACAAGGCAAGGGGCGATTAATCGTGCGAAAGCCGTGTTGCAACAGGATTCGAAAGTTACCTTCGGTGTCGGTATGGAAGGCGGCGTGTCCGATATTGATGGGGACATGTACTTATGCAACTGGGCAGCGGCGGCAGACCGTCACGGTCAGCTCATCAGCGCGGGGGGTGCCAGAATTCTTCTCCCAGAGGTGCTTGCCGAAGGAATTCGTGCCGGTCATGAGCTTGGAGATCTTGCTGATGAGTATGCGCATCAGAAGAATGTGCGCACTCATGGAGGAACGATCGGTATTCTTACTGAGGGACGAATCACGCGTACTGAAATGTTTCTACATATTCTTAAATTAATTGAAGGTATGTATGCGCATAGAAAAACGTAAACCATTTGAAAAGAGGATAACCTATTCATATGAAGTAAGGCTATGCTAAACTAAGGACATATCCACGGAAATGCGGCACCTGGCGACGAAAGGAAAGGGGCTGATGCGTATGGATCGTGCTGAACTAAGGAAAATGCTTGAACTCAAGTTAAATGGCAAAGGACGTAAATTGCATTTTGATCATAAAAAAGACAGTGTGCGCGTTGAACAGGATATGAATGGCAAAGGGTTAACCCTTTCGATGAATGAATTGCTCCGTCGTTTCGAGGAAAAAGGGCCCAAAGCGCTGGAACAATCGATCATTGCTATTGACCGCGGACTTAAGGCTATGGCCTGCGCTCCGCACTTAAAAGGGAATGAAGATCGTCTTTTTCCGGTGATTCGCTCGGCGTCTTTTCCCAATCAAACGGCAGACGGGCAGGCGCTTGTTTCAAGAGAACATACCGCTGAAACGAGGATTTACTATGCGCTTGACCTTGGAGACGCGTGTCGACTGATTGACAAGCAATTTCTTGATCAAGAAGGCATGGATGAGCGGGCACTTAAAGAACGCGCAACAGTTAACTTGAGCGCGCTTCCGACTAAAATAAAAAAGGATATCGTCCGCAATAACACTTTTTATTTTATCAATATGAACGACGGCTATGATGCCAGCCGATTATTGAACCGAAAGCTTGTCTCAGATATGCGCGCGAAAGCAAAGGGCGATTTGACTGTGGCGATCCCTCATCAGGATGTGTTGATTTTCGGTGATATTGTTAATCCTGAAGGATACGACATCCTCGCTCAGATGACAATGAAATTTTATACGACAGGTACTCTGAGGATCACAATGCTTCCATTTATTTTTGACGAGAAGGAAACGCTTGAACCAATTTTTATTATGGCCAATAAACGACCAGTACCTGGAAATGACAAGAACTAAAAATAGTGCCGTTAAAAGACGGGACGCAGTATAACCGTGCGGAAGGAGTTTCATGAATGATTCTTTATTATAATCGGAAAGGCATTGGAGACACACTAATTGTTTACTTGAAGGAAGGGGGAAAGCAAAGCGTTCAGACGAAAAATGATGTCGCGCGAGTCTTCGATGAAGCGACCAATGAGACGTTAGGATTAAATTTTTTTAATGCTTCTCATTTTTTAGACGATCAAGCGACAGGAGCGGTGGCGGTAAATGCCGCACTCATTGACTTGCTGAATCAGAAACTGACTGATGCAAAAGTGGATCTGACTTTGCCTGTGGATGTTCAACCTTTGATTGTGACCGGTTATGTATCTGAATCAAAGAACCATCCGGATTCAGATCATATGCATGTGTGTCAGGTGGATTGCGGTGAAGAGAAGCTGCAAATTGTTTGCGGCGCACCGAATATTGAACAAGGGCAGAAGGTGGTTGTCGCCAAAATCGGCGCACTGATGCCTGATGGAACCATTATTCGTCCTACTGTGCTGCGCGGAGTGTCTTCTGACGGGATGATCTGCTCTGCTCGTGAATTGGCGCTTGCCAACGCACCGCAAAAAAGAGGCATTCTGGTGCTCAACTCGGAGATTCAAGTCGGACAAGATTTCAATTCATTAAAGAAAATGCGCGTCTAACGCATAAATTCATGTGAAGGTGAGGTGAATGGAATGGCTGACAGATGGTGGCGCCATTTTTTCAATCAGGATAATGATGACGATTCCGAGCATGAACAAGGGATTGAGAGATCGCATCCGGCAGCTCCTGTAGGGCGTTTTAAGGATACGAATCGGCATGCTGAGGTGAAAATGCTTGCTCGATATCCAGAACATAATATGCCTGCCGTGAAGGGGCATCGTTTGGATAAGGAGACACATCTGCCTAATCAGCAGGTTTCAGAGTGTCAAAAGAAAAAGACGCCGTTCCGTCTGACTAAGGTACCTTCCCCTGTCTTTGGCTATCGCAAGCCGCCGGACAGTTTCAGCTCAACAAAACAGGATTCTTCTTTTTATCTAGATGTTTCAAAAGAAACACAGGAAAAGCGGCAAATTCAAGAGCGTAAACAAGAAGATTTGCTGCATCCGGTTGAACTGTCGTCTTCTGCGGATCATCCGGTTCTTGATCGGAAAATCACGGATCAACCATCGTTCAACAGAACGAAAGGGATGCCAAAAGAGGAATCACACAAGGAGAATAAGTCTGCCGAAGTAGTTGAGTCATATGAGACAGTGCATCCGCTAAGCGAGCGCTCCGTTCAACAGGAATCAATAGCGTACTCGGATCATACACAAAAGCAACGAATGAATAACCGCGCAGAAGAGCATTCGGACAAAGAAGCAACTGCCGACTCAATGGACAGCGGTGTACCCGTTAAGGAGAATGAAGGCATAATGCGCGTGAAGAGCCGTTTGCCGCGGTCTCCTCACCGTCAAAACACACAATCCAAGGTTCCGTTCAATGTTCTGATGTTTCATTCGGATGGGCAGGCGAAGCACGTATCAACGCCTAATTCTATTGCTGAACGGCCAAAAGCGTCCGAGTTGCAGATGCCTCTTGATTTGCTTAATGATTCCGCACAATCGGAACAAGATAGTGATGCGTGGATTGAAGATAAAAAAGCGACCTTAACGGAAACGCTCGAAAATTTCCATGTCGATGCCGATGTGATTGGTTATGTGCGCGGGCCAAGTGTCACTCGATTTGATTTACATCTTCATCCTGGTGTGAAGATTAATAAGGTTCTCAGTTTAAATGAGGACATTAAATTGAGTCTAGCAGCCAGGCAAATACGAATCGCTCCGGTTCCCGGGACAAGCGCTGTGGGAATTGAAATACCGAATAAGGTTAGAAGACCCGTTCTGCTTAAAGAATTGCTGACATCGGCGGAATATAAAAAAAGCAGAGCGCCATTGACGGCTGCTCTCGGTCAGGATGTGTCAGGCAATCAGGTAGTTACCGATCTGGCGAAAATGCCACACGGACTCATTGCCGGCGCGACCGGTTCGGGGAAAAGCGTGTGCATTCACTCGTTGATCCTAAGTTTGATTTATCGTACGCCGCCTGAGGATCTCCGCTTTCTTCTAATTGATCCCAAAGTGGTTGAGCTCGCCCCTTATCAGGAGATTCCACATTTAGCTGCACCCGTAATTACTGAGCCCAAAGAGGCGGCAGCGGCCCTTAAATGGGCTGTTGAAGAAATGGAACAAAGATATCGTCTGTTCGCGGATAACGCCGTACGAGACATGGAAGGCTATAATCGTAAGGTAGCTGCTGGAAATACGAGCGACACGAAAATTCCGTACATAGTCATAATAATTGATGAACTCGCTGATCTAATGATGGTCGCTCCTCAGGATGTTGAAGAATCTGTGTGCCGAATCGCTCAAAAAGCGAGAGCGGCAGGTATTCATTTACTTGTCGCAACACAAAGGCCGTCTGTAGACGTCATTACGGGACTTATAAAATCAAATATTCCAACCCGAATTGCGTTCAGCGTCTCATCGCAGACAGACTCCAGAACAATTTTGGACTGCGGCGGGGCAGAACGCTTGCTTGGGCGAGGTGACTTGCTGTTTGCGGAAAACGGTTCCCGCAGTCTGCGCAGACTCCAAGCATGCTACGTATCTGATGAAGAAATTAACCGTGTAACACATGCATTCCAAGATTGGCAAAAACCAGATTACCTCTTCTCTCCGGAAACGGTTCGTACTGATTACGAACGTTCGGAACAGGAGGATGAATTGCTTGGTGATGCGGCGGCTTTTGTTGTCGAGCAGGGACAAGCTTCGGTATCCGGCATTCAACGCCATTTTCGAGTCGGCTACAATAGAGCTGCCCGTCTCGTGGATGAACTGGAGTTGCGGAGCATAATTTCAGCGAATAATGGAAGCAAGCCTCGCCAGGTACTGGTTTCTAAGGAAAAGCTTAGAGAACAGCTGGCTGAACACGAGTTGGACGACTGCTGATTAATGGTGTCGCGCATGATCCACGATTGAGCGAATAAATGAAATTAAATATGTTTTTACAACGGTGGTAATAAAGGTTAAAATAAGTGTCGGGCATGACGGTGATAGAGCATATAGTAGTACTGTGTGTCCCAGTTTTGCACAATAATATCTGATGATAGTACATCGCACTTGTTGATCAGTCTCTGTTTTATTATTGGTGACGAATCCGCAGCACACAGAATAGCCAATAAATGAGTATACTATTCATATTGCGGCGATTTGGTCATGTACGAAGCAATTTATGGAGGTCATTGTATGGCGAAATACCATTTTGTTGGTATAAAGGGCACGGGTATGAGCGCACTTGCTCAGATTCTTCAGGATCTGCACCATGAGGTTCAAGGATCGGATTACGACAAACGTTTTTTTACACAAAAGGCACTAGAGGATAAAAAAATAAAAATATTGCCGTTTTCAGCGGATAACATTTCTTCTGACGAAGTTGTGATTGCGGGAAATGCGTTTCCTGATCAACACGAAGAGATTGCTAAGGCAAAAGAAATCGGTGTACCTGTTTACCGTTATTATGATTTCCTAGGCGATTTGGCGAAACAGTATACCAGTGTCGCAGTTACAGGGACTCATGGCAAAACGTCCACGACAGGACTGCTTTCTTTTGTTTTTAAAACATTCGCACCGACCTCTTATTTGATTGGCGACGGAACGGGCTCCGGTAATGATAAGAGCAAGTATTTTATTTGGGAATCTTGTGAGTACAAACGGCATTTCCTGCACTCGGATCCTGATTATTGTCTCATTACAAACATCGAATTTGATCACTCGGATTACTATAAGGATCTTGACGACGTTGTCAGCGCTTTTCAAGAATTAGCGCTTAAAGTGAAAAAAGCGGTGTTTGCCTGCGGTGATAACGAACAATTGCAGATGATTAAGTCGAATGTACCGATTATCTATTATGGTTTTAACGAAGAGAATGATTTTCAGGCGAGAAATGTAGTCTTTCTCCCTGACGATTCAGGAACCGAATTTGATGTTTATGTGCGTAACGACTTCTATGGACACTTCAAAATTACCGGTTATGGCAATCACAACGTGCTCAACGCACTGGGAGTGATCTCATTCTGTAATTACATGAGTGTTCCGATTGAGCTGGTGAAGGAGCGTCTCACACTTTTTCGCGGCGTAAAGCGCCGGTTCTCTGAAACGAAACTCGAGCAGCGAGATCAAGTGATGATCGATGATTATGCGCATCATCCAACAGAAATTCGCGTCACAATTGAGGCAGCTCGTGAAAAGTATCCTGATCGCAAACTAATCGCAATTTTTCAACCGCACACCTACTCTCGAACGATGACGTTTATGGATGAATTTGCAAACGCGCTTGCTACTGCTGATGAAGTCTACCTTTGTGACATCTTTGGCTCAGCCCGGGAAAAGAGCGGCAAATTATCTATTCATGATCTTCAAGACCGTATTGAAGGATCGCATATTCTGCACAACAGCACTATTGATGATCTAAAGCACTATGATCATGGCGTGCTGCTGTTCATGGGTGCGGGTGATATCCAAAAATATCAGAATGCGTATAAACAATCACTGTAATCCTTTTCATCGTACTGCCTTCCGCCTTTTTTTTAATATTTTTAAATGTTAATATAAGAGAGTGGACAAGTAATCCGAGATTTCATTTATAAGAATAGGTATAGAAATGCGATGATTCATCAAACTAATATGGAATCGATTGAAAGGGAGGATGTACGGTGATCATTATCCTATATTTGGCAGTCGCGGTTATTGCTGTTGCGTTTGCCGTTCTTGTTTATTTTTTGGCGCAGACATTAAGTGCCGCACAAAAAACGATGGAAGATGCTGCTTCGACACTTGAAGATGTTCAGGAGCAGATGAAGGGCATAAGCGAAGAAACAACCGAACTTTTGCACCGGACGAACTTACTTGCTGTCGATCTTCAGAGAAAGTCTAAAAGTCTAAACAGTATTTTCGACGCAATTGAAGGATTTGGCGAATCCTTGGGCACAATTAATACGTCTGTTAAGCGAGTGACTGCCAGCATTGAAAATAAGGGCATTGAGCACTCCGGTAAAATTGCTCAGGGTGTGCAATGGGGCAAAGCGGCAATCGACTTGGTGCAACGCTGGAAAAACGCACGCAAGTCTGACCCGGAAAAAGATTAAGAAAGGGGATTTTTTTCATGGGGCAGAGTGAAAAAAGTACTGCAAGAAAAGGTGCGGCTTTCTTTTCAGGATTTGTTGCGGGTGGCGCGCTTGGAGCGGTTGTATTGTATCTGATCGCTGCCCCGTCCGGAAAGGAAGTTATCCATCGGCTGCAGCAGGACAGTGTTTTGCTGAAGGGCAAAAGTGCGGAGATCATTGAGACGGCGAAGCAAAGGTCAATTGATTTGACCCATAAAATCTCAGCCGTGAAAAAGGATAGCGTAGAAGAAAAAGAACAAATGATTCCAATTCCAAAGGATTATTAATTCTTTTCTTTTGCGATCCTTTTTTCGATGATGTGGCGCAATCAATCCTTGGTTACAATTCGCACAAAAGTATAGCGAACCTTGTCAAAATTTGATAGTATTGGAAATAGGCATCAGTAGCTAATTGGTGCGTATTTGAGGTACGGAAAAATGAAAACGTTGTAGAGCGTGAACCGGTGTTCAGGCTGACTATAGAAAAAATAGTGGATTTTGAGGAGGAATAAGCATTGAGCGCAACGATTTATGATGTAGCCAGAGAAGCAGGCGTTTCGATGGCTACTGTTTCTCGAGTTGTGAACGGCAATCCAAATGTAAAACCAACAACTCGGAAAAAGGTGTCCGAGGCTATAAAAAGGCTTGGTTACCGTCCGAACGCAGTTGCTCGCGGTCTTGCAAGTAAAAAGACGACAACGGTCGGGGTGATTATTCCCGATATTTCCAGTGTCTATTTTTCTGAACTTGCTCGTGGAATTGAAGATATTGCGACGATGTACAAGTATAACATCATTCTTTGCAATTCCGATCAAAATAAGGACAAGGAGATTCGTCTGCTTCAGACACTTCTTGGCAAGCAAGTCGACGGTATTGTCTTTATGGGTGGGAAAATCGATCAGGAACATATCGAAGAATTCAAACAGTCCAATGTTCCGATTGTCCTGGCATCAACTGTGGACGAGCAACAAGAAATTCCTTCAGTTAATATCGACTATGAACAAGCGGTTTTTGAAGTGGTTTCCAAACTGATTGAATCAGGCAATCAACGCATTGGATTTATCAATGGTCCTGTTGACGTACCGATTAACGGCAAGTATAAATTGAATGGCTACAAGCGCGCCCTTGAAGCCCATCATCTTCCATTTGAAGAATCATTAATAACCGAAGGCGACTACACCTATGAATCAGGAAAGGAAGCTACGGCTCAATTTCTCAGTCAGGAGATTAAACCAACGGCGATTTTTGTTGATTCAGATGAAATGGCGATTGGAACGATCCACGAGATTCAGGATGAGGGCTTGAAGGTTCCGGATGATATTGAAGTCGTCAGCAGTGAAAATACGCGTCTCGTTCAGATGGTTCGTCCGACGCTGACGAGTATTGCTGAACCAACTTATGATATTGGGGCGGTTGCAATGCGTTTGCTGACTAAATTGATGAACCATGAAAAAGTGGACTCAATTACAGTTGTGCTTCCTCACCGCGTGGACAGCAGAAAATCAACAAAGTAACGGGTGAGAACATTAGTATTCGCCAAGCTTCTAGTTGGTCTAAACCCGTTTTCTTTCCGGATTACTTATGCCTGTTTTCCTTAAGTTCTTTACTTTTTTCTAGTGTAAAAATCCCCCGTTGCAAAGGCACTTTGTGTGATGCCTACGCAACGGGGGATTTTTTTACCTATTATTTTTAAGGGCGAATTTTACCTAGCAGCTCAGGCTTAGCTGCACGAAGATCCGTATAAGGAAAGCGCGAATTTAAGAAATCAGGCTTGAACTTGAAGAGTCCGCTTTCAGCTTTTTGCTCTTCCTGTTCTTGATTTTGATCGGGTTGGTCTTGACCTTGGCCTTGATCCACAACGGGAGATTCCTCTGAATTCTGCTGCTCAGTAAAAGGCTCAAGTGCCTCAATGGCTTCTGTTGGTGCATATTTTTGATTCATTAGGTCGTTGACCTCGAAGCCGGCAGCTTTACAATACTCGGTTGGCTTGCCGTCTGTGAGGCCGCAATAGGTTTGTTTTACAACTCCCTGCGGTTGAGTGAAGCGTTTTTTAGGCGCCATTAAGTCCGGATCTACATCGTATGCACGATTGGCAAAACCCGCCCACAGTTGCTTGCTTTGCGTTGAATAGGTATTACGGTTCAGTTGCTGGTTGTGAGCATACCCAACCCATACCCCCATCGTAATATTTGGGTTGGATGCGACGAGCCATCCGTCGTGCCAATCCTGTGAGGTTCCGGTTTTGCCAATTAAATCTGAATTGAATTGCAGCATCCCGCGAAGTGATGCTCCGGTGCCGTATGTGAACACATCGCGCATCATATCCTGCATTAAGTAATTGGTTTGTTTGGAGAAAACTCGGACGGGTTCCGCTTTGTGCTGATAGATCACCTTTCCTGAACTATCCGTAATTTTATCGATCATATATGCATCAACAAATGAACCCCCGTTGGCAAAAGTGGTATAAGCATTGGTATTTTCTTCTATTGTAATACCTTTTGTAATACCGCCAAGTGCAGCGGAGACGTTGTATCCGTCCGACCCGACAAGGGAGGTGATGCCCATTTTTTTCAAGTAATCAGGTGCCTTAGTTGTGACTGCGCTTAGTCTTGTAAAGACGCTTACAGCTGGAACGTTGTGTGAGGCGGCCAGTGCGGCGCGAGCTGTTTCAAAGCCATGGAAGACGGCGCTGGTAGATGTCGAGCCATAATCGGTTGGCGCGTACACTTTCCCGTTCACAATACGTTTATATGGGAGATCGGGAACGATTGATCCTGGCTGGATCAATCCGAGTTCCATAGCTGGTGCATAGACAAGCAGGGGCTTCATGGTTGAACCGTTCTGACGCGGCACCTCCGTCGCATAATTTAACTCGGAGCTGTCAAAGCCGCGACCGCCAACGAAGCTGATGATCCGGCCTGTTTTGTTCTCAATGAGCATGGAACCAACTTGCATTGGGTCGCTGACCTTTTCCATTTTATTTGTTTTGCTGTTTTTTACTTCTAAAATCTGTCCGTTCGTCCTGCGCGCATACTGGCTTGGACTATATCCTGAATAATTTCGTGCGAATGATTCCATATCATCGTAGATTGGTTTGTTGATTGTCGTGTAGATCCGATAACCCCCGTCTGCCAAGTTTAGGGAGGCGTTGTCCAGAAAATTAGTGAACAATGAGTAGTGATTTGCTATTGAAGAATAGTCATAGTCATGCAGCTTCGCAATCTCCTTTAGATTGCGTCCGTGATACACATTGTTGTTATACTCATATACGATTTTTTTGTAATTTGAATAATCCGTGTAGAGTTTGTCGCTATTGTAGCCTTGCTTTTGAGCCATCAGTTTAGCAAGAATGACCTTCGTCCGGTTTTCAATTTCTTTAGATAAGTAGGGATAATCGTCATTTATAGAATTTCCGCGCTTCGCAAAATGTTTCTTGTAGTCATAGTTCATCGCCTGATTCAGCTGCTTTTTGTTTATATAACCGGCAGCATACATCCGGTGCAGCACGGTATGTGCTCGATTGATACCAGCGGATAAATCATTTTTCAGCCCGCCATGGTTCTGAAAAGGGGAATATGTAAATGGGTTTTTCGGTAAGCCGGCGATAAACGCTGCCTGCGCAATTGAGAGCTTGTTCGGCTTTACGTCGAAAATGCCTTCGGACGCAGTTGTCGCACCCGCAATATTTTTTCCTGATGCGTCTCGGCCAAACGAAGCCATATTTAGATACGATTCAAGAATTTCATCCTTCGTGAAAAACCGTTCCAGGCGCATGGCAAGCAATATTTCTTTGAATTTTCGATCAAGAGAAACTTCATTGGTTAAAATCTGATTTTTCACAAGCTGCTGCGTGATCGAGCTTCCACCGGTAACTTGAGGCTTATGCAGCAGCTCTTCCACGCTGGCACGAATGACCGCCTTAGGAACAACGCCATGGTGCTGATAAAACAATTCATCCTCAGTCGCAATGACCGCGTGAGTTAAGTGTGGCGACATTTCACTCAACTTTGTCTTTGTTTGAACAAGATCGCTGTTCAATTTGCCGATGGGAATATTGCCGGCAAAGTAGCTCACGCTGCTCTCAGAATAGTTGCTGATATCATGTTTTAATGTTTTATAACTGAGCACGGGCTGGTCGCGCACAAGAGCGGCAAAATAACCGGATACGGTTCCTGCCGTGAAAAATAGTCCGATAATGATTACGGATAGCGTGAGCAATAGAGAATCCCAGATGATTCCGGTTATTGATTGGGTTACTTGGACTACTGAGCTTGAAGCCCATTTTTCCGCCAACCGGTCGAAAAAATCGGAAAAGCTTTTTAATGGGGCATGCATTCGCAAATCTCCTCTAAAATTTAGTCATCTCTAGCATGTAACATTCAGAAAAATTTAATTAAAGCTTCTTATATATTAGCGTAAATCACAGAGGTTGAAAAGAAAAACCGACCAGAGCTCGTTGCGACGGCCATGGCCGGCCTAGGATCTGGTGATTCCGCCGAATGCGGTGACTTTGGTGTTGCTCTCGGTAAGTGAGCGCCATTAATCGAAGCACCTTAAGTTTTTCCCTGCCAATTAGAAAAAACGGGCAAAAAGCGCCCGGTCCTTAATCTCCAGCCATGTGTGATGGTTTTGTGTCTTTTCGGTGCTGAATCGTCGCTTCGGTTACTCGCTTGCCGCGGGCGCACCGCGAGCCTCCTCAAACAGGCAGAAATCTGCGGGGTCTCGCCGGCACCTAATCCCGCAGGCGCCCTCGTACCTCCGCTTTGATTCTCGGCCAAGACACTGGTCTATTGGTTTGAAAACGTGCAAAATAATAAACTTTCTTTACTTGTTAGAAAAACCGGGAAAAAAGCACCCGGTCCTTACTTCCGCAGGACGCGGTGACTTTCGCGTTGCTTGCAGGACATACTTCCACAGGATGTGGTGGCTTTCGCGTTGCTTGCAGGACGTATGCGTACTTAGCGAAAGCTCCCTTACACTTAGCGAAAGCTCCTTCGAAAGATCCTCACATACGAAAGCTCCTTTGCTCCAAATACCGTTTTGAATCATCAACTTTGTGCGTGAACAGACATTTCTATGATCCTTAATTAAGTAACGAGTAAAATAAGCGGAGATTTTCCGCTTATATGCATCCTGGCGCTTGTTTCACAGGTAAATAAGGGTAATTTTTCCGCTTATGCACAGAAAAAACCGCCATTTTCACGTTTTTCGATTCGATAAGCGGAATTTCTCCGTCTATTTAAGCAATTTTTTCATTCATTTGCTAAATAAGCGGAATTTTTCCGCCTAATTCTCAGATTGGGCGCTTACCTGATCGCCCCACGAATCTTATGACCTTATCGTCGTACCGGCAAGGCAAAATGCTATACTTTCTTAACTTGTTAGAAAAACTGGGTTGCACTTGGCCTTTACTTCCGAAGGATTAGGTTGCATCAGTGCTGCGGTTACTCGCTTGCCGCGGTCGATCCGGGAGCCTCCTCATACATGCTTTTATCTGCGGGGGCTCCCCTGGCCCGCAGGCGTCTCGCGCTTTCGTGTCTGGCTATATTTTCTGGGTCAGCATGCTCAAGATCTTATACTTTCTTGCCAGTGTAAAAAGGACCTTCCCAGTAAAACCGGGAAGGTCCTTCACAGCAAGACAAATTATTTTGAATAGAATTCGACGATCATTGCTTCTGTAATCTCCGCAGGGAGTTCCGAACGTTCCGGAAGTCTGTTGTATGTGCCTTCCAGAGTCTTTTCGTCAAAGGTTAGATATTCCGGAACAAAGTTGTTTGTTTCCAAAGCATCTTTGATAATCACGAGGTTGCGCGATTTTTCACGGACACCAATCGTTTCACCTGGTTTCAGGCGGTAAGACGGGATATCGACGCGTTTGCCGTTAACCGTGATATGACCATGGTTAACCAGCTGACGTGATTGTCTGCGTGTTCTTGCAAGACCAAGACGATAAACAAGGTTATCGAGACGAGATTCAAGCAGAATCATGAAGTTTTCGCCGTGTACGCCTTTCATTTTTGCTGCATCATCAAAAATGCGGCGGAATTGACGTTCGTTAACCCCATACATGAAACGAAGCTTTTGTTTTTCTTGTTGCTGACGACCATATTCGGACAACTTAATACGTTGTGTCGGACCATGTTGTCCCGGTGCATAAGGGCGCCTTTCGAGTTCTTTACCTGTGCCGCTGAGTGAAATACCCAAACGACGAGATTTCTTCCAAACTGGACCAGTATAGCGAGCCATTGACTGACTCCTCCTTCGTCATTTTATTCGAGAATGCCGTGAATGAACGCATTCATTCATATGCAAACTCAAGTGGTATAAAATGACACCTTTGCAAGCTCTTCAAAGATATTTTGCTATCTTGCACCTTCGCCCAGGCAGTCTAGGTTACGCAGTACACCTCTTCAACAACTAAAGAGGAACAAAATAGAAATGCTTTGAACCCATGCAATGCTGCCTCATTTTACACGAATGCAATTATACCTTTTTTAAAGGCAAATTGTCAAGCTTAGAGATAGGTAACCAGTGTTTCCGCAAAAGCTTCAAGAAATTGCTGGTCATCTTCGGAAAAACGGTCGCAAATCGGGCTGTCAATATCGAGTACGCCGATCAGTTCGTTATCTTTAATCAGCGGAACCACAATTTCTGAACGGGATGCCGCGTCACACGCAATGTGCCCGGGAAATTCATGAACGTCAGGGACACGAAGAATTTCTCGCTCCTTAGCTGATGTGCCGCACACGCCTTGCCCCATTTTGATACGCACACAGGCTGTTCTCCCTTGAAAGGGTCCGAGTACCAACTCGCCATCTTCCAGTAAATAAAAACCGACCCAATTAATTGTATCGAGGCATTCATTCAACCATGCAGAAGCGTTGGACAGGTTCGCAATTCGATTTGATTCATCCTTAATTAATGATTCAAGTACTTGAATTCTTGTTTTATTGACAGAATTCATTTCTTTCCACCTCGATCATATGAGAAAGTACTCTAATTTTAGCAGAATAGCGTAGATTTTTCAGCTGATATGTCGAAAGGTTTTTAGAGGGTAGACGTTCTTTAAGCCGAACGTTTATAGTAAAAGGATCGGTAAACGCAGGTCCCTATGCCAAAGAGAAAGGTGAGACTCGATATGCCAACGAAAAGTTTGAATCGGGTAAGTGGCAAAAAATCTAAAGAAGCGGTTGTTCACTCGGCTCTTAAATTGTTCAATATGAGCGGATACGATGGGGTTTCTGTTCGCGCGATTGCATCAGACGCAGGCGTCAACATCGCGCTTGTCTCCTACTACTTTGGTGGAAAACAGGGCTTGCTGGAACATTTAATGGCTACTTTTTTTGAAGGATACTTAAGCACTTTAGAGAAAGCGGAGCAGGAGACATCGGGACAGATTTCATCAGTGGAACGTTTGACCATTGTTGCTGAGCAATTAATTCGGTATCAACAGCACTGCTTCTATCTTTCACGGTTTGTACACCGAGAAATGACATTGGACAATCAATTAGTGCGAGAACTGATGTCGAGCTATTTGATGAAAGAAAAATTTCTGTTCGCACGCATCTTTAAGAAAATTTTAAATGGCAGGCAGATGGATCAGATGCAAATTGAGTTTGCCATCATTCATTATCGTGATTTGATTATTACACCTTTTCTTCAGCCTCAATATTTACGGGAAGTTTTTTTCATACAGCCGAGCGAACAATCCTTCTGCACGCAGTATATGCGATTCATTCGTGACTGGGCCAGCAGGTTGATTTGTCGTCCGGATGGCAGTTTTTACAACGATAAATAGTCTGCAATGCAATGAATAGAGGGCACTTATACATAAGTGAATCCGCGTCTTAGCGCTATCTTATTGATTGCATCACGCTTGGTGGCAACCGCGCGTGTAATGGTGAAAAGGTATATGTGTCAAGATACTTGGCAGGCTTCGGTTCAGCTGGCGAGTTTGTTTGTGTTTACAGCAATTAAACGGAAGAAAGGGTCCTCTGCCATCAGAACTAACTCTGTGAAGCCTGCGTTCGTGTACCGTTTACTCACTTCAAATGGGAGCACCACTTGGGTAAATCAAAGTTAAATCGACAGTTTCTTTAATTTATTGACCTAAAATCACTTTATTTTGTTACAATATAGTCATTATAAGTGTGCGTTTCATGCGAGAATGGGGGAAGTTCCGTATGCTGTACTATGTGTTGGTTGGCTTAATTTTGATAGTGGTCTTTATTGTTGCTTATGGCGGTTGGATGAGAAAGAGAACATTCGCTGACATTGATCGCGCAGAAACGCGACGAGCGGATCTTATGAATCGTCCGGTGGCAATGGAACTCTCGAAAATTAAGCAGCTTAATATGGCTGGAGATACAGAGACAAAATTTGATAAGTGGCACAAGGATTGGGACACGATTGTGAGCCAGTCTTTGCCGGGTATAGAGGAAACGTTATTCAATGCAGAGGAACTTACCGAGAAGTATCGTTTTCATAAAGCGGAGCTTCTAATTAAAGAAGTGACCAAAAAAATGAATGTGATTGAAACACATATTGAGGAAATCCTTGGCGAGCTGAACGTCGTTGTCGAAAGTGAGACGAAGAATCGAGCAGACGTCACTCCGATTAAAGAAACCGTTCACCAAATTAAGAAGGATATCATTACCAAAAGAAGCCAGTTTGGACGTACGCTTCCTTCGCTCGAACAATCCATGAAAGCTGTAGAAGAGCAATTAAAAAAATATGAGGCCGAGACGGAGAACGGCAATTATTTGGATGCTAGGCAAATTCTGATCAATGTACGATCATCAGCAGATCAGCTTCTAAACCAAATCAGCCGCGTCCCAGGTCTGTATCATGATCTATTGAAAACTATTCCTGATCAGATGAAAGAGCTTCGCCAAGGTGAACGAGAGATGACTGATCAAGGTTATCCTCTAGACCACTTGCAGATTAATGATCAACTGCAAGAGGTGGAGAAGCATTGCCAGTTGCTAGCGACCGCGGTAAACACACTTGAACTGGATGAAGCGGATCAGGGGCTAAAGAGTGTGCACGAACAATTGGACTGGCTCTACACGCAGCTCGAGAAAGAAGTGGTAAGCCGCAGCCGGCTTCAGGAAGTGGCGCCGACTATTGAAGTTAATATGGAGCGCATCGGTGGAAAAATAAAGGATCTCAATGATGAGACGGAAATCGTTCGTGACAGTTACCATATTACTGACGACGATCTTAAGATGCAGCGCGATCTAAGCAAATCATTTCAAAAGTTGGAGAATACGCTCAATGAAACGCGTAACGAAGACCACAAAGAAGCATTCAGTTTGATTTTCGATAAGCTCGAGGTACTGAAAGCAGAATTGACCGATATGGAGACGGTTGCCGACGAATTCAGCGAGAAGATAAAGGCGCTTCGCAAGGATGAAATGAGTGCCAGAACAAAGATTCAGGATCTGAAACGGCAACTTTTTGAGACGAAACAACTGATTCTAAAAAGCAATTTGCCGGGAGTTCCGGGTTCATTTGCGTCGGCTCTGCAAAAAGCAGGCGAACAGCTCAATTCAGTAAATCAGAAACTGGATGAAAAACCGCTGAATATGGTAACAGTACAGACATTGCTTGCTCAAGCGAGTGAGGATATCAATGATGTCTTCAATCAGGCAGAAAAACTGGTTGAAACAGCAAATTTTGCCGAGGAAATGATTCAGTATGGCAACCGCTACCGTACGGACTACCCGGATATTGATCAGGCATTAAGAGCAGCCGAACAACATTTTAGAAACTACGATTATCAGGCGGCGGTTGAAACCGCGGTTCGTGCGGTCGAAAAGAAGGAGCCAAAGGTCTTGAAACGTACCGAGTTGTTTGAAGAACGCGAGGTTTGACTATGGAAAAAAAAATACTCATGTTACGATTCAGACAAGGTGGGCACTAATGAATAATAGTACCCTTGCTGACACTGATAAGAATGTATAAAAATAAAGGATTCAAGGAAACGCGTGTAAGCGGTCCGGCATAAACGCCATGTCCTGTGGCAAGCCGGACACTAGGCCGTCCATGGCCGTAGCGACGGCGATTTCGCCTACGTCAGGGTTTGGCGAAGTTAAGTTTTCTAATGATATGAGTTATTTCTGAAAGGAGTTTTTACATTTTCATGATTTACTTAGATAACAGTGCAACAACGAAACCGTATTCCGAGGCAATGGATACTTATCGTACAGTCTCTGAACACTATTTCGCTAATCCTTCTTCACTCCATAGTTTAGGCGGGAAGAGCGAGCATCTGCTTACCCGTTCACGTGAACAATCTGCGGCGCTGCTCGATAGTGAACCAAGTGAGATCGTGTTTACTTCAGGTGGGACAGAGGGAAATAACCTCGCGATCAAAGGGGCGGCCTTCGCCTATCGAAACCGTGGGAAGCATTTAATTACCTCCGCAATTGAACATGCGTCGGCCGAGAACGCATTCGCTCAATTGGAAGAGCTTGGCTTTGAAGTCACCTATTTGCCGGTTAACCATAATGGCTGTGTATCCTTTGAACAGTTCAAAGAAGCATACCGCGACGATACGATCCTTGTTTCCATCATGCATGTGAATAATGAAGTCGGAACGATTCAGCCTGTAAAAGAAATCGGTGCTTTTCTGAAACAAAAACCAAAAACGGTTTTTCATGTTGACCATGTTCAGGGATTTGCTAAAGTACCGTTGCATTTGAAAGACAGTGGAATTGATCTATGTACCATTTCTGGTCATAAATTCCATGGTCCAAAAGGAACCGGGTTATTATATGTGCGTAAAGGTACTTTGCTTTCTCCCTTATTTGCCGGTGGCGGTCAGGAGCATCAGCTTCGCTCAGGTACTGAAAATTTACCGGGGATTTGCGGCATGGTGAAGGCACTTCGCCTCACATTGGAGCATGAACGTGAGGGAATTCGTCATCTAACCAAACTCCAGAACAAGCTGTTTGAAGGGCTGAAGCAGCTTGACGGAGCAGTTGTGCACACACCGGAACACAATTCGGCTCCTTCTATTGTCAATGTATCGCTTCTTGGTATCAAATCCGAGGTTCTTGTGCATGCCTTGGAAAGAGAGGATATTTATGTCTCGACAAAGTCGGCATGTTCTTCAAAAGAAAACGGTGCGAGCGGCATTTTAACCGCTATGGGTATTTCTGACGAAGAAGCCGAACAGGCAATACGGATCAGTATGGCTTATGAGACAACGGAAAAAGAAATTGATCAATTTCTACAGACGCTCGCTGAAAAAGTCGGTCAGTTAAAGATTGTAATGAGGTGAATTGAGTGATTTATGATTATTTGGTGGTTCGCTTTGGAGAAATCACCTTAAAGGGCAAGAATAAGAAACTGTTTGTTATCAAATTGGAGAATGATGTCCGAGAGAAGCTGCGCCGTTTTCCTCAACTTGAGATCAAACGTCATTTCGATGACTTGGAAATAAAACTAAATGGTGAAAAGTCGTCGGATGTACTCGAAGTAATGAAAAAAGTGTTTGGTATCCAGAACATTTCTCCGGCGATTAAAGTCGGTACAGATATTAAAGAGATCCGTGAAGGTGTCCTGCGGGTTGCTGGTCAAGAAAAAGATGCTAAGACTTTCAAGATTGCCGCACGAAGGAAGGATAAACGCTATCCGATTCATGGAAGTGAACTCAATCAGGATTTGGGCGGAGAAGTATTGACGCATTGCGATTGGCTGAGCGTAGATGTTCATCATCCGGACTTTATCATACGTGTTGAGGTCGGTTATCACGAGGCACGTATTTACGGAAAAGAAGTCAAGGGCGCGGGCGGACTTCCTGTTGGTTCAAGCGGTAAGGTAATGCTGCTCTTGTCGGGAGGCATCGACAGCCCTGTAGCCGCTTATTTAGTTGCGAAACGCGGTGCTTTAATTGAAGCGATTCATTTTCAGAGCCCTCCATACACGAGCGATCGTGCCAAACAAAAAGTAATGGATCTGTCGAAGAAACTACGTGAATTCGGCGGTAAATTTGTCCTGCATCTGGTGCCTTTTACAAATGCTCAGGTTGCGATTCGTGATGCCGTTCCTGAAGACTACAGGATCACTATCATGCGGCGTCTCATGTTTCGTATAGCCGAGAAAAAGGCTGTGCAGCGTCGCGCGCTTGCACTTGCTACCGGCGAAAGTCTCGGTCAAGTTGCCAGCCAGACGCTGGAAAGTATGAATACCATCAATGCGGTGACCAATCTTCCGATCATTAGACCGCTGATCACAATGGACAAGATTGATATTGCACAAATTGCTAAGAAGATTGACACGTACGAGATTTCTATTCGTCCGTATGAAGATTGCTGCACAATCTTCTTGCCGAAAGCACCGAGAACACGTCCCGATCGTATTCACGCGGAACGTTTTGAGCGCAACCTTGCCGTTGATGAATTGGTGAATGAGGCGGTTGAAGGAATTGAGACGATTATAATTGACGCGGATACGAACGAAGAAGAACTGAGCGGTCTTTTATAAACCAATCCAGTTTTCTTGCCTCGTGTGATTCGCAAGAATCAATTGCAATAATTACCATACCTCCTTGTGCATGTAGGAACTGAAGATTGCACATTATAATGTCACAAGGAGGTGAGAGACATGGCAGAAAATAATAGCAACCAGATCCTTGTTCCAGGTGCAGAAAAAGCTCTTGAACAAATGAAAACCGAAATCGCTTCTGAATTTGGTGTACAGCTTGGTCCTGATACGACTTCACGTGCCAACGGTTCCGTTGGTGGTGAAATTACGAAACGCCTCGTAGCAACTGCATTGAGCAGCGGCAAGTTCTAATTACGAATAGTTCCAACAAGAATCATCAAAGGACGGCCCTTGGCCGTCCTTTTTGATAAGTAAATAAAAGTATAGCGTTTTGCCTTGCCGGTACGACAATAAGTTCATAAGATTCGATTGGGTGATCAGGTAAGCGCCCAATCAGAGAAATAAACGGAAAAATTCCGCTTAATTAGAAAATGAATGAAAAAATCCCCTAAATAGACGGAGAAATTCCGCTTATCGAATCGAAAAACATGAAAATGGCGGGTTTTTCTGTGCATAAGCGGAAAAATTACCCTTATGTACCTGTAAAACAAGCGCTAGGATGCAAATAAGCGGAAAATCTCCGCTTATTTTACTCGTTACTTAATTAAGGATCATAGAAATGTCTGTTCACGCACAAGGTTGATGATTCAAAACGGTATTTAGAGCAAAGGAAACTTTCACTATAAAAGAGGAGCTTTTGCTAAGTGTAAGGGATCTTTCGCTAACAATAGAAGAACTTTCGCTAATGACGCATAGGTCCTGTAAGCAACGCGAAAGTCACCGCATCCTGCGGAAGTAACAACCGGGCGCTCTTTGCCCAGTTTTTCTAACGTACGCAAAAATAACTTTCTATTGACTTATTTTTATATTTTAGCTAAAATACACAGTACATGCTTTACTATGCTAATGAGATAAAGCGATAGAGGTTTCTTTTTTTAGTCCTATCATACATAATAAAATAGAGAGAACTGCGAGAAGGAGAAAAATTTATGTCACAGCCATATATGTTTGAGAAACCGCTCGGATTGCGCGACACATTGCCGCAGGCGGAGCAGGAAATATCGAGATTAGAAATAATTTTTCAGCGTGAGCTGCAACGTTGGGGTTATGATTTTATTAAAACACCGGCTTTGGAATACGCGGAAACGATTGGGCGTGCGTCGGCGATTTCTGATAATCGTCTCTTTAAATTTTTAGATGCAGAGGGTCATCCGGTGGTGCTGCGTCCCGATATGACAACACCGATTGCTCGAATTGCTGCATCGAGCTTGCGTGAAGAACCGTTGCCGCTTCGTTTGGCTTACACGGCCGACCTTTATCGCAGTCAGCGAAAAGAGGGCGGTCACCCGAGCGAGTTCGAACAGACTGGCGCGGAATTAATCGGCGACGCAACGCCATATGCAGATGTTGAAGTGATTTCCTTGATGATGAGTCTATTGGAGAAGAGCGGACTCGCGTCGGTACGATTAGCTGTCGGTCATGTCGGCTTCGTGAATGCTTTTTTCTATGATATTGTTAAGGATAAGAAAATTGTGAAGCATCTTCGTAATCTGCTTTACAATAAAAATGATGTCGGGTTTCATGAATACGTCACTTCTTTGAACTTGCCGAGTGACGTCGCAAAACAACTTAATAAGTTCGTCGATTCAAGAAGAATGAATAACGAAGAGACATTGACCTATTTGGAATCCTTGGTATCCGGATCTGCATCGCCGGTACAATCATATTATCGGAATATTATGGAGCTAATACATTTATTGAAATTGGATCATTTAGAAGGTCAAATTGATTTGGATATAACCCTTGTGCCGCATCTTAGCTATTATACGGGATTTGTTTTCCAAGGATTTGGGGGGAATCTTGGTTTTCCGGTTGCAAGCGGCGGGCGTTATGATGATTTGCTGGCGAAATTTAACCGCCCATGTCCGGCAACGGGATTCGGTATTCGCCTTGATCGGCTTTTGAGTGCGATCGACATCCCGGCAGGCAAGCCCGCAGGCAAGAAAAGCGCTGTGATCTATAATCGTGAAAATGCCGGAATTGCGATGCGGTTTGCAGCTGAAGAAAGAGAGAAAGGCCGCGCGGTTGTTCTTCAGCATGCTGATGGGATTGACAATCCTGAGACCTTTGAGCAGCAATTTGAAGCGGTTAATTATTTTTTGGATAGGACGGAGATAGGAGAATGAGTAAATCGGTTATTACAATTGCCATGCCTAAAGGACGGATTTTCGGCGACGCGTGTCAGCTTTTAAGAAATGCCGGTTTTCAGCTTCCCGATACTTTTGAAACAACACGCAAGCTGATCTTTGATTTGGAATCCGAGCCCTTTCGCTTTATTCTGGCAAAACCTGTCGATGTGCCTGCTTATGTTGAGTATGGAGCGGCAGATCTTGGTATTGCCGGAAAAGATGTGCTGCTTGAAAGTGGGCGAGATGTATATGAAATGGTTGATCTTGGTATCAGCAAATGCCACATGGCAGTCGCCGGATTACCGGAACGCCAGAATCGCCATCCGTTCCTCAAGATTGCCACAAAATATCCGAACATAGCGTCCGACTTTTATCGCAAGCGCGGCGAACAGGTCGATCTGATCGCATTGAACGGTTCGATTGAACTGGCGCCGATTGTCGGGCTCGCCGATGCGATTGTCGACATCGTTTCCTCGGGACAAACGCTTAAAGATAACGGACTCGTGGAATTTGACAGACTTCTTGAGATCAGCTCAAGGCTGATAGTCAATCCGGTCAGCTATCGGCTGAAAAAATCACTGATCGATCAAATCGTAGAAAAGATGATCAGGGCAACGGAGGGGACAAAAGTTGGAATGGATTAAAGATGGAAATTTGGACTTTCTGAAAAAAAGAAAAGTGGAAGCTAAAGAAGAAGCGCAAAAATCTGTTGCGTCAATTATTTCCAACGTGAAAACAGGTGGAGATGAAGCGCTCAAGGCATACACAAAGCAATTTGACGGTATTGCGTTGGAATCCATTCGCGTAACTGAGAGTGAGATACGCGAGGCAGCAGCGCGCGTGCCGGAGCAAGTGTTGAAAGCGATCAAGCAGGCGGCGCAAAATATCCGTGCTTTTCATGAGAAACAAGTGCCTCAGTCATGGACCGAGACTGTTGATCAAGGTGTTGTGCTTGGACAAAAAGTGACTGCACTTGATTCAGTTGGGGTATATGTGCCGGGCGGGACAGCCTGCTATCCTTCATCCGTTCTAATGGGTGCCATTCCTGCTCTTGTTGCAGGTGTGAAACGCGTCGTGCTCGTTTCCCCGCCTCAAAAGAACGGCCTGATCGCTGATGGCGTGCTTGCCGCCGCCCGTGAGATCGGTATTCATGAAATTTACCAAGTCGGCGGAGCGCAAGCAATTGCCGCGCTTGCCTATGGAACAGAGTCGATCCAGCCGGTAGATAAAATTGTCGGTCCAGGTAATCTTTATGTCATGCTTGCTAAAAAGCATGTATTTGGTGATGTTGCCATTGACAGTCTTGCCGGACCTAGTGAAATAGCCGTGGTAGCCGATGAGACTGCAAATGCAGGTTGGATCGCAGCTGATCTGTTGTCTCAGGCAGAGCATGATCGTTTATCAATGCCGGTTCTTGTGACAACTTCACAGGCTTTTGGAAAAGAAGTCGAGCAGGAAATTGAAAAACAACTTAAAGAGCTCCCGCGTGTCGAAATTGCTTCTGCATCCGTACACAATCAAGGGAAAATAATACTCGCCAAGGATATTCAGGAAGCAGCAGCCGCGGTTAACCAAATCGCGCCCGAACATCTTGAGTTAGCGACGAATAATCCGCATGAAATCCTACCGTTGATCCGTAACGCCGGAGCTATTTTTCTTGGAAAATACAGTTCCGAACCGGTTGGCGATTATTTCGCAGGCCCGAATCATATTATTCCAACCAACGGATCGGCACGCTACGCCAGCCCGCTTGGCGTGGACAGCTTTATCAAACACTCGAGTATTATTGAATACAGCGATGAGGCACTTCAGGCAAACGGACAGGCAATCGCCGCCTTTGCACGATTTGAAGGACTTGAAGGCCACGCGCGTGCTGTAGAAAAACGGATGAAGGGTGCTGTGATTCATGGATAATCGAACAGGCTATGTCGAACGCGACACGTTTGAAACGCAAATTAAATTAAAATTCGCACTTGATGGAAACGGCGAATCACATCTTGAAACCGGTGTACCTTTTCTCACACATATGCTTACTTTATTTACGAAGCATGGCCTGTTTTCGCTTGATGTGGACGCTCATGGTGACACAGATGTCGACGATCATCATACGACAGAAGATATAGCTATTTGTCTTGGAAAAGCTATTCGTCAGGCAATCGGCGATAAGTCAGGTATTAATCGTTATGGTTATTCCGTTGTTCCAATGGATGAGGCACTATCAGAGGTCGCTATTGATTTGAGCGGCCGTCCTTATTTTGTTTTCAACGGTCAATTTCCGTCTCAAAAGGTCGGCACATTCGATACGGAACTCGTGAAGGAATTTCTCGATAAGCTTTGTATTGAAGCTCAGATGAACCTTCATGTTACGGTTCGTTATGGTGAAAATACACATCATATGATTGAATCTGTATTCAAAGCACTCGGGCGCGCCCTTGACGCGGCTACTGTTCAAAATCCAAGAATTCAAGGGGTTCTTTCAACGAAAGGAACGCTGGGATGATCGGAATCGTAGATTATGGCATGGGCAATTTGTATAGCCTCAGCCAGGCGTTGAAAAGATTGGAACAATCTTATATCATCAGTGATGAACCCAACGAACTGGATAAAACAGATGGATTGATTCTGCCGGGTGTGGGCGCTTTTAAAGACGCAATGGCCTTACTTAATGAGAAAAAGTTGAGTGATTATCTCAGAACATATGCACAGTCCAAGCCGCTGCTGGGAATCTGTCTCGGTATGCAGCTGCTTTTCGATGAAAGTGAGGAGGGCGTTCTGACTAAAGGATTGGGACTCATCCCAGGGAGAATAACCCGGTTCTCAGGCACGTCAAAAGAAGGCGAGCGCTATAAAGTGCCGCATATGGGGTGGAACACGCTCTCATTTACAGCCCCTGAATCATGCTTGCTTAGCGGATTAAAGCCGGATCATGTCTATTTTGTGCATTCCTATTACGCAGATCTTGAAGACCCCAAGACATTGATCGCCGCAGCGGATTATTTTCGTAAAGTACCGGCGGTCGTTGGGAAGGGCAACGTGTTTGGTACTCAGTTTCACCCTGAGAAAAGTGGGTCATTTGGCCAGTCACTATTAGAAAACTACCTGAAGTTTGTCCGACAACAAGGCGGTACGTGTTCCTGCGGAAAGGAGATGTGCTGATGTTCACTGTCTATCCTGCGATTGATTTAATTGATGGAAAATGTGTACGGCTTTTTCAAGGCGACTATGATCAGTCAACCATTTATGGTGAGGCGCCGATTGACGTCGCCCGATCTTTTTACGAGCAAGGCGCCGAGTGGCTCCATGTTGTTGATCTTGATGGCGCAAAGGCGGGGCGACCGGTCAATCAGGAACTGATCGCTCGCATGGCTGCGGAGGTTCCGATTAACATTGAGGTTGGGGGCGGAATTCGCTCGATTGAAACCGTGGAGATCTACTTAAACCAAGGTGTCAAGCGCGTAATTCTTGGAAGCTCAGCAATCAGCGATCCGGAATTCTGCAAACAGGCGCTGCATCGATATCCGGAATCTGTTGCCATTGGTCTTGATGTGAAGAACGGCAAGGTCGCGGTACGCGGCTGGCTCGAGGTCTCCGATCTTAGCGCGGCTGCTCTTGCTAAGCAGCTGATTCAGGAGGGTGCCGAGCATTTTATTTATACCGACATTTCGAGAGACGGAGCACTGCGGGGAGCTAACGTAGCCGCAGTTGAAAAGTTGGCCGAAGAAATTGGCAAGCCCGTTGTCGTATCCGGCGGTGTGACAACACTTGACGAAATCAAACAGATGATTCACAATCACCGGGTAAGCGGGGCAATTATCGGCAAGGCACTTTATACGAAGCAGATCGAACTCAGCGAAGTAATAAAGGCGGTGAAAAACTGATGCTTGCAAAACGTATTATCCCGTGTTTGGATGTAAAAGATGGGCGCGTTGTCAAAGGCAAACAGTTCGTTCAGCTGCGTGACGCGGGCGATCCCGTCGAACTCGCGATGTTTTATAATGGCGAGGGAGCGGATGAACTTGTATTTCTTGATATTTCAGCTTCCAATGAAGGAAGAAATACAATGGTTGAAGTTGTGAAGCAAGTTGCTGCTAAACTCAACATTCCCTTCACAGTCGGTGGCGGCATCCGTTCACTCGATAATATTAAAACGTTGCTTCGTGCCGGAGCTGACAAAGTCTCACTGAATAGTTCCGCGGTGGCGAATCCCGGCTTGATTAAGGAAGGCGCCGATTTTTTCGGTAATCAATGCATTGTATGCGCCATCGATGCAAAATGGGATCCGAAATCAAGTACATATAAGGTCTACACTCATGGCGGACAACAAGAAACACAGCTTGACGCGATAGAATGGGCAAAGAAGGCAGTCGAATTAGGCGCCGGAGAAATTTTGCTCACAAGTATGGATCAAGACGGAGAGAAGAACGGATTTGAACTGAATGTGACGCGTAAGATCAGTGAGGCGGTTGGTGTTCCGGTTATCGCTTCGGGAGGTGCCGGAAAGGCATCTGACTTTCTTGACGCCTTTGAAGAAGGCAAAGCGGATGCTGCGCTTGCTGCCTCAATTTTTCATTATAGAGAAACCTCAGTATCAGCTGTTAAATCTTTCCTAAAACAAAAGGGAGTGGCAATACGATGAACGTTGAAACGTTAAAATTTGATCAAAATGGACTTATACCTGCGATCGTTCAAGATGCGCAGAGCAAAGAAATCTTGATGATGGCTTACATGAACAAGGAATCAATCGAAAAGTCGCTGGAAAGCGGAGAGACTTGGTTCTTCAGCCGTTCACGTCAAGAATTGTGGCACAAAGGCGCCACCTCAGGCAACACGCAAAAAATTGTTGATTGGGCAATTGACTGCGATTCCGATACATTGCTTGTCAAGGTAGACCCTGCAGGCCCTGCTTGCCACACAGGTGAATACAGCTGCTTCGTTCCGGAGAAGAGCGACAAGCAGGAAGCGGCGGCTGCGGGAGCGGATCGTTATGAAATTCTTGCTGAACTGGAGCATGTAATCGCGAAACGCGAAGCAGAGCGTCCGCAGGGTACGTACACCACATACTTATTCGATGAGGGCATCGACAAGATCCTCAAGAAGATTGGTGAAGAAACATCAGAAGTTATCATTGCTGCGAAGAATCGTTCAGTTGCAGAACTTGAATGGGAAGTTTCAGATGTTATTTATCACACCCTCGTCATGCTTCGCGAACAAAAGGTTGGATTTGACCGCGTACTTCGCGTGCTGGAACAACGGCACCGTGATAAAAGTGAATTCCAACGAGAAAAGGCGAAAGACATAGAGTGAGCGAATGCCAAAAGCCCGGGAGGATACATCCTCTTGGGCTTTTTGTATGTTTTTGGCGGATTTACCGGATACTAGTTGTGAACTACCTCGGAACAGTGTACCTTGCCCAAAAAGGGTAGAGGTCATAGAACGTATGGTCACTTTTTCCAATGAGGCCGTCCGGGACATTGATGCAACTCGGTAGTCGGTTACTGAGTTGAATTCCATTGGCGGTCTGTATAAAAAGGAACGAAAAAGGAGCGTTTACGGTGCGCCTGTTCATTATTTTGTCGGGAGTAAGTGTGGGTCTCATGGTATTTATCATTTTTTTGATTTTGAGAAGCACGCTCACTTTATGCGTCAAATGTTTGATCGGATCGCACCGTTTTGAATGGTATGCAGACATCTATTTGTGGCGAAGAAAAGTCTGGACATACCAATTGAGGCGTGCCAAAGGAAAAACGAAAAACAAATCGACTGTGAAGAAGTTGGATAAACAGCAAATTGACGATGAAGTAGACGATGAAGCGTTGTATGGTAAATTAAAGCAGATAATCCGCATACTGCGAACCGTTCCGAGTGGGAAGATTAAAATCAGCCATCTGGTTTGGATTACGACATGCGGTACGGGCGATGCTTCAGAAACCGCACTTCTTTGTGGTACTATCTGGTCGATCAAAGCTTCAACGATGCCATGGATTGCTCCGCTTAGTTCAGACCGTCCAAGGATCAATGTGGTGCCGATGTTTCAGAGAAAATGCTTGAACTCAGACTTATCATGCATGTTTCAAGTGAGGATCGGAGACGCTATAGCTATGATCAAGAAAATCAGACGCCAATTGAAAGAAGGTTAAGCATATGGCAGATCATCCAATACAGGGATTGATGAAGACCGCGCTTGAAAGCCTCCAATCTATGGTGGATGTGCGCACGATTGTCGGAGATCCCATCGAAACAGAAGACGGGCACACAATTATCACTTTGTCAAAGGTTGGATTCGGCTTTGTTGCCGGCGGTAGTGAATTTAACACAAAAAATGAAAATCCAGATGAAGAACCAAGCGAAGAAACCGAGGCCTACCTGCCATTCGGCGGAGGAACCGGCGGAGGGGTGTCCATTACGCCAATCGCCTTTTTGATTATCGGAGATGAAGGCGTTAAGACCATTCATTTAGATAACAACACTCATTTATATGAGCGTCTGATTGATCTCGCACCGCAAACCATTGATAAAATAAAAGAAATTATTGAGAAAAACGGTGTGGGTGGCGGTGGCGGTGCTCAAAAGCGGAAGAAACGCCGCAACGAATGGCAGGACGAAGAATTCTAACAGATACAATTTGGTAAATCAGAATGAGCGCTATGCGTCATTCTGATTTTTTTTCAAGATAAGAAAGTAAAAAATTTTTGGCTTAGTAATAGTGTAAACCAAACACGAAAGCGCGAGACGCCTGCCCCGCAGACATCAGTCTGTTCGAGGAGGCTCCCGGATCGCCTGCGGCAAGCGAGCAGCTGGAGTGTTGCACAAGCACAAGGTTAATGGCAAAGGACCGGGCTTTGCTCGGTTTTTCTTCCAGGTAAAGAAAGTTTATCGTTTTGCCTTGCCGGTACGACGATATGGTCATAAGATTCGGATGGATGATTAGGTAAGCGCCAAATCTAAGAAATAAACGGAAAAATTCCGCTTATTTAGAAAATTAATGAAAAAATAGCTTGAATAGACGGAAAAATTCCGTTTATCGCATCGAAAAACGTGAAAATAGAGGGTTTTTCCGTACATAAGCGGAAAAATTACCCTTATTTACCTGTAAAACAAGCGCCATGATGCAAATAGCCGGAAAATCTCCGCTTATTTTATTCCGGCCACGGTACTTAATCAAGGATCAAAATGATTCATGAACTAGAACTGTTTGTTCAAGACAAGCTTGATGATTCAAAACCGCATTTAGCGAAAGTCATCACATCCTGCGGAAGTAAGGACCGGGCGCTTTTTGCCCGGTTTTTCTTAGGATAAAGAGGAGGTTTAATAAGTCCTATTGTTTTAAAACTGGATGAATGAGCTTGAAATGATTTCATTGTACTGGGTACGGGCACATCGAATCAAATTTCCCTGACAAGTCAAAAACATAAAAAATAATTTCTTTTCAAGGTAAAAATGAAACGAATCATTCCGTAATCACGTAATTATAAAGACAGATTTTATCCGTTTGTCGCGCGTTTGTGTGACAATTGCTCTGTTCGGAGATTTAGTCTATAGTTAACTATAGAAGCTATGGAAAGTATGAACGCTGGTGGAGAACGAATGAAAAATGGGCAGGCAGTCACAATCCGGGTATCCGCGTTGATGAGTTTGGGTATCCTGTTTCTGTTATGTATACATATTTTTAATCAGTTAATGAGTCAAAGTATTATCTTTTGGACAAATATGTGTAATCAATCCTTTAATGAGAAAGGAAATTTTTTCAGCTTAGCTGTATAATATACAATGTAAGCGCTTCATACATTTGGGGGAAATCGTTTTGCAGACAACAACAGTTAGTGAACTCTTTTCAGTTTTTGATCAAACAACATTATTCATAAAAAAAATAAGGGAAACGGATTATCTGACCACCTTGTGTGAGGCAGTCGAAGGATTAGCTCAAGACGAGATCAAGGACGAAGAATTATTGGGCAAGTTAAAGCCGCTTTATGATCGTTATTATAGTCAGAAAGTGACAGCGGAGGATGTGAGACGGGCGCTGCAGCTTGCAATGTTGAAAGGCATGAAAGCCTCCCCGCAACCCAATCATGAAATGACACCGGACACCATAGTGATTCTGATCGGTCATATGATTGCAATGCTTGCCGGAAAGAAACCATTCTCGATCCTTGATCCGGCGGTTGGATCGGCAAATCTGTTAACCGGCATCATGAATCAGTCTGAAACCGATGACATTTTAGCTTATGGAATTGATGCGGATCCTTTGTTAATCAGGCTTGCGGCTTCGAACGCCAATCTGCAGCAGAAAGAAATCCAGCTGTTTCATCAAGATGGTTTGAAGCCAATACTGATCGATCCGGTTGATTTTGTTGTTTGCGATGTTCCTATTGGTATTTATCCTGATCAAGAATCTGCGAAGACATATGCACTGAAGGATGTGGCTGAAAAGCCGCTGACACATTTCTTATTTGTGGAACAATGTTTGCGCAAGTTGAAAACCGACGGCTATTTTCTTTCGCTGGTGCCTAACCATCTATTCTCTGATGATCAGGATCATGTCTTTCATGATTTTATTCACGAAAATGCTACAATTCTTGCATTGATCCAGCTTCCGGTTTCTCTGTTCACTAAGGGTGAGCAAGCAAAGAGCATTCTATTGATGCAGAAGAGGTCTGGAACTCAAACACATGCCAAACAAGCGCTCCTCGCGGAAATGCCTGACTTCTCTAATGAAGTGAAGATGCGCAAATTCATGCAGCAACTAGATCATTGGTTTCTGCACCGTTCGGTTTAAGAAGACGAGAGGGTGATCGACTATGGCTTTAATTCTCGCGATCAACGCCGGCAGCTCATCGCTGAAGTTTCAGCTTCTGGATATGCCTGCCGAGCATCTGGTAACCAAGGGCTCGGTTGAGCGTATTGGTTTGTCGGATTCGATTTTTACAATTAGTGTTAATGGTGAAAAGCAGCAGGAAATCGCCTCAATCTCAGATCATGAAGTGGCGGTAAGGATACTGCTCGATAAACTCACTGATTTGAAAATTGTCCGTTCTTTGAAAGAAATTGAAGGGATTGGCCACCGTGTTGTCCATGGGGGAGAAGCATTCGACGATTCCGCACTGGTCACTGATGATGTTATTAAAAAAATTGAAGATTTGTCCGAACTGGCGCCTCTTCATAACCCAGCGAACCTAGTTGGTATTCGCGCTTTTCGCGATGTACTGCCGAATGTGCCGGAAGTTGTTGTGTTTGATACCGCCTTTCATCAAAGTATGGAGAATGAGGCTTTTTTATACAGTCTTCCCTATGAATATTATGAAAAATACGGTATTCGAAAGTATGGGTTTCACGGCACGAGTCACAAGTATGTCGCTTACCGTGCAGCTGAACTTCTTAAACGACCGATTGAGGAATTACGCTTGATCACTTGCCATCTTGGAAACGGTGCCAGTATTACTGCAGTCAGAGGCGGCAAATCGATTGACACATCAATGGGATTTACGCCGCTTGCAGGATTGACGATGGGAACACGTTCGGGGGATGTCGATCCGGCTCTCATTCCATTTATCATGGATAAAACGGGTATGAATGCGAACGAAGTCATTAATGTGCTGAACAAGAAGAGCGGCTTGCTTGGTCTTTCAGGTTTCTCAAGCGATTTGCGGGATATTGAAAAAGAAGCAAAGCGGGGCAATAAACGCGCCAAGCTGGCAATTAACGTTTTTGTGGAACGGATACAGAAATATATTGGTTCGTTTGCAGCGAAAATGGACGGAGTCGACGCAGTTATTTTTACGGCTGGAATCGGTGAACATAGTTCTGAGGTGCGCGGACATGTACTTAAAGGACTCGGGTTTATGGGTATTGATTGGGATGCGGATAAGAATAAAATTAACGGTCAGGAAACATTCATCAATACGGATAAATCCAAAGTCAAAATTATGGTGATACCAACCAATGAAGAAGTCATGATTGCTAGAGACACGGTTCGTCTGTCCAAGCAGCATCAAAAAATGAAGTGAGATTCTGCTTGTGCTGTTTAATAGGTACTGTATAGAAAAAAAGAAGGAGCCTCATGATTGAGGCTCCTTCTTTCACTATAAACAAAATTAGTCAACAATTAGAAGATCCTTAGGGTAATGTGTCAGTGTTTCCGGACCATTTTCGCTGAGATAAACGTCGTCCTCGATACGGACGCCGCCAATTTCAGGTACATAGATACCTGGTTCTACCGTGAAGACCATACCGGTAGTCAATGTCTTGTCGTTTGCCGAGCTCATTGATGGTTGCTCGTGTTCACCAAGACCAAGACCGTGGCCGAGACGGTGCGTGAAGTAGTCCCCATAGCCCGCATCAGCAATGACTTTACGTGCAACACCATCGAGATCGCCGATACGCAGACCTTTGCGAACCGCTTTGATCGCTGCCAAGTTCGCTTGCAAGGTCGTTTCATAGATTTTGTGCTGTTCATCAGAAGCGTGTTTGTAGCACACAGTTCGTGAAATATCAGAGCAATAACCGTCAATGACAACACCAAGATCAAATAGGACAAAATCGCCTTCGCGAATCTGGCGTGTTCCCGGATAGCCATGCGGTTTTGCCGTGTTTTCTCCGGCAAGCACCATGGTATCGAAAGCCATCTGGGTGTACCCCTGTTTTGCCAGCTCATGCTCAATTTCGGCAATGATCGCTGTTTCGGTCCGACCTTTTTTAATTGCATCGATACCGAGCTTAATTGCATAATCAGCGACTTCTCCCGCCTTTTTCATGGCTGCAAGTTCGTGCTCGTCTTTAATGTTACGCATGTCAGCAAGATAATCCTCAATGGATTGGAACGAAAGGTGTTCATCAATCTGCTTGAGTGCCAGTGCTTTATTATAAGGCAATGTGCTGGGTTCAATAAATGCCGTGGTGAAATCAGTGCGGCGGGCAGCCAACGCTTTCTTAACAAACGTCCACGGATCCTGATCATCTCGATAGCCGATCACTTCATGACCGAAGTCGGAATCACATGCCTGACCAACCTCAAGCTCCGGACAAATGAGGAACGGCTCATCATCCGGAAAAAGAAATAAGCCGAGAAAGCGTTCATGTGGATCGCATTTAAAATGAGTAAGGTAGAAAACATTTGTCGGATCTGCGATATACGCGAACCGTCCCTCTTGTTTTCTCAACCATGATTCAATTTGATTCATTTTGTCTGACAATTAAGGTCACTCCACTTTCATCCATAGTAATACTTCTAATGTATCACAATCTTGACGTGTGTGGATGAATCTTATTGGATTTGATTGGAAAAGTACATGAATGGCATCTGCGTGAATTACTGGCAGTCCTTTTATGCGAAGAGCATATCAGGTAGTGTATAATATAAGGAAGTTCAAATCGGGCGCATGAGCGTTTTGTCAATCAATCAATCTAACTTTCTTTTCTATTGATAATAAACGAACAAACATTCTATAATGAGGAGTGAATAAACGGTGCGTATTACCTATATCGGACATGCGACAGTACTTATAGAAACAGCAAAAGCGAATTTGTTAATTGATCCTTTTATTAGCGGTAATCAGCAAACCCCCGTGTCAATCAATGATTTGCCAAAAGTTGACGCAATTTTGCTGACCCATGGGCATGGCGACCATAGTGAAGATACGCAGCCGATTGCTGAACGGGATGGCTCGCTTGTTATTGCTATTGCGGAGCTTGCAACTTATTTCAGCTGGAGAGGGCTGACTGTTCATGGCATGTCGATCGGCGGCGCCTATGAATTTCCATTTGGTACGGTCAAAATGACGCAAGCGTTTCATGGATCAAGCATTACGGACGCCGCAACGAAGCGAATTATTTATGCGGGCATGCCGGCTGGCTTTTTGTTGAAACTTGATGGAAAGACCATTTATCATGCGGGAGACACAGCACTTTTTTCCGATATGAAGTTAATTGGTGAACAAAATGATCTTGATCTTGCATTTCTGCCGATTGGCGATAATTTTACAATGGGACCGGAGGATGCGTTGCAGGCGGCGAAATGGCTCAAAGCAAAAAACGTGGTGCCGATTCACTACAATACTTTTCCCGTCATCACTCAAGATGCCGGCAAGTTCGCAGATCAGCTTGACGGACATGGACATGTCTTGACGCCTGGTCAAACACTAGACCTGTAAAGGCTGTTTGGAGCGATTGAAATGGAAACAAAACATGATCAAATATTAAAGTATATTGCGGATCTTGAAATCGGCAGCAAAATTTCTGTCCGTCAGACGGCAAAGATTCTTCAGGTCAGTGAAGGTACGGCCTATCGTGCCATCAAGGATGCGGAGAATCAAGGATTAGTCAGTACCGTTGAGCGTGTGGGCACGATTCGAATCGAACGGAAGACTCGGGAAAGTATTGAAAAGCTGACTTTTGATACGGTTGTCAACATCGTTGACGGACAAGTTCTCGGCGGTAAGTCGGGTCTGTCGCGAACATTGAATCATTTTGTGATCGGCGCAATGGAGATTAATGCAATGAAGCGGTATATCGGTGCTAATGATTTAATGATTGTCGGAAATCGTGAATCAGTCCACGAGTATGCACTTAAAGAAGGGGCCGCAGTGCTGATTACGGGCGGTTTCAATACAAGCGAGCGTGTGAAACTGCTCGCGGATCAGACGCATCTTCCGGTGATTACAACTTCTTATGATACGTTCACCGTTGCGGCAAAGATCAACCGAGCGATTTACGATCAGCTAATAAAAAAAGAAATTGTTCATGTTTCAGATATTATGATCCCATTCTCAGAAACACAGTTTGTTTTTGGTTATGACTCGCCAAAACGGTGGCATGAGCTGAACCATAGCACAGCGCACAGCCGTTTCCCAGTCGTTGATCAACAAATGAAAGTGATCGGTATTGTTGCGATGAAAGATATCATACGGGATCAGGACGTGCATACTATTGAGGAAGTTATGACCTCAATGCCCTTGGTTGTCAATCCGACAACCTCAGTAGCTGCCGCAGCTCACCGCATGATTTGGGAAGGTATTGATGGCCTGCCGGTTGTTGATGAACAACAGCATCTGCTTGGAATGATTACGCGTCGCGATGTACTTAAAGCACTGCAGATGATTCAGCAACAGCCGCAGATGGGAGAAACGATTGAAGATATTGTTTCGTCTCAGCTGAAGGATTACTCAGAAGACAATAATTATGTGTTCCAATTCAATGTTACTCCGCAAATGAGCGACTATCTTGGTTCGGTATCTCACGGGGTTATGACGTCGATGATTACAACCGTTTGTCGACGCGTGCTGAATCATTTACGCCGCAGTGATTTGGTTGTGGACAATTTATCGTTTTACTTTTTCAAACCCGTTCAATTGGAACAAACAGTGACCGTCCATCTGAAGATTCTTGAAATGACACGAAGAAATGGAAAGATGGACATTGAATTGTTTGTTGATGGACAACTTTGCGGAAAAGCGTTATTAAACGCTCAATTTATCGACCGTTATTAACAAGGGTCAGCCGTCATTTGAATTCATGGCGAGCTTTTTGGAGGATGATTTTCAGTGATTGATGAACTATTGAATTTGGTAAAACAGTATGAAACGATAATCATACATAGACATGTCCGTCCGGATCCCGACGCACTTGGTTCTCAGGGAGGAATTGCTTGCCTTATTCGGGACAACTTCCCGGAAAAAACTATTTATCTGGTCGGCGAAGAATCGGAATCTTTGCGTTTTCTCATTCAAATGGATCAGATTGATGATGCGGTTTATAAAGATGCTTTGGTAATCGTTTGTGACACAGCGAATCGAGAACGGATATCCGATGACCGGTATGAATCCGGCGCGCATCTAATTAAGATTGACCACCATCCGATTGTTGACTCCTATGGAAAACCGGAATGGGTGAATACCCAATCGAGTTCAACGAGTGAGATGATCGCTGCAATCTATCGGAGTCATCCTGAGCTCACAATGACGCAAGACGCCGCACGACTGCTTTTCGCTGGAATTGTCGGCGATACGGGACGATTCCAGTTCAGCAACGTGACTTCCGAGACTTTTCTTGCGGCGTCCGAGCTTGTAAAGCTGCCCTTTGATCGTCAATCCTTCTTTAACCAGTTATATCAGCGCAGTCTGAAACAAGCGCGCTTGAACGGCTATGTTCTTGAACATTTTTCGCTGACTGATGAAGGTGTTGGTTTTGTGAAGCTTTCTCAAGATCTCATTCATTCTTATGAATTGAATGCCTCTGACGCATCTGCACTTGTCAATTGTTTTTCTAATGTCGAGCACCTTAAAGCTTGGGTACTCTTTTCGGAAGAGGATCAAGTCATCCGCGCTCGAGTTCGTTCGAAGGGTCCGTCAATTAATGAGTTAGCTGCAAAATATAATGGCGGTGGTCATCCGATGGCTTCCGGCGCTACTGTTAAAAGTTGGAAAGAAGCAGATCAATTGATCGCCGATTTGCGCAAACTGTGCGAGTAATCGAGATGACTGACAACTCGATAAGAATCTCCTGAATCTGCGTTGAAAAAGGAGTACGAACGCATGCCATTTGTACATCTTCATGTGCATAGTGAATTTAGTTTATTGGACAGTACGTGCCGGATCAATGATCTCGTTGATCTGGCTAAGTCTGTTGGTCAAAAAGCAATCGCGTTGACCGATCGAAACGTGATGTACGGCGTCATCCCTTTTTATCGCGCGTGCATAAAAGCGGGCATACATCCGCTGATTGGAATGGAATTGTCCCTAGATAATGGAATGAACAATGATAAGATGGCGCGATCGAAGCGTTCAGAAGATATACCTGCGCTTATTTTGCTTGCACAAAATAATTTAGGGTATCAGCATCTTGTCAAACTTGCGTCTCTTGTTCAGATGAATAAGAGTGAGTGCGTTCCTTTATCGCAGGTGAAGCACTATGCGGAAGGACTTATCGCGCTTTCCGGCGGTTTTGACGGCCCCATTGACCGATTGATCGCCTCGGGTAATGATGATCGGGCAAATCAATTGGTGGCAGGGCTCCATACCATCTTCGGCAATCGCTTTTTTCTCGAATTGCAGCGAGACGGGAATGACCAAAAGAGTGAACAGGGCATACGTGAACTTGGTCGGCGGCATTCGATTCCTTTTGTTGCAACGAGCAGTGTGCATTACCTAAATAAAGAGGACGCCAAAGCACACACCTGCTTAACTTGTATACGAGACGGATTGAAATTAGCCGAAAAACCCCAGAACAGCCGCGATCTCTCATTAAAAAAAACGGATGAAATCACACGCATATTTAGCGATATACCGGAAGCAGTGACGCTGACCGGGCAAATCGCTGCAAAGTGCCAGGTAACCTTTTCGTTTGATCGTGTCCGATTTCCCGCGTTTCCGCTCCCAGAAGGGGTAAGCACCGAGCAGATGCTGCGCGCGGCCTGCGTCAGAGGTGTGAAGGAAAGATACCCGGTGGTTACGGGTCAAATTCAAACCCGACTGCACTACGAATTGTCCATTATTGGGAAAATGGGCTTTAATGATTATTTTCTTATCGTTGCTGATCTTGTTGCTCACGCTCGAAAATCGGGCTACATGCCTGGTCCCGGACGCGGTTCCGCCGCAGGTTCGCTCGTCGCTTATGTTTTAAAGATTACTGAAGTCGACCCCATTAAGTATCACCTGCTTTTTGAACGATTTTTGAATCCGGAACGTGTAACCATGCCGGATATTGATTTGGATTTTCCTGATGTTGATCGTGACAAAATGATTGAGTACGCTTTTGATAAGTACGGTCGCACACATGTGGCTCAGATTATCACATTCGGAACCTTGGCGGCGAAAGCGGCGATCCGTGATGTTGGCCGAGTCTTGGGAAGTGATCCGAGAGTTATTGATCGGATGGCTCGATTGATTCCAGGTGTGCCGAAAATGACTCTGGATAAGGCGCTTCAGGAGTCGGAAAAATTAAAGACTCTCGTGCGCGCTTCAACGGAGGCAAGTGACCTGTTCGAACTTGCCCGCCGCATTGAAGGGTTACCCAGACACTCATCCATTCATGCGGCAGGTGTGATTTTGAGCGATCAACCACTGACTGAATCTGTTCCCATCCAAAAAGGTCATGATGGTATTCCGATCACACAGTATCCGATGGATATCCTAGAATCACTCGGTTTGTTAAAAATAGATTTTCTTGGTTTGCGCAACTTAACCTTTATACGAGAGGTTCTCCAAAGGATCCCGACATCTCAAAGCCGTCAACTGACCATTGAATCGATACCACTTGACGATTCGAAAACATTCGAATTATTAAGCGATGGGGATACAATGGGCGTCTTTCAATTGGAATCAGACGGCATGAGACAGGTGCTCCGTAAATTAAAACCAACTGAATTTGAAGATATTGTGGCTGTTATTGCACTCTATCGACCAGGACCGGCGCAATTTATTGACCAATACGTGCGCAGAAAACATGGAGAAGAAAAAGTTGCCTTTCCGCATCCCGATTTGGAATCGATTCTCAAGCCGACTTACGGTGTGTTGGTTTATCAGGAACAAATCATGCAGATTGCCGTGCAAATGGCCGGTTATTCACTTGGTCAAGCGGATATCCTGCGCCGAGCGGTCGCCAAGAAAAAGCGTGAACTGCTTGAAGCGCAAAAAAAGACATTTGTTTCCGGATGTAAACAAAATCACTATTCAGAAGCAACTGCCGTCCAGCTGTTTAGTCTAATCGTTAGATTTGCGAATTATGGTTTTAATCGCTCCCACGCTGTAGCTTATAGCTTTGTCTCCTACTGGCTTGCTTATTTAAAGACGCATTTTCCTCAAGCGTTTATGGCTGCCCATCTGACCGGAATCATCGGTAATTCGGATAAGACAGAGGCAGCGATCCGCGAATTACGAAGTCGAAGAATCCAATTGTTGCCTCCCTCTGTAAACGAAAGCTTGAGCAGCTTTGAACCTTTTGGAAAGATGATACGGTTTGGCTTATCGGGAATCAAAAATGTAGGAAACGGCGCGGTTGACGTATTGGTTGAGGAACGACGAAAAAACGGACCGTATAAGAGTCTTTATGATTTTTGCCGCAGAGTCCCGGCACGAAAGGTCAACCGGAAAGCGATTGAATCGATGATTTTCGCCGGTGCGTTTGACGAGTTCGACGTTGATCGAGCTGTACTGCTTGCGACACTTGATCGTGCATTAAGTTTAGGTGAAGAGGAGCAGAAGCTTAATGGCGGACAGACATCTTTGCTTATGCCTGAAACAAATGATGAAGATTACATGGATGTACCGCCGCTTAGCGCCGCAGAAAAAATGCATTATGAACGTGAAACGCTGGGATTTTACTTGACCGCGCATCCAATTAGTGAATACCGATTCCGCTTGCCGGAAGCATTTGTGACGGTTAGTACCGCAGAAAAGCTTCCGGAAGGAACATTAACCACATTGGCCGTCAGGTTGGAACAGGTAAAATGCATACGGACAAAGTCGGGACAGTCAATGGCATTCTTCTCTTCGGGAGATGAAACAGGTACAATTGACACCGTTTGTTTTCCCACATCGTATGAAAAGGTTAAGGAACTCTTGCGGGATGGAGAAATGGTTGTTATTCAGGCAAAACGTTCAGTGGGAAAAGAGAGAAACACACCGCAACTGATCTTAATGCGGGCGATTAGTCTGAACAACTATTTATCCGAGCGTCAAGCGACTCTTTTTCTGAAAATTGATCGCGCACATTATCATTCTAAATTACTTGAGCATGTAAAGTCGGCAATTGAGAAAACACCGGGTCAACATCGCGTCATTCTTTATTATGAGGACAGCCGCAAAACAATCGAGCTTGCTCCGAAATTTGCAGTTTGTTTAACCAAGGATTTCGTTGAATCGATGCGAACGCTTCTTGGAGAGAACAATGTGATGATTAAGCGTGATGAGCTTCAGAAATAATTGTTAGTGACGAGCGGTCGGGCGAAAAACCTTTATATAACTGCTGTTTTTCTGCATTGTCTGCCTGTTGCTTATGTTTTTACAGAACGTTTGTTATAATGGTGAAGTTTAGGAATTTTTTTTCGGATGGTCCGGACAATGCAAACATGTCGATACTCAATGATTTATGAATTATTCTATTTTATTTATTTAAATTGACTGCCTGAGTGAATAATCGACGATTCCATGAATTATACGTGAAGAAATAGTGACATGTTGTGACGCAAAGTGAAATTACAGCTTTGACAAAGTAAGAGGGTGATATACTTGATGAAGGACTTTTTTACTAAGAAAAAAAAGTACGCAACTGTCCCGTCCGCGAAAGCGAGGCAGGATGTTCCTGAGGGCATTGTCCGCAAATGCCCGAAATGCAAGAAAATTATGTATGTAAAAGAGCTGCAAAAGCACCTGTTTGTTTGCCAATCCTGTGGGTATCATTATCCAATAGGTGCCCATGATCGCGCAGTGATGCTCTTTGATCAAGATTCATACGTGGAATTCGACAAAGATATGGTTTCACTCAATCCTCTTCAGTTTCCTAATTATATGAACAAGCTGGAGTCGGACCGTAAGAAAACCAAACTGAATGAAGCTGTATGGACCGGAAAAGGTCGGATTGAAGGCTTTGAATGTGCTGTTGCCATCATGGATAAAGGTTTCCGAATGGGCAGTATGGGTTCGGTTGTCGGCGAGAAAATCACGCGAATGATCGAATATGCCGATAAAAACGCACTTCCGGTACTCATTTTCTCGGCATCCGGAGGCGCGCGTATGCAAGAAGGCGTGCTCAGCTTGATGCAGATGGCGAAAACAAGCGCGGCTCTAAAAGCGTTCAGTGAAAATGCCGGACTTTATATTTCCATAATGACCCACCCGACAACCGGTGGTGTTTCGGCGAGCTTTGCTTCTCTAGGCGATTACAATTTTGCTGAGCCCGGCGCATTGATTGGATTTGCCGGACGTCGCATTATTGAGCAGACAATCGGTGAGGAATTACCGGACGATTTTCAAACTGCTGAATTCCTTTTGAAACACGGTCAGCTTGACCAAGTGATTCCTCGATCCGAGTTGAGAAATGTGTTGCGGCAAGTCTTGTCGATTCATTCTGAAGGAGGTGCCGAGGAATGGGACCGGAATTAGATTTTGAAAAGCCGATTCTTGAGCTTCAAGGAAAGATTTCGGAATTAAAGCAGTTTATGGACGAGAAAGGCATCGATCTTTCTGATGAGCTGAACCACTTGCAGGAACGCCTTGCAGCGCTTGAGAAAGAGACCTATGGCAGCATGACTCCATGGGAGCGCGTTCGCATTGCGAGAAAGCTGGATCGCCCGACCACACTGGATTATATTCCGCTTTTGTTTACGGATTTCGTTGAGTGCCATGGTGATCGTCTTTATGGCGATGATCCAGCGATTGTGGCCGGAATCGCGAAATTTCACGGATACCCGGTGACAATCATTGGGGAACAGCGTGGGCGTGATACAAAAGAAAATATAATGCGAAATTTTGGCAGTCCTCATCCGGAGGGTTACCGCAAAGCACTTCGGCTGATGAAACAAGCGGACAAGTTTCATCGTCCAATTATTACTTTTATTGACACAAAAGGCGCTTTCCCGGGCAAGACTGCAGAGGAACGCGGGCAGAGTGAAGCAATCGCCCGAAATCTATTTGAAATGTCTTGGCTTTCCGTGCCGGTGATCTGCGTCGTTATTGGCGAAGGAGCAAGTGGCGGCGCACTCGCCATCGGTGTCGGCAATCAGATTTTAATGCTGGAGAATTCATGGTATTCCGTAATTTCCCCGGAAGGGGCGGCAGCTTTGTTGTGGAAGGATGCCGGTAAAGCAGAAGAAGCAGCAAAAACGATGAAAATTACCGGATTCGATTTGAAAAAACTTGGTATTATTGATAAAATGATTCCGGAGGTTTTGGGCGGTGCTCATCATGATCCGGAAAAACAGGCGCAACTCATTGATCATGCCATTATTGAGTCGTTGAAGGAGTTAAGTCGCTTGAGCGCAGACCAAGTTCGTAATCAGCGATTAGCCAAGTATCGTGCGGTCGGCAATTATGACACAGTCCAGGAAAAGCAACCGAATCATTCAATTTTTTCCTATTCATCAGATAGGCAATAGAAGGAACACTAAAATGAGGTGATTGTTGTGATGAAAAAGATTGGCGTTCTGACAAGCGGCGGCGATGCGCCGGGAATGAACGCGGCGGTACGCGCTGTTGTAAGGTCGGCAATTTACCGCGGAGTGGAAGTTTACGGGATCTATCATGGCTACAAAGGTTTGATTACCGGCAACATCAAGAAGCTTGAAGTTTCAGACGTCGGCGATATCGTACAGCGTGGCGGTACCATTCTTTACACAGCTCGCTGTGAAGAATTCAAGACTGAAGAAGGTCGTGCTATTGCGATTGAGCAGTTGAAGAAATTTGGTATTGAAGGACTTGTCGTTATTGGTGGCGACGGCTCATTCATGGGCGGTGTCAAACTGACACAGCTCGGCTTCCCTACGATCGGCATCCCCGGAACCATTGATAATGATATTCCGGGCACTGATTTTACACTGGGATTTGATACTGCTTTAAACACGATTATCGACGCAATCGACAAGATCCGTGATACGGCCACTTCCCACGAACGACGGTTTATTATTGAAGTCATGGGCCGTAATTGCGGTGACCTTGCCATGTGGTCCGGACTTGCCGATGGTGCAGAATCAATACTGATTCCGGAAACAAAGGAAGAAATAAGCACAATTGTTGAACGGCTGAATCGTGGTATTGAACGTGGGAAAAGGCACAATATTATTGTTCTGGCCGAGGGTGTGGGTCACGCTAATGAAATTGCCGATGAAATTAAAGCCAAGGCTAACATGGATACGCGTGTGACCGTATTAGGACATGTTGTGCGTGGAGGATCACCATCCGCTTTTGACCGCGTATTGGCAGCCAGAATGGGCAATAAGGCTGTCGAATTGCTTTTGAACGGCGACAAGGGCAAAATGATCGCCATTCAAGATAATAAGATTGTAGCTCATGACATCCTTGATCTGCTCACGAAAAAGCATGAATTCAACAAGGATCTGTATCAGTTGGCAAAAGAATTATCCATATAAAATGCTGGAGGGAATAACTTAAATGAAAAAGACAAAGATTGTTTGTACACTGGGACCTGCAAGTGATACGGTCGAAACGCTTGTAAAAATGATTAACGCAGGAATGAACGTTGCACGTTTCAATTTCTCACATGGTGACCATGAAGAACACCATCAAAAAGTACTTAACCTTCGTGAAGCAATGAAGATCACTGGCAAAACGATCGGCATCCTGCTTGACACAAAAGGACCGGAAATCCGTACACATGATATGGCTACTAAGGAAGTTCTTCTTGAAGAAGGCAAATCGGTTGATATCTCAACGACTGAAGTTGCCGGAACTGCCGACAAATTCTCTATTACTTATGCAGAATTGATTGACGACGTTCATGTTGGTTCGAAGATCTTGATTGATGACGGCCTGGTTGAACTTGAAGTAACGGGTATCGACAAAGAAGCCGGACTCATTCATAACAAAATTTTGAACACAGGCGTTCTAAAGAGCAAAAAAGGTATCATCGTGCCTAACGTCAGCATCAACCTTCCAGGTATGACTGAAAAAGACGCAGACGACATTGTCTTTGGTATTGGCGAAGGCATTGACTTCATCGCTGCTTCATTTGTTCGCCATGCGTCAGATGTTAACGACATTCGCAACCTGTGCAAAGAACACGGCGCTAACGATGTTCATATTTTCCCTAAAATTGAAAGCCAAGAAGCTGTTGACAACATTGAAGAAATTCTTGAAGTGTCCGACGGCTTAATGATCGCTCGTGGCGACCTTGGTGTTGAAATTCCACCGGAAGATGTTCCGCTCGTTCAAAAACATTTGATCAAAATGTGCAACAAAGTAGGCAAAACAGTTATTACTGCTACACAGATGCTTGATTCGATGATCCGCAACCCACGTTGTACACGTGCCGAAGCAAGTGACGTTGCCAACGCTATTTTCGACGGAACAGACGCAATCATGCTTTCCGGTGAATCTGCATCCGGCAAATGGCCAGTAGAAGCTGTAACAACAATGAACAATATCGCTTTGAAGGCTGAATCAGCACTTGACTACAAGGGTATTCTTAAGCATCTGAGCGATTCAAGTGAACCTACCGTAACGGCAGCTATTGGCGAAGCAGTAGCACACACAGCTTTGAATCTTAACGTTGGCGCAATCATCACGGCAACGGTGAGCGGTTATACAGCAAGCGTTGTATCACACTACCGTCCGAAAGCTCCAGTTATCGCGGTAACAAGCTCTGAACGTGTTGCGCACAAAATGTGCCTTGCTTGGGGCGTAACGCCGGTATTGAGCGAACTTGCAAAATCAACTGATGAGATGTTTGAAATCGCTGTTGACAGCGGCAAGAAAACCGGACTTGTAAAAGACGGAGATCTTGTCGTGATCACTGCCGGACTTCCTGTTGCAGCTTCAGGCAAGACGAACATCATGCGTGTTCATCAAGTCGGCGAAGTAGTGACAGAAGCATAATTCGTGTGCGGGGACAGATATCCCTTAACGTTTCATTGTTATTCTTGAGTTTCATCATTTATGATAAGAGAAGGCGCGCTATGTGCCTTCTCTTAAATTTTATTTTGGGAGTGTTCAACTATGAATGTATCCACGACCAAGATCGTTGTTCGATATAATGAGACCGATAAAATGGGTATTGTTCATCACAGCCAATATGTGAATTATTTTGAAATTGCCCGAACTGATTTTGTTCGACAAGCAGGGATATCTTATCGGAAAATTGAAGAAGAAGGACTAATGATGCCGGTTCTCGGCATCAATGTGCAGTATCATACGCCCGCACTGTATGATGATACAATCCTTGTTGAGACGTCCATTAGAACGTATGACAGTATTAAAATGATATTTGATTACAAAATCTATAGACAGACGGATCGAAAATTGCTTGTAGAGGGTTCCAGCTCTCATTGTTGGACAGATTTGTCACTGCGCCCGGTTTCGATCAGAAGAAAGAATAAAGAGCTGCACACGCTGATTATGAGCGTAATGGATCAGGCATAAATTTGTAGGAGGGTTGACATTGCCAAAAATGATTTTGATTACGTTGTTACTCTATGCGTTCGCCGAGGTATGCGCACTGATCTATGTTGGCAGCCTGATTGGCGGATTAAATCTAATCTTAATTCTTTTACTATCTGTTATTTTTGGTATTTGGATGGTAAGACGTCAAGGATTTATCATTTTGCAGAAAATTAATGATGATCTTAGTCAAAGAAGAGTGCCGGCAGAATCACTTCTAGACGGCGCCTGTCTCCTTATAGGGGGATTGCTGCTTTGCTCCCCGGGGTTAATCAGTGATAGCGCCGGGCTCCTGCTTCTGATCCCTAAGCTTAGAATCCTATTGATCCTACGTTTAAAAAGATGGATTCGCGAACGTATTGACAAAGGCGGCATTACGTTCATTTCATTTGGAAGACGTTAATGAGCCTCAGACTTTTTTGCCAAGAATGTAGCGCCACACATCTTGCCATGTGCCCGCATGATACAGGGTTCGAATCACAACAAGAATCAGCGGTCCGATTATAATTCCGGCTAGACCGATCCAGCGAAAGCCGAAATAGATGGAGACGAGCGACGCAAGCGGATCAATGCCGATAGTCACGGATAGTATTTTGGGTTCCATCAGTTGTCTTTGAATGATTGCGGCGATATACAGGCTTGTTAGACTAATGGTGAAAAAATAATGGTGCATGAAAAATTGGTAGAGAATCCATGGAATAAAAATTGCGCCGGTTCCTAAATAAGGAATCAAATCTACAATTCCCGTAATCAGCGCGATGGTAAGCGGATGTGGGATTTTCAACACGATAAGACCTACATATACGAGAATCATGGTCATGAATACGAGCAAAAACTGAGCGCGTACAAACCCGATGCATGTTTTTTTCAGTTCTGTCAGTACTTTATAAATTGGCCGGCCAATAGCTGAATGGGAACAGAATGCATGACACTGTTTCTTTATCCGTTCAGAGTCTTTAGACAGAAAAAAAGTCGCAAGAAAGATAAAAACAGCTGAAATTAGTGTGTCCGGAATAGTAGTTACAAATTCAGTCAGATTCATTAATAAACGACCGGCAAGGTCATGAAGCATCTCCACAAGTGTTCCCGCCATACTTTCGACATTGAGTTGAATAGCTTTCTGCTGCCCACTTGGAAGCCCAGAAAAGATATGCATTGCCTGTTCCCAAGAAGGCAGGAGATGTGAGAAAAAGAAAGTTTGCAGGTCTCCGATAAGCACTTGAACTTCATCCGGAACAGAGCGAGACAGTGAACTTACTCCTTTGATCAGGGCAATTGAAGTAAATAATAGTATGCTTATCGAAAGCGAAAAGAAGAAAAAAAGAACAACAAATGAGGCTGCCCCCCGGGGAAGTCCTATTTTTTTTTCAATAAAAACAACAATAGGATTGATCATGAATGCGAGTGCGCAGGCGATAAGAAATGGTAACGCGTAACGGATGGCAAACATCAATACCGTCACGATCACCGCGGTAATGGTCATAACAACAAGGGCACGCAAAACAATAAATAATCCGGCAATGAATGGCTGAGTTTCCTGAGAGTTCATGTCCTTATCCCCACCTTAAGTCTATGCGTATGCGGACAAGCGGGAAATATACATTTAAAACAGGATCTGAAAAAGAATATTACGAGTTATTATTCACAAAGTCAGCATAAGCGGATATAATCAAGATAACAATTTTGCATAATACTCATAACATTCAAGTGATAGTTAATTTGAAAAATCCTATTTTTCATCAAGATGTTTGAATCTGTTCATGAAGAGTTCAGAAAAATGTACTATTATTAAATAATAGAATTGAAAGAATGCTGATCTTCTGATTTCAGATAGTTATCAAATGAGGAAGCAACAATGGATGAATTGTTCGTATTCAGATAGCAAGGCGCTACATTCAAGGAGGGGATTAATTTGACAATGACAAGAGGTTTGGAAGGTGTTGTTGCAACAACTTCAACAATTAGTTCAATTAAAGATGATGTGCTCATGTATCGAGGGTACAGTATACAGGATTTAGCTGAATTGTCTACTTTTGAAGAAGTCGTTTTTTTGCTTTGGAATGGCGAACTCCCCACTGCTGACCAGCTCAGTCACTTCAAAGGAACGCTTGCTGAGAATGCGGCGGTACCGGGTGAATTGTTTACAATCATGAAGATGTATCCGTTTGACCACGTACACCCTATGGCGGTTTTAAGAACCGCTGTTTCGAATTTGGCCATGTATGACCCTGATGCTGAGTTGATGGATAAGCAATCGAATAAAGATAAGGCGGTCCGCATTCAGGCGAAAATTGCGACACTTGTTGCCGGGTTTTCTAGAATCAGGAAAGGACTGGAGCCGATATCCCCAAATAAATCATTGGGGTACGCAGCTAACTTTCTCTATATGCTGAAAGGTCACTATCCTTCAGAGACTGAAGCGCAGATGTTCGACAAAGCATTAATTCTTCATGCCGATCATGAACTGAATGCTTCAACGTTCACGGCACGAGTATGCGTGGCGACGCTATCAGATATGTATTCCGGAATTACATCGGCGATCGGTGCTTTGAAGGGACCGCTTCATGGCGGTGCGAATGAACAAGTCATGCATATGTTGGAGAAGATCGGTTCCATTGAGTGGGTAAATGATTATATTTCGAACGCACTTGAAAACAAGAAAAAAATAATGGGCTTCGGTCACCGTGTCTACAAAAACGGTGATCCTCGCGCCAAGATCTTAAAAACAATGGCGAAAAAAGTGAGCGATCTCAAGGGCGATTCGCGACTCTATGATATGTCGGTGAAAATTGAAAGTCTGATCAAAGAGAAAAAAGGGTTGCTGCCGAATACCGACTTTTATTCGGCGACCCTCTACCATGACTTGGGTATTGATCATGACTTGTTTACGCCTGTCTTCGCGATTAGCAGAACATCCGGATGGGCGGCACACATTATGGAACAATACAACGACAACCGGCTCATCAGACCGCGCGCCGAATATAATGGCGAACGTCTAAGAAAAGTTGTGCCGATTGATCAGCGCTGAACAAAAGCTTGGGTTATGGTGAATTTAGGCAGATTAGAAAAGAATAAGGCTGTAACAGCCAATGACAAAAAGGCATGGAGGTACATACTGTGACACATGAACAACAAATTTCTGTACAAAATGGCATACTGAACGTACCAAACAATCCGGTTATTCCTTATGTGGAAGGAGACGGTATTGGCCCGGAAATTTGGTCTGCGGCATCACGTGTTTTTAACGCCGCTGTAGAAAAGGCTTATAATGGCGGTCGAAAAATTATTTGGAAGGAAGTGCTGGCCGGTCAAAAAGCTTTTGATCAAACAGGTGAATGGCTTCCTCAGGAGACGGTTGACGCAATGAAAACGTATGTCATTGCGATAAAAGGGCCGCTCACAACACCAGTAGGAGGAGGTATACGCTCATTAAATGTCGCATTACGCCAGCAGCTTGATCTGTTCACCTGTCTGCGTCCGGTCCGCCACTTTAAGGGTGTTCCTTCACCAGTAAAGCAACCGGAACTGGTTGACATGGTGATTTTTCGAGAAAATACAGAAGACATTTATGCCGGAATTGAATTTGAATCTGAATCTCCTAAGGCAAAAAAGATCATCCGGTTTCTCCAAAATGAAATGGATGTAACAAATATCCGCTTTCCGGAAACATCGGGAATAGGTATTAAGCCAGTATCTAAAGAGGGGACTGAGCGTCTGGTCCGCGCAGCCATTCGCTATGCGATCAATGAAGGACGCAAAAGCGTGACACTTGTTCATAAGGGGAACATTATGAAATTCACAGAAGGGGCGTTCAAGAATTGGGGCTATGCGCTTGCGGAACGTGAATTTCCGGAACAAACCTTTACGTGGAAGCACTATCAGAAAATCGAAGCAGAACAGGGCAAAGAAGCAGCGGACAAAGCTCAGTATGAAGCGCTAGACAGCGGCCGTATTTTAATTAAAGACGCGATTGCCGACAATTTCTTACAGCAGATTCTGTTGCGTCCGAATGACTATGATGTTGTCGCGACTATGAATTTGGATGGTGACTACATTTCGGATGCACTTGCGGCTCAAGTGGGAGGTATCGGAATCGCTCCAGGTGCCAATATCAATTATGAGACGGGTGTCGCCTTATTTGAAGCGACGCATGGAACTGCTCCCACCTTTGCGGGCCAGGATAAGGTGAACCCATCGTCAGTCATTCTTTCCGGCGTGATGATGCTGGAGTATCTTGGATGGTATGAGCCGGCTAAATTAATTGTCGATGCGATTGAAAAGACGATTTCAGGTAAGACCGTGACTTTTGACTTTGCACAATTAATGGAAAATGCGACGGAAGTAAAGTGCTCACAATTTGCCGATGTTCTAATCAAAAATTTGAACTAAGCTGTTCACAACTTCATTTTAAAGCAAAAGAGAGGCTGTCTCAGAGTCAAAAAGACTTATGGGACAGCCTCTTTTACATATCTCTATACCATGACTATATTCCTTTTCCTGCGCATTATTGACCAAACTGTGGTCATTCTATAATTAGGAACATTGTTCGACACGAAACGCCTTTACAAAACCTTTACAATTCGTTTATATGTGTTTAAAAAACAAGGCTTACTATTAGAAATGCAATAAGGTGACTCAACAATTTGAGGGGGAAATAGTCTTATGAAAAAGAAAAACTTGCTCGCGATCGGACTGGTTTTCGTTCTTTCATTAACACTTATTCTTAGTGGGTGTGGAAACGGAAGCAGTTCGTCAGACAGCAGCAGTTCTTCTGAAAATTCAAGTTCTTCGTCTGCATCACTATCAGGTAAAATCACTATTGGCGGTTCGACAGCACTTCAACCGCTGGCAGCACAAGCAGCTAAGGAATTCATGGAAAAAAATCCTGATGTCCAGATCGAAGTACAGGGCGGAGGAAGCGGTACCGGTTTGAGCGAAGCTCAAGCGGGAAACTTTGATATCGGTATGTCTGACGTGTTTGCAGAAAGCAAGTCAAACATTGATGCGAAATCGCTTAAAGATTATCAAGTCGCTGTAGTCGGAATGACAGCGGCTGTTAACCCAAAAGCCGGTGTAAAGAATTTGTCAAAAGAAGATCTCCAAAAAGTATTTACCGGCAAAGTTAAGAACTGGAAAGAAGTCGGCGGTAAAGACCAAAAAATTACATTGGTAAATCGTCCTGACGGTTCCGGTACTCGAGCAACATTTGACCAATTTGCTCTTGATAACAAAACACCTGCTGAAGGTATTACTCAAGATTCGACGAACACTGTTAAGAAAATCATCTCTGAAACTCCTGGCGCTGTAGGCTATATGGCACTCTCATATTTCACAGCAAATGACACTTCAGTGACGAAACTTTCCATTGACGGAGTTGAAGCAACTGACGACAACGTAGCTTCCGGCGAATTTCCAGTATGGGCTTATGAGCACATGTACACCAAAGGCGAACCATCGAAGCTGGTTAAAGCGTTCCTTGACTTCATAATGAGCGATGCTGTCCAGACAAAAGATGTACCGGCTCAAGGTTACCTGTCCGATAAAAATATGAAAGTACAGCGTGATGCTGAAGGTAAACAAACAGATAAATAAGGATTGTCCTAAGAAATGCAGGGCAAATTAAATACAAAGCAAAGTCCAATGGCGGTTTAAGCGGGAAGGTCTAAAACATCCCGCTTGCCGTCATATGGGCGTCTCATGAATAAATGTAAATGAGGTGTGAGGATGAAAATCGGCAAAATGGTTACGGATGCGGCACCGGCATCAGGCGGCAAATCAAGGCTGATCAATGAAAAGGGATTTTTCTCGCAGTTGACGGATCGAACGAGCGAGAGCAGAGGAAAACTGCTCATTTATGGCAGTGCACTGCTTATGATCGTTGCGGTAACAGCAATTACACTTTTTTTATCAATACAAGGTCTTCGTGCTTTTGTTGTTGATCACCTTAATTTTTGGACGTTTATTACAGGAACGGAATGGTTTCCGGATCGCGCAGAAAACCCCTCGTTCGGTGCGTTCCCTTTTATTTTCGGATCTATGGCTGTTACGTTTTTAGCTGCACTCATTGCGACACCGATTGCGATCGGTACTGCTATATTTATGGCTGAAATCGCCAAAAAATGGGGCGCAAAAGTGATGCAGCCCGTGATTGAAATACTTGTTGGCATACCCTCTGTCGTCTATGGTCTAATCGGACTTTCGATCGTGGTTCCATTTATGCGTCAGCATTTCGGCGGATCCGGATTTAACTTGATCACGGGAGCAATCGTTGTCGGTATCATGATTTTACCGACAGTTGCAAGTATTGCGGCAGACAGTATCCGCGCTGTGCCTGACTCCTTAAGGCAAGCTTCTTACGCCATCGGAGCAACAAAATGGCAGACGATTTGGCGTGTCGTGATTCCTGCTGCAGGCTCAAGCCTGCTAACTGCAATCATTTTGGGGATGTCGCGGGCATTTGGCGAAGCGCTGGCTGTGCAGATGGTTATTGGCAACGCGCGCAATATTCCCGCTTCAATTCTTGATCCATCGGCAACACTTACGACAATTATCACCTTAAGTATGGGACATACAACTACGGGAAGCGTGCTTAACGACGCACTCTGGTCTCTAGGCTTAATCTTACTTTTGATTTCCTACGTGTTTATCGTCATTATTCGCTTCTTAGGAAGGAGAGGAGAGAAACGATGAACAGTAAAATCACGAATCGAATCGCTATTTCAGTAATCATCGCATGCGCCGTGGCTATGGCAGCTATTCTTATTTCGATGTTGGGCTATATCTTAGTTCAAGGCGTTTCAAGCATTTCTTGGCAATTTCTTACAACATCCGCCAGTCCTTTCTTGGCTGGAGGCGGTATTAAAGACCAATTGTGGAATTCATTTTACGTATTAATTATTACAATGCTTTTGACCGTTCCGATCGGTGTATTCGGAGGAATCTATTTAGCTGAATACGCAAAACCCGGCAAGCTGACTTCTTTTATCAGAACCTGCGTTGAAGTGCTCGCTTCTCTACCATCAATCGTTGTCGGCATGTTCGGTATGCTTGTATTCGTCAACTATTTCGGTTTCAAGTATTCGGTATTCTCAGGAGCACTCGCATTGACGGTTTTTAATCTTCCGGTGATCGTACGTGTGACTGAAGACGGGTTCAGATCGCTTTCGCGCCATCAAAAAGAAGGCGGCCTCGCACTGGGACTTACACATTGGCATACAATCAAAACAATTTTACTTCCGGCGGCGTTTCCCAGCATTTTAACGGGTATTATTCTATCTGCGGGGCGTGTTTTCGGTGAATCGGCGGCACTGCTGTTTACCGCCGGACTTTCAACACCGGATCTGGATTTTGGCAATTGGAATCCTGCGGCACCGAACTCGCCACTTAATCTTTTTCGTTCGGCTGAAACACTTTCGGTGCATATTTGGGCGGTAAATACAGGTGGTATTATGCCGGATGTGCAAACAATTGCAAACGGCTCTGCCGCGGTGCTTGTCATTTGTGTTCTGCTCTTTAATTTATTTGCACGCATGCTTGGCAAACTAATTAATCAAAAATTTTCAGGAAAATAAGCGGGGGGAATGGAAATGATTCAAATGGAGAAAAATATTGTCTCATTTACAAATAATACAGTGACTAAGGAGCTTCCGATTCAAATTAATGTGGAGAATGTCAATATTTTTTATGGTGATAATCATGCGGTTAAAGATGTCAATCTCCCAATTCATGAGAAATCAATCACAGCTTTGATTGGTCCGTCCGGATGCGGGAAATCGACATTCATCCGTACGATCAATCGGATGAATGATTTGATTCCTTCCGCTCGATGCGAAGGAATGATTGGGTATAAGGATGTTAATATTCTTAATCCGAAAGTGGACGTTGTTCAGTTGCGCAAGGAGATCGGTATGGTATTTCAGCAGCCGAACCCATTTCCAAAATCCATCAGTGAGAATATTCAATTGCCGCTTCGATTCGCAGGAGTACGCAACAAGAAAACGCTGAAGGAAACCACAGAAGATTGTTTGAAACAGGTTGGTCTATGGGATGAGGTAAAGGATCGCCTGGATCGTTCGGCGACCAGCCTTTCCGGTGGTCAGCAGCAGCGTTTGTGCATCGCCCGCGCGCTTGCGCTTAAACCGAATGTGATTTTGCTCGACGAACCGACATCCGCGCTTGATCCTGTTTCAAGTGCCAAAATTGAAGAACTGCTGCTTGAGCTTAAGAACAGCTACACAATTATCATTGTTACACACAATATGCAGCAGGCAGCCAGAATTGCCGACTATACCGCGTTCTTCTATCAGGGAGAGTTGATTGAATTCGGTAAAACAAAAACGTTGTTCACGAATCCGGAAAAAAAGAGTACATCAGATTATATTTCCGGACGTTTCGGCTGATCAAGGGGATCATTGCTGAATCTTTTGCTTAAACTTGTTATGATAAAAAGAGAAGCAAGGGGTGATATGCTTGACAAAAAAAATAATGGTTGTGGATGATGAGCCGTCTATTGTGACACTGCTCTCCTTTAACCTTAAAAAAGCAGGCTATGACGTACTGACTGCCGCAAATGGGACAGATGCATTGAAACTGGCAAGAGATTCTCGACCGGATTTGATTGTTTTGGATCTGATGCTTCCTGGTATGGATGGAATGGATGTATGCAAACAACTTCGCCAGGAACGCTATTTTGTGCCGATTTTAATGCTTACAGCCAAGGATGATGAGCTTGACAAGATTCTTGGTCTTGAACTGGGTGCGGATGATTATATGACAAAACCCTTTAGCCCGCGTGAAGTAGTTGCGCGTGTCAAAGCGATTTTGAGACGTGCAGATCTTGGAAAACAGGAACAAAATGAAGTGCTCTCAATCGGCGATTTGAAGGTGTATCCGAACAACTTTGAAGCGACGTTCAAAGATGATGAAATGGTTTTGACACCAAAGGAGTTCGAATTGCTGGTCTATATGATGGAGCACAAGGGAAGGGTCCTCACACGTGAGCAATTGCTGAACGCTGTCTGGAACTACGACTTTGCTGGTGATACACGGATTGTTGATGTTCATGTCAGTCATTTGCGAGAAAAAATTGAAGATGTGACACGCAAACCGCTTTATATAAAAACAGTACGAGGGTTGGGTTATAAATTTGATGAGCCGAAGGTTTGATGGCAGAATGTGGGCGCGCTGGGGATTTGTCATCGTCTGCATGCTCTTTGTTATTTTTGTTACAAACGAAGTCATTCAAGTTGCCCTCCTTTATGACGATAAGCAGACAATGGACGCGCGGGGAAACTGGATTGAATCCGTTGCAGTTAGACAGGGAAAGGTCCAAGTAGATGAATTTGAATCTTCTTTTTCTCAATTCGCAAAAAAGGAGCATATTCAGCTAGCTCTCTATAATCGTGATCGGAAGCTGATCTATTCATCAACAGGGAAAGACAAAAAGACGCTCAATCAGGTTGCAGGCTTGCGTGAATCGGGCGATTCTTTGGTATACATAAAAGCATTGAAATCGGATGGAGCAAAGGTAGGCTATCTCAAAATAAAAGGATTCAGGACGTCCATTGTCGGTCTTGGACTTGTCTATTGCCTCCTTGCAGCGGCCGGTATCGCGCTGCTGTATTATCGAGATTATCTTGTTCTCTCCTACGCACGTCCGATACGTTTTGCTTCCCGCATGGTCGAGAATCTATTAGAGGGTTCTTACAACATGATCGCTCCGGACCATGTAAAGCGTGAGAGTATACTGCGACTTAATTTGGCACTGAACCGAATGTCTGATGCGATGCATGAGATTAATCGTTCCTACACACGTCAACAGGACAGTATGACAACACTAATTGAGAACATAGGGAACGGTCTACTATTTGTCGATGGCGTTGGACGTATCAATTATGTTAATCAAACGTTTAAAGAAGACTTTCAAACTCGTGCGACCCATTGGGAGTTGGCAGACTATCATGAGGTGATTCCTTATGATGAGGTTCGCAAAATGATTGACGAAGTCTTTGAGACGAAGGAAAAACTTGCTCGCCAATTGCAATTCACAGTTCATATCGAACGTAAGCACTTCGACATTTCATGCGCGCCGATCTTGAATAAGCACAAGAAAATCAGAGGTATTGTCGTCGTATTTCACGATATCACTGCGATTAAGAAATTGGAGAATACTCGAAAAGACTTCGTTGCCAATGTTTCTCATGAATTAAAGACACCGGTTACCTCGCTGATCGGTTTTACTGAAACGTTACTTGATGGAGCGCGAGAAGATAAAGAGCTTGAGGATCAATTTTTGCACATCATGCTTCACGAAGGTCGTCGTTTGCAGAGCCTCATCACTGACCTGCTCGAACTGTCGAAAATCGAACGGGAGCATTTTGTACTCCAGTGGGCACCGGTTTCTCTTAGTGATGTATTGGAAAGTGTGCTGCTAATTCTTAGAGAAAAAGCGGAGGCGAAGAAGATAAAATTAGAGTATCTTCAAGGTGATGAAGGAGTGATTGCCGGGGATGCATTTCGGATTCGTCAAATCATGATCAATTTGATTTCCAACGCGATTTCCTATACCCCAGAAAATGGAACAGTCACAATAGCGATACATGAACGCAAATCAGAGGCGGATCTTGTCATATCCGATACAGGAATGGGAATTGAGCAAGACCAAATTCCGCGCATTTTCGAGCGGTTTTATCGTGTGGATAAGGCGAGAAGCAGAGACTCAGGCGGAACAGGATTAGGCCTTGCTATTGTCAAACATCTGGTTGAGGCGCATGATGGCAAAATACACGTAACTAGTGTACCCGGTAAAGGTTCAACCTTTACAATCACTTTTAATAAATCATCAACTTGATTGGATAAATAACCTGTGTTGCTTTAGAATATAAGAAAAAGCAACACAGGTTTTCTTTGTTTTTCAGGAGGAATATGATGAAAAAACTTGTCTTAATTGATGGAAATAATGTCGTTTATCGTGCCTTTTTCGCATTGCCGTTACTAAGCAATAATCAAGGCATGTATACAAATGCAGTCTACGGCTTCACGATGATGTTGATGAAGGTCATTGAAGAAGAGAAACCAACGCATCTGCTCGTCGCTTTCGATGCAGGGAAGACGACCTTCCGTCATGAAACCTATAAAGAATATAAAGGCGGTCGCCAGAAGACGCCGCCTGAATTGTCACAGCAATTTCCACTTGTCCACGAATTGCTTGATGCGATGACGATTCAGCGTTACGAGCTCGACAATTATGAGGCGGATGATATCGTTGGAACGCTTGCTCGAAAAGCAAGTAACGATGGATTTGATGTTCGGATTGTGACTGGAGACAAGGATTACCTTCAGCTCGTTGACGAAGGGGTTCGCGTCTCATTGATCCGTAAAGGAATCACCGACACTGTTGATTATGATGTAGATAAGGTCAAGGAACGTTACGCGATCAATCCGCATGAGGTGATTGACCTTAAAGGACTAATGGGTGACGCCTCCGACAATATTCCAGGTGTGCCTGGAGTGGGGGAAAAGACCGCGATCAAACTGCTTAAGCAATTTGGGACGATCGAAGGTGTGTATGCGCATGTTGACGAAGTGACCGGCAAGAAGTTAAAAGAAAAGCTGGAAACGAATAAAGATCAGGCTTTGCTAAGCAAGAAAATCGCGACGATTGACAAGGACGCGCCCGTAGAACTAACCATTGACTCATGCAGCTATTCTCATGAATTTACGGATCGATTGAAAGATTTATTTCGTGAGCTGGGTTTTCAATCGCTGCTTAATAAACTAGAAGTTCCAGATCCTGATGGACACGCATCGGAAACGGCGGCTATTTCTGTTCAAACAGTGACAGAATTCACTGCTGAACAGCTCGTATCTCCGAGCGCATTAGTTGTGCAGATGCTCGATGAAAACTATCATTACGCGGCGATTACCGGATTTGCCATTTCAAATGAGGCGGGTACGTTCTTTATGGAAACCGAGCAGGCGATCAAGGACGAATGCTTCCGCCGGTGGCTGGAAGATCCTGAAATGAAAAAAGTGCTGCTTGACAGCAAGAAAGCTGAAGTGGCTTTAAAATGGCGCGGAATTAAGCTCCAAGGAATCGCTTTTGACGTTCGCCTGGCAACTTATTTGATTGATACTTCGGAGGCGGGGCAGGATTTAGCGCTGCTTGCGACAAAACGCGGTATTTCCAACATTGAAACCGATGACGTTTTTTATGGAAAAGGCGCAAAACGTAAAATACCTGAAGGCGAAGCTCAAGCCCAGCACCTTGGCAGAAAGGCATCCGCATTGCTGCAGCTTGAGCCAAAATTGATTCAAGAATTAATCGAAAACAAACAAAAAGAACTGCTTTTTGATCTTGAACTTCCCCTTGCCCGAGTGCTTGCGAGAATGGAATATACGGGAATTAAAGCGAGCAGCGAAACACTGAAGGCAATGGGTGAGGAGCTTGATCGGACGCTTGATGTTATTGAACATGATATTTATGCCATGGCAGGCGTAACGTTTAATATTAATTCGCCAAAGCAGCTTGGCGAAATTCTCTTTGAGAAGCTGCAGCTGCCACCGGTAAAGAAAACAAAAACCGGCTATTCTACAGCAGCGGATGTACTTGAGAAATTGCGTGGCCGCCATGAAGTAATCGGCAAGATTCTCGATTTCCGTCAGCTGGGAAAGCTCAAATCCACTTATGTGGAGGGGCTGCTCAAAGTGATTCATCCGGAGACAGGGCGCGTGCATACGTGTTATAATCAAGCCCTCACACAGACCGGGAGACTCAGTTCAACCGATCCGAACTTGCAAAATATACCAATTAGGCTGGAAGAGGGGCGCAAGATACGGAAAGCTTTTCTTCCTTCAGAAGCGGGTTGGCAGATTTTCTCAGCGGATTATTCTCAGATCGAATTGCGCGTACTCGCGCATATTGCTGATGACGATAACTTGAAACAGGCGTTTATTGAAGATATGGATATTCACACGAAAACGGCAATGGATGTTTTCGGTGTAGAAAAAGATGAGGTTACGTCTCTGATGCGGCGCCATGCGAAAGCAGTCAATTTCGGTATTATCTACGGGATCAGCGACTATGGCCTTTCGCAGAATCTGGGAATCACACGGAAAGATGCCGCACACTTTATAGAAAAATACTTGCAGAGTTATCCAGGTGTGCATCGTTATATGGAAAATATTGTTCGGCAGGCGAAAACGGACGGGTACGTAACGACATTATTGAATCGCCGCCGTTATCTGCCTGATATCAATAGTCGGAATTTTAATAGCCGCAGCTTCGCAGAACGTACGGCGATGAATACACCGATTCAAGGCAGCGCAGCCGATGTCATCAAGAAGGCAATGATCAATATGGATCAACGCCTCAAAGATGAGAAGTTGGAAGCCAGAATGCTCTTGCAAGTGCACGATGAATTGATTTTTGAAGTTCCGGAGCAGGAATTAGAAGTCATGAATCGGATTGTACCGGATGTGATGGAGCACGCAATTAAACTGAGTGTCCCTTTGAAGGTGGAGAGCTCCTACGGCCCGACCTGGTACGATGCAAAGTAATGTCCAAACGGGAGGAGAAGCCTGAACGGAACACGCCGATCATAGAATAGAGAATTTAGGGGGAAACAGGTTGCCGGAATTACCAGAAGTGGAAACCGTCAAACGCACGTTGAATGAGCTGGTTATTGGGAAGACAATCAAGAGTGTAGAGGTGCGCTGGCCGAACATTATCCGCAAACCAACTGATCTCAATCAATTTAAATCGAGAATGATTGGGGAAACGTTGCATGATGTACAGCGGCGCGGCAAATTTTTGCTGTTTTGTTATGACGACGTAGTGCTCGTCTCACATTTAAGAATGGAAGGACGTTATCGACTGGATCCTGAGAAAGATCCGATTGATCAATATACTCATGTCATCTTCCATTTTACCGATGACACAGCACTTCGTTATCGCGATGTCCGCAAATTCGGCACGATGCACCTTTTTAACAAAGGTGAACAATGGAAGCACTTGCCGCTGTCGAAGCTTGGCCTCGAGCCGTTGTCGCCCGAGTTGACGACAGGCTACCTGGCCCATGCTTTTCAACGTACGAAACGCTCAATTAAACTCGTTTTGCTTGATCAAACGCTCATCGTTGGACTCGGAAATATTTATGTTGATGAGTCCTTGTTTAAGGCCGGAATTCATCCGTTGACTGCGGCAAGTGAACTCTCTGAAGCACAATTGGAACGATTAAGAAAGGCGATCGTTGAGACATTAGGCGATGCTGTAAAACTTGGCGGCAGCACCATTCGTACATTCGTTAACAGTCAGGGGCATATGGGCCTCTTCCAGCAGCAATTAACGGTGTATGGCAGAGCCGGCGAGCCTTGTGTGCATTGTGGAACACCGATCGAAAAAATTAAAGTTGGCGGACGCGGCACACATTTTTGTCCACTCTGCCAGCCAAGAGGTTTGGAAAATGATGAAAATCGGATTGACAGGCGGGATCGCGAGCGGTAAGAGCACGATCTCACGCTGGCTGATACACCATGGATACTCGGTCATTGACGCAGATAAGATTTCCAGAGAGGTTGTCGCCGCAGGGCAGCCGGCACTGTGCAGAATTTCTGATAAGTTCGGAGATGCCATGATTCTGCCTACGGGTGAACTTGATCGTAAGCAACTCGCCAGCCTGATTTTTCAAGATGATAAAAAACGTGCCGCGTTGAATGCGCTGCTCCATCCGCTTATTCGCTCGTGGATGCTCAAAGAACTTGACCAATATGAAAAAGAAGGAGCAAGTGCTGCCTTTTTGGATATTCCTTTGCTCTATGAAAGCGGCTTGGCGTCTTGGGTAGACAAAACGATCGTCGTCTATGTGTCTGAAACCAATCAACTGAAACGACTGATGGCGAGAAACCATTTGGATGAGTCTCAGGCACGTGCACGCATGGGTTCACAAATTCCACTATCAGAAAAAGTGAAGCTGGCGGATGCGGTGATTGATAACAATGGCTCGATTGAGGAAACCGAAGCACAGCTTCAGCGGCTGCTTCAACGGTGGTCTCTTGAGAATTAATTGGACTTGTTACCGCTCGGCTTTTCATCAGCTGTTTAGTAGGATACAATAAGTTTATCGAAATACAGCGAATGGAGTGAAAAAGATGCGCTGTCCAAGCTGTAAACAAATGGCGACAAAAGTGTTGGATTCCCGCCCGGTCGACAATGGGCGCGTTATTCGCCGACGCAGAGAATGCGAATTATGCCATCACCGTTTTACCACTTTCGAGAAAGTGGAGGAGACTCCTTTGGTCGTCGTGAAAAAAGGGGATAACCGAGAAGCGTTCAGTCATGAAAAGATGCTGCGCGGGCTTATTAAAGCCTGTGAAAAACGTCCGGTTCCGCTCGAGCGACTTGAACAGCTGGCAAATGATGTAGAAAAGGTGCTGCGCGACGAGGGTCGTTCGGAAGTGAATAGCCATGAAATTGGCGAGCGTGTGATGAATGAACTAGTGAAGGTGGACGAGGTTGCTTATGTCCGCTTCGCTTCAGTATATAGACAGTTTACGGACATCAATGTTTTTGCTAAGAAAATTCAAGAATTGAAAGATCAATTGGAGAAAGAAAAAAACAGCAAGAAGTGAGAGAATGAGGAATGCCGATCTGAGAAGGGTCCTTAATTCTAGCACGAAAGACGCAGAATGGGGGTTGACGATTTGCTGCAGTCTTGGAAAGAAGTGCTGCCCGGTGATCACTATCGTGTTCGAACCAATGGATTGCTTCATTCATTCGACCAAAGAGTCATTACATGCCTGTATCAGCCTCTGATCGGTTTAGAGGCGGCAAGCATGTATTTTACGCTTTGGCAGGAAACTGATGATTCAGAGGATTTTTTGACGCATCATCATCTCATGGGCATGATGAACCTGTCTCTAGACCGTATTCTCACAGCAAGAAAGAAGCTGGAAGCTGTCGGTCTGTTGCAAACCTTGAAGAAAAAGGAAGCGAATCCCGGACAATTCGTATACTGTCTCGAGCCCCCACTGACGCCCGATTTGTTTTTTAAAGACGGTTTTTTAAATTTATTTTTGTATCGGCAGGTTGGACCCAGAGAATACAAAAGGCTCCTTCGTTTATTTGAAAACAAAATTATGAACATGGCTGGCTATGATGATGTCTCCGCACATTTTGACGAGGTATTTCAATCGATGCCGTCCGCAGAATCCACCGATGAAATGAAAAACACTTCATTGTCTGGTTCGTGGAGCGCCCGTGCTGAAGCACCCAAGCTTGAATTTAACAGACATTTTGATTTTAAAGCGATGATGCCCTATCTTTCCGACGCTATTCTGACGGAAGATGCGCTGACCGATGACGTTCGATTTGCTATTGATAAGCTGGCTTTTGTCTACCAGACTGAGCCTTATGATATGAGTCGGGCATTACAGTCGGCGGCATTGCATACCGGTACTGTGGATATTGATATGCTGCGAAAAGAAGTACGTGATTTTTATCTTCTTGAGCATGGACAGGACGAAATGCCCGCACTCTACGAACGTACTCAGCCGCGCGCGGAACGAGAAATCGTTGAAAAAGAGCCGCAAACTGAAGAAGAACGCTTGATCGCTTGGTATGAAGGAAATTCACCTTATCAGCTGCTCCAAGCACTTGGGCAGGGCAGCAAACCGGCAGCGCCTGATTTACGCTTGGTCGAGAATCTGATGTTCGATACAAAATTGAATCCGGGCGTGATCAATGTCTTGATTGACTACATATCGCAAGTCAATGATCACAATTTGAACAAGTCCTTTGTTGAAAAAGTTGCGGCCCAGTGGGCAAGAGCAAATGTCCGGACCGTGCGGCAGGCGATGACTTACGCCCGAGAAGAACAAAAGAAACGTGATCAGACGAAAAGAGCCGTTGGTTCAGGATCTGCAAATAAAACGCGACGACCGAGAAAGTCGGGGCAGGATGAGCACCGTGAAGTCATTCCTGAATGGATGAAGAACCCGAAACAGCCGAAAGAACAATCAGGCGCAGACGATGAAGCGGTGAAACAGAGAGCAAAATGGCTTGAGGATTACCTGAATAATATATGAGAGCCGTGGTTAGGGAGGGTGCATGAATGGAACCGATTAACTCATTATTTAAGGACTTGACCGGTCAGCGAACTATACAGGGAAAATGGGATCAGCTTGCCGGTGCGCTCGGGAAAAATCCGGCTATTCGTGAATTTGCTGAGAAAAATCCGGATATCGATTCAGCGGCTTGGACGAGAAGCCTTTCCCGTCTTTATCAATTTGCCGCCGAACAGAAGCATTGTGCGCAGTGTCCCGGGTTGGATCAATGTCCAAATATGATGAAAGGCTATAGGCCGCAATTGGTAAATGATAAGGGAACGCCTTCCCTCACCTTTTCTCCCTGTCCTCTGCTTGAAGAACGCGATTCGAAGCATCGTCAAAGCGAATTGATTCGCAGCTACTATGTGCCCAAGGATATTTTAAATGCGACATTTGGGATGATTGACAAGGGAGAAGGCGGACGCCAAGAAGCCATTCTTGCGGCGGGTGAATTCGTGAGAGATTACCTGACGGATCCTGGCGAGACAAAGGGACTGTATCTTTGCGGTCAGTTTGGTGTCGGGAAAACCTATTTAATGGGAGCGATCATGAATCGTTTAGCTGAACGGCGGCATGTTGCCTCGCTTATTGTCTATGTTCCCGATTTTTTTAGAGAAATTAAAGGTGCGATCCAAGATAACTCCGTTGATAAGAAGCTTGATGTGCTGAAAAAAACACCCATTTTAATCCTAGACGATATCGGTGCTGAGACAATTACGCCATGGGTGCGCGATGAAGTGCTCGGAAGTATTCTTCAATACCGAATGATGGATCATCTGCCAACGCTTTATACATCTAACTTTAACTACGATGAATTGGAAGATCATTTTTCCTATTCGCAGAAAAGCGGTATCGAAAATGTCAAAGCGAAGCGACTGATGGAGCGTATCCGCCATTTCACAAAACTTGTTAAAATGGACGGCTCTAACCGCCGTTAGCAAATAAAAGCAAAAATATAATTTTTTCGAAAGCATGAATGAGGACTTCCTCCCATATAGTCTTTATATAAGATGGGACGGGGAGGATGAACCATTGGAGATTGTTTTTGATACCCAGCAGGAGGCGGCAGATTTTTATCGAAGACTGCCCTCTTCCTTCAGGCAAGTGACCGGTGTGCTGCTCATTAACAGCCGTCTCGCCGTTTTTCCGGACAAAACGGCGGACTATAAAGAATTTGCACAATTAATTACCCGCTATATAATCGAACATCATGAAAAAGACTGGATCATGACGATCATTGAAAAGTATTACTATTTTACGGAACCGGAAGAACAAGTGGCAATCTTAAATATAGTATTCGCTATTTTTGCGGGTGAAAAAAATGATTTGCCGCAAACAGAAACACTTAAAGACCGACGTGAAACCATCATGGAATCGCTTGAAGGAATTTTAAAAGAACACAATACGTTTTCTTTCGAATCCATCATCCGCTTCCGCTTGATCGCGTATAAAGAAGCACTCCGTCAATACGTGGAGATCGCGATTGACGAATATAAGCTGGAGCAGGAGTATCAAGTTTTTATAGACAAGCTAAGACGCATCATCCGGGCTTATAAGCCTCTTTGTGAAAAGATTGAAGTATACGATGAGCATCCGTTTCGATTATATGACGATCACCACCGTCTGATCCGCAATGTGCAATCGGTACGTTCCTTTTACCCGCTGCTCAAGCAATGGGGCATTGAGGCTGAACCTTCGATTGTTCTGACTTTGATCGCCCTGGCGCCGAAGCAAGTCATTGTGTATACAGACCGGCCGGAACACGGAATGATGAAGACCTTGCACCACGTGTTTGAGGATCGCGTATGTTTTGTCGCCTCAACCTTGCATTTAAGCAGTGGAAGCGGCGCAACGCAATAAATTTGATCGGAAAGGGGGCAGCTACCCCCATTAGAAAACTTGGCTTCACCAAGCCTCTGGCAAAGGCTTAGTTGCGACGGTCATGGATGGCCTAGTGTCCGGCCTGCCACAGGACGTGGCGTTATGTCGGACCACTTACACTCATTTCCTTGAATCTTTTTTATACGTTCTTATCAGTGTAAAAAACGCCTGTTTTTTTCAATAAGGGTTTACTTTGAAACATTTACCATATATAATAAAAAAGCAAATTAACGAAAGGAGGTCATCAAAACATGATGACAGTTGAGAAGAAAGTTACCGTATCATCAATTGTATATTCTGTTCGGATGACCTCGACGAATTTCTTAGTGCACTAATTGGCTCTTTTTAAGCAATGAATAAGAATAAATCCGCAGGTCTCCACTGACTGCGGTCTTTTTATGCTCTTTTGACCGTATCGGCGTGCTGCCTTTGCGGTCTTTTTTTGCTTTTTGGTATGAAGCTGAGCGCTTTGCGCTTCGCTTTTATATAAATAAATGTTGTCTCTCGGAATGTTGATCAACACTCCGTCCGGCGATCTTAACCCACAAAAATGCTAAATGAAAGGATGAAGAACATGCAAGCATCAACTGCAAATCTACGTATGCCGATTGAACAAAAAGGATTTTTCAACAAAACACAATTAAAAATGGAGGGAGGTCGTGCGATGATGAAATTCAACTTATTTGCGTTGACGTTCACGGTTTCAATCAGGAAGCCGGCATCAGTACAACAACGCTATGAAGACCGCAAGCGCATTGAGGCTTTGAGAAACAAAATGCTTGATAAACGGTTTGAGTACGAACGTCACATTAGATAATTCTATTTTGAAAAAAATAAGAGGAGGAGATTCAAATGATTAATAAAATTGTTTTTGTGATTCGCGTACGTTTCGGAAAGGGTACACAATTTTTGTAACTGCGCTCTACTTTGATTGGCTGTTCTGATGTGATACGATAATGTCAGAAGAAAACAGGGAGTGAGCGATGGTGAAGAAGTTTCTTGTTTTACTTGCGGAAGGATTTGAAGAAACTGAAGCTGTGACTGCGATTGATGTGCTTCGTCGCGGCGGCGTTGAAGTTGTTCTCTGCTCGCTTGCTAAATCTTTGCTCGTTGAGGGTTCACGAAATATTGTTGTGAAAGCGGATCGGAGCATAAATAGTGATGGTTTGCTTGATTTTGACGGTATCTATCTGCCGGGAGGCGTCAAAGGAGCGACGACGCTTCGTGATGATGAGCGTGCGCAGAAGCTGATTCGTGCCTACAAAGAAAACGGCAAGCTAGTGGCGGCGATTTGTGCGGCACCGATTGCTTTGGAACGCGCCGGTGTTCTCAAAGGAGAAACGGCGACAAGCAATCCGGACTTTAGGGATCATATTAAAGACGCGGCTTACAGCGAAGATCCGGTCGTCGTCTCCGGCAAGATTATTACATCCAGAGCCGCTGGAACCACGCTGCCGATTGGCCTGGAGATCCTGCGCCAACTTGGTTTGGAGCAAGAAGCAAAAAAAGTCAGCCACGACATGTTGTTTGATTTTCTCATGGAAAACCGTGATAAGCTCCATTCATAATACAAATGGGCTTGCAATATAAAAAACGGCATGTTATAGTATTAAAGGAATTTACAACGAGTAAAGCAGAGCCGCCCGGCTTCTCACCTGATCGACGCAGTCATGCTGTTGCCAGGTATGAATTAAGGAAGAAATAGTCAATACGGGCGTTTTTGCGCCCGTATTTTTGTTTGTACACTTAGCCAGCGATTTGCTCAAATTTATTTGGAGGTGGCTCAATATTAGCAAAGATATGATTGTTAACGAAGGGATTCGTGCGCAGCAGGTTCGTCTGATCGGTCAGAACGGGGAACAAGTCGGTATTAAGTCGAAGGCAGAAGCACTGACCATGGCTCACAATGTTAATTTGGATTTGGTCATGGTTGCTCCAGGCGCGAAACCGCCGGTATGCCGGATTATGGACTACGGCAAGTTCCGGTTCGAACAACAGAAGAAAGATCGCGAAGCGCGTAAGAATCAGAAAGTCATCAATCTGAAAGAAATTCGGCTCAGTCCGAGTATTGAAGAACACGACTTCAATACGAAAATGCGCAATGCCAAGAAATTTCTTGAAAAAGGCGATAAAGTCAAGGCTTCCGTTCGATTCAGAGGGCGCGCGATTACGCACTCCAATCTCGGAAGGCAAGTACTTGAAAAGCTCGCCGAAGAATGTGCAGATGTCAGTGTTATCGAGGCAAGGCCGAAAATGGAAGGACGCAGCATGTTTCTTGTGCTTGCTCCTAAAGCCGACAAGCAATAAAGCAATTAACGGAGCAGATCTAAAAGTGATTTCGGCTGCTTTTAGCCACTGATCTTACTAGGAGGATTCTTTTTATGCCAAAAATGAAAACACACAAAGGTGCAGCAAAACGTTTCAAAAAGACGGGTACCGGCAAGTTCAAACGGGAACACGGCTTCACGAGCCACATGTTCAGCCATAAGTCAAACAAGCAAAAACGTAATCTTGACAAGAGTACGATTGCGACATCAACGCTTGCTAACAAGCTCAAGAAACTGATCAACAACTAATTCTAACAAACGTAACAGGCTATTTTTCAATGTCGGTTCGAAAGCCACAGGTGGCAATTTCGGACGACTCATTCTAGGAGGTTTTTACAATGGCAAGAGTTAAAGGCGGATATGTGACTCGTCGCAGACGCAAAAGAGTTCTTAAGTTAGCAAAGGGTTATTTTGGCGCAAAGCACAAGCTGTTTAAAGTCGCACAGCAACAGGTCTTCAAATCCCTGTCTTATGCATACCGCGACCGTCGTCAAACAAAGCGTAACTTCCGCAGACTGTGGATCGCGCGTATTAACGCAGCAGCTCGTATCAACGGCTTGTCTTACAGCAAGCTGATCAACGGTCTCAAGGTTGCAGGTATCGAAGTAAACCGCAAGATGCTTGCTGACCTCGCCGTTAACGACGCAGCAGCATTCGCAACACTCGCTGAAAAAGCAAAAGCAGTCGCTAAATAAGAGCGATTGAACGAATAAACACCCCCACATGCTACTAAGCATGCGGGGGTGTTGTTTTTTTACAAGTGAAGAAAGTATAGCGTTTTGCCTTGCCGGTACGACGATAGGGTCATAAGATTCGGTTGGGACGATCAGGTAAGCGCCAATCTGAGAAATAAACGGAAAAATTCCGCTTAATTAGAAAATGAATGACAAAATCGCTTAAATAGACGGAGAAATTCCGCTTATCGAATCGAAAAACGTGAAAATGGAGGGTTTTTCTGTGTATAAGCGGAAAAATTACCCTTATTTACCTGTGAAACAAGCGCCAGGATGCAAATAAGCGGAAAATCTCCGCTTATTTTATTCCGGCCGCGTTACTTAATTAAGGATCAAAATGATTTATTAGAAAAACCGGGCACAGCCCGGTCCTTAATCTCCAGCCATGTGTGATGGTTTTGTGTCTTTTCGGTGCTGAATCGTCGCTTCGGTTACTCGCTTGCCGCGGGCGCACCGCGAGCCTCCTCAAACAGGCAGAAATCTGCGGGGTCCCGCCGGCACGCTAATCCCGCAGGCGCTCTTTGCCCGGTTTTTCTTACACTGATAAAAGTATAAAAGGTAAAAAATTCAAGGAAATAGGCGTAAGTGAACTAAGGCTGGCAAACAAGTACGAATAATCCGTTGAGCAATGAAAAAATCCGGAAACGCTCGATAAATTTGCGAAAGCGCTCGATATAAACTCTAAAACGCTAGATAATTTGAAAAAGCTTATCCATGCAATCTCGATTTACGTGGATCTTCTCGGTAATACTGTGCCTGCGCATTCCACAGTTTGTAATATTGGCCATCTTCATCTTGAATCAGCTCATCATGGCTGCCGCTTTGGATCAGCTCGCCTTGATTGAAGACAAGAATATTGTCACAGAAGCGGCATGACGATAGTCGGTGCGAAATATAGATCGCGGTTTTATCACTGGCAATCTCCTTAAATTTTGAATAGACCTCAAACTCCGCAACCGGATCTAATGCTGCGGTTGGTTCATCAAGGACAACAAACGGTGCATTTTTGTAAAGTGCACGAGCAATGGCAATTTTCTGAGCTTCTCCGCCCGAGATCTCGACACCGTCCGCGTCTATTTTATAGAGTGGTGTGTCCAGACCTTTGCTCATTTTGCGAATTCGATTACCAACACCTGCCTTGTCGAGGCATTCCATCACGCGTTCCTTGTCGTAATGCACATCTGCTGCAACGTTTTGTCCGGCAGAAAAGGCAAACAGCTTAAAATCTTGGAAGACTATGGAGAAAAGGCTCAGATATTCGGTGTAGTCGTATTTCTGAATGTTGATACCGTTGAGCAAAATTTCGCCTTCCTGTGGATCATAGAGCCGGGTGAGCAGCTTGATAAACGTTGTTTTGCCCGATCCATTGCGGCCAACCACAGCGAAGTGCTCGCCGATTTTCAGTTTAAGTGAAAGATTTATCAAAGCATAAGTGTCCGATCCAGGATATTTAAAGGATACATTGCGGAATTCAATCTCATATTCATTATCATTGCGTTTCTCAACAGGCAAGCTGCCTTGGTACTTTGGGTTCGGCGTGTCGAGAAAATTGAAATAGAGCTCAACATAATCAATATCCTGCCAAATGTCGGTTGCCGAAGTGATCAGTTCAGAGAAACCAGTGGTGAACTGGCTGATCGCGCCAACATACTGTACAACCGAACCAATGCTGATCAGCCCAACCAGTGCCTTCATACCGACGAAAAGGTAGACAAAGCCGCTGATTAGTGAAGAGATAGTGGCGCTGATTCCCCAAAAACGGCTTTGCCGTTTGGATACATCAGAAGCAAAAGCTTTCATCCCTCGTCGGTTAAAATCATCATAGGCTTTTCCAATCAATTTTTGTTCCTGATAAATTCGAATATCTTTCCCCAATTGATGATCTTGCATCAGATTACCGTAAAAGCTAAATGCGCGATTGATTGCCATCATGCCATCTAATTTATGAAAGATCCATTTACTGAATCGGGAATTCGATAGAACAGAGTATATGGATGAGGTAAGAATAAGGCCCAACAAGATAATAGAAAGCCATGGCGAATCGATAAAGGAGCTTGATCGTACCGAATAGGTTAGAAACAGTGGAAAGGCAAGTGTAATTGAAAAAACAACGGTACACAGATTAGAGATGAACTGTCCGGTTATTTCTGGAAGCCGCCAAATTCCTCTCATACTCATGTTGGCACCTTCATCAATTTTCTGCTTCTTCAGGTGAAAATCAGGTTCTTCCACATTTTCATAATCGGTATTCAGAATTAGTTGATCCATTTCAAATGATCCGAAATAATTCAATCGAAATTGGCCCATATCTTCTATTCGTTCCATCGCTTTTTGCATGAGGTAAACAATCAGGTTCAATACAATTGCTGCTCCGGTCAGCCATGCAAGATGAATCACGGAACGTGCGCCAAACAATTCATCAAGGATCCGGGCGGTCAAATAAATGGTGATGAAGGGGCTGAACGCTTTCAGCAGTGCGCCAAAAGCAACGGCTGGGAGCAGTGAGGGAACCTTGGCTTGAATAAATCCCATGCCGCGCCATAAATAATGCCATTTCGTTTTGAATTTTGATTGCTGAATGCTGCTTTTCAAAACTGCTCGCCTCCTACAGTATCTCTGTGAAGCTGATCTTGGTAATAGTGACTTTGGATCTCAAAAAGTTCCGCGTATTTTCCATCTTGTTTCATCAGTTCTTCGTGCGTCCCAGATTCAGCAATTTTTCCGTCAGATAGAAAAATAATTCGATCACAGAAACGCGTGCTTGAGAGACGATGGGAGATAAACAGTGATGTTCTGCCTGTAGTTAGCGTTCCATAACGCTCATAAAGTTCATTTTCTGAGATTGGATCAAGTGCCGCGGTCGGTTCATCGAGAATCAGGATTGGCGATTCTTTATACAGAGCGCGTGTCAGCAGCATTTTTTGCAACTCGCCGCCGGAGAATTGTACCGCATGTTCGTGCACCTCTTTAACCATCATAGATTCTAATCCTTGTTCGAGGCTGTCGATTTTCTCCTTGAAACCCGCTAGTCGCAGACATCGCTCCATTTTCTTCTCATCAATTGGTTCATCGAGTTTCGGTACAATATTGCGCGCAATCGAAACCGGCAGAATATGAATGTCCTGAAAAACTGCTGTAAACAGCTTATAGTAATCGTCACGATTAAAGGAAGTCGCAAGTTTGCCGTTAATCAAAATGTGACCGGATGTCGGCTGGTAGAATCCGCACAGTAATTTAATGCAGGTTGTTTTTCCGGCACCGTTCAAACCAACAAGTGCAATTTTTTCCCCTGCATCGATATGAAGACTGACATCATCGAGAATTTTCCGATCATTTCCGGGATAGGAAAAGGATACATGGTCGAAGGCGATCGAGCAGGGCCAGCTGTTTTTAGGCGGCAGCGGTGGCCCTTCATTACGGTTGGATGTATCTTTCATATCCAGATAATTGCGGACATCACAGATTTCCAGACTCATATGCTGTACTTTTGCCAGTTGTTCAGTCAAACTGGTCAGCCACGTGGAAAAACCGGCGATCGTTCCAAAATAAAGAGTGAAATTAGCAACGGTCAAATGTCCATTCAGCACGAGATAAATGAGATAAGCGTAAGCAACGCCATCTCGGCAAAGTGCCATGACGCCGACGGCACCATCGGAATAATAGTGGCGCAGTGCAATTCGCTTGAGCCAAATTGTTCGATCATGCATCAGCGTATTAAATCGTTCATCGAACCAAGAGGTCATATGATAAAGTCGCAAATCTTTTCCGGTAGAATAGTCGTCGCATTCACGAATCAGATAGTCTAGTTTATTTTCAATCGGTGTCCAATCATCTTTATGTACATGTTCATAGACTTGTGCGTGGCGAGAAAATAGGAATCCAACGGCCGCGGTGATAAGAAGAAAAGCAATAACCAGCGGATTCAGCGCGGCAAGTACGCCGCCATAAAGGATCATTCCGAAAATAGTGGCGGCAAAGCTAACCAATGCCATAATGATCGCTTCTGTTCCATTACGATTGCCTCTAGTTGCTTGGTGAGCTTTTTCACACTTGTTCTGTCCATCGGGACTTTCGAGATTTCCATAATCGGTATCCATCATCTTTTGAAAAATTAAGATAATATAATTCGTTCGATTTGAGGTGACATTCCATTGCAGCCAGGCATCAAGGGAACGTCCGACAACATTGCAGATCATGATGGCAAGTGTCATGAGACCAATCACCAATGAGAAATGCAAGGGGCTTACTTTTTCGGTCAAACTGTCAATCACGAGCTTCGGCATCAAAATCCCGAGAAATGGGAGTAAAACAAGAAAAGGAACGCGTGCGGCTGCAGCGAGAAATAACGTCTTGTTCCAGCGCCACATATTTTTCAGCACGTAGCCAATATTTTGTCGTGTCGAATAACTTGGCTTTTGAACTGTTTTCTTCACAAAGCACCAACTCCTTATGACTAAAATTAGCACAGGAACCGTCTCAAAAATAAAAACGTGCACGAATGGCACGATATGAAACACGAACGGTCATACCCGTTTCGCACTGTTTCTCTACAGTGGGGGCACAACTAAGCTCCATCTGTGCCCCCTACATAGTTAAAGGGGAAGCACAATTCAGCCCTATCTGTGACCCCTCCTCAGCTAAAGGGGGAGCATGATTTCGGTGGCGAACACTCTGGGCTCGTTTTGACGGTTGAGATACCCGTCATATTTTTTGACTAAAGCGTCGATGCGCTTCAGGCCGAAGCCGTGGCCGCCGCCTTTTGTTGTCAGGTAGCGGCCAATGCCTATTTTCTTCAGCTTTTCCGGTGCCGAGTTCATCACGGAAAGATAGAGCTGTTTTTTGAAGATACCAATATAGATGCGAATAAACGGTTGATCTTCGCTGTGCAGGCTTCGGCAGCTTTCAAGCGCGTTATCGAGTAGGTTGCCGATGATGATGCATAGATCAACCTCATTCACAGAAAGCTTGGCTGGAACCTGAGCTTTAGCATTTACTTTGATGTTGCTGCTTGTGATCAGTGAAAGCTTGCTGTTCAGAATCGCGTCCAGCTTAATGTTTCCGGTTTTAATCACCGTATCAACGGTTTCGAGGTCATTGTCCAGCATGTCTAAATAAGATTTGAGTTCGTCCATTTGATTAAGCGCAAGATGGGCCTTCATGGTTTGGATATGGTTGTGGTAGTCATGGCGCCACCCGCGCATTTTGTGGTAGATATTCTGAACTTCATCATAGTGTTTGGCGAGTAGGTCTTTTTGGTAGGTATCAAGCCGACGTTCGCCTGCGCGCAGGGTTTGGCGATGTGTCATGATCACAGTTAGAACGATCAAAACAAGAATAATCAGTCCGAAAATGAGATAAAAGGTCACCGTGAAGCGCCTCCTTTGTAAAAGCGGATGAACGCTTGGTTAACCGCGTGATAACGGCGTCTGCTGACCGGAATTGTCCTGCCGGAGTCCAAGGTGAGTTCTGTTTTGCCAAGCTGGCTGATGTACTTCAATCCGACGAGATAAGAGCGATGAGGACGCACAAACAGATCTTGATCAAGCTGGTGCTCGAGCTGATCGATGCTTGCCTTAATGTGGTAGTGATGCTCTGTAGTCGTCACATCAATGGTATGGGCAAAAGCCTCAAGACTGATGATATCCTCTTGATTCACTCGGATCATTTCGCTTTCTTGCTCGATCAGCAGCGTTTTCGCTTGCTCCGTAACTTTTTTTGAAGCGCGATCGAGAACTGCGAGGATTTTTTCCACTTTGACTGGCTTTATCAGATAATGCAGTGCAGAGACCTCATATCCTTCATCCATATAATCAGAGAAGCCGGTAATAAAGATGATCGCCAGCTGCTCATCGCGCTCGCGAACTTTCCTGGCGAGGTTCATCCCATTTAAACCGGGCATTTGAATGTCCAGAAGCAGAGCGTCATAGCTCTGATCGGCACTCCACGAGAATAGAAATGCTTGCGCGTTTTCAAAGTGTTCAAGAGTAAGCGTCTTGTTGCTTTTTTTCGCCCATTCTCTTACGATGGCTGCCAAGTATTCTCTTTGCGTTTTGTCATCTTCACAGATTGCGATTCTCATCTTTTTTGACCTCGGTTGCATCAATTAAGTCGATTATACATGACTGTGAATTATTCAGCCAATGGACGCGAGGTTGACCCATCATCCTACTTCAGTAGGAAATTTTATGAAGGAGCTGCGGTATATCAGGCTTGATCATAAATATGAGTAACTGTAACAAAATCAGGGAAAATTCCCGAACAATTGACGCTTTTCTCGTTATGACTGTTCATTTCCCGATACCCTTACAATTCATTGTTTACGCTTTCAAATAGTGATAATCTCTATTTATCAAAAAAGAAAACGCATCCAATTAAGGAGGATTTAATAATGGGATTAGTCTTAGCACGAATTGATCAGCGCTTGATTCACGGAATTGTCGTGACACAATGGGCAGCACATACAAAAGCAAAGCGGCTGATGGTCGTTGATGATGAGGTAAGTAAAGATGAAGTTCAAAAAGCGGCTATGCGTATGAGTAAACCCGCAGGAACAGGGATGTCGATCATTGATACGAAGACAGCAATTGCCAATTTCAATGCTGGAAAATATGACAGCCATAATGTTTTTTTAGTTGTCCGTGAGCCTGAAACTTTGTTAGCGCTTGCCGCAGGAGGCGTTCATATTCCGAAGATTAACGTCGGCATCATTTTTGACGGTGAAGGTAAAAAAACGCTGAAAAAGATGGTTTCCGTCAGTGAAAAAGAAGTTTCGGACTTAAAAGCTTTAAAAGAAAAAGGCATTCCGGTTACCTTCCACTTTGTCCCTGGAGAACCGGAAGAACCGCTGGAAACCTATATTAAATGATTCAGTCGTTGTCAAAATACTTTTTAGAAATGAAATAAGACTGGGAAGAGGAAAAAGAGATGGAAATTATTCAAGGAATACTCATCATAGCACTTGCCTTCTGGATGGTCCTTGACCAACAAGGATTTGTCATTACAACATGGTTCCCAGCCATTATCGGGATGATTGCAGGTATTATTATGGGCGATGTGCCCACAGCGATGATTATAGCGGGAACCTTTCAGCTAATGGCTCTCGGGGTAGCCAACATTGGCGGTTCGTCCGTGCCAAACTACGGACTCGCGACACTTGTAGGCATTTATGTTGCGATTCGTACAACCCACGATGTTTCACATGCAAAAGCAATTGCACTGGCAGTGGGTGTGCCTGTTGGTATGTTAGGCATTCAACTCGATGTTTTAGGAAAATTGTTGAATTCATATGTCTCACATGCAGCTCAAAAAGCGTTAAATCAAGGGAAGTTCAAGAAAATGGAACGTATTTTTTGGCTAGGGCCGCTAATCTTTGGTTTAACGACGGCGCTGCCAACCGCACTGTGTGTGTTGTTTGGCGATAAGCTTGTTCGGCTGATTCTCGATTTTGTACCTAAATGGTTTACCGATGGATTATCCATTGCCGGATCGATGCTGCCGGTTGTCGGTATTGCACTATTACTGCAATTCATGCCTGTTAAAAAATACTTAACCATGCTCTTAATCGGCTTTGTCGTTTCTGCGTATTTTAAATTACCCATCTTGGGCATTGCAATCTTAGGCTTTGCTTTTGCTTATTACTACTTCACGCAAAATATTAAAAAAGCACCGGCAACGGCTGGAGCTACAGAGGCAATAAGTGAAGGAGATGACTTTGATGAATAACGAAGAAAAGACAAACGAGTCCGTAACGAAAAAGGATATTCGAAAAGCAGCCATTCGCTATATGTTCATGGCATGCAATACATTTAACTATGAAAATCAGCAAGGTCCTGCAGTTGTCTATGGATTGAGCAAAGTTCTGCGCAAAGTCTATAAAAAAGATGAAGATTATAAGGCATCATTAAATAACCATTTTAACTATTTCAATACCACAACATGGATGGCCAATTTGCTTTTGGGTGCCTCTGTCGCGATGGAAGAAAAGGATGGTATTAAATCAAAAGATGCCGTTCAAGCATTCAAAACGGGGATGATGGGTCCATTGGCTGGGGTTGGTGATACGCTGGTTTGGGTTCTTTATCCGACGATTATGGGATCAATTGCCGGGTACATGGGACTGCAAGGTAACCCGACCGGCGCGATCATTTGGTTGCTCTTGAATGTGTTTTTCTTCTTCTTTCGTGTGAAATTATTCGATATAGGCCATACTTCCGGATTGAAGCTCATCACGGCTCTTGGCGACAAGCTGAATGTATTTACTGAGGCAGCGTCAATCATGGGCTTAACGGTCATTGGTGCCCTGATTCCATCTGTCGTGAAAATGACGATTCCAATTGAGTTTAAAACCGGAAAAGTGTCCTTACCGATTCAGGCCGATATCCTAGATAAAATTATGCCGGCGTTGCTTCCAGCAATACTAACGTTTGTTGTCTATAAATTGATTGCTTCGAAGAAGTTTAGCGTGACACAAATTATCTTTATGGTAATTGGCCTAGCGTTGGTTTGCTCATTCTTTGGTATTTTAGGTGTTTAAAGATTGTGGGTGAGGCAACTTGTCTCACCCTATTTTAAAGAAAGGAACGACTCATATGCGAAAATTTATTATTGCCAGTCATCATAAGATGGCGGAAGGGGTCAAGGATACCCTTAACTATATAACCGGTGGTCAGGGCAACATTTACGCGCTTTCAGCCTATCTGAAAAACATACCGATCCAGGAAGAAATTGAAGAACTAGTTAAAGAAATAAAAGAAGAAGACGAAGTCGTGATTTTTACTGATTTACTTGGCGGATCGGTCAACCAGGCTTTCTCCCGATATATTAATCGCCCGCATGTTCATGTAATTACGGGGATGAATTTACCGGTGATTATGTCTTTGGTCTTGAATCCTGAACCAGGCTATCTGACTGCAGATCAAATCCACACGGCTCTAAATGAAGCGAAGGAACAGCTTGTTTATGTGAATGATCTTGTGACCAATATGTCTGAAGATGATGAGTAAGGAGGACCCCATGGAAAAAAATTGGTGGAAGAAAAGCGTCGTGTATCAGGTATATCCGCAAAGCTTCAAAGATACAACGGGAAGCGGAATGGGGGACTTGAATGGAATTATCGAAAAACTTCCTTATTTAGCCGATTTAGGCATTGATGTCATCTGGCTGAATCCCATTTATCAATCACCGTTGGTGGATAATGGATACGACATTTCGGATTACTTTAAAATCAATCCTGAATATGGAACGATTGACGATTTTAAGCAACTTTTGAAGGAAGCACATCGTCTAGGGATCAGGATCATCATGGACTTGGTGGTCAATCACACGAGCGATCAGCATGAATGGTTTAAAAAATCATGCGCGTCGCGTGAGAACGCATACGCTGATTTTTATATTTGGAAAGATCCGAAAGCAGATGGAAGTCCGCCAACGAACTGGGGATCTACCTTTGGCGGTCCTGCTTGGACGTATGTGGAAAGTCGCGGTCAATATTATCTCCATTTGTTTGCGAAAGAACAACCTGATTTAAACTGGGAGAATCCCAAGGTTCGTGAAACGATTTATGACATGATGAAATTCTGGTTTGAACTGGGCATTGATGGCTTCCGAATGGATGTCATCAGTTTAATTAGTAAACGTCAGGATTGGCCGGATGCACCGAACGATGCGGTCTACACTAAGTCCTATTATATTGGCGCATCAAATGGACCGCGTGTCCACGAATTTCTCCATGAAATGAATCAAAAAGTATTGAGCCAGTACAACGTGATGACCGTGGGTGAAACAGCCAACACGAACAGTGACCAAGCGATTTTATATACGGACCCGAAACGCGAAGAACTAAATATGGTCTTTCATTTTGACCATATGCATCTGGACTATGGACCTTATGGAAAGTTTTCAGATGTTCGATTCAAAATGAGCGATTTACGAGACGTGATGACGGAATGGCAAAGCAAGCTGGAGGGCCGGGGATGGAACTCGCTTTATTGGAGCAATCATGACCAGCCGCGTGCCGTCACGCGTTTTGGTAACGACACCAAATACCGCGTGGAATCAGCGAAAATGCTGGGGACACTTCTTCATATGATGAAAGGGACACCGTATATTTATCAAGGGGAGGAGCTTGGCATGCGTAATGTTCGCTTCGATTCCCTTGATCGCTATAAGGACATTGAAACCATTGGTGTAAAGAATGATTTTGAAGCCAAAGGGCTTCCAGAGTCCTACATACAAAAATCGATCTTTTTGAAGTCCAGAGATAACGCCCGTACACCGATGCCCTGGAACGGAAGGGAAAAATCCGGATTTACGACCGGGACACCGTGGATCAATTTCAGCCCAGATAATGAGACCATTAACGTAGAAAACTGTCTTGAAGATAAGGACTCTGTTTACTATCACTATAAGGCACTTATTCGTCTTCGCAAGGAGTTGCCGATTGTGGTGGATGGAACGTATGAACTCATTAATCCTACCGATTCTGATGTCTATGGGTATATGCGCAGACTGGAAAGGCAGAAGCTGGTGGTGATTTGTTCCTTTTCAGAGCATAAGGTGAACTATTTGTTACCTGAAGAGTTAAAAAGAGATGCAGGAAAATTACTGCTCTCGAATTATCAGGATACAAAAAAAGAACTCGGCAACTTAGAACTTCGTCCGTATGAAGCGGTTATCTATCTTATTGAAGCATAAGCGATAAACAGGGCCAGTAAGAACATTTTTTCTTGCTGGTCTTTTTTTGCGGTATACTGAGGAGGAATGATATGGAAGTCCCAAGCAGCTGGATTAATAGAGACGTAATTAAATTCAATAAGGATAAATCAAAAATTAAGGCGGAGTCATATGGATTTTGAGTTAAGTGTAAAGATGAATTATGATCAATTGACTGATTCTGAAAAAGAAATGGTCAGATTTATGATGAATCGACCACAAGATGTGATCAATATGACAATTGTTGAATTGGGCAAAGCCATGCTTAGTTCCAAAAGCTCCGTGCTTCGCTTGGCACAAAAGCTGGGCTACCATGGATTTTCAGAGTTAAAATATGTTATTCGCGAATCGATGACGGTCTCTACCCTGGAGCCCTCAGATTTAACTCAATTATTAAAACAGGATTTGGATCGAACGTTTCGCTATGCGGATCAAACAAATTTCCAGCCGTTTTTACAAAAAATAAAAGGTGCGCGCATGGTCTTTTTGTATGCGACCGGATTTTCCCAGAATAACTTTACGAAGGAATTCTCAAAGGATTTGATGCTTGCAAATCGGGCAAACATGGTGATTTCCGGAGAGTCCAATTTGTCGATGAGCAGTTCTGTCTTGACAGAAGAGGACTTGATTGTATTCACTTCATTTAGCGGCGAAACACCAGGTATAAAGGATGTCGTTCGCATACTTAAAATGAAGAACATACCCATTGCAACGGTCACAAGATTCGGCAGCAACTTTTTGAGTGAACATGCTGACTATTCATTTTTCTTTGAAGCCACACCACTGCCCAGTCGTCGTTATAAGCAATCTGTTCATTCACTTATTGGTCTGGAAGTGATCCTCGACGTGATTGCCAGAAAATATCGCGAGTTTATACTTTTTGATGAATAACTAAGAGATGAGCAAGCTTTTAATCATGGCAGCAATGCTGATCCAAAATTGCTACAAGTCGAGCCAAATAACTCGAATTCCATGATTGCAGGCAAAATTCCTTATGCTAATGTAAACGTTTGAAAAAAAATTGAAGGTAGTTCGGTGCTGGTAAGATGATATTGCTTTATACGCTCATTTGCTTTTTACTGCCCGTTTTGAATAAAGCATGTAGAAATCGTTGTAAATATAAATGAAATCGGAAGCTGCGTGCTCCCGATTTTCACGTGATATGTCGTTAAATTCCTTGCTCCAGACGGGTCAGCATCTGATCACGGAACGTGTTGTCCGATTTGTTCCAAAGTACTTCGAAAATGACGCCGAGTCCCGGCAGCATTTTTTCCTGACCATCCTGAATTGCGTCAACGACGGTGTCTTGAAGCTGCTGTTTGTTATTGCCGGATAAATTATGCAGAACGGCACGCCGAATATCCAAATCCATAAATTCGCAAATCCCCTTTCTTTGAAGCATTTAGTGTCGGTGATATGGTATAGTATGGGTAATAAACAGACAAATATGTACCGATCTTAAAGGGGCTATTATAGTGCGGCGAATGGTGTCATTACAAAATGAAAAAGTTAAACTATGGAAGAAATTAAAAATAAGAAAATGGCGGGACCGAGAACAAAAATATTTACTTGAAGGTCCGCATCTCGTCCAAGAAGCGATTTTTTCTGCAAAAGAACAGATCAACACGATTCTAATTGATGAAGCGTTCCATCTCCCTGCGGATTGGCCGCTTGAATCTATTGAAGTTTTCCAGGTGACGCACAAAATTTTTACTGAACTGTCTCAAACAGAAACGCCGCAAGGAATTATCGCGGTCTGTGATATGAGTCAATCCGCGGTCACATTACGGCCGGGACGCTATTTACTCGTTGACGGTGTTCAGGATCCGGGCAATCTGGGGACGTTGATCCGGACTGCAGATGCGTTTGGTCTTGACGCCATCTATCTTGGCGATGGCTGTGTTGACGGCTACAACGCGAAGACACTTCGTTCCGCTCAGGGATCGCATTTCCATCTACCGGTTATTCACAAAAATCTATTCAGTCTCGCTGATGAGATGAAAGAACAAGACATTCCCCTATATGGTTCCTCACTGCAAGGCGATGAACTGCATAAAGTTAAAGTAAATGGTTCTTATTACGGACTGGTTGTTGGAAATGAAGGTAACGGAGCTTCACCCGAGTTACTTGCGCAGATGGATCAGCAAGTAAAGATTCCGATGGCCGGACATGCGGAATCGCTGAATGTCGCGGTCGCATCAGGTATTTTGCTGTATTGGCTGGAGTCTGGGGGACTTGCATAACAGTATGAAATTGCCTATACTAGGTAAAGACTTGAATGACTGATTGGATTCATTGGTGTATTCGATGAACCAAAATGAATGAAAAAACTGTGATGGAGAGTAGTAATTCGGCATCATCAATCAGGGAGAGCATGTCGTCGACTGAAAGCATGCTTATGATCGAACCGAACGAATTCACTTCTGAGTTGCCATTTGAATGCCGGCGCGAATGCCGGTTCTAGAATGAGCCGGCATTCGCCGTTAAACGATTTTTGAGTGGGCAGTCTGCGAGCAGGCTGTCAAACAGGGTGGTACCGCGACGCTTCGTCCCTTTTTAGGGGCGGAGCCTTTTTGTTTTCAGCGGATGTTCAAAAAGTCTGGGAAAAAATAATGAAGGGATGAAGACAGATGTTAAAGGAGAAATTGCTTGAACTGCGCGCTCAGGCGCTTGAAAATATCGGCTCTGCCGAAGGATTAAAAGCACTTCAAGATGCGCATATTCGTTTCCTTGGCAAGAAAGGTCCGATTACGGAAGTATTGAAGGGTATGGGCAAGCTCTCAAGCGAGGAGCGTCCGGTAGTGGGACAACTGGCAAATGAAGTACGTAAACTCATTGCCGCAAGGATTGAAGAGAAGAGAGCGGAACTTGAAGCGAAACTGATTGAAAAGAAGCTTGAATCGGAAAAGATTGATGTGACACTCCCGGGCAGAAAGATAGCAACGGGCAGCAGTCATCTGCTTGGCTCAATTATTCGAGAAGTTGAGGATCTGTTCATTGGGCTCGGATTTTCTATTGAAGAAGGGCCTGAGGTTGAGCAGGATTATTATAACTTTGAAGCGCTGAACTTGCCGAAAGATCATCCGGCACGTGACATGCAGGATTCATTCTATATTACCGATGAACTCTTAATGCGTACCCACACATCACCCGTTCAGGCACATACTTTGGAAAAACACAAAGGTGTCGGTCCGGTTAAAGTTATCTGCCCAGGAAAAGTTTATCGACGTGATAATGACGACGCCACACACTCACATCAATTTATGCAAATAGAAGGATTGTATGTTGATCACAATGTGCGGTTAAGTGATTTGAAAGGCGTCCTGACGGTATTTGCAAAGCATATGTTTGGTGCGGATCGTGAAATCCGTCTCCGCCCAAGCTTCTTCCCATTTACCGAACCGTCGGTAGAAATGGATATTTCCTGCTTCAGGTGCGGCGGTCATGGCTGCAATGTCTGCAAAGGTACCGGCTGGATCGAGATTCTTGGTGCCGGCATGGTGCATCCGAACGTATTGCGCATGTCCGGTTTTGATCCGAACGAGTATACCGGCTTCGCGTTTGGCATGGGACCGGAACGAATCGCGATGCTGAAATATGGTATTGAAGACATTCGCCATTTCTACACAGATGATATTCGTTTCTTGAAACAATTTAATCGGGCGTAAGGAGGAGAATTGACCATGTTGGTTTCCTATAAATGGTTGCAAGAGTATGTAGATTTAAGCGGCGTTACGCCGGAAAAGTTAGCAGATAAAATTACAAATGCCGGGATTGAAGTGGAGCATATTGATTATCCCGGAGCAGGATTAAAAGGGATTGTTGTCGGCGAGGTAGAATCCTGTGAGCAACATCCCGAAGCGGAAAAATTGCATCTTTGTCAGGTGAACCTAGGTACGGAATCCGTTCAAATCGTATGTGGCGCGCCCAATGTCGCCGCCGGTCAGAAAGTGCCGGTTGCAACGGTCGGCGCAAGAATCGCCGATAATGTAAAAATCAAGCGCGCAAAGCTGCGCGGCGAGATTTCAAACGGCATGATCTGCTCACTCGACGAACTCGGTTTCGATCATAATTATGTACCTAAGGAATACGCAGACGGTATTTATGTTTTTGATAATGATGTGCCGGTCGGCGCGGACGCGCTTCCCTACTTGAACCTTGATGACGCGATTCTTGATTTGGATATCCTTGTGAGCAGTGCGCATTGTATGAACATGATCGGTGTTGCTTATGAAGTGGCCGCGATTCTGGATCAAAAGGTTCAATTGAAAAAGCCTGTAGTTGATGAAACGGATCAGATTGCAAGCGACAAAATCAGTATTTCTGTTGAAGCGACGGATAAAGTGCCTTATTATGGTGCGCGCATGTTGACGGGGATTAAGGTTGCCCCATCTCCACGTTGGATGCAGCTGCGCTTGATCGCGGCAGGTGTACGTCCAATCAGTAATGTGGTCGACATTTCGAATTATGTCATGCTTGAATATGGTCAGCCGCTGCATACTTTTGATTATGATCAATTCGGTTCGGATCACGTGTTGGTTCGTCATGCCGGCGAGAATGAAGAAGTGACGACGCTTGACGGCCAGCTGCGGAAACTAACTTCTGAGGATCTTCTGATTACCAATGGTAAAAAAGGTGTAGCCGTAGCGGGTGTCATGGGTGGAGAAAATACGGAAGTCTCAAGTACAACAGAAAATGTCTTGCTTGAGGCGGCTGTCTTCGATCCAATCTCGATCCGCAAGACGGCAGCCAGACTCCAACTGCGTTCGGATGCGAGCAGTCGTTATGAGAAAGGGCTTGACCGCAATCGTGTCGGACTTGCTGCCGACCGTGCCGCAGAACTGCTCACTCAATTTGCTCATGCAACCGTGCTAAAAGGCATTGTCGAAGCTGGTGAACGAACAGTTCCTGAACACAAGATTACGATGCCATGGCAAAAAATTAATCAGGTTCTAGGTTCTGAACTGACACGCGAGCAGATCGTCGGTACATTAAGACGGTTGAACTTCACGGTAGAAGTGGCAGATGAACTCATGCATGTATCTGTTCCTGCACGGCGATTTGATGTGACCATTCCTGAAGATCTCGTTGAAGAGGTTGGGCGGATTTATGGATACAATCACATTCCGGCGACGCTGCCTGAGGGCTCTTCAACGCACGCAGGGCTTACGCCTTATCAGAAAATTCGACGCAAAGTGGAACGCTTGATGGAAAGCACCGGTTTAAGCCAAGTGTATACGTATTCCTTAACGTCAAAAGAGAGCGCCTCGTCCTATGTGATTCATGATCAAGAAATTGAGCCGACGCAAGTGGTTTGGCCAATGAGTGAAGAGCACGCGGCGCTCCGCCAAAGCATTGTTCCTCAACTCGTAAATGTTGTCAACTATCATTCAAATCGTCAGATGCCGGATGTTAAATTCTATGAAATCGGTAAAGTATTTCTCCCGGTAAAAGGTGAACCAAGACCGGCTGAGGAAGAACATTTAGCAGGCATCATTACAGGAAAACGAACCGAACGTAATTGGGAAGGCGAATCGGCAGGGGTAGACTTTTTCTCAATTAAAGGAATTGTTGAAACGCTGTTTGATTCCTTAGCCGTTGCTGATCAAATAGAGTATCGTCCGTCAAAGCGTGACGGATTACATCCGGGGCAAACAGCGGATATTTTACGCGATGGTAAGGTGATTGGCTATCTTGGCGCTCTTCACCCGAAGGTTCAGAACGACAACGGATTAAATGCAACATTTGTATTTGAAGTTGCGGTTGAATCGCTCCTCCGTCATGGTAAAACGGCCATTGACTATCACTTCTTGCCGCGTTTCCCTTCAACGACCCGAGACATTGCCCTTGTTGTTAAACGCACAGTGTCGGCGTCGGATCTGGATCGCGTGATTCGCGAGAACGGGACGTCATTGTTGAAATCAGTGAGACTTTTCGATGTCTACGAAGGTAGTCATGTTGCCGAAGACGAGAAGTCCATGGCCTTTTCGCTCGTCTATTTTGATCCCGAGCGGACGTTGACCGATGACGAAGTGAACGCGGTTCACGAAAAAATCGTTCACGCATGTGCCGAACAATTAGGCGCGGAGCTAAGAGGATAATTCAGAAAAAATACATCTGAGGCCAATGTGATTCGTCACATTGGCCTTTTTTTTTACAAGTTCGACGATAAGGTCGTAGGATTCGGTTGGGTGACCAGGTAGGTAAGTGCCTAATCTGAAAAATAAGCGGAAAAATTCCGCTTATTTAGATAATGAAGGAAAAAATCGCTTGAATAGACGGAAAAATTCCGCTTATTGAATCGAAAAACGTGAAAATGGAGGTTTTTTCTGTGTATAAGCGGATAAATTACCCTTATTTACCTGTGAAACAAGCGCCCTGATGCAAATAACCGGAAAATCTCCGCTTATTTTACTCCGCGATTCTGTATTAAGGACCAAGTGGATTTATGAAACAGAAATGTCGCTCATTAATTGAAATTGACCCGCATTATTTAACGAATGAAAACAGGTGACAACACGCAAATATACTTTATGGACATTATGTCATTATTCAATGTGTTTGTTGATAGGTTCTTATTGCCTGCGATCTGTCGAAAAGCACCAGATGTATACCCGATATCACTTCAAAAATCGTATACGATCTTTTGCAGCAGGAATTTTATTCGTTATTTTTTCCCAGTTAGACCCGTTATATTTTTCGTATTGTTCGAAAACAAAAGGAATTCCGTTAGCTTTTTCAATATCAGCAGAATCCATCAAATGAAAATGCAAATGTGGTTCTGTAGAATTTCCTGAATGTCCAACTTTTCCTATTAGTTGTCCTTTTTGAACTTTTTCTCCTGCCTTAATCACAATAGAGTTTTTTTGGAGATGACAAAATACTGCATAGATTCCTTCTTTTTTCTTTAATAATACATAGTTGCCTCCGATTGATTCAAACCCATCTCGTTCAGAATCGAAGAAGAGGGAATTGTGGATTGCCAAAGGCTGGTCATGAAGCCAAGAAGCCTTCTCCCCATCTAGCACACTATTCTCAACAGTAACAACCTCTCCCGAAAAAGGAGCATAGACAGGTTTTCCAAAACAATAATAGCTTTCTAAAGGAATACCTTTGAGAAAATAGTCTGAGTTTTTTTATCATGAGTGGGGTGCTTTGCATTATCCCAGTTTACCTGAATAAAATCAAACGCATACCGTAACCCAAAACGATTGGTTCCATGGCTGGGAATACGGTCTGCTGGACTAACTTCAGTAACCCATTCTCCACGTAGCGGAAATTCAATGATAGTTACCTCTCTATCCATTATTTCGCCTTCTTTCTGAACTGATTTTTCTGGACTAATGTTTGTGAAAAAAGCTCCAATAAATAGCAAAATAAATAGTATGCTTAATTTTTTTATCATGCCTATGCATCCTGCCACCCTCCTTAACCTGATTAAAAAGATCACTCATTCATAGTTGAAATTACGTTCATATAAAGGATTAGTTCTGATAAAAAATTGATTCAAGGTCATTAATATATTCATTGAGTAACTTACTAGTTTTTATATAGTTAATACTGCTATACTCAGTATTCCTAATAGTTTCTAAAATTTGATTTGTAAAGCCAACATTAGACCAGTAAATAATTTGCTTGCATTTTTCTATATCTAAATTTGCTCTAAACCTTGCTTCACTTATCGAGTCGAAGATAGATGGATAACATGTAGTGTTTTGTATACTATGTCTTTTTGTTAGCTCATTATTTATTTCATTAGAACTAGTGGTCGATGAAAGTTTACTAAAATCAAGTATCCACGGATATTTTTTTAGTAGCTTAATTTGAAGAGCGTAAGACTGGCGGAGTCTAGTAAAGATATCTGTTTCATCATAATTGATTAGCTGATAATATTCTCTGTTAAGCAATTCTGCGAAATAGTCATATACGAATAGAAAAAGCTCATGTTTGCTACTTACATAATGAAACATCAAAGGTTTTGAAATTCCAGCTGCTTTTGCAATTTTATTTGTTGAAGCATCGTCAAATCCTTTTAATGAAAACTCTTTAAGCGCGGCATTTAAAATGGCATCACGTCGTTCACTAGTTAAATCCTGTAACCTTGTGTTCATTTAATTCTCCTCAATGTAAATTGACCTATTAGGTTAATGCTAGCGTAAAGTGTTTTACCTTATTGGTCAATATCATCTGCGACCGTATCTTGTTGATGCGAGTAACAGGAGTGTATTCAACTCTCAGCATGAGTTAAGTTCCAAGAGTGCCCGCTTTTTCTAGGGCATACAATTGAGCCAAACTTTTATTGCGAAGAACGGATGATCAATGATGTCGACTGGGTTGCCCCAAAACTTATCAGCACAAGCTAAATCATATTTTTCATCTGCCTGAGTTTCTGATATGATTAATACAAAAAGCGGCATGTTTCGCTATGTTCTATGAGGGCGACAACGAATCTTTATCATATGTAAAAAAAGAAAGTTGGGATAGATGTTATGCTTCTCACGTTCATTTTACTGATCGTACTTGCTTCGGGATTTTTTACTGGTTTCAGGCGTGGCCTGATTTTGCAACTGGTGCATCTGGCAGGTTTTGTCATCGCCTATATTGTTGCGATGATCTACTTTAAGCCGCTCGCCGGCACGTTGAAATTCTGGATTCCTTTTCCTACCTCCGCATCGCAAAGCGATATGTTTCAGTTTCTAGGAAATATGGATTTACAGACCGCGTACTATCGTGCGATCGCGTTCGTCATCTTATTTATCGCCACGAAAATTATCTTGAACATCTTAGGATCAATGCTCAATTTCTTGGCGGAACTCCCTATATTGCGGTCTGTGAACCATTTAGGTGGAGCGCTTCTTGGATTCGTTGAAGTCTATCTCATCGCCTTCTTCCTGCTGTATGCCGGATCGCTGACACCGCTAGGCGAGATACAATCAGCGATTGATAATTCGTCGCTCGCTCAATCAATGATTTCACACACTCCGTATTTTTCTGCGCTGTTAAAAGAGATATGGGTCGCGTTTGCGGTATGGATGGGGTAATCGCAAGATGTTATGTCTATTTTGCTCGATTTTAAAAGGTGAAGACTTGTGAATAAAAAACAGATTATTAATCAATTGGATACAATTGCGCTTTATCTAGAAATAAAAGGTGAGAACTCATTTAAAGTTGCCGCTTATCATCGCGCAGGGCTGGCCTTAGAAAATGATCCACGATCGATGGCCGGTATTGACGATTTAAGCAAAATTAAAGGGATCGGAAAATCAACAGCTCAGGTCATTGAGGAATTAATGACTCGCGGAGAATCAAGTGTTCTTGCGGCCCTTGAAAAAGAAATCCCTTATGGATTGCTCGATCTGCTTCGCCTGCCCGGACTTGGCGGCAAGAAGATTGGAAAACTATATCGTGAACTCGGTGTCACTAGCCTTGATTCCTTGCGGGATGTATGTGAACATGGGAAGGTTCATGCACTTGCAGGGTTTGGGAAGAAAACCGAAGAACATCTGCTGCAAGCATTGAACGATCAGCAGCAGCGGCCGATCGTGTTGCCGATTCCTTATATGCTTGATCTTTCGGAAAAGATCGCGCGCGTCTTGAAGTCGATGGAATCCATCAGCCGATTTTCTCATGCGGGCAGCCTCAGACGTGCGAAAGAGAAGATGAAGGATCTGGATTTTGTTATTGAAACGACTGATCCTGAGAACGTCTCAGAAGCACTGCTTGAGAAATTACCGATTCATGAGATCGTTGGCAAAGGGGACGCCAAAATGACCGTCCTGCTTGATGATCCTAATCGGGTTTCTGTTGATTTTCGATTTGCCACGGTAGATTTCTATGCCTCGATGCTGCTGCATTTCACTGGTTCGAAGGAACATAATGCCCAACTGCGCCGACTGGCGAAGGAACGCAATGAGAAAATCAGCGAATATGGCGTCGAGATGGAAGACGGCACCATGCGCACATTCACTACTGAAGCGGAATTTTACCGCTATTTTGGTCTGAATTTTATACCTCCGCAGGCACGCGAGGGGAAGGATGAGTTAGACCGAGCGAAAGACGGGCCGCTTAACTTGATTCAGTTTTCCGACATTAAAGGCGACTTGCATATGCACTCAACATGGAGTGATGGATCGCATACAATCGCAGAAATGGCAGAAGCAATGCACGCGAAAGGTTATGCGTATGCTTGCCTGACTGATCACTCCCGCTCACTTCGGGTTGCAAACGGATTGAGCACGGAACGTTTGCTTGAACAAATTGATGAAGCAGCGAAAATTGATGATCAATACGACGATTTTACGCTGTTTTCCGGCATAGAGATGGATATTTTGCCTGATGGATCATTAGATTATCCTGACGAAGTATTAAGCAGGTTGGACTTTGTAATTGCTTCCATTCACTCATCATTTTCCCAAGATCAGAAACAGATCATGAAGCGCTTGGAAAATGCTTGCCGCAATCCCTATGTACGCTTGATCGCGCATCCAACCGGGCGCATGCTTGGCAAACGGAAGGGTTACGCCGTTGATGTAAACCGTCTCATTCAAATCGCAGCGGAAACAGGAACAGCGCTCGAACTGAACGCTAGCCGATTTCGACTTGATTTGTCTTCGGAGTGGTTGGGAAAGGTTCAGGATGCGGGCGTGAAGATCGCGATTGATACAGACAGCCATTCATTGAAGATGATGGACGACATGAAACTAGGCGTAGCGACAGCAATCCGCGCAGGTATAAAGCCGGAGAATGTGATTAATACATGGCCGACAGATCGGCTCAAGCAATTTTTCAATCAAAAGAAAAAATTTTAATCGATACGTATCCTCAAATAGAGGGAGATGTCATTGTTGAACAAACATGCACTGCGCATTCTTGAATATGAGAAAATTAAACAACAATTAATGCATTATACAGCTTCGTCTTTGGGTAAGAGCCGGATCGCAGACCTAACGCCATCTGGTGATCTGGATGAAGTGAAGCGGATGCAGGGAGAGACCGAGGAAGGCGCTACGGTGCTTCGTCTGAAAGGATCAATTCCGTTTGGCGGGATTACCGACGTTCGTTCGGCTTTGAAGCGTTCAAAGATCGGCGGAATTCTTCAGGCGAAGGAATTAATCGACATCGCCGATACAATCCGCGGCGCGCGCTTGATGAAAAGTTTTATCACAGATTTGGTTGAAGACCGCGCGCTTGATCTTCCAATCCTGATGGAGTTGGTTACAGCAATTGACCCGCCGGGAAGCTTGGAACGGAAAATCCGCAGTGCGATCGATGACCAAGGCGGTGTTATGGACTCAGCTAGTCCGGCATTGCGCCATATTCGTGGGCAAATCAGAACCTGTGACAGCCGAGTGAAGCAGAAGCTGGAGAACATTGTCAGATCGAACGCCAAGATGCTGTCTGAACAGATCATCACAATTCGTAACGATCGTCAAGTTATTCCGGTGAAACAGGAATACCGAGGATCATTTGGCGGCATTGTTCATGATCAGTCAGCCTCGGGCGCGACACTATTTATTGAACCGCAAGCCATTGTGGATCTGAACAATCAGTTAAGTGAAGCGCGAGCTAAAGAACGCCATGAAATTGAACGGATCTTGCGCCTCCTGTCTGAGGAAACAGCGGAATACGCTGAATCGATGCTTGAAAATGTTGAGGCACTGGCACAGCTTGACTTTATCTTTGCGAAGGCTGCCTATGGACATCAGATGAAGGCGACACGCCCCAAATTAAATGCCCAAGGTTTGATTCGTTTGAAGAAGGCACGCCATCCGCTGATTGACCGCGAACGTGTTGTACCGATTAATGTTGTGTTTGATGAGCATACACATGCGCTGATCATCACAGGACCGAACACCGGTGGCAAAACCGTTTCGCTGAAAACGATCGGTCTGCTCACACTTATGACCCAATCCGGTTTGCAGATTCCGGTGGATGAGGATTCAGAGGCAAGCGTTTTTCACGAGGTGTTTGCAGATATTGGTGATGAACAGTCGATTGAACAAAGTCTTAGTACCTTTTCCTCACATATGACGAATATTGTTGAAATTCTGAAACACCTTGATTTTAACAGCCTCGTTCTTTTTGACGAACTTGGTGCCGGAACCGATCCGCAGGAAGGCGCGGCGCTGTCAATGTCGATTCTTGATGCGGTTTATGGAAAAGGAGCAACGATCGTCTGTACAACGCATTACAGTGAATTAAAAGCCTACGCTTACGAACGGCCGGGTGTAATGAATGCGAGCGTGGAATTCGATGTTGCAACCTTGAGTCCAACCTATCGACTGCTGCTTGGCGTTCCCGGCCGAAGCAATGCCTTTGAAATTTCGCAAAAATTAGGCTTGCCGGCCGATATTATAGACGGAGCGCGTCTTCAAATCAGCACAGAGACCAATCAAGTCGACAAAATGATCGCTTCACTGGAAAAGAATCAGAAGGCTGCTGAGATGGAGGAAGAAAAAGCGCGCGAGCTGAAGCTTCAGGTTGAAGCGAAGGAAGCGGACTTATCCAAGAAATTAAGCGAACTGGAACGGTCGAAAGAAGACATTCTGAAAAAGGCGCGTGATAAGGCGGAGCGCGCGCTCAAGGATGCTCGGCGTGAGGCAGAGGAAATTATTGATGAGCTGCGCCATTTCAAGAGGAATGGTCAGGTTAAGGATCACCAATTGATCGATGCGAAAACCAAACTCACACACGCGCTTGACGCGCTCGAACAGACGGATTCTGCTAATAAAGCGAAGCCTGCTCAAGAGACAGGCTCCGGATTCCATCCGGGAGACACAGTGAAGATCCTCAGCTTCGGTCAGGATGGGTACATCGTCAGCAAGATCAGCAATCAGGAATATCTGGTTCAAGCCGGCATTTTAAAAATGAATGTCAAGGCGAGTGATTTGAAGAAAGTTAAAGAAAAAAAGAAAGTCAAACCGGTTGTGAACGTGCGTACATCGGGGCAAACCGTGCGTCCGGAATTGGACTTGCGCGGTGAGCGTTATGAAGACGCGATGCTTAAGGTCGAGAAGTATTTGGACGAGGCCTTGCTCGCCGGTTACGCGCGCGTCTCCATTATTCATGGGAAAGGAACCGGCGCGCTTAGAAAAGGCGTGACTCAATTGATTGATCGTCATCCACGTGTGAAAGCGTCACGATTAGGTGCACAAGGCGAGGGCGGAAGCGGCGTGACCGTCGTTGAATTCAAGTGACGCGGGCGCCAAGCTGAATAATGGCATCTGCTTCTTGCACATGCTATACTTTGTGACATAGAGCATTTTGAACTTTTTGAGGAGGTTTTTCAGTAATGGCAATTAGTCAGGTAAATGATGCAAATTTTACGGATGAAACGTCAAAAGGACTCGTACTTGCTGATTTTTGGGCAACATGGTGCGGACCATGCAAAATGATGGCTCCAGTTCTTGAAGAAGTTGATTCCGAATTAGCGGATAATCTTAAAATTGTTAAGTTGGATGTTGATGAAAATCAAGCTACTGCGAGCAAGTACGGAGTTATGAGCATCCCAACGATGTTCTTGTTCAAAGATGGCGAAGTGGTCGACAAAGTTGTTGGTTTCCAGCCGAAAGAAGCATTGGCTGAACGTATCAAGCAGCATATCGGCTGACAGCTAAGCAATTGAATTAAGTAATTCACCGAAACCGGGACGTATCGCTCACATGCGACAACGCCCGGTTTTTTTTATTGTCTAGGGAATTATCTGAATTTTAGTTAACTCGTTTTAGAACTTCTGGAGAAACGGAACCTGGCTACACAAAGCAGCGGAATCCTCAACAACCACTTTGGTTGATTCAGGTAAACCGCATCTCAAGCAGGTGAACGAATAACTTGGCAGATGATTGAAAACTTCATCAGTTAAGCGGCAGCAACTGTAACAGGTGAATTGATCGCGGGTCGCCTTTATGAATGGTTCGAGTGCAGTGCCTATGCTCGATAGAAGACGAAACCGATACTGAATCTTCGGTCATACACATCAACTGTCCAAAATAATTGACGCATTTTATTTCAATATAAGGTATACTAATAGCCAACACGACCGTTTGTTCTCTTCTCGATTCGTTCCACACATTCCTTTCGCATGACCGAAACATACCTCGCAAGGAGGCTTCCTATGTCTATAGACCACGACCGACGCTTTAAAGTCCTGCTGCACGAGTTTTTTGATGAATTTCTCGAAGCCTTCTTCCCAAAAATTTACCAGGCGCTTGATCTTTCCGAGAAAAAATTTCTTTCCGAGGAACTGTTCGCAGATATGATCGAAGGCGACAAAAAACGGGCAGATGTTATCGCGGAAACGAAGCTGAAATCAAAAAAAGACGTCATTCTGATTGTCCATCTTGAAGCACAGAATTATTACCAAGAAGATTTTTCTGAACGGATGTATATCTATTACAGCATGATCTATCTGAAATTTCGAAAACCTGTTTTACCAATCGCCATTTTCAGTTATGATGGAGTTAGAGATGAATCGGACGAATTTGTGGTGAAAGTGCCTCATCTAATGATTGTTAGCGAGTTCCATTTTTTGAAACTCGAACTTTCCAGAATGAACTGGCGAAAATTTATGAACAGCAATAATCCGGCCGCCGCCGCGCTGATGAGCAGGATGAACTACTCGAAAAGGGAACGTGTACAAGTACGACTCGCTTTTATTAGGCAAATGATCCACATGCATCTTGGAGAAGCGCGTGAGAGCATGATCAATGGATTTTTCGAGACCTATCTTCAATTAGAAAAGGAAGAGGTGGATCAATTGATGGACCAAGCGAAAAAACTCCCAGACGAAATTCGAGAAGAAGTGCTCAAGTGGCCCAATTCCTTTTATGATCGCGGAAAGAAAGAGGGAATTGAACAGGTTGCCCGGAAGCTGCTGCAAAAAGGAATGAGTCATGCTGAAATCAGTGAATTGACCGGATTGAGCGAAGCAGCGATTAAATCGATGGCAGGCGCCGTTGAATGAGCTGAATTATAGAGTTCACCCAATGAATGATCACCTGTCATATTTGCTAGTACAGGGAAAGATGAATCCTCGTGTTTCAAGAATCGTTTTGGAGCACGAGGGTCATTTTTTTATTAGGAGACCAGCCTGAGAAAACTCGGCAATTCATTGCCGAGATGTATCAGCGTCTAGGTCTCCGTTCTTTGTTTAGTAACTATTTAAATCGTTGATAAAAAAGTGAATGCACGTTCTGTAATTAGGCTATGGTGAACCCATGACCTTAAAAGAACTCAAAGTAAGCATCTATCCAAACGAAAAACAGAATGTAATGATTCACTTGAACTTTGGCTATAATCGTTTTGTTTGGAATCAAATGCTGAGCATGCTGATCGAACGGTACCCTAACACTCCCCAAGTCTCATTTTTAAACGCCTATGCCTTAAATCTTTTGCTTCGCGCATTGAAGAACGAAGTTCCTTGGTTAAAAAATGCAGAAAGTACAAACCTTCAAGCCACCAATCATGATTTAATGGCAGTCAAGTTTTTCTAAAATAGTTGTTGACTATGACTCTAGCAAAGATGTATGCTCATTGGTACAAGAAAAAAACGACAATGAGTAGACGCATCATGTCAGTCATGGAGGCACTTGGAGTGGGCACCTTTTTTCAAGGAATTCAAGGGATTCTAGTAATTATTGTAATGATCAGCGTGGGCTATGGTTTGACTCATCTCGGCTGGTTTGATAAAAAGGCAAGTAAATTAATCGCCAAATTGGTGACACAAATTGCGCTTCCTGCTTATATGATTAGTACAATTACCAATCATTTTACAAGTAAGGAATTAATTGAATTGCTGCCGAATCTGCGTTTTCCGATTCTGTCGATGCTGATTTTATTCGCCATCTCTTTTTGGGCAGTTAAGATCTTTTCTGTTCAGAAAAATCATAGTGGATTGTTTAAATCAATGTTTTGCAACTCGAATACGGTTTTCATTGGTCTGCCGGTCAATCTGGCGCTGTTCGGCGAGCAGAGCCTGCCCTATGTACTTGTGTTTTATATGGCCAATACAACTTTCTTTTGGACGTTGGGTGTCTATCTGATCCAACGAGATGGAAACTATTTGAGCAAAATAAGTCTGAAACAAACACTTGGCAAAATATTTTCGCCGCCGCTCTTGGGGTTCATCGCAGGCGTCATTTTAGTTCTTCTGCATGTGAAGCTTCCTGCGTTTCTCATGTCCGATTTTAATTATATCGGCGGGCTCACCATTCCGTTATCAATGATCTTTATTGGTATCGCGATTCATCAGGCGGGTTTGAGCAAACTCCGTCTTAATAAAGACAACATAGGTGTCCTGATCGGCCGTTTTGTTGCGGCACCCGCAATCATGACCTTGCTTGTATTGCCGGCACCGATGCCCGCACTCATGAAGGAAGTATTTATCTTGCAATCAGCGATGCCGGTCATGACGAACGCCCCTGTCGTCTCGGAGTTGTATCATGCAGATTCGGACTATGCGGCTGTGATGGTGACTGAAACAACGCTCCTCAGCATGATTGAAATTCCCATTCTGATGACTATTTTTTAACAGAGAGTTCTAACCGGGACAGAGGCGTGCATTTTCCCGCCCACTGTCCTTTTTTGTTTTTGAATTCTAAAAGTTGAATGTTTCTCGCATCTCTTAGATAATAAATAAAGAATGTGTTTATGAACTTATGTACACCTATTAAAGGATGATTCATAGAATGGTCAGTCAGAAAATAAAAGAAAAGCTCAGCTTGCTTCCAAAACAGCCGGGCTGTTATCAAATGAAGAATGCACAGGGAGAAATTATTTATGTCGGCAAAGCGAAGAATCTGTTCAACCGCGTGCATTCCTATTTCAGTGGTTCGCATGACGCGAAAACGCAGCGGCTTGTTGCAGATATTGCGGATTTTGAATATATCGTCGTTTCTTCAGAAATTGAATCGTTACTTTTGGAAATTAATTTGATTAAGAAATATGAGCCTAGATACAATATCATGCTTAAGGATGATAAGAGTTATCCGTTCATCAAGCTGACGTCTGAGAAATATCCGCGCCTGATCATTACGAGAAAGGTGAACCGTAAGAGCGGCAAATATTTTGGTCCCTACCCGAACGTGACTGCGGCGAATGAGACGAAGCGGCTCCTTGATCATCTCTATCCTTTACGAAAATGCCGCACCTTGCCGAATCGCGTATGCCTTTACTATCATATCGGGCAGTGTCTGGCGCCGTGCGTCAACGAAATTCCGAAAGAAACCTACGAGTCGATGTCGGAGGATATCACCCGTTTTCTGAATGGCGGCTATCAAGATGTGAAAAAACGCTTGAAAGAGGAGATGCTTGAAGCCTCAGATCAACTTAATTTTGAAAAGGCTAAGGAACTGCGTGATCAGATCAGCAACATTGAGACGATCATGGAAAAACAAAAAATTATTTTTAATGATCTCGATAATCGAGATGTCTTTGGTTATGCCTTTGATAAAGGCTGGATGTGTGTTCAGGTGTTCTTTATGCGCCAAGGAAAATTAATCGAACGGAAAGTCTCTCATTTTCCTTTTTATCAGGAACCGGAGGAAGACTTTCTGACTTTTATCGGCCAGTTCTACAGTCACCAGAATCACATCAAACCTAAAGAAGTGCTTATTCCAAATTCTGTCGACCAGAATCTGATCGAACAGATGCTGGAAACCGATGTCATTCAGCCTCAGCGTGGACGAAAGAAAGATCTAGTTGAGATGGCGGTGAAGAATGCGCGTATCGCACTCAAAGAAAAATTCGCTCTGATTGAGCGCGACGAGAAGCGAACCGTCGGCGCTGTCGAACAGCTTGGCGAAGCTCTGGACATGCCGGCACCACGCAGAATTGAAACCTTTGACAACTCGAACATTCAAGGTGCCGATCCGGTATCGGCGATGGTTGTCTTTGAAGACGGCCGTCCAAAGAAAAGCGATTATCGAAAATATCGTGTCAAAACGGTGAACGGACCCGATGATTACGCGACGATGCGAGAGGTTGTGCGCAGACGCTATACAAGGGTTCTCAAGGAAGGAAAACCGCTCCCTGATTTAATTTTAATTGACGGGGGTAAAGGGCAGCTGTCCGCGGCGATTGATGTGCTGGAAAATGAGTTCGGACTCTATGTTCCGGTCTGCGGTCTTGTGAAGGATGACAAACACCGGACATCTCAGCTTGTGATTGGTGAGCCGCCGCAGATTGTTCCGCTTGCGAGAAACAGCCAAGCCTTCTACCTGCTTCAGCGTATCCAAGATGAAGTGCATCGGTTCGCGATCACATTCCATCGACAAGTCAGAGACAAGTCAATGATTCACTCATTGTTAGACGATGTGCCTGGCGTTGGCGAGCAGCGGAAGCGAATGCTGCTGCGCAAATTTGGTTCGATTAAGAAGATACGTGAGGCGAGCAGTGAAGAACTTCGGGAGGCGGGATTGCCCAAAAAAGTTGCCGAATCCATGAGAAATTATTTGGACAATTCCCGATGAAGGGTATTGTTTCAATTCTTTAGGTTTGTTATAATTTCCATAACTTAATTTTTCAAATAACTGAAGTGATAGAGGAGCAGTCTTCATAAGTATGGCGCGCGAGAAAGATGAATTTCATTGACCGCGACAGAAAGGGAATCCTGCCGAAGCCGGAACAGCTTCATCACCGTTCCGTGCTGGATCTGCATTGAATAAATGCAGAGCTGTCACACTTTAAGGAGTTTATAAAGGCATTGAGCCTTATGAAATCTTTAAGTGTGGAGAACTATCTCAGCATTGTTGAAATAGATTGACTGTTCAACAGCGGGGATTTCTCGCTGTTCTTTTTGTCACTGACGTGAACGAATTATAAGGAGCACGCTCTTATCACAGAGATCCCGCGGCTTCATTAAAGAGGATCCGGAGAGAGTAAGCACATATATGCCGGTCATAGTTTAAAGGAGCGAGTGAAGTTGTCTTTAACGGTAATGAAGTTTGGCGGAACATCGGTAGCGTCAGTTGAACGGTTGCAGAAGGTAGCGGATAAAGTCATTAAGAAAAAAGAGGCTGGGAACCAAGTGATTGTGGTTGTTTCCGCAATGGGGAAAACAACGGATGCACTTGTTTCGATGGCTGGTGAGATTTCGAGCAGACCGTCTAAACGGGAAATGGATGTGCTCTTATCCACAGGCGAGCAGGTAACGATCGCTTTGCTTTCCATGGTTTTGGTTGAACGTGGATATGACGCTGTTTCATTCACCGGCTGGCAAGCCGGTATCAAAACGGAAGCAGTTCACGAAAACGCGCGGATCGCGTCAATTGACACCTCATTAATCCGGCCGCAGTTGAAAAAGGGTTCGATTGTCATCGTCGCAGGATTTCAAGGTGTGACTGAAGACAGTGAGATTACAACACTGGGCAGAGGCGGATCCGATACATCCGCCGTGGCGATCGCTGCAGCATTCGGTGCGCGGCGATGCGAAATCTACACGGATGTGACCGGTGTCTTTACTACAGATCCGCGCTACGTGAACAAGGCGCGAAAACTGCAGGAAATCAGTTATGATGAAATGCTTGAATTGGCTTATCTTGGAGCGGGCGTACTCCATCCGCGTGCGGTTGAGTATGCGAAGAACAGTCATCTCGAACTCGTGGTGTGCTCTTCGTTTTCCGACGAAGAGGGCACGGTAATTAAGGAGGAAGTGTCAATGGAGAAGACTAAGTCGGTCAGAGGACTCGCATTTGAGAAAAATGTGACGAAGGTGACGCTGCTCGGACTTCCAAATAGTGTGGAGGCGGTATCGCGCGTATTCGACGCGATTGCGGCGAAGCATATAAATATCGACGTTATCGTTCAGAACGTGCTCGATGAAGCGAGAACGAGCCTGTCGTTCACTGTTGATCACGATGTCTTAAATGAAACACTGGATGTACTCCGTGAACAGGAGAAAGAACTGGAATACCATCAGATGATCTTTGAGTCGGAACTTGCAAAGGTTTCAATTGTCGGATCAGGAATGGCATCTAATCCCGGTGTTGCTGCCCAGATGTTTCACGCCCTGGCAGCAAGAGACATTAAAGTTAAAATGATCAGTACTTCTGAAATTAAAGTGTCAACGATTATTGACGAGAGCAAGCTTATTGAAGCGCTCGATACGCTCCATGAAACTTTTCATTTGGCAGAAGAAGAATCGGTAAGCTTGTAAGGTTAAAGGAAAAAATAGGAACAACAAAAAGCAGGCATATCGCCTGCTTTTTGTGTGTCTTAATTTGAGTGTATAAAGAAAAACAACACACTAAGTTTCGTCTTCCCCGGGCTATTGTCATATTCGGATGCATGCAGAGAGAAAAGTTAGTTTTCCACTCCTACATGGTCTTTTGCGTCCCATTTTATAAGAAAAACGACTTTCTTTTGGCGGCCGGTTTTGATTTCCATATACGTTTCCGCAACGCATCCGATCTGATGCTGTATCTGCTCCGCGATAAACCCGGATTCTAATGAAAAACTGCCTGATTCAGGAAAATCATTGATCCGTGCTTCAACAAGCGGAGAACTGCATTCAAAAATCGTTTTATTTTTTGCCTTATTAACTAGTTCCAAAGTTCCCCATCCTGCCCGATTGAAAAAATCGATAATCTGTTGTTCGTTATCGAGAGGATATTGGCGCGCCAATTTTCGTCCCGACCAATAAAGGATCGATGCTGTTTCCTTGCCAAGAAGCTCAGGAATCAGTAAATTTCTTATTAATTCATAACCGAAAGCCGGTACGGTCGCGTCTCCGTAGTGTTCCGGCTGCGGACAGGTTGCGTTTCTCGTCATCTTCTATCCCTCCACTGACTATTATAACTTTCTTTTCCTCGTTTCACTATAATGAGATGGATTGAGCGCGTTTTATTTTCCAAACGGTTGCTCCAGTTTTTTCGCTGATTGGCAATGTCACATTTCTTCGGTAAAATGAATTGAGTCGATATAAATTATTTATCATAAAGAGTTATGAAACCATTAGTAACTAATTTTTTACAAAATGAGAACTACGGAGCAATTTGATAGAGAAATAACGAAAGGGATGATCGATCAATGGAATTCAGGATTGAACATGATACACTTGGAGAAGTCAAGGTACCGGCTGAACGTCTGTGGGCCGCACAAACGCAACGGAGTAAAGACAACTTCAAAATCGGATGGGAGAAGGTACCGCTTGAAATTGTTCACGCATTCGCTATCTTAAAAAAAGGCGCGGCTCTTGCCAATCACAAATTAAATGCATTGGATGCAGATAAAGCGAAGGCGATCGCAAACGCAGCGGATGAGGTAATCGAAGGAAAATGGAACGATGAATTTCCGCTTGTTGTTTGGCAAACCGGCAGCGGTACACAATCGAATATGAACATAAATGAGGTGCTTGCAAATCGCGCCAATCAATTGCTGGAAGCAAGAGGTAGCGAGGCGCGCATCCATCCGAACGATGATGTCAATAAAGCGCAAAGCTCAAATGACACCTTTCCGACGGCGTTACATATTGCGGCCGTTCAAGCCATTGAAGAAAATGTATTCCCTGCCCTGGATCAATTGAAGACGACACTTGACAAAAAGGCACAGGAATTCAGCGACGTTGTCAAAATCGGCCGCACCCATCTTCAAGATGCGGTTCCGCTCACCGTGGGCCAGGAAATCAGCGGATGGGCGTATATGTTAAAGGAGTCTAAAGAACTCATCGAAAGCAGCCTAAACCACTTAAAGAGTTTGGCAATCGGCGGAACTGCGGTTGGTACGGGCCTAAATGCACCGAAGCAGTTTGGTGATTTGACTGCACAGGAAATCAGCATGATGACCGGCAAGGCCTTCTATGCTTCGGAAAATAAATTTCACGCTTTAACCAGTCATGACGCGATCGTCACGGCACATGGCGCTTTGAAGGCGTTAGCTGCAGATCTGATGAAAATAGCGAACGACGTGCGTTGGCTGGCGAGCGGTCCACGCTGCGGACTTGGTGAATTAGAGATTCCCGCTAATGAACCGGGCAGCTCCATTATGCCCGGCAAGATAAATCCAACTCAGGCTGAGGCAGTCACAATGGTTGCGGTTCAGGTTATGGGTAATGACGCGGCGATCGGATTTGCGGCAAGTCAGGGTAATTTTGAATTAAACGTATTCAAACCAGTGATTGGGTACAACTTTCTCCAATCGACGAAGCTTCTTTCTGACGTAATGCGTTCGTTCAATGTCCATTGTGCGACCGGTATTAAAGTCAACCAGGAAAAAGTGGACTATTTCCTACACCATTCGTTAATGCTGGTTACAGCACTGAACCCGAAGATCGGTTATGAGAAGTCAGCAAAAATCTCGAAACTCGCTCATAAAGAAGGTATTAGTCTTAAGGATTCCGCCGTAAAACTTGGCATTCTCAGTGGCGAAGAATTCGATGCCCTTGTAAAGCCTGAGGAAATGGTTCATCCGCATCAATAATTTTCTTTGATTCATAAGAGATTGTCCACTCGCAATACTTGGTAGTCCGACAATCACTTTGTGGTGAAATTCGTCAGAATTTGCATAGTTCATAACTAACTTCTTGGGGTGTTCACGCGTCACTGTGTTCGTGTTCTCTCCATGTTGCGGGCACTTGCGTAAAATGATCAATCTGCGCACGCATCGACACTGCTTTCATAAAATGTTAAGGACTAAAAGCCTTTCCCGCCCGCTCTTCTGCTGAGCAAGGAGGGGGAATTTTTGAAGGAAGATTATCACCGTCCAAAACCTTTACTTACGAAGAGGGAAAGAGAAGTTTTCGAATTGCTTGTCCAAGACAAGACGACTCGAGACATAGCTAAAGAACTCTTCATAAGTGAAAAAACAGTTCGTAACCATATTTCAAACACCATGCAAAAATTAGGTGTGAAAGGTCGTTCCCAGGCGGTTGTTGAACTGCTTAGGCTCGGAGAACTCAAACTATAGCATTAGCCGGTCCCTGATAAAGGGCCGGCTGTTGTTTTTTTATCGTAAATCGAGGAAAGTCAAAAAAATAGAGAATTTTTCATGCGCATAATACGGGAAACAGCGCTAAAAAATTCTCTGAAAAAAAATGGAATTGCTTATCTATCAAACGAGATTCATACCGCATCGTCTGATTTTCCTTGTTGTTGTTTTTTCAAATTCTTTTTCCAAAATTTCAAACACGCGGATGTGTTTATAATTCGGCATTTTGTTGTTCACGTCATCGATAATTGATTTTATCGTGGCTTGTAATTCTTCTTTTGCAGGCAGATGGCCGATAATTTCGGTCAGACAGTCTAAATTCGGGAATATTTTGGCCTTTACACAGACACTTCCATTACGATCATTTCCAGTAAGAATAAGCGCTTCACTGATCGTTTCTTTTTCCAACAGTCGCGCTTCTAATTCCTCGGGATAAATGTTTTTGCCATTAGCTGTGACAATCACATTTTTCATGCGGCCCTTGATATACAAAGCCCCGTCCCCATCGATGTATCCCAGATCACCTGTCCGAAAATAGCCGTTGCTAAATGTTTTTGCCGTAGCCACCGGATCGTTATAGTAACCAAGCATGATATTATCGCCTTTGGCGAGGATTTCGCCGACACCGGATTCATTGGGGCTGTCAATCATCAATTCGACGCCGGGAACAGCAACACCGGTTGATTTGGCATTGAAATAAAAATCGTTGTTTCCCGCCAAAAGAGGAGCCGTTTCAGTAAGCCCGTAGCCTTGCAAAGCCCGAATGCCAAACGCCAGAAAATCTTCGACTACAGCAGAGGAAAGATCTGCCCCGCCGACAATACATGTATGAATTTTTCCGCCAAGTGATTTCTTCACTTTTCGACGTATAGCAATTCTTACAAACGCAGGCAATTCTCGAAGTGCTGTTGAGATTGACGATGATTTGAGTTTTGTTTGATATTTTACCGGACTATTCTTTACAATAGCCGCTTGAATCCGCTTGTCTAAAAGCTGAAGCAGTGCGGGAACGACGACCAGAATCGTTGGCCTGTATTCAAGGATATTGCGGCGTATCGCATTCAGGCTGTCGGCGTAAGCAATGCAGGCTCCGCGCGACAGAAGAAGCAAGCAATTTAATGTGCATTCGTACGTATGACAAAGCGGCAGAATTGAAAGCGTTTTGTCACGTGATGTGATCTTTACGATTTGCGAAGTAGAATAAATATTCGCGCAAATGTTTTTTTGTGAGAGGCATACACCTTTTGGATTTCCGGAAGTGCCTGAAGTGAAAATAAGCACACTCAATTCATCTTCAGCAATCGGAATCGTGTCAATGCGCGTATCATCCGCAGGTATCGGTGCCAGGGTATCCTGCAAAGGCAAAAGCAATCGTTGACTGCTGATTAGCGGTCTTAATTGTTCGAGTATTTCCTTGTCCGCACATATTGCGGCACAGTCGGCACTGACAATGAATTGATGCATATCTTCCGGCGACAGTTCGCGATCGATTGGAACAGCCACACCGACTGTAGCGGCGCACGCATAGTGCAGCACCCATGCGTAGCTGTTTTTACCGATGACTGCGATTCGCTTACCGTGCAAGCCGATATCTAGAAAATGTGTGCCTACCGCCCTATACCCCTCTTTAAATTGAGAATAACTCACATATCGGTAACTCCCGCTTCCAATCTTTATTTGGAAGGCAGTTTTTTTTCTGAATTTCTTTGCACTCGCATAAATCATTTCCCGAAAATCAGTATACCGTGTGGCTTTGTTCAACTGTTTTGTTCTCAAAGTATTGCTCCTTCGCCTGTTCGTCATTTATGATTATTCAGCAATTTGTCTCAGCCAATTGTTCAGCCAATTGCGCAACTGGTTTATTCTAGAGCACAGTGAAACTCGTGGGTTTTGAAAAAATACAAATCTGCTCATTGTGATTCGTACGGCATCCCTTTTGCCAAATGGAGAGGAATTAATAACATAAATTTTTAGATATTAATGTCACCTCTAAATACGTTACTTTTCGCGGATAGTTTCAATTAATAACAATAGAACTTGTTGATTATGACCACGAGTGCTTCTGTTGACTTAGTTGACTTAAATCAGGGCGTAGTTACTCGATCAGAGGTGCGAAGAATGGTCACAGCATTTGTCTGCTTAGGCTCGGAGAACTAAAACTATAGCAACAGCCGGCACCTGAAAAAGGGCCGGCTGTTGTTTTTGTCTGATTTGATTTTTCAAATGCAAATGATTAGTTAACGCTGAAGATATAGTAGGGCTTATAAATTCTTTTCCTGTGCAGATTAATCAATTCACTGTACTTTTTTCCATCTTTTTTCCATTTGACAAAAACGATTAAAATGCTTGTGTCTGGTGATGGTTGTGCATCTTGCTCTACAAATCCAACACTTTTCCTTACAGCGATAGTATCGTTAGCATTGGTAGCCCTTTTATTATTTTTATAAAAGGTAGTTTGCGTGACCGTTATCTTTTTGGAACCCCTCCAATAGAGTCTTCCTGTGTATCGTTTCATGGGCAGAGTATAGTAATAACGACCCGACCAGTTTTTAGACTTTCCCTCCCAGATTGGATGTTGGTAAAGGTAAATTAAGTAACAGGCAAAGAGTATTAGAATCACAAGGCAGCACATGGCTAGTGTTTGGATGAGACGCTTCTTTGACATTTAATCGATGCTCCTTTGGTCACTACACGGTCAAGTATAATGATTAACGGAAACTTGTTACAACGCATTTCTTTTGCGGGGTACCGAACCCAACGATGCGTGATCACGCATGAACACGCCCTTTTTTGCGGCTAACAATCAAGTGGATGATGAGACCACTCATTCATGGTAGAAGGATTCCTTATTGAGGCTCACTTTTTTTTAATAAAAAAGTGAATCGTGCACCTTAATACGTTAAAATTAAGGTATTCTATTGGTCATGACCTAACTGTATCCGGATTTAAAAGGAACATCAAAAAAAGGAGTTTTTCAATTGTTAATCAGAGAATACCGGACAGATGACGAGGAAGGCTGGCTGCGCTGCCGTGTTCTTTCTTTTTTACATACAGCCTATTATGATAATGTTTTACAGGCAAAGGAAACTTATGATCATCCCTCGATTGAGCTTGTCGCGGTTGAAGGTGGGAAGATTGTCGGCTTGATTGATATTGAATGTGAAAGAGAAATCAAGACAGTTTGCGCAGAATGCTCGTCACTCGGCGGAATGATTTGGCACTTAGCTGTCCATCCTGATTTTCAGTGTCAGGGGATTGGGCAGCAATTGCTTCTTGAAGCGGAAAAGAGACTCAAAGCACAGACTATTGATCAGCTGGAAGCCTATACGCGCGATGATGAATGGGTGAATCGCTGGTATCAGAAAAACGGTTTTCACCAAGTGAATCATTATCTGCATGTCATTATGGAAGACAATGAATTGAATGGAATTATTGAATCGTCACTAAAAAAATTGAGACCGCTTAGCTGTTTTGCACACTATACAGGAGAAGAAGAGAATATGATCAAGAACAAATTCAGCCGAGTTCATGAGTGCCGTTGTTATCGAAAAGATATTTGATCCATGGTGGTATTAAAAAAAGAGGTATGTTTAATGAATGCAGTGACTAAGTCTGGTGCGGACGTAACAGAGCAGCATATCAATGGTGCCTAGTTGACTTTGAAAACAGAAATAAACGAGCGTCCGTAAAAGATGCTCGTTGTTTCAATAATTTTAAATTATTCACTTTGCTCTAAACTGTTTTGGCTAATCGTTAGCTGATCGCCATCTTGCGACTGTTCGGAAACAGCAATGCCGGTGTCAATCTGATTCGAAGTGCGCTGCGCCTGTGTTCCGGTCGTATTACCGCTTTGTGATCGGGATTTTAACTGCTCAATTTGCGCTTCAATTTGTTGAATTTGTGCTTGAATTACTTGGCTTTGTTTTTGCTGATCTTCTTGATCCGATTTTTGTGATTCTAATTGTTTTAATTGAGATTCTAATGTTTCTTCTTGCTTTTCAAGTGTTTCAATTTTTTGACTAGAGTCGGAGCTGCTTCCGGATGGATATGTACTGCTTGAAGATCCAATGGATTGAATGTTCATAACGAACCGCTTCCCTTCATAATTTGAACAGGTATATACCTCCCCCATAGTAAAGTTTAATTATTAATAAACCCTTAATTTTTCGATCTTAACTCCCTTTTACCATAAAAGAGATTAACGATATACTGCTCAATGCCTGAGCCTTTACTCGCATGTATTTTCAGTTATGAGATGTCTGACTATCGCCGGATCAACACGAGCTGTTGCTTCATCAATAATTCTACCGAATCGCTCATTATTTTGTGCAAGTTCTATATTTTCCAGAATTCGAATGAGATTGGATAAGGCTGTCAAGTGATGAGGGAATAAAGGGTCAAAATTATGGTGAATGCAGTAAGCGATAATAACCAAGAGAAGAAGGCAGATGAAAGAAAGAATAAGGTAGAGAAAAGCGTCCTCAATGTGATTGCCGACAATATGATCAAAAAGCCAAAGATTGAACGAAATCCAGATGCAAACGAAAAGGACAAACGGATATAGTGATAGATTATAAAAAGCTTTTTTCTTAAACGATTTTGCTCGTTCCTTTTTCTTTTCTTTGAGACCTTTGATCAAAAAAAATATATCTATAGCAGTAGTGTTCTTCTTCAAAAAATCTCTGAGGATTGCATAAATAAATACGCGCCATTCCTCTAAAAAAAAAGAAACATGGTATAACTGTTTGCTTTTTTTTACGGCTTGAGGGAATAAAAAGTACTTGAGATTAATTAAAAAAGCGATTTCAAAAGTGACGAGACAAAAAAGAGTGTCAGCAAGCCACGATAGCCGCACAAAAAGTGGGACTAAATAAGCTAAAATTAGCGATACGCAGATTGTGGAGACAAGGTTGAGTACCATAAAGATTACGAGATTTTTTTTCATGTGCCGAAGTACGAGATTCCAAACGGACAGTCTTTTATAAAATAATATCAACCGGTGTTCAATGTTCAAAATAGTCATTCCTTTAGCAATTTTATCATCTCTTATTATCGTTGATTTTTATAAAAACTGATATGTGACTAAAGTATTATTTATTCGACAATTGGCACGAACTGGCGATCCCTTCCTTGTTATGATGTTCACGAAATGTTCAAAAAAATGTCACTGTAATTGCAAATTTGTTTCCGCACATGTAAAATCAAACAATGTAAGCGCTTTACTTTATTTGCTGATCAATCTATTTTATGTGCGGAAGGGGAATGAATCGATGCAATGGGCCCAGAACTATGATCCAATGAATAACATGTTTTTGTCATTTGTTGTGGCTTGTATTCCGCTTGTCTTTTTTTTCTGGTGTTTGGCAATCAAGAAGATGAAGGGGTATAAGGCGGGCTTATTAACGGTTGCAATTGCTGTGATCGAAGCGATTGTCGTCTACAAGATGCCGATTCATTTAGCGCTTGAAGCGACCGCATTAGGCGGATTGCAGGGTTTATGGCCTATTGGGTGGATCATTGTCACTGCAGTGTTTTTGTATGAATTAACGGTCGCCTCAGGCAAGTTTCAAATCATTAGTGATTCGATTGCATCCATCACTCAAGACCGGCGTCTGCAGGCGCTGCTTATTGCTTTTTCTTTCGGGGCATTTCTCGAAGGAACGGCAGGCTACGGCACGCCGGTTGCCATTGCCGGTGGATTGCTTGCCGGACTTGGCTTCAATCCATTTTACGCAGCCGGGCTTTGCCTAATTGCGAACACGGCACCGGTCGCATTCGGCGGTGTCGGTATTCCCATTCTAACCTCTGCTCAAGTTACCGGCATTGATGTGCTTTCAATCAGTCAAATGGTTGGCCGCCAGGTTCCTTTTCTTTCTCTTTTTGTTCCATTCTGGCTTGTATTTATTATGGCGGGTTGGAAACGAACGATCGAAGTACTTCCGGCGATTCTTGTATGCGGAATTTCTTTTGCCGGTACGCAATACGTAACGTCTAACTTCTTAGGACCGGAATTACCGGATGTGACCTCATCGATCGTCAGTATGGTATGTCTCATCATTCTGCTTAAGTTCTGGCAGCCGAAATCTATTTTCCGATTCAAGGATGAAAAAGAGCAACCTGTTCCAGCACATTTGCAAAATAATAACAGCTTTTCTTTCGGCAAAATCGCGCAAGCATGGTCACCATTCGTTTTGCTCGTAGTTGTCATTTGTGTGTGGGGCGGGTCTGCAAGCATTAAGGCGTTTCTCAGCAAAGCAACGTTCATGATTCCTATACCCGGACTGGATCGGATGATCGAACAAGTGAAACCGATTGTTGCTCAGACGACAGCTTATGGCGCTGTTTATAAGTTTGATGTGATTGCGGCTACCGGAACGGCTATTTTAGTGACCTGTATTCTAAGCAAATTTTTAATTGGCATCAGTTGGAAGACATGGGCACTTACCTTTGGTCTTACGTTAAAAAAGTTAGCTCTTCCATTGTTGATGATCGTATCCGTTCTCGGTTTTGCTTACATCGAAAACTATTCGGGCATGAGCGCGACTTTGGGGCTTGGGCTCGCATCGACGGGTACCGTTTTTCCGCTTCTGGCGCCGCTCATTGGATGGATCGGTGTATTTCTTACCGGGTCGGATACTTCGTCGAATGCCTTGTTCTCAAATCTGCAGAAGGTATCTGCACAGCAAATTGGTGTCGATCCGACTTTGCTTGTCGCTGCCAATTCAACTGGTGGTGTCGCTGCAAAAATGATCTCACCGCAATCCATTGCTGTCGCGACAGCGGCGACCGGGCTGGTAGGTAAAGAAGGCAGTCTATTCCGATTTACGATTAAGCATAGTTTGTTTTTCGTCGCGATAACCGGAGTGATCACGCTACTTCAAGCCTATGTACTGCAATGGATGATTCCGTGAACTACATCGGCATTAAAATGCCGAGCTTCTAAGAACGGCGCACCTTGCCCCCCCAAAATGGATAGAGGTCACAACTCGTTTACTAAGGCTCGTCCCAAGCCAGTGGGTGATCTGTATAAATAAGTTCCTTGTGAGATTAATCAATAAGAAAGAGATGCGGGTTTCGTCTGCATCTCTTTTTTTCTGCAATTGCTCGCATACATGACTTTGGTCATACAAAAATGGTGCCTTTCCACATGGTCAAACGGGTAGCTAAAGTACGTCGTTGAGGATTCGAATGAGTATTAAACCTCAGTATTGAGAATGTCATGCAGTGCTTGATAAAGAGCGGTTAAGCGTTTTTTAATATATTGAGGTTACGATCATCACATCGAAACAGAAAGGATGTGGGATGAGTGATCAAAGGATTAAACAAAAGACTCATTGCGAGTCTTTTTCTTGTAATGATCATCGCGATTGCTGTTGCGTTAGTTTCTATAGCGAGCAGTTTGACGTCGAGTCAGGTTTCACAAAATGGGCAGGGAGTGGTGCAGCAGAAAGCAGTGCCTGGATCGAATCAAGCTTCAGCACATGTAATCGGCGCACAGCAGAAAAAGGATTCGTCCAATCATACAAATACGAATCAAAACAAAGGTACGTCAACGCGTGCAACGAATGCTCCGCCAATGTCGCAACAGCAAAAAGGAGCAAATTCGAGTCACGCACCGCCGATTCAAAATGCAAAAGCCGGTCATTCCGCTAAAAATGGAACAAAAAGTCAAATGGGGCCAGGCGTATCAGGCACTGGCGCTCCCATGATGGGCCAGCAAAGCGGGTCACAATCAAGCGGGTTAATTAAAAATCTCGTTATTGGGTTTTCAATCTTATTTTTCGTTGGATTCCTCGTACTGACACTTTTTCTTCGGAAAAGAAAAATCAGAGTTAGGAAAAAAACGATGAAGCTCCTTATGCTGACCCTTTCGGTGATTGGACTATGTACTCGATTGGCAATTGCTCCTTGGGTGTCAGGACATATGGATTTAACGCTTTTTCAAAACTGGGCCCAGTCGGCGTCTTCTGGATTCTTGCACTTTTATCAAAATAGTTCTGCTGATTATCCACCGCTGTATGTTTATGTGCTCTATGTGATTGGAAAAGCGGTCACTCTGCCTGGATTGAGCAGCGGATATACATTGTTGCTCAAACTTCCGTCAATCATTGCAGATGTACTCACGGCATGGCTCATCTATCGGTTAGCCAAGAAAAAAGGTCATGAATCGCCTGGTCTGCTCGCAGCTGCCTTTTATGTGTTTAATCCTGCAGTTTGGATGGATTCGGTCATTTGGGGACAAGTTGATTCATTTTTCACATTGATTATTGTCCTGGCGCTTACATGCTTGATTGATCGGAGATATTTCCTGTCTACAGCGTTGTTCGCAGCAGCAGTCATGATGAAACCGCAAGGAATTATTTTTCTTCCGGTGCTTGCTTATGTGTTTATTATGGATCGAAAGATAGGTAAAGGATTCCTTGCACTTGGTTGGTACGCATTAGTTACGGCACTCATCGCGCTGCCATTTTCCTTTTATGCAAACGGAGGCGCGCTGTGGCTTGTCCAGTTGATGAAGCGGACAATCAGTGAATATCCCTATGCATCGGTCAACGCGTTTAATGTCTACAGCTTGCTTGGCGGCAATTATCAATCGGACAGCGCATCGCTCTTTCTCTTCAGTTACCACACATGGGGACTGATCGCGATCACTCTTGTTTCGCTCGCTTCACTCTGGCTGATGCTGCACGCGCGTAGTATTCGTTCGGCAGCAATTGCAAGTTTGATGCAGATCGCCGGGGTGTTTACATTTGCTTCCGGGATGCATGAACGCTACCTTTATCCAGCCATTGCTCTAGCTCTCCTTTCATGGTTGCTTACTGAAGATCGGCGATTCGGTATACTTGCCGCCGGCTACAGTCTCACGATCTTTATGAATATAGTTTGCGTTTACTATTTATCCGGAAATTTGATGGCACCCTATAGTTGGCCTCTTGTTGTCACGTCGATAATGAATATACTGCTTTTCATAGTTCTGATTTGGACAGCATTTGGTAAAGAAACAACACAATGGTTGGCTGTTAAGGATTCTTTAAGAATGAGTTGGCATAATGACGCTATACAAGGAACCCGTACTGACGAGCATGGACATTGATTAAGACGTTTTTGGTTACACGAGGAGGAATTAAGATGAACTTATTAAAACACAAACGCATTGATTTTTATTTGATAGGGGTTATTCTCTTATCCGCATTTATGAATGTCTTTCTGCTTAATCAAGCGAGCACGAATGAGTATTATACCGTAGCAGTAAAAAGCATGATGAAGAATTTTCATAACTTTTTCTATGCGTCATTTGACCCCGCAGGATTTATCACTGTTGATAAGCCGCCGGTCGCGCTCTGGATCCAGACGCTCAGCGCAAAGCTTTTTGGCTTAAGTAATTTTAGTGTATTGCTTCCCGAAGCCCTTGCTGCAATTGTGTCGACGATCATTGTCTATCAAATGGTGAAACACAAAGCGGGCAGGCTTGCCGCATTTCTATCCGGGATCACGATGTCGGTTACACCAATCTTTATTGCTGTGACCCGCACAAATAACGTTGACAGTATTCTAATCCTGACCTTAGTTATCGCCGCATGGGCAGTGATGAAAGCTGTTCAAAAAACACAAATACGTTGGCTAATTCTTAGTGCGGCGATGATCGGCATCGGTTTTAATGTGAAAATGCTTGAAGCATTTATGATTCTTCCTGCTATTTATCTTTTTTACTGGATCGCCATGAACGTAAATTGGAAGAAAAAAATACTGCATCTCTTGGCTGCGACTGTGGTTTTGGCAGGCATCTCGCTTTCCTGGGCTGTCGTTGTCGATTCGATTCCGGCAAGCAAACGGCCATATATCGGCAGCAGTCAGACAAATTCGGTTTTGGAACTTGCTTTCGGCTATAACGGTGTTTCTCGGCTTACTGGTCAGCAGAATAGTGGAGGCGGACATAAAGCGCCGACATCCATAAGAAAACAGTCCGGTAACCAATCGACGACTCAGAAAAGAACGACTTTCATGAAAAACACATCAGGGCAGCACGCCTCTGAAAACCAAATGGGCGGCACGCCTCCAAACGGCAGAACAGGAAGAGGAGGCGGACAACAGGGCAATATGTTTGGTACGGGAACTGCCGGGCCGCTCCGTTTGTTCTCTAAATCGTTATCAGGGCAAGCAAGCTGGCTTCTCCCATTCGTGCTCTTCAGCATTATTGCGATTGTCGCTGATTGGCTTCGTCGTAGAAAAATGGATGAGAAGCACAGTTTCGCAATTTTCTGGATTGCATGGCTTATTCCGGCAATGGTCTTCTTTAGTATCGCTGGATTCTTTCATCAATACTATTTAAGTTTATTGGCACCGCCAATCGCAGCACTTGTTGGACTTGGTTTTTCCTATCTATGGAGAGACTTCAGTGATCCGAAGAGCTCATGGCGAGGTTATCTGTTACCAATCGCATTTGGTACGACCCTATTCTTTGAAGCGCTTATCTTCAATCAAAACAGCATTGCGACGATTTGGATTGTGCTGCTCATCATTGCCGGCGTTTTAACGATGGGATTCGGGATCGTTTGGCGGACTGCTGAAAGAAAAATTCAGGGTACGATCGCCGGAACAAGCCTTCTCCTAATGCTGCTTGCGCCGCTGTATTGGACACTGCCATCTACATTCAATCAGACCAATAGTGCAACACCGATTGCCGGACCAAGCGCGACCCAATCAGGTATGGGCGGCATGGGCGGTGGTCAAATGGGCGGCCAAAACAGCAAGTCAACAGGAAAAACAAATGGTTTCGGTGGCCCAGGCGGAGGAGGGCAGGGCGCTCCTAGCAACTCGGAAGGTCAAGCACCGCCATCAATGAACGGTGAATCCGGTGCTCCCGGCCAGCCGACGAGTCAAAAAGGCTCCGCTAATGAATCAAAACAGATGCCAAGCGGCACGGTGAATCGGAGAATGACCAACCGAGGCGGTATGGGTGAGCAGGTCAATACAAAATTGCTCACCTACCTTAGGAAACATTACAGCGGTGAAAAATACATTCTTGCCGTTGAACGCGCACAATCCGCTTATTCCATTATGATGAAAACAAATTATGCGGTCATGGCAATGGGCGGTTTCGGAGGAAGCGATCCTGCATTAACTGTAAGCAAATTGGAAAAAATGGCTACAGCAGGAGAAATCAAGTATTTCATGATTTCCGGTAGTCAAGGTGGTGCTCAGAATTCAAGCGTAACGAATTGGATTAAAAAGAATTGCACGAAAGTCTCTTCAAGTGCATGGTCGAGTGGAAGTTCTAGCTCAAGCCAAAACGGACCTGATGGACAAGGAACACTATATGTTTATAAAAAATAATGCGGCATGGAAATTGAAAAGTCTTGTGGTATTAAGTCAAGACCTAAATAAGATTTATTTCTGTGCTCTTCACCGATGTTTCAAAAATGAGAGTACACAAACCTAAGCCTTCACTAATTACCAAAATTTTGAAGGCGATAAGGAGGCGGATCTTTACTGATTATCGGCGATTCCACCTCCCTTCGGCGTGTAAATCAGGTGGTCGCGAAGCAGCACGTCCACCAGCCGAACTAGTTTTCTTGCTGTTAGTACGAGTGCACGTTTATGGCGAAACTTAGGAACTTCGTTGAATTTTTTCTGGTAATAGGCCCGATAAACCGGGTCACATCGCTTTACTGAATTGGCAGCTTCAATTAAGTAGTAGCGAAGGTATTCATTACCCGTGTGTGTTCGTGGCGTGCGTTCTGCCCGAAAAGTTCCAGACTGAGAGACTTTCCAGTAGAGGCCGGCATATTTAGCGAGCTGAGCCTCATTGTCAAAGCGGTCAATCTGACCAATCTCGGCAATCAGACCGGCCGTGTAGACCGGACCGATTCCCGGAACACTCATGAGACTCTGCGCCTCCGAGATGATGACGCATAGGGACTCAATGCTCTTGTCCAGTGTCTGAATTTGTTTCTTCAACCCGGTGATGATACGGGCATAGGTGGCAAGCACGACATCAACGGAATCCTGAAGGACTTTGCCAATGCGGTAGGAATCCCGAATCGCTTTCTGAATCGCTTTGGCCAGCTTTTCCGGATCACTGAAACGTCCTTTCCCGGCCTTGTTTAGGTGTTCCGCAAGATCCTCCATCTTCATCTGGGAGATCTCATCAAGAGACAGGGAATCGCTTAGGATGTCCATGATGGACGCGCTGAACACAGAAGTCGGAATTTCCTGAGTCAAGGTGTTGCACGTGTAGTATAGATTTTCTAAGAAGTGCTGTTTACATTCGGTCATTTGATGAATCAGTTGGTAACGGGTTCGTGTCAGACGCTGGAGAGCAACATATTTTTCTTCCTTGATCACCGGCACTTGATAGCGTTCAATACGTAGAAAATCGGCAATCCGGAAGGCGTCAATCGTATCGGTCTTGTCCTCGTCAAACAGCCCTTTATAACGATGAATCATCGTTGGGTTGAGGGTTACGACATCCAGAGGCAGCTTCTTCAAGTCCGCATCTTCATGAAAGAACACGGCCGGATGAAAGCTGTAGATGGATGTAGACTCCATGCCGATCACCACCCGTTGATAGTGAGCGGCTGAGTGGAACTTTAACACCAGTTCCTTAATGGCACCAGCACCGATCAGATTATTCGCTAAAGATTTTTGGATCAGCTTATTTTGATCACTGTCCAAAAAGCAAACGTCTAGTTTCTGTGAACTCACATCAATACCAACAAACAATTTCATTGGGAAGGACCTCCTTTCCTGATCAATTTTGGAATAAGCTCGGATACTCTGTGATGTCCCCTAATTACAACTGCATGAACGCGACCTCGCGATCAGTAGACCCTGACTACGCGTTCAAAGCTGCCTCATCCTGCTTCTGATGAGTTGAACCGCAGCCGCTACATCTTGTGCGTCAGCATATCTGGCAGTTGCCTGGGCGGCAGACTTTAAACGTAGTCGAACTACAGGAGGAATAAGCCTAGTCCAGTTGGATCCATTCCAATGAACAACTAGAGGATATCACGCAGTACCCGAGCTGAACAGGGATGACTATTAACTTCAAAACTTATTATACGAGGAGGTATTGCCATGACGGTAAAATTCTCAATTGTTGTTCCGGTATTTAATGAAGAAAAGGTGATTTATGAATCGTACAAACGACTAAAAACGGTCATGGATCGCACTTACGAACGTTATGAATTACTCTTCGTCAATGACGGCAGCCGTGATCGCACGTCCGAGATACTCAATTATATTACTGAAGGAGACCCGAACGTGAAAGTCATCGAGTTCTCTCGTAATTTCGGACATCAAATTGCGATAACGGCGGGCATGGACTATGCGACCGGCCAGGCGGTTGTCGTCATTGATGCGGATCTTCAAGACCCGCCGGAACTGATTTTGAAAATGATTGAGAAGTGGAAAGAAGGCTTTGATGTTGTCTATGGGAAGCGCGTGGAACGCAAAGGAGAAACGTTTTTTAAAAAGATTACCGCAGCTCTCTTTTATCGAACCCTGCGCATGTCCACAGATATTGATATTCCGCTGGATACAGGTGACTTTCGTTTGATCGATCGTCATGTATGTGATGAAATGAAACGTATTCCTGAGAAGAACCGTTTTATACGCGGACTCGTGAGCTGGGTCGGCTTTAAGCAGACGGCAATTGAGTATGTACGTGACGAACGGCTTGCCGGAGAAACGAAGTACCCATTGAAAAAAATGCTGAAGCTATCGGTAGATGGGCTCACCTCGTTTTCCTATAAGCCGTTAAAGTTGGCGACTTATGGCGGCGCATTACTCTCGATTGCCGGGTTCGTGTACATGATCGTCGCGCTCGCATTAAAGCTTTTCACATCGAACACCGTTCCCGGATGGACGTCGTTGATTGTGATTCAGCTCTTGTTCAGTGGTTTTACACTATTCATCCTAGGCGTGATGGGCGAGTATATCGGTCGAATCTACGATGAAACCAAAGATCGTCCCTTGTACATCATTAAAGAGGCCAAAGGTTTTGGCGCTGTGAATAAGGTGCGCACCTTTTCCAGTGTTAAGCACGGTTAATATAACAAAAATAGGCTGAACAGATCGTAATGATCTGCTCGGCCTATTTTTTGAATTCGTTAAGTGACTGTTAAGTCTGCGCCGAAGACGCCAATCACAGATCCGTCTTGAATAATCGGAAAGGATAAAGTCACGCATGGTTGTTTCGTAATTGCAGAATAATAGGGTTCGGACACATAAGTCGTTCCTTTCATAGCCTCCATGAACCACGGGCGAGCCCCCGCATTCGCTAAAGCCGCTTCCGGATCCGAATAGACAAAGGCGCCATCCGGAGTATTTGACCAAACCGCCTCAAGCTCATGATACTTCTGACGAAGGGCGCTTAAAATTGTCTTATGCCGAATTAGCTCAAGTGGAACGAGCGGATGATTCTCACAGAATTGATGGATTTCTCTTTTGATATGATCCACCAGCTCCATGTTAACATGAATCGCCATGCGTTGATCCTGCTGTATGGAATCCTGCAATTCATTCGATGTGTCGATTAATCGTTTGTTTAAAGCTAACATTTGATCAATGCTCTGGAACTGGTTGGCGACGTCCCGATCAACGGTTTCAGCAAGTGCTTGATTCGATTGTGTCATTGCCGAGATTTGATTGAGCAAATCAGAGACGGCAGATATACTGTTTGTCTGCGCGCCAACTGAAGCCGCGGATTCCTTACTTCCAAGTGTGATTGTTTCTAATTTTTTCTTAAAGGCATCGAGATGTGTAATGATATTCTTCAGTCGCTCTGATCCATTGTCTATTTCGGCAGTTTCCAGATTCACTCGTTCTGTTGATTTTTTAATTTCCGATTGGATTAATTGAGTGGTTTGTTTCGTTTCGGAAACCGCCTGCTGCGTTTCACCCGACAACTTGCGGATTTCGGTGGCGACCACGGAAAAACCTTTGCCCGCTTCACCTGCTCGTGCAGCTTCAATGGCTGCGTTTAATGAGAGTATATTGGTCTCCTCAGAAATTGAACCGATGAATTGGAAAACTTGATCAATTTTTTTCGAATGCGCGACAAGTTCATTCATCTGATTTATTAACTGACGGTGCCCATTTAGGATCGTATTCATCGTCTTTTCTAAGTCATGAATCGCTTCTAACGAAGAAATCAAATCGTGATAGGACTCCTGACTATCGTTCTGTACGCTGGTGACGATTGAGAGAATTTTTTTTGCGGATTGTTGAATGACCTGTACTTGCTCATTGACCTGTGCGGTATCCTCAGCGGTTCGTGTTGTATGTAATTTAAATTCCGAGACGCTTGACTGGCTCGAAATGGAGGACTTACTCAAAGCCTCTGCCGCGTGTTTGAGCTGTTCGACAATGCCTTTGAGCTGGTCGGATGCAACCTGAATTCTCCCTATTGATGTGCTGTCACTCGATGTCTTTTCGAAATCGGCAGCTTGGTGCGGCGACCGCTTTTTTAAACGTATCAATGAAAATCCCTCCTCGTTCAGGCAGTGAATAGTGCGGATACACGAAATAATAGGTTAAGCAAAGTATACCATGACTTAACAAAATTTTCTTACTGTTTCCTCGATTGATTTCCTGCGTCCGCACACTCGTGACTTCAGTCATGAGTAAGGACGCTCTTTTTTTACAAAAAGCGAACATACACGCTATAATAAAGATACTATTTTTGCAGACGAGGAGGAACGGCTGTGCTCATCCAAAAGGCGTTTAAGTTTCGGCTTTTCCCTACGGAAGAACAAGCCGTTCAAATCAATAAGTCCATTGGATGCAGCCGGTTTGTCTACAATCATTTTTTAGACTGTTGGGAAAAGACCTATAAACAAACCGGGAAGGGCTTAACCTATAACACCTGCAGTAAAGCCCTGACGCAGCTCAAAGCCGAGCTGCCTTGGCTCAAAGAGCCGGATAAGTTTGCCTTACAGAATAGCTTAAAGAACCTTTCCAAGGCTTATGACCGGTTCTTTAAAAAACAAGCCAAGCATCCTCGCTTTAAGAGTAAAAAGAATCCGAATCAGGCGTATAAGACCTGCTTCACCAATCACAATATTGAGGTGACGGATCAAACAATCAAACTTCCTAAACTGGGCTGGGTGCGTTACGCCCGCTCTCGTCAGGTGAAAGGACGCCTTTTATCTGCCTTTATCAGGCATGTGCCGAGCGGCAAGTATTTTATTTCGCTCGTTGCGGAAACGGAAGTAAAAGAACATCCGAAAACCGGCAAAGCAGTCGGCATTGACTTAGGGTTGCTGGACTTCATGACTTTGTCTACCGGAGAAAAAATCACCAATCCCAAGTTTGGGCGTTCCATGGAACAAAAGCTTCGCCGTGAGCAGCGAAAGCTGTCTCATCGCTACGAGGGAGCGAAAAAGCAAATCCTAAAACAAAAGAATCTAACCTTAATGGATGCGCGCAACTATCAGAAACAAAAGATTAAGGTTGCTCGTCTTAAAGAAAAAATCAGTAACCGTAAGACAGATTTTTTACATCAATGGTCCACGAAACTGGTCAAAAATCACGACCAGTTGGTGGTCGAAGACCTCAACGTCAAAGGGTTACTAAAAAACCATCATTTAGCCAAAACCATTAGTGAGGTCAGTTGGGCAGAATTTGTGCGTCAACTCACGTATAAAGCCCAATGGTATGGCAAAACACTGATAAAAATAGATCGCTTCTTTCCCTCTAGCCAGAGGTGTGCCACTTGCGGGCACCAGGATGGAACGAAAGCGCTCCACATCCGGAAATGGGACTGCCCGCAATGCGGGGCTCACCACGATCGAGATGTCAATGCAGCTCTCAACATCTTGCATGAAGGGCTAAAAAAGCCCTCAATTGGGGGCTGAATAAAAGCTAAGAACCGTCGGAACGACGGGGTTCGCCTGCTCAAAGAAATGAGCCGCTACCCAATGATAAGTCGTGTTGGGCAAGCTTATTGTTCGCAGGAACTTTTGATTGAGAGATCAGAAGCCCGCGACTTTAGTCGTGGGAGGTTCACGCCATAATGATTCATTGATGATCTCTATGCCATAAAAAACACATTGTTCGTATTGAAAAGGTCTATTCGCCCCGATAGCCCGTATACATGGTAGTACAACCCCATAGGGATTAAGGGAGGGTACGACTATGTATCGTCGAGCATCGATTCTTATTACGACGACTTTGCTTGTCGTCTCGATGACGCTGCTTGCCGGTTGCGGAAGTATGGCAGATCAAGAACCAAGCAGTGTAAAGTATGTCGACAGCAAAGCTGATTTGACGAAAACCGCGACACATCAACAATTCACGGAAAGGGTGTTGTATTTAACGGATGCGAATGGTTTTGTTGCACCGCAGATGGTTGGATTGCCTAAGAGCAGTGCCGCGATGAAACAGGTATTAAGCTATTTAGTTAATGATGGGCCTGTTTCTAACTTGCTCCCAAACGGATTTCAGGCGGTGCTGCCTTCAGGGACAGAGGTTAAAAATGTGACCACCGATCAGCGAGGTAATGTGATCGCAGACTTTTCTAAAGAACTTTTGGATACGCCTGCGACCAGCCAGAAACAAGCCGTTCAATCCATTGTCTGGACGTTGACCCAATTTCAAGCGGTTAAATCGGTTACGATCACGGTGGATGGCAAGGCGCTTGATGTGTGGCCTTCAAGCAAGATGGATGTAGGACGAGGGCTCACGCGAGCAGACGGCATTAATCAAGGTGTCAGTGATGTTGCGGATGTGACGGGAAGCGAGCCGCTTACGGTCTATTATATGGCTGCCAATAAAGGTAAAACGTACGATGTACCGGTTACCGTTCGCGGTGTGGTGGATTCAGATCGTGTGACGAGTCTCATCAACGCGCTGATCAATGAGCCTGCCACAGGTGTGCTCATTTCGCCGATGAATCCCGACGTGCAGCTGACCCGTAAGCCGCAAATTAAGAATGGAACGGTTAGTCTTCATTTTAATAATGCGATTTATGATAATAAAAAAGCGAAGACTATTAATGATCAGGTACTGCGCAGTCTCGTGCTCACGCTTACGGGGGAGTCAAATATTCAGAAGGTATCGATCCAAGTCGGGAATGCAACGAAGATGACACTGGAATCGGGAAAAACATTGTCGGGACCTGTTTCTCGTGATTTTGTTGATGCAACGGGCTTGTAATTTTATAGGGTAAAAAATATGGTATAGTAAGAGGAGCGAAATCAGCTTCTCTTATTTTTTTATGAGAGCGGGCTATTACTACTAGACACGGGGGCTAAACGGAACAATGAGACCAGATGGCAGAGCAAGTGATGAACTTAGGTCTGTTCAAATACAGCCGGATTTTATTATTCATCCTGAGGGATCGGTCCTGATCACTGTGGGTAAAACAAAGGTGATTTGCAACGCAAGTATTGAGGATCGAGTGCCGCCCTTTTTGCGTGGGCAAAAAAAGGGATGGATTACCGCGGAGTACGCGATGCTGCCGCGAGCGACTCCTGATCGGAATATACGAGAATCGTCACGGGGAAAAGTGACCGGAAGAACAATGGAAATTCAACGCTTGATCGGGCGCGCGCTTCGGTCTGTGGTTGATCTGGACCGATTAGGCGAGCGTACCTTATGGATTGATTGTGACGTCATTCAGGCGGATGGAGGCACACGTACTGCTTCCATTACCGGTGCGTTTGTGGCAATGGCGCTCGCATTTAAAAAAGCACTTGAACGCAAACAAATTGCGAAGCTTCCGATTAAGTCCTATTTAGCCGCGACCTCGGTTGGGGTTCATCCTGTTCACGGACCGATCCTCGACCTTTGCTATAAAGAGGATTCGACGACCAATGTCGATATGAACATTGTGATGAACGGACAAGATGAATATATTGAGATTCAAGGAACCGGTGAGGAAGCGACGTTCAATGAGAAGGAATTGGCAACGCTGCTTTCTCTTGCGAAAAAAGGAATCCATGAGCTCATTGAAATTGAAAAAGCGATTCTCGGCGATTTAGTTATCGAACAAAAGGTGGGGACGAACAAGTGACCAAGGTATTGATTGCTTCGAACAACCCAGGGAAAATTAAAGAATTTAAAACCTTGCTTAACGGATTTGGTGCTGAGGTTTTCTCATTGAAAGATATGGATATTCATACGGACATTCCGGAAACCGGGACAACATTTCGTGAGAACGCGGCGTTGAAAGCGGAAGCGTTGGCAAAAGAGACCGGAATGATCACGCTAGCTGATGATTCCGGATTATGTGTGGATGCGCTAAATGGCGAACCGGGAATTTATTCGGCGCGTTACGCGGGACCGGATAAGAATAGTGAAGATAACATTGATCTTTTGCTGCGCAAGCTTGACGGCGTGCCTGTGGACGCGCGAACCGCACACTTTGTTTGCGTGCTTGCGATCAGCAAACCAAATCAGCCAACTCATTTCGCTGAAGGACGTTGTGACGGATTAATCACGATGGAAAGGCGCGGTAAAGATGGATTCGGCTATGATCCGCTATTCCTGATTCCGGATCGGCAGCAGACGTTCGCTCAAATGGGTGAAGAAGACAAGAACGAGATCAGCCATCGCGCACGTGCGCTGCTTCAGTTAGTTGACAATTGGACAAGCTGGGTTGGTGAAAACCAATGAAGGGATTAATTGTCAGCGACACGCATGGCTTTACTCATGAATTGGCGACATTGAAACAGCGTTATGCAGGCCAACTGGATTTCATGATTCATTGCGGGGATTCGGAACTGCAACCGGATCGACCGGAAATGGACGGATTTGTGGCTGTTGAGGGAAATTGCGACTACATGGGTGCGTATCCAAATGAATGCACGAAACGGTTTGGTGATTTGAATTTTTTTGTTGCTCATGGACATTTGCTTGGCGCGCGTCAATCACCGGCGCGTCTTTGCTACCGCGGACTTGAGGAGAAGGCGAATGTTGTCTGTTATGGCCACACGCATTTCGCCGGTTGCTTTCAAGAAGAAGGCATGATTGTCATCAATCCCGGCAGTCTGCGTCTGCCACGTAATTATCAAGAAGGAACCTACGTCATTTTTGAGTACGATGAAGAAAAACAGCAAGCTCAGGTTGCCTATTACAACTTTGCGGGACAATCTGTAGACATGTTTTCCAAAACGTTCGCACTCAATCTGAATGAATAACGAATAGAACGACAAAGAGAGCCGGATATCCAGTCCGGCTCTCTTTGTTTGCGGAACAAACCGCTACGCTTAGGAGTGATGAGGAGGGGCACTCATATGGCGGCTATCAGACATCGTTAACCTTTTGCCTGATAATACATATTATGTTGGTTCAGGTGTTTTGAGTGGGGAGATGAACGAGCAGAAAAGCCTGTTTTGCGTCCAAAAGTATAAAAAGTATCACTTTGCGGAGAGATGGACATACTGCCAATAAGTAAATTCTGACAGATGCGCGACGTAAAATCCGCTCATTCAGAGGTCATGGGGTGTTGACGTGGAGGGAAACTTTTTTAAAGGTGCGTTATGGGCGATGGTGCTCTGTATCCCGTTTTGGTTGGTTGTCATTGGCCTTGCTATCGTACTTTTGTGATCATTTACTCATTGATCGGATGATTTAACCTTGATACAATTGAATGAATTGATGTGCAATTAAAGATGCCTGATTATGCTGATTAATGCTGAAGAAATTCTAAATAAATTACAACCAAATCAAAAGATTAATTATGACGATGTATTAAGGAAAATGATTGAGTCATGGAAAAGGCAAGGCACACGGCCAAAGCTGCTGATTCATAGTTGCTGCGCGCCATGCAGTACCTACGTACTTGAATTTCTGTCGCAAAGCGCCGACATCACGATTTATTATACCAACTCCAATATTCATCCCAAGGCGGAATACGAGCGGAGAAAGTATGTCCAAGAGAAATTTATCCTAGACTTTAATGAACGCACCGGTAATCATGTCGCGTTTATTGCCGCGCCGTATCGGCCACTCGACTATTTTGCAATGGTAAAGGGATTGGAGAAAGAGCCGGAGTGCGGCAAACGGTGCAGCGCGTGCTTTGAGATGCGGCTGGATCTGGCCGCAAAGAAAGCGAAGAAATTAGGTTTTGATTATTTCTCAACAGTTCTGACAATCAGTCCGCATAAAAATAGTCAAGTAGTGAACCGGATCGGACTTATGGTTCAGAAGACTGATAATTTTCCTTATCTTCCTGCTGATTTTAAGAAAAGAGGCGGCTATCAGCGGTCAATAGAACTGTGCAATGCGTATGATGTCTACAGACAATGCTATTGCGGCTGTGTGTTTGCGGCATTGCAGCAAGGAGTCGATTTGGTACAGGCCGTTCGTGAAGCAAAAGAGGCACTCAAAGAAGCGAATCGCGCTGATGGCTTACATGAAAATGATGAAAAATTTGAGGTAACAAAAAAATAATAAAGAAAAAACATTATTATAATAAAAAATTTGTGAAAAATGTAGAATATTTATAAATTCTCTGTTATGCTAAACTTGTAACTCGGTAAAGCAATAACCCCCCTTTTTAGGACCTTGAAAAAGGTCTTTTTTTTCGCTTAAATCATTTAAACTGTTGATAACCATACAAAAAACTTGTGTATGCTTAAATTCAAGTTATATAATAGGAATCGCCTTCTGTTTCTGATAAGTAACATCCTTTTCTTTCGCTTCTCAATAATTTGAGAGGCTTTTTTTAATGAGCAATTATCGGAAAATTATATTTTCTTTGCTTTGATCATTAAACTTTATGTGACGCGCGCATACTATCCGTGAGGTGAACATGATGCGAACAATGTGGAAGGGCTCAATTCAATTCGGACTTGTTTATATTCCGATAAAACTGTATACAGCCACAGAAAACAAAGACATCCGGTTAAGAATGCTCCATAAAGAGTGTATGGCGCCGATTAATTATACGCGTACGTGCTCGAAATGCGGAAAAGCGATTGAGAATGAATCAATCGTCAAGGGTTATGAGTATGCACCGGGTCAGTTTGTGCCTATTAGCGAGCAGGAATTAAATGATCTTCAAGATAATGGTGACAAGCATATCGAAATTATAAATTTCGTGAAGCTGAGTGAAATTGATCCTATTTATTATGAAAAATCCTATTTTATTGGCCCGGACAGTGGAAATGGTATTCGTGCCTTTTCTTTGCTGAAACAAGCGATTCAGGATTCTGATCGGATTGGAATCGCAAATATCATTATTCGATCGAAGCAGCATCTGGCCGCAATTCGCAGCTTTGAGAATGGCATGCTCCTGGAAACCTTGTACTATCCGGATGAGGTGCGCTCGGTAAGTGAAGTACCGGGCCTCGGAGAGCTCACTACGGATAACGCTCCAAAAGAAATGACTATTGCCAATCAATTAGTAAATCAGCTTACAACTGAATTTAACCCCGATCAGTATAAGGACGATTATCGGTTAAAACTGGAAAAGTTGATAGACGACAAAGTCGCTGGCCTGCCAGCAGAACGGAAAAAGGGAAGAACGCCGCAGCCGAATGTTGTTGATCTGCTTTCTGCGCTGGAAGCGAGCGTAAAAGAAACCAAGCCGAAACGAAAGACAGCCGCGCGCCGGAAGAAAACGGTGTAAACGATGAATCTCCAACCGATCGTGCCATTTGAACCGATTCGCAAGACGGCCGTTCCCACAGGCGCAGGATGGGTGCATCAGGTAAAGTGGGATGGTGTGCGTATTTTGACTTATTATGATGGACAAGAAGTGCGTCTGTTCAACAGAAGACAAAATGAACGTACCGATAACTATCCGGAACTGACGAAGATCAACCAGACTGCGAAGGCGAGTTCGTTGATTCTCGATGGAGAAGTGATCGCGCTTGATGCGCATGGACGACCGTCATTTCATGAAATCATGAAGCGGGACAGCATACGCAATTCGGCACGTGTTCATCTGTTAATGGCTGCTGTCCCAATCGATTACATGGTTTTCGATCTGATTTATTGTAATGGTCAATGGGTGAATGATCGTCCGTTCAGTGAACGTACGGAACTGCTGAAGCAATGGCTGCCCACTAATGAACGGATCCATATCGTTCCGACCTATGAAGATGGCGAAGCGCTTCTTGAAAAAATTAAAGAGCGGCATATGGAAGGAATCGTTTCGAAAAGGCTGGATAGTACCTATGCTATTAATCGCAAAAGCGATCATTGGATAAAAATAAAGGTAACGCACGACTTGATTGCGGTGGTCGGTGGTGTGACGTACAGAGGTACTGTTGTAAACGCGTTGCTGCTCGGTCTCTATGCGTCTGGAGGTCAGCTTGTCTATATCGGACATGCAGGTACAGGGAAGCTGACAAGAGCCGATTGGTTATCAATTACCAATAGTGTAGAAAAAATGAAAATCGAAAAAAGACCATTTCTTAATCAACCGGATCGGAACACGAATGCGAAATGGATTGAGCCTAAGTTAACGGTCAAAGTGGCTTTTCAAGAGTGGACAGCCGGCCGTGTGCTCAGACAGCCAAGTATTCAGGCATTCGTGCAGGTTGATCCCAAACGATGCACGATCGAGGAGATGGATGAATGAAAAGCGAAGAAACGAATCGCTTAATAAACGGGCTGCAGGTTACTCATCCGGAAAAGCCGGTATGGCAGCAACCGCCGATTAATAAAGAACAGTTTATCGCTTATTTAGATTTGGCGGCACCATTCATGCTTCCGTTTTTATCGAGAAGAGCATTAACCGTCATTCGTTTTCCTCATGGCGTTCCCGGAACATCCTTTTTTCAGAAAAACTGCCCGGAATACGCGCCTAAATCGGTAGATACCTATGAAAAAGAGGGAACACGCTACATTGTTTGCGACAGTAAAACAACCTTATTGTGGCTCGGCAATCAACTCGCAATTGAATATCATATCCCTTTTCAGAAAATAGACTCCATTCGGCCGACGGAGATTGTCTTCGATCTTGACCCGCCTGATCGGTCGGCATTTCCACTCGCAATAAAGGCAGCTAGTGAGATGAGGCTTCTATTTGAGCGGCTTTCCATCGTTAGTTTCCCAAAATTGTCAGGGAGTCGTGGACTGCAGATTCATATACCGATCGCTGATCTTGGATTGAGCTATGCAGACACACGACTGTTTACTGTACTAATCGCAGATCTCCTCATACGTCAATCACCGGAGCTCTATACGGTTGAACGGTTAAAAAAGAACCGAGGCAACCGGCTTTACATTGACTATGTACAACATGCAGAGGGGAAAACAATTATTTGTCCTTATTCTCCTAGAGGAAGGGAGGGAGCGACAGTCGCTGCTCCGTTATTGTGGCATGAGGTTAACGAATCATTACGAATCGAATCGTTTACTATTGCGACGGTCCTCGAACGCATTTCTCAAGGGGTGAATCCAATGCATAATTATTTTGAACAGAAAAATGAGTCATTGATTCCAATCGTTAATCAGTTAAAACGAGTGAACTCGGCAAGCTAATGTACTTTATGACTAGGGAACGTTTCCTCCTTTAATTTGATGACAGTATGCTATACTGGAAAAAATCGGACTATTTTGTAAATCTGATTCATCATGAGGAGGAACCTGCTATGTGTACAAGCGTGACACTCGAAACTACAGATGGACATCATCTTTTTGGAAGGACGATGGATTTCGCAACTGACCTTGGTCAGACGGTTACGGTTGTGCCGCGAAACTATTCCTGGATATCTGCCGCTTCCGGCGAATCCATTATAACCAGGTACGGGATGATCGGAATGGCTTCGGTCGCAGAGGATGTTATTGTGTATGCTGATGGTATGAATGAAGCGGGTCTGGCCTGCGCGACGCTCTATTTGCCGGGGTTCGCGGATTTTAACGATCAGCCGAGTAAAGGGAAGGAAGCCGTCGCTCCACATGATTTTGTGTTTTGGAGCTTATCTCAATTTGGCAGTATTGCGGAAGTGAAGGAAGCACTCGCAAAAGTTTCCCTTGTGGATTTTCCATTAGCAGCGATGGGAATCACGCCTCCTCTGCATTGGATTTTGTCGGACAAAACAGGGAGAAGTATTGTTGTCGAACCCTTGGAGAAAGATATTAAGATTGTCGATAATCCTGTTGGCGTCATGACCAATAGTCCTGATTTTCAATGGCATTTGACCAATCTGAGACAGTTTATCGGCTTGCGCCCGAAGCAATTTGAAGCGACACGCTGGGAAGATCTTGAGTTGTCAGCATTTAGCCAAGGTTCGGGTTCAGTTGGATTGCCCGGTGATTTTACCCCGCCGTCTCGGTTTGTGCGAGCGGCATACTGGAAGAACAACATTACTGGCATTGATACAGAACGTGACGGTATTACAGGATTATTTCATATTCTATCCACATGTGATCTTCCAAAAGGGGCGGTTGTGACGCCGGACAACATGGAAGATGTGACCCTTTACACATCGGCCATGTGTGTCGAATCGGGTAACTTTTACTATCATGGTTATGACAATCGGCAGATTACAGTGGTGAATCTCTTTCGTGAAGATTTGGATGCCGCTGAGATTAGAACTTATCCGTTTATCCGGGAACAGGCTTTTCATTTTGAAAATTAATAAACGAAACATGCCGATTAAATACCTTCATAAATAGCCAAAAAAGCCCTGAATATGGGCTTTTTCGCTTACCTGTATAATTGGTAAGTGATATTCGGCTCAATTATGAAAAAATATTTTTTCATTTTAATTCAAGTAATACTGATGCCGCGAGCGAAGCGCCCAATAAAATGAATATCTGCGAAGTCAACGACTTCACAATTAACGTCCTTGTTATTTCTGAGGATCAGGGAATGGTTGGTGAGCAGCTTTGACTTCCCTGCAAACAGACGACGATCGGTAGTCTGAAGGATCACGCGGTCTCCTTCAATAAACATTTGGCGCGGCTCAACGACCCATATAGGATAACTTTTGATGCCAATATAGTCGCAGATCGCAACATTAAGACTATCGAGTGCAAAGGTTTTTGGAAAGATATGCTCTCCTTCACGGATGGTATACGGGTAATAGTCATCGTGATCGTTGACGGCCTCCGATTGGATCAGTTGATCGAATTTCAAATCAGTGATAATGGGAAGCTTTACGATACGAGTTGGTTCAAGTTGAATTTTAAAAACCTCCAAACAGTCATTCGCATTACAAGTAAGCAACAACCTTGCCTTTTATTATTTATCGGTTTCATCATGGATCCATTATACCAGTAATGAATAAGTCGTTAATTATTATGAACCAAGTGAGGACTGTGCGCAAGAATCTGCCATTTTTTTTACTTATTATTCCTGTTATGTACCTAAATTTTGTAGAATACGACTACTGAATGATGAACTTAGTGGAAAAATGAAAATAGATAATAGACAGCAATCGCGAAGATAATAATGATGAGAAGAATAATGTACAATTTATAATCATTTGTTGGTCGGAGTGTGCGATCAAGTTCGTCGACATCGCTGACCTCGATAATGCTGTCGAATTCGCCATCATCTTTGTACAAATTAAATTCAATCACATAGGTAATTCCTGATTTTGTCTGATAAGACATATTCTCCAGACCGACAATGTCCTTCCAATATAACCGTTTGAATTCTTCCTTCCCACCGGTAATTCGCGCGCAAAGCTCATCAAGTTCATGGGGTTTAAACGTTTTTCCAACAAGGTTCTTTAATTCATCCAACATATGAAGTCCTCCCGTGTAATCCATTCAAACTTAGTATATGGGCGGACGCCTGGTTTTCTGACAGCGAAAAATGATGAATTGGCACCATTTTGCACTTTATATGTATGCAGCTAAACAAAGTGCAATCAACTTGTTATGCCGTTGTAATGAAACGAGAACAGTTATGATACATGGCTGTTATATAGAATTGGTAAGTTGTAGACAGACGGAAAACAAAGGATGTTGAAAATGAAAAAGATCATTTTGTTAATCGCCATCATCGCTGTTCTATTTGCGGGAATGCCGGAGAATGCTGCGACAGCGAAATCAAAGTATAAGAAAATTACAGTCAGCGCGACCTCTTACTGTGAGCTTGGACGTACAGCAACAGGATTTAATTATAAAAAGCACCCGAAGGCAAAGGCGATTGCAGTTGATCCGCGTGTCATTCCGCTTGGTTCAAAAGTATATGTGCCGGGCTATGGATACGCGATCGCAAGAGATGTTGGCGGCCGAATTAAGGGAAAAGTCATTGATGTTCACTATAAAACAAGAAAACAAGCGATCAATTGGGGAAGGAAAAAAATTAAGATTAAGGTTTATCGCAATTAATTGAATGAAACCGTATAGGTCAACAGATAAAAGCTCATGCCTGAGTTATCGGGCATGAGCGATTGCTTTTTAATAGGGGATAATGTCTCTATAGTTTGGGATAAATCCGGGAGTTACTGAACCCGGGTATGATAGCGATCCCAAATAACTGCTGCAACGACCGGAATGATAACGCAAACTGATCCAAATACACCTAAAGTAATCATCTCTCCGTCACGCTCCTCAAGTTAAAATGTTAAGCGCTTACACAACTGTAGTTTACTCCTTTAATTTTGTCCGATGCAAGCAAAAGAAGCTTATTTTTTTCGATCTTTGATAAGAATGGTTAAAATGAAGCCGTCGAGTGTTTTTTTTCGTAAATAGATCGTTAGGATAAGAACATCTCAAAGAGGTGATCACTATGAAACTGCTTGCTATGTTGTCAAGTCGATTGACGAATCTGAATACAACGATTATGCGATTTCCGATAACCGTTATTCTGCTCGTTATCCTTGCCGCGATGCAATGCATGGCCATTGAGACCGGTCATGAATACGGTAACGCGGTTGTTACGCTGATTTTTGCTGCGCTGGCGTTCAGCGCGGCTCAGGTATACGCCGAGCGGTATGCGCTTTCGTGGTGGAAGCGCGCACTCCCAATGATCGGAGCATCCCTGCTTACTATTCTTTATTTTCTTTTAATTCGCCATGATCCAGCTTACAGCACAATCGTGATGACGCGGACGAGTATCGCTATTTTTGGACTTTCTATTGCCTTTGCTTGGCTTCCCTCGCTCAGAGGAGGGCATTCTTTCTATGCGAATGTAATGATTATAGTTAAATCGGTGTTTACTTCACTTTTCTTCTCGGCAATCATTTATGGCGGGATCATGCTGATTCTTGTTGCAGTGGATACGCTGCTCATTCAAATCGGATCACGACCGTATTCATATACGGGAATCATCCTGTGGACAGTGTGGGCACCGACACTCTTTCTATCCCTGATTCCTGTATTCCGTGCGAACTCAGCAGAGATCGAACGTGCGGCAAAGATCCCGAAATTCGTAGATGTACTGATTTCATATGTCCTGATCCCAACTGCGGCAGTATACAGTCTTGTCCTGCTCATCTATATGATTAAAACGATCGTACTAAGCGATTGGAATGAGAACTTGCTCGAGCCGCTCATCCTGTCCTACTGTATCGCGGTACTGATGATCTATAGTTTATCGAATCAGCTAATGAATCGGTTTGCAGTGCTTTTTCGCCATTTAGCACCTAAATTACTGATTCCTGTTGCTCTGTTCCAATTTGCATCAACTTTGCTCGTTGTCTTAGATCAAGGAATGACGCATACCCATTATCTCGTTTTACTTTTCTGTCTTTATGCGGCGGCAAGCGGCGTCATTTTAAGCATCTCATCACTGAAAAACAAAGGATATATTGCCATCCTCGCAATGGTTTGCTCTGTGATCGCAATGACACCGCCGATCGATGCGTTTACGACAAGTCGGATCAGTCAGACTGCCCAGCTTCAAACGGTGCTTGAACGCAATCAAATGATTCGCAATCATCAAGTCCAACCCAATCCAAGTATCGATCGAGAAGATCAGGAGACGATCGCTCGTTCGATAAGCTATCTGGAGCGGATCGACGCGCTTCAACGCCTCTCCTACTTACCGAAGTCCTTTGAGGTCCCAACGGATTTTGAGACAACCTTTGGATTCTCGCCTTATGCAAAAAGTGACTACCAAAGCTTTGACATCGGCACGGATCATGCGGTGCGTATTTCCGGTTATGATCATTTAGCGAGGCTCTCAATCAGCAAATCGGGTGGAAAGAGCGATTTTTCGATAAGCAGAATGTCGAAGGATGGAACTGTTTATCAAGTGTCCTTTGACCCTGATGGGAGATACGGAGCCATTCAGATTACTGATTCGAGGGAACGCGTCCTTTTATCCGCACCACTTGCTCCAATGATTCATCACGTAGAAAGAAGTAAAAAAACTGAAGGAAGTGATACGGTAGCCGTTGATCAGATGTCCTTCGAAAAGGAGAACGATAAGGCAAAAATCAAGGTGGTTTTTCAAAGTTTCACCATTGAGGGAGCATCAGACACTACCTCATTTAATGCCATGGTTTATGTTTTCACGTCAATAAAATAACGATGAAGTTCAATCGGTGCGGGTTTTGACTGCGCCGTTTTTTTATTGTTTTAGTTATCTTTAAACAGAAATTAATTATCGAAAAACGATAAATAAATGCTGTTTTTCAATAAAATATATGCTATAATCACTTTGGAAATTAAATGAGAGGTGAGCAAGAATGGTCATTCTTGATGAAAAAGGGCTTTCGGGGTATGTCAAGCGCATGCTTGATCTGATTTTTCTTGGCGGTATCGGCATACTCTTGAGCCTTCCTTGGTCGGTTAATTGGTATATGGATCAATTGAGCTATGAAACAAACCGCAACTATTGGTTTTTACTTATTTTTCTTTATGTCACAGGCGTTTTTGCCTTGCAGATTGTTTACGAGGTCAGACGGATCTTTAAGACATTGAACAGACATAATCCGTTCATGATGGATAACGTGCACAGCCTGAAACGAATCGCAATTGCTTCTTTTATTATTTCATTCTGCTATGCGGTAAAGGTTGTGTGCTTTAATTCTTTTTTCACAATTATCATTGCAATGATTTTTATTATCGCGGGATTCTTCTCCATTATTCTTGCTGAAGTTTTCAAGCAGGCAGTGGCTGTCAAAGAAGAAAATGACTTAACAGTATAGAGGTGCGAAAGATGGCTATAGTTGTAAATCTTGATGTCGTTATGGCGAAAAAGAAAATGAGCGCGACCGAACTTGCAGCAAAGGTACAGATCACACCTGCAAATCTTTCAATTTTAAAGAACAACAAAGCGAAGGCGATCCGGTTTTCCACGCTTGAGGCGATCTGTAAAGCACTCGACTGTCAGCCAGGCGATCTGTTGGTTTATGAAGAGGATGAAAAATAAAAGAGGTGTTAGGGAATGGACGAATTTTCAACGACAAAAATGCTAGGAGAACAGAGTGATCATCTGATTCTACATAATAGGAGCAGCAGACTTTTGCTTTGCACCGTACTGCTCGGTGTTTTGGCCAATTGGTTCTTTTTTGATCAATTGCCTGGTATTTCAATTCCATTGTTCGTCTTTGCATTTTACAGCGTATTTCTTTGGAATACGCGCAGCATTGTAACGGTACGCAGGGACTTTTCCGGGTTCTTACTGATACCGATCAGCTTGCTGTCACTAACTTACTTGATTTTCTCGAACATGGTTTTCTATGCATTAAACCTTATGGCGATACCGATATTGATCGTGATGCAGACCACGCTTGCCGCAGGACGTTCCAAATCCGCATGGCATTCTGTTAAATTCATCGGCGATGTGTTTCTCGGATTTTTTTATCGGCCGTTTGCTTTTCTTTTCCTGCCATTCCGTTTGATTGCGAAACGGTTGAGTAAAGGATTGTCCATGGGCAAAAGCAGTACGCTGACCAGAGTATTGCTAGGAGTGCTGATTGCGGTCCCACTTGTAGTCATCGTCGTCTCTCTGCTCGCTTCTGCAGATGAGGTATTCAGCCACTTTCTAGGGGCGATTCCAGAGCTGCTTGAGGCGATTAATTTCGATGAATTTGTACCTCGATTTATTTTTGCGGCAGTTATCGCATTGTGTTCGTTCAGCTATATATGGAGTCTGATTGCAAAACGAAGGCCGCTAACCACGTTTCGGGAACCCGAGGATTATGTAAATTTAGCAAATAGTATTGATCACGTTGTTGCTGCCACAATTTTGAGTATCATTAACGCGATTTATGTATTCTTTACACTGATTCAATTTTCGTACCTATTCGGCGGTTTTTCACTCGACCTTCCGCAGCAATTTACCTATGCGGAATACGCGCGCCGCGGATTTTTTGAACTTGTGCTTGTAACATTAATTAATTTCAGCATCCTGCTCGCGTTGATCTATTGGACGAAAAAGGTCGGCAAGGTTATGGATCGGGCGGTTCAAGTGCTTGAATCACTGCTCGTCGGTTGCACCTTGATCATGCTCGGCTCTGCATTCATTCGCATGTATTTATATGAGCAGATGTATGGATTTACCTATCTTCGTGTACTGACTCACGCGTTTATGATTTTACTCTTTGTCCTGTTCATTTTTACGCTATGCAGAATCTGGAATGTGCGCATCAAGCTGTTTAAGTATTATTTACTTACTGCGATTACCGCATTTGTACTGGTTAACTATTTCAACAGTGACGTACTGATCACTAAATGGAATATGGAACGTTATGAGCAGACGGGAAAAATTGATGTGGGTTACCTGTCTTCGCTTTCTGACGGCGCCATTCCGCAGCTCACCGGATTGCTTCAGACGAAAGATGAGGCGGTACGCGCTAAGACAGAAAATTATTTGTTCGAGCGCAAAAAGCAGTTGAATGAGGACCAATCATGGCAATCGTTCAATTTGTCACGTTTGCATGCGAAAAAAGTGCTTGCAACTTTTGAACTGCACCATAATAACGCCTATGATGTTACCACACCGGATCTGTCAAATGACTAAAGCGAAGGAATGATTCAGAAAAAGCAAGCACATGGGAAGTGATCTTATTGGGTTTCTGGTATCTGTTAACTTTCTTAATCGGTGTGTTGCTTCTCGTTATTGGCGCACTGCGGCACGACGTCCCAAGGTCGATAAAAATCGTGATTCTGCTCTTTGGTTTTGATCTCTTATTAGTGGCCGGTTCCGTGGTCTTATTATTGCCCGGCAGCGACATGCTCCTGAGTGAACTTCTGAAATGACGGTTGATCATGCCGGGGCAGGTAACAAATTGAAAAAATATAAGAGTAAATTCATAGGCATCATTGTTATCTTGATCATTTTTGGTGCGGGGTATTATGTTGTTGGATTTGGTGGTTCAGAAAATTGGGAAAACGTGACGGCTATTAAAGATGTGAATCGAGTCCTTGCATCCAAAAATAAAAAAGAAATCAATGCCATTGCTGCAAATGAAACGACAAGGAAGTTTTTTTTGACTATAAGAAAAGGCACCAAATGTAAAAGTACGTCCGGTTTTCAAGGCGAAGAACCTAATGGTTGGCACTATTATGGAACTGAAATCAATAATCGGGATTTTGATTTGTCCGTTGAACCAGAAAAAAAGAACAATCTTTTCGATTATATTTTTCCAGGATACAAACTCGTAAAGATAACTATGCAATAGTCAAGCAGTCAGTGGTTTAGCCCATCAAACAATAATTGGGAAAAACTAATCGACATGGACTGCATCATGCTGGCACCAGTCATTGGAGTGAATTGCTTCACAGTTGACGCGAGATGCGCAGCAAGCGCGTAAGAGTCGAGGTAGAACGAACGCTCGAAAAGTTAGACCGAACCTCTGGAAAGTTCAACCGAAGACCAGAAGTTCAACCTAACGAGTGAAAAGTTAAACCGAACACGTGGGAAGTTCAACCGAAGAGAGGAAAAGTTGAACGCTGATAATTTTGCCTGATCGCTGATTCTTTTCTCTGAGCGCTGATTCTTTCGCCTGAACGCTGATATTTTTGCTCGAACAATGCAAAATTGGTCTCTTTTACTCATGCATTTTTACCGCGCGCTCCGTCTTAACTGCGCAGCAAAAAATAAAACGGCCGAATCCCTAGGTATGGGATCCGGCCGTATTTCAACAATAACCAATTAATTTATTTTACATGCAACGTGACACTGCCAAGGTTATGGTCAAACGTCGCGACATAAGTCCCTTTCTCCAATTTCTTTGGCAAGCAGAAGGTGCCTGTTGAAACGGTTGTACCCTTAGTTACCTTCTTGCCTTCTTGATCTAATTTCTGTACCAGCCATTTTAATGCGTGCAACGGATTACCCAGCACCTCTGAGGAAATACCTGATGTGAGTGGTTCGCCATTCAAGGTGACCTTGGAAGTGACATCAGCCAATTCTTCCAAAGACGGTTTTGGAGCAGCATTGCCGACCACTATGCGACCGCAGACGGCGCTGTCTGAGATGACAAGCTCAAGAGGCAGCACAGGAAACCAATCCTTGAAACGTGAATCAGGAACCTCAATACCTGGCGCAACGTCGGTTTTATCGAGCAAGGCTTGTTCATCATCTTCAGAAGACAAATCTTCCAGAGCGGTGAATTCCAATTCGAGTTCGAGCAGCGGTTCGTTCAATGTACTCAGATCAACAGTTGCGCCGTCCTTCAAAACGCTTGAAGCAACGATCTGCCCATAAAGAGGAGAGTCTGAGTGGAACATATCCTGAGTCGTTTTACTGGTCAGACTGATTTTGTAACCTTTAACCGATTCACCTTTCTTCGCGTTAAACGTGTGCTGAACATCATAAGCGAGTGCAGGCGTCAGCTCGGAATGATCAACACCCTTCCAAGCAAGCGGTTCACCTTTACTCAAAGACTTGTACAACTTTTCTGACAAATTATCTTGTGTAAACACCATCCTAAAACGCCTTCTTCTCTGTTTTTTTTGTATCTCTATCTTTTTTGTACTGCCCATTATAATACCAATAGATACAGAGTCAACCCATAGTTGCAAATGATATGTTGAACTCCCTCTACTTAGCAAGTTCTTGCAGGAATATCTTGAAGTGCTTTTTGAGAAACATCGCCATTAACATAGCTTACTTATTGCACTGAAAGCAGAGGTAGCGGTTACGACTAGCTTTTCATCAAACTTGCCAACATTAATCAGCGAATGGTGATGAATACAACCGTAAAAAGTGCTGCTTCTTAGAATAATTCATGCTGACGAACGAAAAAATAACCCTGCAGACCAAAGTATTTACCATTCAGCCATTGACAGATCTTGTCACATTCTCTAAAATAATAAAGGTCGTCATGAAAAACTTTATAAATCTTGTCCCAGTAGCTCAGCTGGATAGAGCAACGGCCTTCTAAGCCGTGGGTCATGGGTTCGAATCCCTTCTGGGACATAGCGAAAAGCCTTGGTGAACAAGGCTTTTTTGTTTTGGCTGAAATTAATCAATAATCATATGTTGAACTGACCAAATTGGTCTTTTTTTTACCTAAAAGAGGGAGGTGATGCCAGAAATAAGGTATTTTGTACTACTTAAAAAATTTGTAGAATAGTCGATAAATAAAGTGATCAAAGAACTTAATCCCCTTGACGGATCCACTATGTGGGTCCCTTTTTTACACTGGTAAGAAAGTATAAAAAGATAAATAATTATAGGAAACGAGTAAGCGGTCCGAAAAAACGCCGCGTCCTGCGGCTCACCGGACACTAGGCCGTCCATGGCCGTCGCAACTAAGTCTTCGCCTTCGTCAGAGGTTGGGCGAAGCCAAGTTTTCTAATACTCGAATATTGAGGTGAAGAAATGAACAAATATGAATTTATCCATTAAGCTGCAGCTGGCATTTCTCGGGGCGGTGTCCAGCTATCTGTATATTTGGCAGTATTCATCCGGCGCATTAGTGCCTGCAGTTTTATCTATATTGGTAGCCGGAGTTGGAATAGTGATCACAGCATTCGTGCCAAAGATTAAAGATGCAGTGGAATGGACAAACATCTTGGCATATCACAGGCAGACATTGCCAACAAAGTCAGGATAGGCTTAGGTTGCATTGCTCAAAAGTCGTAGCAGACTTTAAACAGCTTGGTAGCCGATGCCAAAGCCAAAGGAGTTATCACCGCCCGGGTGACCAGATTATGCATATTTATTGAAAACGCTATCAAAACGTATTTAAATACGGTATACTATTACTGGTGTAAATGAATAAAGAGAGGGATAAATACGATGAAAAAAGTTTTAACATTTAGTCAATTGGTTAAGAAAAATAAAGCCGAGATTTTAAATGATCGTGATCAGCTCAAAATAATTGAACTGAAGATTGAGGATCGACGTATTAAGAATTCAAAATAATTTATACTCAGCTATTCCGGGATCCATAAAAAATATGAAAATATCAGCTGATATAAAAAGAACCTGTATTTGTGTACTCAATCGATGATAATCATCAAGCATTGGCATTTTGGTGACACTTTATTTTATGTGAATTTTTATTTTTCAGAGCGAAAATTTGGCTTAGCATCATGTCAGTGCGACGGTTTTAAAGCATTGGAAGAAGGCAAAAAGGTTGAGTACGATGTTGTCGATGGTCAGCGTGGAGCATAAGCAGCTAGTTGTTAGAATCTAAGTAAGGAATAATTAAAATAGGCCGTTCTTCTTCGGAAGGGTGGACTTCAAAAAGGGAGCCTGCGAATACGTGAGCTCCTTTTGTGTTATAAATTAAACGATTTTGGCAATTAGTGTATCAAGAATCAGTGTTTTGAACGTAAAAAAAGACAGGTTTTCCCTTGTCATTCATCCTTTTTATCTAGTTTGGCAGAAATTTCTTTAAGTATTTCGTTTCTTTTTTGCTCAATATCAAGAAACTTAGGCAGGTACCAAACGAAGAAGACAAGCATGGCAATAGAGACCAAGATATAAATCATGCAGATAGCCCCTTTCCTTTAGAAGTACGCACCATCAAAAAGCATTTCAAAAAAGAAACAAAAAAGTGGATTATTGGTGCAACCTTCACCATTTAAATAAAAGATAATCCTGTGATTACGATAAGGAAAATTAAATAGGACAGAACGTTTTTCCATGAGTGATCAAATATTATTGCAGCAACTGTGTAAATAGCAATTATAGCAAAGCAAAACCAGATAACAATATCATCAAACAGTGGAAAAAAATGAGCGACTATTTTTACGGTTATAAAGAACAAAAAGATAAGCAGCGCGTTTCTTGAAGTTTTGCTCATTAAATCGCTCCTTATAAAAAAAATCAATAGTCCTCCAATCATCCAACACCTTATTTTACCATATCAGCGGAATTACCGTGCGCTCAAAAGAAATGAAGATAGATATAGATTCGTCCAAATTAAAGCCGACTGTTGATGTAATAGGAATAACTAACAAAATGATTTTGATTGGAATCAGGGAGTTGAACCGATGAAAAATGAAGAGGTCCATTGTGGCGGCACATTAACTTGACGTGAATATAAAAAGTATAATTTTTATGTAAGACGAAAGCTGTCTACAACAAGCATTTCATTTAACCTAAGCAGTCTTAGCTACAACGAAAAAAGGCACCTGTTTTGAGGTGCCTTCATGTGGATGTATAATCACTCAGAAAGAAATTTGGCAGTGTTTAAGCTTTAAATAGCGGGGGGTTCTTACTTGTTTGGTATTTGAAGGATTAGAGATTTTAATGGATTTATCTCTCGAAGGAGATGCTTTACTCTCAGACAATTATAATCCTCGATTACAACGTATTTTTGATTATCAACGCGAATAACGTCACCCTTTTTATAGCTTGGATTAGTTGTTTCGATTTGCATCGTTTGATTTAAGTGCCATGCTGTTGAGTGATCTACATATTTAATAACGTACATGTTACGAATCACTATTCATCCTCCTAAGATACGTGGCGTAGTGAGACTATATTATGGGATATATTATACCAATAAGTTCCATCAACATGAAAAAAGGTAAACAATACGATACATAAATGTTTTCTGCAAATCGTGCTCACTCGTAAAATCGGGAGCAGGACAAACAACCAAATAGGTGAATATAGTGTACATATTAAATTATTTAGTCGGGTGAATGGTACGATCTGATCATGAGATAACAACTTCCTAGTGCAGACTGCGGACGGAAAAACTACGTAGTGAAGGAGTGGTTGAATGATGAGCAAGGAGTATCATTCATTTGTTGAATTGCTGAAGGATGCACATGATCGACTGGATCGAGTGGAACGGGACTTAGTTATTATTAATGAAGTCTGTGACCAGCTTGAACATCGCCAACATTACAAGGTTCGTCAAATAAGATGCATGTAACAAGAAAAAGTTTCTCTATTTTTCTATATCAATGCCAAACATCACAGTAAAGATTCTTTTCTTTTTGTATACTGAGCAAAGTAGGGTTTCCTCATTGTTCTCTTGGTGGAAATCAACGATGTGAAAACCGTGCCATTGTGAATAAGATCGGGTAATGATGTAACCTTAAGACTCATGGATCCGGACTATTTTTTAAAAGACAACGAAAAGGGGTCATGAATGATGAAAAGAATCGTAACGTTGAACACGATGAACTTGAGAGAATCAGCAAATCATGGCGGACATGGCGAATGCCAAACGTCTTGCCAATCTGCGTGCAAAACATCTTGCGGTGTTGCAAACCAACAATGTGCTGATCCGGCGAATCGATAAGAAACAGGACTGTACCGCCCAGCTGTCCCGTGCAGCTGGGCGGCAATTTTTTTGGTTAAAGGAGTCTGATTGCATGATTCATCAATATAAATTGAACGGGTACAACATTGTGCTCGACACGTATAGCGGAGCAGTGCATGTCGTCGACGATCTCGCATACGATGTGATTGCGCTTTATGAAGAGCATGCTCCGGAAAAAATTGTTGCTCAGATGCTGAATAAATATGACGAGCATGAGGATGTAACTGAGGAGAGCATTCGTGAGACGATTAAAGATGTTACCGAGCTGAAGCAGAGTGGACAGCTCTTCTCTGAAGATGAATTTAAGGACCTGTCCTTTAATTTAAAAAAGAGGAAAACGTATGTGAAGGCACTGTGTCTGAATGTCGCGCATACATGCAACTTGACCTGTGAGTATTGTTTCGCGAGCCAAGGCAAATATCACGGCGCACGGGCGATTATGAGCTATGAAGTCGGTAAACGGGCGATTGACTTCTTACTTGAAAATTGCGGCTTTCACCGCAATCTGGACGTGGACTTCTTCGGCGGCGAACCGCTCATGAACTGGAAAGTCGTGAAGCAGATTGTCGCATACGCGCGCAGTAAAGAAGAGGAATACAAGAAGCATTTCCGTTTCACGCTGACGACTAATGGCTTGCTGCTTAAGGATGAGGTCATCGATTTTCTAAATAAGGAAATGCATAACGTTGTACTCAGCCTTGATGGACGCAAAGAAGTGCATGACCGTTTGCGTAAGACGATTACCGGTAAAGGAAGCTATGATTATATCGTGCCGAAATTCCAGAACTTCGTCAAAAAGCGCGGAGACAAGGAATACTATGTGCGCGGCACCTTCACACACAACAATATCGATTTTACCAATGATCTGTTCCATATGGCGGATCTTGGTTTCGATCGCCTTTCGATGGAGCCGGTGATCTGTGATCCGAAGGAACCCTATGCGCTGAAGGAAGAAGATCTTCCGATTATCTATGATCAATATGAACTGCTCGCCAAAGAAATGCTCAAGCGCGAAGATGAGGGAAGAGGATTCATTTTCTATCATTATATGCTTGATTTGTCTGAGGGACCTTGTATTCATAAGCGGATTTCCGGTTGCGGATCAGGTACTGAGTATATGGCTGTGACGCCGTCAGGTGAACTATTTCCTTGCCATCAATTCGTAGGTGATGAGTCCTACAGTATGGGGAACATCTGGGATGGGGTAAAAACTCCGGAGATACAAGATGCGTTCAAGGAAACGAATTGCTATTCCAAACCGGAATGCCAGGACTGTTGGGCGAAGCTCTACTGCAGCGGCGGCTGCCCGGCCAACTCATTGCATGCGACCGGCTCACTCACCGGCAACTTCGAGTTCAGCTGTGATATTTTCCGCAAGCGGATTGAATGCGCCATGATGATTAAGGTTGCGCAATCGATGAAAGCAATGGATCAGGAAAAAGAAGCAGTAAATAACTAAATAGAGATCAATCAAAAGAAGCCGTGCATCAGTTCAAACTGATCCATGACTTCTTTTTTGTATGAATTTCAGTTGTCATAGGCAATGATCTCTGTCAGCTATTTATCCTATAGTAACGACGGCTTTAGTGATTTTTTCTTTGAAACGTCCTGACAATACATCGGGTACATCTTCAAGCCGCAATTCATGTGTGATTAGCGCTTCAATATCAATCCTGCCATCAGCCATGAGCTGGATGGCGTCTTGCATAGCAAACGGGTTGATAAACGCGCCTTTAATTGTCAGCTCCTTAAAGAAAATGTCGTAGGAGTTGACCTTAATCTGATCCCCAGGTCCTGAAACGCCAAACATGAGCACCTGGCCGCCGCGCTGCGCACTTGAAATGGCACGTTCCTGCGTGATTTGAAGGCCGACACATTCGATGACGATATCGTATTTCTCATCACGCCTTTCGACTTCGGGATTGAAGACATCAGTCGCCCCGATTTTTTTCAATATCGGGATCTTCTTTTCATTTCGCCCGCTGACATCGACCTTTTTAACACGGGTTGCCAGAAGAGCAGTGAATAGTTGTCCGATAAAGCCATCACCGACGACAAGTGCGGTATAGTGTTACTTATAAACAATCACATAAATTTGTGAAAACATAGTTAAAAAATTAAATTTCGAAAAATAACTCTCTATTTATTGTTTCAATAACTATTTTGTTTGTCAAGGACACACAATTTTCTCACTAATACATGAAAAATATTTTCACGACATCAAACGAATCTGCCTCGTTATGATGCTCCTTTCTTGATAGTGTAATCCAAATGCATTAATTGAGAATTTATTCACAATATATCCGTTCAATCAATACTATGTAAGCGGATACAAAAAAGCTTTTTGGGAGGCATGGTCATGAAAATAGTGATAGCCGGCGCGGGGGCAATGGGGAGTCGATTTGGTCTTATGCTTCACAAGGCGGGAAATGATGTCGTATTGATCGACACATGGCGCGAACATGTGGAAGCCATTAAAAAGAATGGATTGAGGGCAAATTACAACGGTAACGAAATAGTTGAACCAATCCCTATTTTTTATCCGAAAGAATTATCGGATAGCCATAAACAAGTGGACTTAATCGTGATGTTCACGAAAGCGATGCAGCTTAAACGAATGCTTCAATCGATAAAACCGCTTATTGGCCCGCATACAATGGTTCTTTGTCTCCTAAACGGACTTGGACATGACGATACGTTGCAGAACTATGTGCCCAAGAAAAATATTTTGCTTGGGATTACTATGTGGACGGCAGGTCTTGAAGGACCAGGGAAAGCGAAGCTGTTTGGTGATGGGGAAGTCGAATTGCAAAACATTGATCCGAATGGCGAAGAAAATGCGCGGCGGATTGTTGATGTTCTAAAAAAAGCGGGGCTCAATGGCACGTACAGCGGTAACGTGATGTACTCGGTTTGGCGCAAGGCCTGTGTCAACGGCACATTGAATGGCACATGCACACTTTTAGATGCGAACATCAGTGAATTTGGAGCCACTACTGTTGCTGTACCAATTCTTAAATCGATTATCAGTGAATTTGCGGCAGTCGCAGAAAAGGAATCCGTGATCCTTGATCAAGAAGAGATTTTGCAGCATGTTATTGAGACGTTTGATCCGGACGGCATCGGCAAGCATTATCCATCAATGCATCAGGATTTGATCAAGAATAACCGCTTAACAGAAATTGATTACATCAATGGAGCAGTTGCTCGAAAAGGAAAAAAATACGATGTGCCCACGCCTTATTGTGCTTTTTTAACAGAATTGGTGCATGCCAAGGAACAGATTCTTAAGGCGCAGTAGGTTTACGACGATAAAATGCAATTTAAAGCAAGGGGGAAATGACAATGTCTGAAACAGAAGAACGACTTACATCTAAAGCGTTTATAAATAAAGTATTGTCGGGAACCGCTTTGGGAATCATTGTCGGCTTGATTCCAAATGCTGTTCTCTGCGCGGTGCTCAAATTATTTGGTGATAACAGTAGTGCACTATTTATTTCTCATGCGGTCGTTGTCTTTCAAGTAGCGACCCCGTTGCTGATCGGTGCCCTGATCGCACTGCAATTTGGTTTTAATCCGATGAATATGGCTGTAGTCGCCGGCGCAGCGTATGTCGGTTCAGGAGTCACGCAATTTACTCCGACAGTTACAAATGCTGCGACGCATGCTGTAGGTGGTTATTTAAGTGCCGGTACAGGAGATCTCATCAATACGATGATCACCGCGTCCATCGCAGTGTTATTGGTTCTCTGGATTGGCAATAAATTTGGTTCGGTCAGTATCGTGCTCTCCCCAATTGTCATCGGTGGAGGTGCCGGAATCATTGGCTTGCTTCTGCTCCCATACGTTTCCTATATTACGACATCGCTTGGGAATTTAATTAATTCCTTTACTACTCTGCAGCCGGTCATTATGAGCGTTCTTATTGCTTGCTCGTTCGCCATCCTGATCATTTCACCGATTTCAACGGTCGCAATCGGCATGGCAATCCAGCTGAACGGTGTGTCCGCAGGTGCGGCGGCAATGGGCGTCGCCGTAACCACAGTCGTGCTCGTCATTCATTCGTGGAAGGTGAACAAATCCGGTGTGACAATCGCTATTGCTTTAGGCGCAATGAAGATGATGATGCCAAACCTGTTCCGTCATCCCATTATCCTCGTTCCGATTTTAACTACAACTATTCTTTCCGCAATTCCTGTAGCTCTGTTCAGTGTTTCCGGAGTACCGACATCCGCCGGGTTCGGACTTGTCGGGTTGGTAGGGCCGCTTGCTTCGATTGACGGGGGACTCGCACCATTGCTGGCTCTAGTCATCTGGATCATCATTCCCGTAGTAATTGGACTGATTGTCAAATTCTTTTTTGAAAAAATCGTAAAGCTGTACAAAAATAAAGATGTATTCACCTATCTTGGCTAAAAAGTGCTGATTTTGCTTGGTTCGTGGAGGATTGTAACTAGTGTATGCCGAAAAGATGAATGTTCATTTTTTCGGCTTTTTTGGGTTAAATCGATATTCTTGGGTTTCAAGGAGTATAAGTAAAATTAGTGTGACATATATAATTAAAAGTGAGTTATATATGATGTATGCGTATTATATGTGCTATACTTAAATTATTGATTTATCATTTCTGAAACTGTGATGAGCGCTTCCTTAATGAATAGAATGTTTAATAATGCAATCGATTACAAGAACCATAGTGATGAACGAGTCATGGGTTAAGGGGATGCCGATGGACACTAAGTATCTGGATTTGCTTGCTGAGAAATATGACTGTGAGGAGAAGGTTGCGACCGAAATTATTAACTTGGAAGCAATCGTGAATTTGCCAAAGGGCACGGAACATTTTGTCAGCGATTTGCATGGGGAATACTACGCGTTTCAGCATGTCTTGCGGAACGGATCAGGAAATGTGAAAGAGAAAATAAAGGATCTGTTTAAAGGTGAGCTTTCACCACGGGATGTGAATGAATTTGCTACCTTAGTTTATTATCCTGAGGAAAAGCTTCAATTAGTGAAAAAATCACTCGACCAGAAAGAATTGAGCGGCTGGTATGTGTCAACGATTGGTCGCTTGATTAAGCTGACCGCGTTTTCTTCATCAAAATATACGCGGTCAAAAGTACGTAAGGCACTTCCCGAACAGTTTGTTTACATTATTGAAGAGCTTTTATATAAAACCGATGAGTTTACAAACAAAAAAGAATACTACTCCAAAATTATCAATCGTATCATCGCGCTTGGTCAGGCGAGTAAGCTTATCATCGGTCTCGCCTACACGATTCAAAGGCTGGTCGTGGATCATCTTCATGTTGTTGGCGATATTTATGACCGCGGGCCGCATCCGGAGCGAATTATGGATACATTGATGAGCTATCATTCTGTCGATATTCAATGGGGCAATCACGATGTGCTTTGGATTGGCGCCTATGCCGGATCAAAGGTATGTCTCGCGAATATTATCCGTATTTGCGCACGCTACAACAACCTCGATATTATTGAGGATGTTTATGGTATCAACTTGATCCCGCTTCTCAATCTTGCAGATAAATATTATGACGATAACCCCGCGTTCCGTCCGAAGATAAGTGCCGAAGATCATAGTTCCGAAAATGAACGCCTGCAAATTACGAAGATTCATCAGGCGATTTCCATGATTCAATTCAAATTGGAAGCGCCGATTATTAAACGTTGCCCAGATTTTCATATGGAACATCGGCTGCTCCTTGATCAAATTAATTATGAACGTCTCACCCTTTCTGTAGGCGGCAAAACCTATAGATTAAGAAATACATGTTTTGCGACAATTAACCCTGATCGTCCGGAAGAGCTATTAGCAGAAGAAGCGCAAGTGATGGAAAAACTGATGTTTTCTATTCAACACTCTGAAAAGTTAGCCAGACATATGAATTATCTGATTGGAAAAGGGAGCCTTTATCTGAAGTATAATGGGAACTTGTTAATTCATGGGTGTATTCCGCTCAATGAGGACGGAAGCATGAAGCACATGACGATCAAAGGAACTGATTATTCAGGAAAATGTTTATTGGACGTCTTTGAAAACTATTTGCGCTCAAGCTGCGCGCATCCGCAACAAACAGATGATTTTGCTACCGATATGGTTTGGTATTTATGGACCGGAGAAAATTCATCGCTGTTTGGAAAGAAGGATATGACGACCTTTGAACGCTATTTCATTGAAGAAAAAGAAACGCATGTGGAACGGAAAAATCCTTATTATAAACTGCGTGAACACGAGTCGACATGCTGTCGACTATTCAAAGAATTTGATCTTGATCCTACAGATGGACATATCATCAACGGCCACACACCTGTTGAAGAATTGAACGGTGAAAATCCGATTAAAGCGAACGGCAAGATGATTGTGATCGATGGCGGATTTTCAAAGGCGTATCAGTCGAAAACCGGTATCGCCGGCTATACACTATTATACAATTCGTATGGGATGCAGCTCGTTGCGCATCAACGATTTACTTCCAAGGAAGATGTTCTTCTAAATGGTACCGATGTGCTTTCGGTAAGACGGCTGGTTGATCGCAAATTGAGACGAAAAAAAGTACGTGAGACGAATATCGGCGAGAATATATTGGAACAGATTGCGGTGTTGCATGAATTGCTACAGTACCGATATAAGAATAGTTGAACCTAAAAATAGCTTCACCTGATCTGCGGAACGGATCAAGTGAAGCTATTTTTTGCAGCATTTTTTTCGATAAATAGCAGTCATTACAATAATCCCTGTGATGATGATTCCGAGAATGAACAAGGCTGCATGCAGGAAGAATGCTTCAGGGAGTATCGTGATGATCGGGTCCGTATGCGGATCGAAAATCCAGTAATTGTTCCGGAAGAACAGTTCATGGAACAAGATGAACGTGCCGTTGAAATCAATGGCAAACATGATGAGCGGAATGACAGTAAAAAACGTGAGGGCAATGGCGGCTGCTCTCAAAAAGTGAAAGTCGCGGAGTTTCACATGTTTCCAGATTCCAATTATGCTGATGACGCCGGTCACAACAAACATGAAGTCAACGGCAATGAAGAGTCTCTTAACATCCTGAAAATGAATACGTCCGGCAGTTGAATAAGCGAGTGAGGGAAGATCAAACGTTTGCGGAAGCGGGTTCAATAAATAGTGAATTGTATAATTGTAATTGTCAACGATGCGTGAGAGGCTAATACCTGATTGCTCGGGAATAGCCAAGTGCTGTACATCAAAATAGTAGAGCGGTGTAAAGCTTAACGTGGCGAGTATTGCAAAACAGATCGTGAAAATGGCGACACAAAGCGCCAGCCCTAATTGGAAAAGCCGGTATGTAGAGAATGGCAATCAAAGACACATCCTTAATCTTATGTTTTGACTAACTCCGTAACTATAAAGTTATTATCCACTATTATGAGGTGAAATTCAAAAATCAGATGAGTATCTATGAGAATGTAATGAATTTCCACTAAGTATATTTCGGATGATATTGTCTTGAAAAGGCTTACTTTTAAAATCAATGATTGGTTCAGTTGATGTGACGCGATGAATGAGGATTTAAATAGGGAGGATGGTCTGCATAGGATCTTGTGATGGATAAGTTTATAATAGGAGTTAATCTGTATACTTATCTAGAAAACGAGGCGATTGATTCATGGATAACTTTGTTTTTCATAATCCGACGAAACTGATTTTTGGAAAAAACCAGCTGGAAAAATTAAAGATTGAAGTTCCGAAATACGGCAAACGTATTTTGCTCGTCTATGGCGGTGGAAGCATCAAACGCTCAGGTCTCTATGATCAAGTGAAGCGCATCTTGAATGAGATTGACGCAGAGGTGTACGAGCTGCAGGGTGTGGAACCCAATCCACGATTGTCAACCGTGAAAAAGGGTATTGCTCTTTGCGAAGACAACGCAATTGATTTTCTGCTTGCTGTTGGCGGCGGAAGTGTTATTGATTGTACCAAAGCAATCGCGGTCGGTGCAAAATTTGATGGAGATCCATGGTTGTTCATTACGCGAAAGAAGTCCGTCTCGGATGCGCTCCCGTTCGGCACGGTACTGACGCTTGCGGCTACCGGCTCAGAAATGAACCCGAACTCCGTAATTACTAACTGGGAGACGCATGAAAAATATGGGTGGAGCTGCCCTTATTCATATCCCGCCTTTTCCATTCTGGACCCATCCTTCACATTCTCCGTGCCTAAAAACCAGACCATTTACGGAATGGTGGACATGATGGCACATGTTTTTGAGCATTATTTTCATCCGACAGAACACACGCCTTTGCAGGATCGTCTCTGCGAGTCAATTTTGCAAACCGTCATCGACGCTGCTCCGAAACTTGTCCGCGATCTTGATAATTATGATCTGCGCGAAACTATTCTGTATTGCGGCACAATGGCGCTCAATGGCATGGTCTCGATGGGATTCAATGGTGACTGGGCATCACATAATTTGGAACATGCCGTTTCGGCGGTTTATGACATCCCACATGGTGGAGGACTGGCAATAATCTTCCCAAATTGGATGAAGTATAATCTAGATGTGAATGTTGATCGCTTCAAACAAATGGCGGAACGCGTTTTTCATATTGAATCGGAAGCGAAATCCGATCGTGACGTGGCGCTCGAGGGTATTGAGGCCTTGCGTCAATTTTGGACGAGTATTGGCGCTCCAAGCAGGCTTGCAGACTACGGAATTGACGACAGCAAGCTGAATCTTCTCGCTGATCGGGCAATGGCCCGCGGCGAGTTCGGTCAGTTCAGAAAATTGGATCGTGAGGATGCTTTTGCCATTTACCAAGCATCTTTATAAAAAGCGCAACGATGAAAAATCCGCCTCCTCAAGGGAGTGGCGGATTTTTTTGCTTTGTGGGCGTTCACCGTTTTTAATAAAGGTCCGATTGGAAGCCCATAAAAGGCGGCTAACATGTAGGGGTAAGCACGGTGAACACGATCAGTAGCAATATGCAGCACCGATGATGACAAGCAAGATGAACAGAACGATGAGTAGCGCAAAGCCGTTTCCACTGCCCCATCCGCTAGTTTCGCATCCCATGAGCAGACACCTCCTCATCACGAGATACTGTATTATATGAAGAGTTGGGTTGTCGTGTCTGAGCGGATGCCTATTTATAGAGATAGCAACTTACAGTTTCTCAATCAGGTAAGGTGCGTTGTTGCGCGTGGAATTGACATCTTTGCTTACTTCGTACCTTTGCATTTGATTTGAATCGTAAGGGCGAAGCATGAGCTTAAGAGCTTGTGTTTCGGATAAAGGATCTAGCCATTCAGCCTCGTCTTCTTTAGACAAGATCACCGGCATACGATCATGAATTGGTTTCATCAACTCGTTCGCTTCAGTTGTAATGATGGTACAGCTGTAAATCACACGGTGGTCTTTCGTTGTCCATGAATCCCATAAACCCGCCATCGCAAACAGGTCGCCTGATTTCATCATGAATCGATACGGAATTTTTTCTTTCGGCACGTGGTGGCTCCATTCATAGAAGGAATCAGCGACGATTACACAACGCCGCCTGCGGAAGGAATCACGAAAGCTGGGCTTCTCCGTGATGCTCTCAGCTCGAGCATTAATCAGTTTATAGCCGATTTTTTCATCCTTCGCCCAAGATGGGATCAACCCCCATCGAAGATACCCCATACGATTTCCATTGGCCCCTCTAATCACGGTGAGAATATTTTGACCGGGTGCAACATTGTAGCTTGTCTCATAGTGTTCTTCTCCAGAAGTGTGTTGAACTCGGAAACGGTAAACAATATAGTCATATGGCGCAATGATGGTAAATCGACCGCACATAGAATCCCCCCCATTTTTGCTTCTTAGTATAACAAATCAGTTTTAATTGAATCGAAATGACCAACAGAGGAAATAGTAATAGGTAGCACTGAAACATGCAAAAAAAAATTGACCCAATCTTAAGGAGAAAATACAATGAATTCGATTGTGAAAAATCTAGATTTAACTTCTAAAGGCGTTTGGTTCCCAATCACGCTATCGATTTTACTCCTTTTGTTTACACTTTTTATGAAAAAAAAGCAATTAACGTGGAGAGAAATCTATTTGACTTACGGTGTGTTCGGATTCATCGCGTGGATGTTTGACACCATAACCGGAAATGTGTTCGATTTCTATGATGTCGGCAATCCGAGTATCACTGGCCTTGGCGATTTCATGGGTTTTTCGTTTATTCCCTCTTCTTTAGCGGCTATTTATTTGAATTTCAGAACGGAGAGAAACAAATGGTTTATGGTTACTTTATTCACAGCGATTTCTTTATTCATCCATTGGGGCATCCAATGGAGTGGGTATTTTAAGAGTAAAGGATGGAACAGTATCGTTTCACTCGTTATCTTTATTATTGCCTATTGGCTGATTGTTCCGTTGCATCTGCGAATCATGCGTCACATTGATCGCAACAATCGATGAGCATGTTCGGAACCCGGTTGGAGGAAACGCCGGGTTCTTTTAGTTACTGAACCGTACGATATCAATGGATACATCAGTCCGCGCCGAATCCTGAATCATTCGTCCTATCTCTTAACACGTTTGCTCATCTAAATGTGTTTTGCAGATTTTCATATTTTCACATGCAAATTTCCGAAGCGCTTGTACATGGAAGTTAGCCTCCCTTTTGATACAGTTTTTTTAATCTAATGAAATTATATGTGAATGTATGTTCCTGAAAAATACAAATAACACAACATGCACTTTTGATCGCCTAATGTTTTCCATGAACGGCAAGTCGGCTATAATAATACAATAGATGTGGAGGTCATGACATGGATCAATTTAAGGAATCATTACAGAAATTTGCACGATTAGCGATAAAAACAGGAGTTAATTTGCAACCGGGACAAGGTCTTTTTCTCACGTGTCCGATTGAAGCTGCACCGTTTGCCCATCTCGTGGCTGAAGAAGCCTACAAAGCAGGCGCAAAAGATGTGACCATGAGGTGGGGAGACGATGAAACCGATCGTCTCCGTATGCTCTATGCGCCCGACGAAGCGCTGAAGCAGATTCCGGAGTGGAAATTTGTCGCTCAGAACGAAGCAGTAAAAGATAATTATGCAGTTCTGCATATTTACGGACCGAATCCGGATTTGCTCGATCAAATTGACGGCGCGCGCGTCGGCGCATTTATGAAAGCGACGAGTAACGGATTGAAACCATATATGGCTTGTATTATGAAGGATGAGACGCAATGGTCGATCATCGCTTACCCAACACAGGCATGGGCGAGCAAGGTGTTTCCCGATCAACCGGTAAACAAAGCTCGGGAGCTGCTCATGAAAGAAATTCTGCGTATCAGCAGAATCAAGGAAAATGAGGATCCGGTCGCTGCATGGGCTGTTCATAATGAGACAATGCATAAAGCAAGCGATTTTATGAACCGCAAGAAATTCAAACAATTGATTTACCGCGCGCCTGGAACGAATCTGACCATTGATCTGCCGGCAGGGCATATTTGGAGCGGCGGATCAGGACCATCGACAGCGGGGATTCCCTTTAACGCAAATATCCCAACCGAAGAAGTCTTTACCTTGCCTCATAAGCGTGGCGTAAATGGCACGGTTTCCAGTACAATGCCGCTAAACGCAGATGGTCGTGTTGTTGATCACTTCTCGTTAACTTTTAAGGATGGGGAAGTTGTGGATTTTAAAGCCGAAAAAGGCGAAGAAACGCTGAAGCATCTTTTGGATTCAGATCCCGGGTCCCGGCGCCTTGGTGAAGTGGCACTCGTGCCGCATCACTCTCCTGTAGCCGAATCGGGACTCATTTTTTATAATACTTTATTTGATGAAAATGCTTCTTGTCATCTCGCGCTTGGAAAGGCATACCCGACTTGCATTGAAGGCGGCAATGATCTGGATGAAACAGGTCTGGACAAGGCAGGTGTCAATGACAGCTTAATTCATGAAGATTTCATGGTTGGTTCAGGTGAACTTGACATTGATGGAATTACAGAAAATGGAGAATGTATTCCCGTATTTCGCAAAGGAGCGTGGGCTTTCTCCTTTGATTAAAATTCTGTGACTGACTGCCTGTCCGCTCATTGCGCAACCGGGAGGAAACTGATATTCTAAAAGTAAAGGTAATGGAAGCGGGACGGGCAGGATGAAAAGTAAAAACAAACGAATCCGCGACAACGATAAGCTGGTCTTGATTCCTGATTTGGAAGGACGTCTGCTTAGCAAAGCGATGTCGCTCGTTGAAGAAAAAAATTATAGGAGTGCTCGTGAACTATTCGGCAAATTGCTTGAGTTAGACTTGCGGGATATCCGTGCACTATACGGATGGGCGGTTTGTTCCGTTGAACTTGGCGAATATGGTGAGGCTGAGGAAGCGGTCGTTATGTTGCTTGAAGAGGATACTCCTTATTATTATGATGTGTTTCGTCTTTATTTGACCATCCTCATAGAGCGTAAGGATTATACTACTGCGATTCATCAGATCATGACGGTGAGCAAAAAGAAGGGACTTCCGCCCGAACTCAAGGATTTTCTTCGACAAATGAAGAAATTCTGCCAAATCCGTCTTCATGAGCCGTCATGGAGTGACGATGGTTTAGATGATCTGATGGAGGAACCTTTACAGCGGGAACATAAAGAGCGGGATGATTCCAAGATGGTTGATTGGCTCGCACTTGAAAAAGCGGATTCGAAAAACCAGATGATGCTCCTACATAATTTAGCCAATCAACTGAGAACGTCCCATCTACCTGAAATTAAACGGTTCCTGTTGGACGAACGTCAGCATTCGGAAATTAAGACCATGTTGCTTTGTGCGATCAAGGAAGGCAAGCTCACGAAGGAAATAGCCGTGCGGAAATTCGGACGAATTTATAACGCTCAGATAGAAAGCGACGAATTTCTGAATAAGAAATTTGCGGATCAGATAGAAGAAGAGATTCGGTCGGAACTTGAATCGGATAATCCGACCTTAGCGGATTTGGCCGTTGAAATGGAACGGATGTTTACGATGAATGTATATCCGAAGCCGATTGCCCCGCACTCATCTAAAGTATGGGCCGCGCTATTCTGTATACGTGCGATGTCCGGCAGTTTGAAGCATGAAACAAGCAAGGTTCTTGAACGCTTTGGCGTCAACGATGAGGATTATCAGTTGGCCGACAACATGCTGCGAGAAGTGGAAAAACATGATATATGGTTATAAAGGTATCGAAACGAGTACTAATGTCGATAATTTGATACAAATAAGTTTTTCACAGGAAACTCTTATGTTATAATGATTGGGTTGTCATTGCTTTGCTGTGGGGTGTCACATGTGACGCGCTCAAGTCGGCATAACAAATGGCGGATGTTTGTGCGCAATTCAGGCAGAAAGCCAATATGCTGAAAAAGCATGAAGATAGATGGTGGAGGTAAAGAATAAATGACTGTAGAAGCAAAATGGGAAAAAAAAGAAGGCAATGTCGGCACACTGACTTTTGAAATTGACGCCGCTAGCTTTGATCAGGCACTTGACAAGGCCTTCAAAAAGGTAGTTAAGAAAGTTAATGTTCCGGGATTCCGCAAGGGCAGAGTACCGCGTGTTCTTTTTGAACAACGTTTCGGTGTGGAAGCTCTTTATGAAGATGCAATTGATTTTGTTCTTCCAAACGCATATTCCGAAGCGATCGATCAAACGGGTATTGAACCTGTGGACAAGCCTCAGGTTGATGTCGACGAAATCGGCAAAGGGAAGAAATTGGTGCTTAAGGCAGATGTCACTGTAAAGCCTGAAGTAAAGCTCGGCGACTACAAAGGTCTTGAAATTGAAGACAAAAGCACTGAAGTAACCGATGAAGATGTTGATCATGAAATCAAGCATCTGCAGGAACGTTACGCAGAATTGGTTGTCAAGGAAGACGGTGAAGTGGAGAAAGGCGATACAGCAGTCATCGATTTTGACGGCTATGTTGACGGAAAGCAGTTTGAAGGCGGAAAAGCAGAAAACTATTCGCTGGAAATCGGCTCCGGTTCATTTATTCCGGGCTTTGAAGATCAGTTGGTTGGTGTTAAAGTAGGCGCAGAAAAAGACGTTGTTGTCACTTTCCCAGAAGATTATCATGCTGAAGAATTAAAAGGCAAGGAAGCAACTTTTAAAGTAACCATTCATGAAATCAAGCAAAAACAGCTTCCTGAGCTCGATGATGAATTTGCGAAGGATGTTGACGAAGACGTTGAAACGCTTGCTGAATTGAAGGAAAAACTTAAGAAACATCAGAAAGAACACAAAGAAGCGGACGCGACAAGCAGCAAACGCGACAGTGCCGTACAGCAAGCGGCAGCCAATGCTGAAATTGATGTTCCGGAAGTAATGATTTCTAATGAGCAGGACAATATTCTGAAGGAATTCGAACAACGTCTTAAAGCTCAGGGCATGACACTGGACATGTATACATCATTTTCCGGAACCGACAAAGACGCGCTTCGTGAACAGATGAAGGATGACGCTGAAAAACGCGTGCGTGCGAATCTGACGCTTGAAGCGATTGCCAAAGCGGAATCAATTGAAGCTTCTGACGAAGAGGTTGAAGAAGAACTGAAGAAGATGGCTGAACAGTATAAAGTCAGCGTTGATCAGATCAAATCTGCAATGGGTGACGGAGAACTGCTCAAGGGCGACATTCAATTGCGCAAAGCAGTTGATTTCCTTGTTGAAAACAGTAAGCCAAAGGCAGCAGAAGAAAAATAATTTGACACATAAAAGATAGTTGGTGGACAGACTGTCTGCCAATTATTTGTTTTATATTTTAGGCAAAGAAAATGGAATATTTTTCTTTGCCATACATATTTTATACGAAAAGGCATATGGCTTATCGGAAGCATTTTTTTGTGTTACAATGCCTACATAGATAGCTTGGCGAGGTTGAGGAAAGCCAGAGCTGTTAGGCACTTCCATCAGCTTGAGAAAAGTTACCATGATCGTGATCATTTTTGCTGTATCGGTTGCTTATCCTTTAATAGATAAGGAATAACGACCCGAATGGTAATTGTTTCAGCTTATTATGCTTTTCGGTGCAGCGCGATTTATGAGAAAAAGGGAAAGATACTAAAATGCGGCTTTCGCATCACACGAAGATCGACCGATTCGTAAAAATTGGCCAAGGTTTCGCTCTTGTCTGAAACTCGATAAGGAAAGCATGAATAGGGGTGAAAGAATGTTTAAATTTAATGAAGAAAAAGGGCAATTAAAATGCTCTTTTTGTGGTAAAACCCAGGATCAGGTGCGCAAGCTAGTTGCCGGACCGGGTGTCTACATTTGTGATGAATGTATTGAATTATGCACAGAAATTGTGGAAGAAGAATTGGGCACGGATGAAGAAGTTGAATTCAAAGATATTCCGAAGCCGCAGGAAATTTGCTCCATCTTGGAAGATTATGTAATCGGCCAAAATGACGCGAAAAAGAGCTTGTCTGTGGCTGTATATAATCACTACAAACGTATTAACAGCAAGCAAAAGCCGGATGATGTCGAGCTTTCCAAAAGCAACATCATGATGATCGGGCCTACCGGTAGCGGTAAGACACTGCTCGCACAGACACTTGCGCGGATCTTGAATGTCCCTTTTGCAATTGCCGACGCGACATCTCTGACTGAAGCAGGCTATGTAGGTGAAGATGTTGAAAACATCCTGCTGAAATTAATTCAATCCGCGGACTATGATGTGGAAAAGGCTGAAAAAGGCATTATCTACATTGACGAAATTGATAAAATTGCTCGCAAATCCGAAAACCCGTCAATCACGCGTGATGTTTCCGGTGAAGGCGTACAGCAAGCCTTGTTGAAAATTCTTGAAGGAACAGTTGCCAGTGTGCCGCCTCAAGGTGGCCGCAAGCACCCGCATCAGGAATTTATTCAAATTGATACAACGAATATCTTGTTTATTTGCGGCGGTGCTTTCGATGGCATCGAACAAATTATTAAACGCCGTCTTGGCAAGAAAGTCATCGGCTTTGGTGCGGGATCAAAGGCTCAGGACATGCATCGTGATGATGCATTGAAAAATGTGTTGCCGGAAGATTTATTGAAATTCGGCTTGATTCCGGAATTCATCGGTCGTCTTCCGGTAATCAGTACCCTGAAGCAGCTTGACGAGAGTGCACTCATCGACATTTTGACTAAGCCAAAGAATGCACTTGTAAAGCAATATAAAAAATTGCTTGAGCTTGATGACGTTGATTTGGAATTTACCGAGGACGCGCTTGAATCAATCGCCAAGTTGGCAATTGAGCGCAAAACAGGTGCACGCGGATTGCGTTCCATTATTGAAGGCATGATGCTCGATGTAATGTATGAGTTGCCATCTCGTGATGACATAGATAAATGTGTGATCACTAAAGAGACAGTTGACAGCAAAGCGCAGCCAACCTTGATTTTAACGGATGGAACTGAGGCCAATGTTGAAACACCGAAAGAAAGCGCCTGATTTAACTAATTAAAATAAAAAGCGTTCCCTTTACTTTTGTTGAAGGGAACGCTTTTTCGCACTGGTAAGAAAGTATATGATTCTGCCCTGTATCAAACCAATAAACCAGTGTCTTGGCTGGGAATCAAGGCGGAGGTGCGCAGGCGCCTGTGGGATCAGGTGGAGGAGAGATCCCGCAGATTCCTACTTGTCTGAGGAGGCTCGCGGTGCGCCCGCGGCTTGGCAAAGCCAAGTTTTCTAACAAGTGAAGAAAGTATTGCGTTTTGCCTTGCCGGTACGATGATAAGGTCATAAGATTCAGTTGGGCGATCAGGTAAGCGCCCAATCTGAGAAATAAACGGAAAAATTCCGCTTAATTACAAAATTAATGAAAAAATTGCTTAAATAGACGGAGAAATTCCGCTTATCGAACCGAAAAACGTGAAAATGGAGGGTTTTTCTGTGCATAAGCGGAATAATTACCCTTATGTACCTGTGAACCAAGCGCCAGGATGCATATAACCAGAAAATCTCCGCTTATTTTATTCCGGCCGCGTTACTTAATCAAGGACCAAAATGATTCATGAAAAGGAACTGTCTGTTCAAGACAAGGTTGATGATTCAAAACCGCATTTGGAGCAAAGGAGCTTTCGTATGTAAGGATCTTTCGCTATAAAGAGGAGCTTTCGCTAAATGTAAGGGAAATGGAGCTTTCGCTAAGTGAAGGAGCTTTCGTATGTAAGGATCTTTCGCTAAGTACGCATACGTCCTGTATGCAACGCGAAAGCCATCACATCCTGTGAAAGTACGTCCTCTGCAAGCAACGCGAAAGTTACCGCATCCTACGGAAGTAAGGACCGGGCGCTTTTTGCCTGGTTCTGATTATAGGCAATACTTCTGCGGGGCTCTCTTCCCCAGAATCGTAACGAAATCATCCAAAGTCGCAATCACTTTTTGTATCTATAAGGAACGAATCACTATTTCTTCATTTTTTCTCATCGCCTTCGGTTTAACTCGCTTCTGCCTTGGAAATAATGCCTTATAAGTATGATGATACGGCAAGCAGGCGTTAAAGCGCAGCTGAAGTGGGAGGCAGAAATTTATGAGTTGGATGGTATTGCTGATTTTTACGCAGATATTATTTGGTGCGATTATTGGGCTTTATTTTTGGAGTTTACTCCGCAACCAACATGTGCAGAAAATATCCATAGACAAGGAATCTAAGAAAGAAATGGATGCGCTAAATCGGATGCGGCATCAATCACTTTCTGAACCGCTCTCTGAACGGATTCGTCCTAAGACGCTTGAGGATGTGGTCGGTCAGCATGATGGGATCGTTGCCTTGCGTGCTGCGTTGTGCGGCAAGAATCCGCAGCATGTCATCATTTATGGCCCACCTGGGATCGGCAAGACGGCGGCCGCGCGACTTGTTCTTGAAGAAGCAAAGAAGAATATGGATTCTCCTTTTAAACCATCGGCACCCTTTGTCGAGTTGGATGGAGCAACGGCACGATTTGATGAGCGAGGAATCGCGGACCCTCTAATTGGTTCTGTTCATGATCCGATTTATCAAGGTGCGGGAGCTATGGGGCAGGCGGGAATTCCTCAACCAAAGGAGGGAGCTGTCACCCATGCGCATGGTGGCGTTCTATTCATCGATGAAATCGGCGAACTGCATCCAATTCAATTGAACAAACTGTTAAAAGTGTTGGAGGACCGCAAAGTATTTCTTGATAGTGCGTACTACAATGAAGAAAATCATCAAATTCCGGCTTATATACATGACATTTTCAAAAATGGATTACCGGCTGATTTTCGATTAATCGGTGCGACGACCCGGCGTCCGGAAGAAATACCGCCTGCTATTCGATCACGATGCCTGGAAATCTTTTTCTCAGAACTGAGTCGCTCGGATATCCGGAAGATCGCAAAACGAGCGGCAGTGAAATTGGATCTTGGCGTATCAGAAGAGTGTTTGGAGAAAATATCCGATTATGCAAAGAGTGGCCGTGAAGCTGTAAATATCATGCAGATTGCAGCAGGTGTGTCCTCATCCAGAGAGGGCAAATCTGTTATCGGTCTGGATGAAATCGAGTGGGTCGTCCGTTCGAGTCGTTTGAGTCCGAAACCAAATCGAAAAGTACCCACCAGTCCTGAAATAGGTCTTGTCAATGGTCTAGCGGTCTACGGCCCCGGGCTTGGCATATTGCTTGAGGTGGAGGCTTCGGCAGTGAAAAGTCGGCATGAAGGGAGTCTGACCATCACCGGAATCGCGGAAGAAGAATCAATGGGCTCCTCATCGCGGACCATTACGCGTAAAAGTATGGCTCGTGCGTCGGTGGAAAATGTGCTGACCGTTCTGAATCGGATGGGTTTCGGAGCATATAGATATCATATTCATGTCAATTTTCCAGGAGGATCGCTTGTCGATGGTCCATCAGCAGGCATTTCCATGGCGGTCGCGATCAGTTCGGCAATTTTACGTCGCAAGGTTCATCCAGACATCGCGATGACGGGCGAACTCGGTCTGCATGGGCAGGTCAAACCAATTGGCGGTGTGATGGCGAAAATTGCTGCGGCAGTGGAAGCCGGCGCAAAGCGTGTGATTATTCCGGCGGAGAATATGCAGGAAACGCTGAAGCACTATGACAAGGCGGAAATCATTTCGGTTGAATCATTAAATGAAGTTCTTGAACTCTGTCTGTGCCCAGAAGAAGCGCAGAGCGGAAACGAACCACGCGTCTCCTTTGCTGATTTGCTGGCAAACCATGCGCTGTCTGCGCGCTCGGCTGATGCCGGTATTGAAAAACAAGGATGATTGATCGAATCAACGAACTCTCGGTCAGTGACAGCCCCAGTCACTAACCGAGTTTTTTTGTTTTAACAGAAAAACCTATTGTCCCATGAATTGGACAGCAATGATTAAATTAAGATAGAATGTGTATACACAAGCAGATCACCGCGAACTAATGTACCGCCGCGATCTGAGGAGAGATGATATGAAAATTACACAAGCAGATTACGTGATCAGTGCCGTGGGTCCGGCGCAGTACCCAACGGACGGCATGCCGGAAATAGCACTTGCAGGTCGTTCAAATGTTGGAAAATCATCATTTATTAATAAAATGCTGAACAGAAAAAATCTGGTTCGAACGTCTGAAAAACCGGGAAAGACCCAAAAACTGAACTATTTTATGATCAATGGAGCATTTTATTTTGTTGATGTGCCAGGCTACGGATACGCTAAAGTGTCTAAGAAGGATAAAGAAGCATGGGGAAAGATGCTCGAAGCCTATTTTGCTGAGCGAGATGCGCTTAGCGCCGTGGTCCACTTAGTGGATTTGCGCCATCCGCCGTCCAAGGAAGATATTCAAATGCATGAATTTCTCACTTACTATGGACACCCGGTCATCACTGTAGCGACGAAGGCAGACAAGATTTCGAAAAGCAAATACCAAAAGCACAAACAGATCATTATCCGTGATCTTGGTTTGAAAGCGGATGACGCTCTGATTCTTTTCTCATCACTAAACGGAACGGGAAAAGAAGATGCATGGCGTGCACTCGATCCCTTTTTGCACTAAAATAGATGTGACAAAAGGCACAGACGGAGACATGAACCTTCAACTCGCATGTTTGCTGCCAATGACTGTTGTCAATTTGAACGACATCTGGGTGCACCGCGTTTCCGGTGCGCGTGGTTTTGCAGTACCGGAGGGATTTAATGTATTTACGAGCAATAGGAGTGAACCATCGCAGCGCGCCGGTCGCCATTCGGGAGCGCTTAGCGTTTACATCTCGAGATCTTAATCGAGCGTTGAGTCAATTGAAGCAGAAAAATATTTGCGAAGCAGTAATTCTCTCAACATGCAATCGGACAGAATTGTATTTGGTGACGAATCACGTGAAGGCTGGAGTTGAGCAAGCCTCTTATTTTCTCGCTCGCTGGTTTACTATGGATACGAGTGAGTTGTCGGATTATCTGTTTACACTAGAAGACAAGGAAGCTGCCGCCCACTTGTTTCATGTTGCATGCGGGCTGGACTCAATGATTTTGGGTGAGACACAAATCCTTGGGCAAGTTCGTGCGGCTTTTCTTACTGCTCAGGAAGCTGGGAGTACGGGAAGGATTCTGAATGAATTATTCAGAGACGCGCTAAACGTGGCCAAACGAGCACACACAGAAACACAAATTAATGATCATTCTGTCTCTGTTAGCTATGCAGCAGTAGAATTAATGAAAAATCAGATGCATGACCTTGATCAAAAGTCCATTGTCCTTGTTGGTGCCGGTGAGACGGGTAGTTTAACGCTGAAACATTTGATCAGCAATGGTGCGTCACATATCACAATTGCCAATCGCACCTTAGCGAATGGACAGCGTCTGGCAAATTCCGTTGGATACGGTTCGACCGCTATTCCCTTAGATCGTTTGCCTCAAGCTGCGGCGACAGCGGATATCGTCATTAGCACAGCATCAGCATCGCATTATCTGATTTCAAAAGATGATTTGTTTTGTCAAGAAAAGCGCCGGCGCATGTTTGTTGACCTTGCGATGCCGCGCAGTATGGACCCGACTTTGGACGAGGTTGATGGACTGCGTTTGTTTGATCTCGATGACTTGAAAATTGTGCTTGGCGATCATTTGGAAGCACGAAAAGGTGCTGCGGCTCAGATCGAACCGATGATTGATGATGAGTTGCGCAATTTCTTAGAATGGCTTCAGACACTGCCCGTCATTCCCGCAATTTCGGCGCTGCGCCGCAAAGTAATCATGATTCATGAACAAACAATGAGGAGCATGGAAAATAAACTCCCGTCAATCTCGGAACAGGAACGCGAAATCATCAGTACGCACGTGCGCAGTATGTTGAATCAATTTTTGCGCGAGCCAATCAAGCAGGTTAGGCAACTGGCGGCACATGACCGTGCGGTTGAGGCTGCGCATCTTTTGACAGAACTATTTAATTTAGATCATGTCCAACCAAACGAAATGCTTGTTGATCAGGCATCAGATGTTCCAAAGAAGAAAATAAGAAGCAAATCACGATGCGATTGATCGGATTTCTGGAGGTCATCTTTAGAGATACATATTTTTTCACAGGAGAAAAGCTTTGAGGGAGAAGATAAAGATGAATTTTAGTAAATCGATCGCGGCGTATGAGAAAGCGAAGCCGCTAATGCCGGGCGGTGTCAGCAGCCCTGTCCGCTCTTTTCCGTCCGTTGATTTGAGCCCGATTTTTATGGATCACGGGAAAGGCTCAAAGGTTTACGACATAGATGGAAATGAATACATTGACTATGTACTAAGCTGGGGGCCGCTTATTCTCGGCCATGCGGATAAGAAAGTCGTCGATTTTATCAAAGAAACCGTAGAAAAGGGCACGAGTTTTGGTTCGCCGACACAGCTTGAGACGAAATTGGCAGAGCTTGTTGTGGGACGCGTGCCCTCAGTCGAGAAAGTACGTTTTGTTAATTCAGGAACTGAAGCGACAATGAGCGCGATCAGGCTCGCGCGCGGTTACACGGGCAGAGATAAAATTTTGAAATTTGAGGGCAGTTACCATGGAAGCGCGGATTCACTGCTAATCAAGGCGGGGTCCGGAGTCGCAACGCTTGGTCTTCCCGACAGTCCAGGCGTCCCCGCGCAGCTCGCCAAAGACACTTTGACCGTTCCATATAATAATGTGGAACGTGTCGTTGACGTATTCAAACAATACGGACATGACATCGCCTGTGTGATTGTCGAACCTGTTGCCGGCAATATGGGCGTCGTGCCTCCTGTGGACGGTTTCTTACAGGCTTTAAGAGAAATCACTCAGGCATATGGTTCATTGTTAATCTTCGATGAAGTCATGACCGGTTTTCGTGTCGCTTATAACTGCGCGCAAGGCTATTACGGCATCAAACCGGATTTGACGACACTTGGGAAAGTCATTGGCGGTGGTCTGCCGGTCGGCGCGTACGGCGGCCGATTGGACATCATGAGTCAGATCGCGCCGGAAGGACCGATCTATCAGGCGGGTACCTTGTCGGGAAATCCGCTTGCGATGGCAGCCGGGTATATGACGCTCAGCGAGCTTACACCGGAGGACTACTCGGAATTTCGCAAGAAAGCGGATCGGCTCGCTAAAGGCTATAAGGCGGCAGCGGAAAAATACGAAATACCGCTTACTGTAAATCAAGCAGGCGCGATGATGGGTATTTTCTTCACTGATCGGGAAGTCATTAACTATCAGTGCTCGAAATCATCGAATTTGGAGCATTTCAAGACTTATTTCGCCCAGATGATTGAACAAGGCGTGTCGCTGCCGCCATCCCAATTTGAAGGGGTCTTTTTGTCAACAAAGCATTCGATGGAAGACATTGAGAAAACAATTCACGCCGCAGAGCACGCGTTTCAGGTGATCGCGGAATCAAAGCGGTAAAGCGAAACATCTGAAGGATATAAAACGAAAAAGCCTTTGTTGTCGCACAGATTAAAAATAGTAATCCAGAATGAGTCATGAGTCATGATTTATTCTGGATTATTTGCGTTGCAGCACTAATCACAGATCTCTTTACCCAATTATGTGAGCAGAAGCGGTGGATTGGCGGCGACCATTGTAGAAAAGTTTAGTGTCAACAAAGATTCCATAATCGTCAGATTTCATGTTTGGTCAAATAATTTTTCACTGATTGAGAGAGACTAATCGTGTACTAAAGATTTGTCTGAAGGTGGTCGAGACATGCATTTTATACAAATCGCAGTTGAACTGATCGTCGGTTTTGCGGCCCTTTTCTTAATGACAAAAATTCTGGGAAAAGCGACACTGGCTCAAGTCACAGCCTTTGATTTTATCTCCGCAATCGTGCTTGGCGAATTAGTGGGTAATGCATTGTATGACAAAAAGATTGGAATCGGATCCATTCTGTTCGCGGTCGCTTTGTGGGGCCTGATGATTTATGTTGTGGAATGGTGTACACAGAAATATCGTGCGTCGAGAGATTTTTTGGAAGGCAAACCGACGATTGTTATTCGCCATGGCCATTTGGATCGAAATGCGATGAAGAAAGAAAAGCTTGATATCGATATGCTTCAGAATTTATTGAGGCAGAAAAGCGTATTCTCCATTCGCGAAGTTGAATTCGCCATTCTCGAAACTGATGGGTCTGTCAGTGTGCTGAAAAAATCGCAATACGAGACACCGACAATGGAAGATTTGCAGCAGAGGAGAAAACCGGTTTGTTTACCGGTAACGATCATTGATGATGGTGAAGTGGATTGGGAAAATTTGAAAGAGGCAGGTCTTAATGAAGAATGGCTGATGAAGAACCTTCACGCACACCATATTCCCAGCTACTCGGATGTTTTTTATTGCGAATGGAAGAAGGACGAGGGCATTTTTATTGAGAAAATGCAATGAATAACGATATTCAAGCCGCCGCAGATCACATGGATCGGCGGTTTTTAAAAGCAACTCAAAGAAAACGATTACACTATTACTCCGGAATTTCGTCCGCAGATTTTTCTTATTCCGTACCTGGTGATTCACCGTACTGTCCACTAATAATGACGCAAGCATTTACGATTAGGAAACGATTGAGCATAATTCCTTACTTCACGCATAGAACAGTATTAAGAACGGATGAGAGGGTGGAAGGAATGTCTCAAACTTCGAATGATCGCTTGCAGTTTTCAATAAATGAATCGGTGTGGCTCAGAAATGACGCACCCGCCGAAGAAATACTATCCATGGCACTGGAGCCGGACATCACTGTCGAAGAGAATTGGAACGACGTGACAATCAAGGGCTATCTTCGACTCACCGGAGAGTACAAACCGGCGGACGTTCCGGATGCGGCTGTTGACTCGGAGCATAATGCAGCTCCCTTCCGTACAATTGATGAGATTATGGAGACGGGCAATGGCACGGACACTTTGGAACACCATTTTCCGATTGACATCACAATCCCGGCAGATCGTGTGCCTAGCTTGGAAGATTTATTTGTTGTGATTGATTCGTTTGATTACGAGCTGTCCGAGCATCGGCATATTCAGCTTCAAGCTGACATCGCTATCACGGGATTGACCAATAACAATCCGGCGGATCGTACGGAAAAGCTTAAGGCTAAGCCGCCTGTTGAACAACCGGCGGCAACGCCCGCGAAACCGGAAAAAGCAAAAGAAACTGCACCTGCGCAGAAGCCCGCAGCGAAAGCACCTGCGAAAAAAGAGGAAAAACCGCTTAAACCAGAAAAGTCGGTTAAGGCGCAAAAGGAAGATAAACCGGAAAAACCGGTTAAGGCGCAAAAGGGAGATAAGCCGGAAAAACCGGTGGCGAAAAAAATTGCCGAACCTGCGCCAAAGTCTAAAGCGGCAGAAGAACCTGCCAAAAAAGAGCCTGCGAAGAAAGCGCAGAAGCCTGCATCAAAAGGCAAACGAATACTTGGCGAGAAGCAGCCGGTCTCTGGGGAGTTTGAGGAGATGCCTACGGACCGTTTGAATGATGAAGAAGATGTCGATTTCCATTACGAGGCGTTCCGCAAACCAGATGATGAGACCAATGCAGATGGCTCGCCATTAGTTGCTTTTAAAGGGATGGCTCAAGACGGTTCACAGACTACCGGTCGTTCGGAAACAATAACGCCGGCGGCTTCACAGTCGGCTCCCTCTCCTGTGGCAGCCCCTCAGGGAGAAGCGACTCCATCATCTGAGGAAAGTGCGCAGGAACAAGTTCCGGACAGTGGGAAGAAGGATTCTGACATGACTAGCCTTTACTTGACGAAGGTACTTTCCGGTGATGAAAAAGAACAAAAAACACGTGTCAAAATCTGCATTGTCCAGTCTGGAGAATCATTGGAAAGCATCTCAGAGCGCTATCATGTGCCGGTGACATCTCTCTTGAGAAAAAACGCTTTGACGTCTGGAGAAATTGAAGCCGGCGAACTTCTTTACATTCCGAAAAGCACAAAGGCGGCAAAGGATGAATCCTGAGCTGGCGAGGCTATTGTCTGCCTTGCAAGCCAATTATTTTTTTGGACAAATGAGTGTCGCTAAAGAAGACCCGCTCATTATAGAAACTGAGAGGGGCTTGAAACGAATTCGGATTTGGGAGAATGAAGCTTTATTAAAGCTTCATTTAAAATGGCGCGAGCGATTAGTCAACGACCGATTTTTCATTGATCGAATGTATGTCACGCGCTCAGGATTGCCGTCAATCCGCATCGGTCATTATTCTGTAACCTGCCACGATGCTCCATCGAATTCTGCGAACTTGGCGGGAAATGAGGTGCTATGGGCAGATTTGTTAGCCTATTTACATCGATACAGCCGTGATGTTCCAGTTGGAGATATAACCGTCTCAGCTTCTACCCGAGTTCATACCATGTATGAACAGGCGAAACAGATGGGCTATGAAAAGAGCGGCACATGGAAGATGGTGTCCGCTTGTTTTTCATCTGCATCTGCGCGAGCAAATGAGGCTGACCGTTTACGCGAATCCTATCAGCATCGAAATTCAGCTTTTCTTCTTCCTGATGATTTTTCCCAGGGTTCATGTACGGCGCTCTTCGACACACTTTTTTTCGAACTTGGTCAATCCGGGCCATCTGACGGGTGCAGATCATTGGCCCGTTTCTGTTTAAGCGAGTGCATGGGCCAACGTGAGCAGACGGTTCGCAAGCTGTTTCAAGAGTTGATGGTAAGAGATTTCTTTGATCGGGAAACGAGTGATCTGATGCAAGCTGAGTGGTTGGAGCCGGACGAGTGGCTGAGTTTGGTGGAATCTTGCGATCGTATGGGGCAGGAACAGGACGCTGAGACGACACTCAACGCATTCAAACAACTATGGGATCGAAAAGTTCAACTGATTAACTTATTCAAATCTGTTTTTTCGCAATCCGGAGAAGCGGGTGGGGGTGCGGAAATTGGAGCAGACGGACAATAATCAAATCAATCGAATACTCTTTCACTATGACCTCGCGCCCACAAACCTTTCCGCTTGGGGCAACCTTATTCGAGTAGATACCTATGCCGGCACATTCGCTTTGAAGCAGAAAGCGTTAAATGACCGGCAAATTCACAGCCTTCAGACAGTTTACATGCTAGCGCGCCGCATGGTCATTGATGCTGCACACCCGCTCCCATCCAAATATGGCGATCTGGTCATCCGCGGATCAGATGCCAGTTACTATTTGATGCCTTGGATAAACGAAACGGTTGACGCATCGAATCTGACCGAGCGCTATCGCCATCTTTTTGTCAAAGCAGGTCAACTGCACAGGAAAACGATTGAAAAGGATGAAGATTGCAGTACGCTCTATCAAAGTATGGTACGCGTACTGAATCAACGGCAAACGGTTTGGGAACATTTTCTATATAAGGCGGAGCATCATGTCTATCCATCCCCATTTGAACAAGCGGTCCTTAAATCAGCATTTATTTATCTCGGCAATATGCAGGTCGCCCGGGATTTTTTTACCAAAGATAAGGATAATGAGGGAAAGAATAAGACAATGCGGCGCGCGCTCTGCCATGGACGACTCAGCCCGCTGCATTTGCTGATTGAAAATGAGAGAAGCTGTCTGACGAATTTTGAAAACAGCGAGGACGGTTTTTTTATTGTGGAGAGCGCCAGCCTTTTTGAACAGGCAAGTGCGACGCTTGGTTCGGAGTATGTGGATTGGCGCAGTTTTTTCCAATCTTATTCATCTGCTTGTCCATTAAACGATGAGGAGAAGGAATTTCTGACTCATTTTCTTTTATTTCCAAGTGCGCATGCAGAATTGCTGAGCCGATATGTTCATACGAAAGAGTTAAATGAACAGTGGTTTGTCAAACGATGGACGAATCTCTGCCAGGTTCACCAGGAAATGTTTACATCTATTAAAAAAGAGATGGAACAGGAACAGAAAAAGAAAGACGAACGGAAAGCGAAAGAGGAATCCGAAGATCAGAAAACTTCAGATGAAGCCTAATTTTCCAGACACTATAGCCATTTCTTCAGATACCCGACATAGATAAAGAAGAGCAGTGCGCAAAGCATCACGTCCATCGTTGTCGGCAGGAAAATCGTGCGAATAAGTTGAAAGATAGCGAGCGGAAGGACAACGATACTCAATCCTTCACGACACTTTTTGAAAAAGGGCTGAAAGCGATTGTTCTTGAACACAATGATCACTCCCTTCGATTATATAAACCTAGATTGGTTATGCTATAGACTATGAACGTTATTTGACCCGTGTGAGTAAAAAATTTTTTGATTGGCATTGACGAGCAGAACAGTAACTATATATAATGATTACAAAACACATTAAGTTCTGTGTCAGAATAAAAATGCTGAGACAGGGAGTAGTACACATCTTTATGCTAGAAGAGGCGTTCAATCTTTTTGAACAGTGAATAGTAGTTCAAAAAGGAGGACAAAAAGGGCCAAGAAGATCAAGGAAGCGCAGTTTTGAGCTACCGGAGCGTATGAAATAATACGTGAGGAGCGGAGAAACAAGCTGACACAGAGATTCGACAGCAATTTTTCCCGGAGTTTTTGAACATCCTCTGTAAGAGAGAGAAGCCGGTACGCTGAGAAGCTTCTTTAGCGGCAAATGTGGAAGTAGCCCTCGAGCAGTCTTTCTGAACGATCGGTTGTGATCAACTAGGAAAGTCCGGAATTCCGTTATTAAATGAATGAGGCGCGCTTAGTGCGCGTGAATATAGGTGGTACCGCGGAGTTTTCTTCGTCCTTGTGACGGAGAAAGCTCTTTTTTGCGTTCAGACAAACTCATTCACCATAAATAAAATAGCTGCAAGGGAGCGGTAAATGATGGCTAAAGAATTGGCAACGAAATATGATCCAAGCCAAACTGAAGAGAAATGGTATAAGACTTGGCTGGAAAAGGATTACTTCAAAGCGGAAAGCAATCCGGAAAAGAAACCGTATTCGATTGTTATTCCGCCACCTAATGTGACCGGAAAGCTTCATCTTGGCCACGCATGGGACACAACGATGCAGGATTTGCTGATTCGCTTCAAACGGATGCAAGGCTATGACGCACTTTATCTGCCGGGCATGGATCACGCGGGAATCGCAACGCAAGCAAAAGTCGATGCGAAATTGCGCGAGGAAGGTAAATCACGCTACGACCTCGGACGCGAGAAATTTCTTGATGTCGCTTGGGAATGGAAAAAAGAATATTCGACATTCATCAGGAAACAATGGGCGAAACTCGGCTTATCGCTCGACTACTCAAGAGAACGGTTCACACTGGACGACGGCCTTTCGAAAGCGGTGCGCAAGGTATTTGTGCAACTTTATGAAAAAGGACTGATTTACCGAGGCGCTTATATTATCAACTGGGATCCGGCCGCGCGTACTGCATTGTCGGATATTGAAGTTATTTACAAAGAGATACCCGGTTTTCTATGGCATGTCAACTATCCGCTTGCCGATGGTTCAGGTTCGATTCAAATCGCGACGACTCGTCCGGAAACGATGCTTGGAGATACAGCGATTGCCGTTCACCCGGATGATGAGCGCTATAAAGACATCATTGGCAAAAAAGCGGTATTGCCGCTTATCGGTCGTGAGATTCCGATTGTTGCCGACAGCTATGTCGATCAATCGTTTGGAACCGGTGCTGTGAAGATCACCCCGGCGCATGATCCGAACGACTTTGAAGTTGGTAATCGCCACGATCTGCCGCGCATTCTTGTTATTGATGAAACGGGAAAAATGAACGAAAATGCAGGTAACTATCAAGGATTGGATCGAGATGAATGCCGCAAGCAAATCGTTAAGGACCTTGAAGCGTCCGGCGCACTTGCTTATGTTGAAGAACATACGCATGCCGTCGGCCATTCGGAACGAACCGGTGTCGTCGTTGAACCTATTTTGTCTACGCAATGGTTTGTAAAAATGCAGCCTTTGGCGGACGCCTCATTGAAGATGCAAGAAACAGACGATAAAGTCAATTTTGTACCCGAACGGTTTGAAGGTACGTATCGACACTGGATGGAAAACATTCGCGACTGGTGTATCTCACGGCAGCTGTGGTGGGGTCACCGGGTTCCGGCATGGTACCACAAACAAACCGGAGAAGTTTACGTCGGTATGGAAGCGCCGAAGGATATTGAAAATTGGAAACAAGATGAGGATGTTCTGGACACTTGGTTCAGTTCGGCACTATGGCCGTTCTCAACAATGGGCTGGCCGGATGAAGATGCGGCGGATTATAAACACTATTTTCCGACCAATGCATTGGTCACCGGATATGACATTATCTTTTTCTGGGTAGCTCGTATGATGTTCCAATCCACAGAATTTACCGAAAAAAGTCCATTTAAAGACGTGCTGATTCATGGTTTGGTGCGTGACGAGCAGGGCCGCAAGATGAGCAAATCGCTTGGCAACGGGATTGATCCGATGGATGTCATTGCAAAGTATGGTGCAGACGCGCTTCGCTATACTTTGGCGACCGGCACGACTCCTGGCCAAGACTTAACCTTCCAATGGTCAAAAGTTGAAGCCAATTGGAACTTTGCGAACAAGATTTGGAACGCATCACGATTCGTGATTATGAACCTTGAAGGATTCTCACTCAAAGATATGGATCTCTCCGGAGAAAAATCAGTTGCCGACCGCTGGATTCTGACTCGCCTAAACGCGACAATAGAAAAAGTAACGGCGCTTTATGAAAGCTATGATTTCGGCGAGGCCGGTCATTATCTGTATCAGTTCATTTGGGATGATTTCTGTGATTGGTATATTGAAATGGCGAAACTGCCGCTCTATGGAGAAGATGACGTTGCCAAACAAACAACAAAATCGGTACTCACCTATGTCCTTGATAAAATTCTTAAACTGCTCCATCCAATCATGCCGTTTGTGACCGAAGAAATCTGGCAGCATATTCCGCATGAAGGTGAAACGATCATGCATAGTGAATGGCCGACGGTTAACTCTGAATGGAATGATGCAGAAGCTGAAAAAGAAATGCTTGCGCTTCAAAATGTTATTCGTTCCGTGCGCAACATTCGTGCGGAAATGAATGTCGCACCGAAAAAGCCGGTCGATATGCTGATAAAGACAGCATCGGATTACGGAACAAGAATTTTCGAAGCGAACCAAAATTATATTGAGCGCTTCTGCAATCCGGCAAGCTTGCAGATTGGAACGGACCTCCAAACTCCGGAAAAATCAGTTTCCGCCGTTATTTCCGGCGCAGATATTTTCCTGCCTTTGTCCGGACTGATTAACATTGAGGATGAAGTCAGCCGACTGACTAAGGAATTAGGCAAAATGAACGCCGAAGTCGATCGAGTGGAGAAAAAGTTGAGCAATCCGCGATTCGTTGATAAAGCGCCGGAACAAGTTGTTAATCAAGAACGTGAGAAGCAGGCGGATTATCTGCAGAAACGTGATAAATTGCAGGCGAGAATTGCTGAATTGCAGGCATGATTGCGATAGAATAGAGAATACAATCACAGACATGTGACGGTGGCGGGCATTGGTTGACCCGCTGCCGTTTTTTTAATTCAATTTCAATTTTGTTTATACTATTAAGAAAGTATATAATTTTAAGGATCATAGTATAAGTGCAACTAAGTTTTCGCCTTCGTCAGAGAGACTTGGCGAAGCCAAGTTTTCTAATGAGGAAAACTGATATTCGGAGGGCACGGCAATGTTTGAAACAATTGATGAAACACTATCATGGATTCACGGGTTAATTCCACACGGCATCAAACCCGGCACCAAGCGAATGGAGTGGATGCTGGACAAGTTAGGAAATCCGGAGCGGATCATTAAGGCTATTCACGTCGGCGGAACAAACGGGAAGGGTTCCACCGTATGCTATCTCTGGCATATTTATCAGGAATCCGGACTTAAGGTTGGCACCTACATTTCACCATATATTACCACTTTTAATGAACGCATGATGGTGAATGGCAACCCAATTAGCGATGAAGATCTTACAAAAGCCGCAAATATTGTTTATCCACTAACCTTAGCGGTTAATCAGGAGACCGAATTAGGTATTCCGACTGAATTTGAAGTCGTTACAATGATCAGTTTCGTTTATTTTGGTCTGCTTAATCCATGTGATCTTGTTATTTATGAAGTCGGTCTCGGCGGACGTCTGGACTCTACCAATGTGATCCATCCACTGGTGTCCGTAATTACCAATGTTGCCATGGATCATATGAAACAGCTTGGCAATACAATCAAGAGCATTGCCTTCGAAAAAGCGGGAATCATCAAGGAAGGTACAGGTATTGTCACCACGGCGGAACATCCTGACGCGCTTGCGGTGATTCGTGATAAGACGGCGGAAAAAGAGGCAAAATTATTTGTGCTTGGGAAGGACTTTGACGTTGATGTGATTGGGCATGATGAAGAGGGTGAACATTTCAACTTCACCGCGGGAACGATTCATTATCAGGACGTCACGATTCATATGAAAGGTGAACATCAGCTGAAGAACGCATCTGCAGCGTTAATGGCAGTCAGCTATCTGGCGACATACTGCGATCTCGCAGTGGGTGAAAACGCGATTCGGTCAGGGCTTAAGAAAGCGGCATGGCCCGGCCGCTTTGAACGTATGCTCAACCATCCGCTTGTCATCATCGACGGTGCGCATAATGTGCAGGGAACCGAGGCATTGGTTCGTACGGTGAAAAGATATTATTCCGGACGAACCATTCACTTATTATACGCCGCACTTCAAGATAAAGAATTTGAAAAAATGGTGCGATTGATTGAACGCGCGGCCCATGATATAACGCTGACTTCCTTTGATTATCCGCGGGCTGCAAGCAGCGACTTGCTCTATACCGCCGCGCAGCATGCAAGGAAAACAAAAAATCCGGATTGGAGAAACGCGCTCCATCACTTGATCCATGAAACTGGAGAGAATGAGGTATTGCTTGTTTGCGGTTCGCTCTATTTTATTTCCGTTGTTCGTCATGAATTGCAGACCATGCGCGGTTCATTGTAAATTGAGAATGCAAAGTAGGAACAATTAAAACGAAAAATTAGTGAAAAGTTGAGAAGGTTTTGAAAAACCTTTTCAACTTCTTTTTGTTTTGCTACAATTACAATTAGGAAAATAGTAATAGGATAATAGATAATAGATTTTAATCGCACAGCTAGCAAAAAGGAGGAAGTGCGATTGACCATAATAAAGCAACGTGCTGTTACGGCCACCTGGATTTTATCAACCTTATTTTTGCTGCCCCTCATCTATTCGTTGGATCCGCCGAGAAATATTTCTTTTTTTTCACTTTTAACCGTAATCATACTCTTTATTCTTACCGCCCTTTTCAGTTTTAAGGTGAAGGGGACGGATATCATTGTTCTTCAAGGTATCGGTCTAGCGGCTTTCTTAATTTTTGGTCTGTTTGTCGAAATTTTGCTGACTCAATTTTGTATCGTTGTCTATCTGATGGCTCAAAAAATCAGCAAGGCCGATGCGTACCGCATACCGATAAATTTAACAATGTTCTTTATCATTTCAATGGTTTCAGGAGCTACATATTACCTGTTGGGTGGTCAAGTCGAGACCATTACGAAGAGCGTCCTAGATTTGAATATTGTGCCGATCGTGGGCTTTTATTTATCAGCCTATTTGACGAACACCTTTGCGCTCGTCATTATTCATAGATGGCTTTATTCCCCCTCGGTTAAAATTAAATTATTCGATAACGATTCCTTTTGGGAAATCATGATCAGCGTGTTAATGATGCCGCTTGGTATCGCTTTTTATCTCATGTACGCGTCCATGGGCTGGCAAGGTATGATGATTATTGCGATTCCTATGGTCGCGCTTTCGATTATTATAAGGCAGATTAACAACAGCGAAGAGTTAGTTAGTTTTCTGCAAAGCGTCAATCATTTTGGACAGCAGCTCACAGAGGAACTTTCTGTTAACTACGTATTTGATCTTCTCGTTGATAAATTGCCCAAAATGCTTTCGGTAGATTATCTCTATGTTGTTTTGTATACGCAGCCGGAACGACCAAAACTCGTTCGTATGTTCAGAAAGGATCAGGGCGAATCCTTTGTCCCTTTTCAGCAGGAAGCAGATATCAGCCTGAGCGTATATCGTCAAGGTAAGGCGGTTATTAGTTCAGGCAATGTCGGCAGCATGTATCCTTTTCTCGATGCAGTTTCCAATGGAAGGGCAAAGTCCTATTTATCCGTTCCGATGGTGCACCGCGGTCAGGTCATCGGTGTGCTGACGATTGCTTCACATATGGTCAAAGCCTATACGAAGACGAGTAGAATAGGGATCGAGATTGTCGGTGATTTTCTAGCAATCGGTCTCGAAAATGCCAAGAATTTTGAGATTCGAAAGAAAGAGAGCGAGCATTGTCCGCTCACCGATCTGTATAATTATCGATATATGATGAAAGCCATTAATAACATGTATAATAATCCGTCTTTGGATGTTTTTTCGATCATCATGATGGATATTGATAATTTTAAGTCCATTAATGATACGTTTGGACACCAAAATGGGAATGCAGTCTTGATCGGTGTCGCCAATCGCTTGCGAAAAACAATCGGCTACAACGGGATTGCGGCACGATACGGCGGCGAAGAATTTACCATTCTCTTGCCCGGAAAAGATCGCAATATGTGTTTCGCAATTGCGGAAACCGTACGTCTCGCTGTTGCCTCAGAACCTTTTATGATCTTTAACGAAGCGGATAACCGCTATGACAAGATCTATGTGACGATCAGTTTGGGAACATCGACAGCTCCCGCCGATGCTACGGAACCCTCAGAATTGATCTACAATGCGGATCACGCGATGTATAAAGGTGCAAAGCAACAAGGTAAGAATCGAGTCGCTCGGTATATCTAATCATTACACGGCAAACAACGCTCAATTATCCATATCGTGTAAAATCGAGAAAAACAGCGAAAAAAATTGCGGACGAGACGACAAATGTCTCGTTCTTTTTTATACGCGCTATGCTAAGCTATTCGGAAGTAGAGTTTCGTTATGCGTGAGGGGGACTAATGTGTCTGAATTAAAAAAGAAGACGCCCCGGGTGACGATCACATTTAATGGAAAAAAACATAGCCTGGAAGAGTGGACAAGACAAGAGACTGCGGCCGACAAAGATAAATCATTGAATTGGAATGCCGCATTTTCAGAAGAACACACCACTACGGAGCATCATGCACAACCGGTTACGGATGATGACGCATTTGCTAAACAAAAATATTCCTTGTTTAGACATAATAAGAAACGGCGCTCTGTGTTAAGCATACCATCCGGAACATGGCAAACCATTCATCATTTTTGGCTCCCGGCAGTCGCTGCGATAGTCGTCGGTCTTGTCATCGGTTTGTCAATGCTGATGATTTTCAGTGATCAGAATACCAAAGTCAAGGATACTTGGGCGGATGACCCAAAGAAAACTCAAAGTGATGGTGCTTCAGAGTCAGTGAAAGCAGTAAATTTGAACCTTCCGGTATATATGATCCAGGCCGGCCTTTTTGGATCGAACAGTAAGGCAAAGCAGATTGCGGAGCAATTGAAAAGTCAAGGCCCTGCTGCTGTGATGCAGGTCTCAGGAGGAAGTGCGATCTTCGTTGGTGTTTCACAAACGGAGGTTGGCGCCGATCAATTACTTGCACATTTTAAAAAGATAGGTATGACGGTTTTCAAAAAACAGATGACGATTCAATCGGACTCAGCAGCTGAAAAAAGTAAATTGACAGCGAATGAGACGCTTACCTATAAGAAAATCATTAGTGCGCTTCTTTCTATATCAGAGAAATCAAAGAATGGATCAGCAGCGCCAGATGCAAAATACTTAAAAACGGTGGACAAGCTGTATTCATCCGTTGCCAAACAGGCGCATGGTACGAAAACGGATCATGTACTTGCGCAAGTAAAACAGACGAAAACAAGTGCTCAAAATTTAGCATCCGACAGTTCAGAAGAACATTTTTTTACGTTTCAGCAAGATCTCTTGGAGACAATCTCTGAGTACAACGCTCTGATTCATCCATAATTTAGAAAAAATAAATTTACCCTGTTTTTGTGCTTTTGTGACATAAACCAGTGGTTTACAACGAAAATAATGAGCGACTGTTCGAGAAAGCTTGGCTTTTTTCACGTTTTCCATTCTGCAGCCAGTTCCAAAACAAGATATGCTGTATCTTAACAGGGGCCGATGTACGCAGAATGGAGGAATTGAAAATGGAGAAGAATATTATGATGAAGGATGTACCGCATGAAGATCGCCCGAGAGAACGTCTCATTCGTGAAGGAGCTTCTTCACTTTCCAACCAGGAATTACTCGCCATTCTTCTGCATTCAGGGACGAGAAACGAATCAGTCATGCAGCTCGCCGAACGTCTCGTCAGTCGTTTTGATGGACTGGACTTGCTGAAGGAAGCGAGTATTGAGGAATTGAAGCAAGTCAAAGGGATCGGAACAGCAAAAGCGGTTCAATTGCTCGCCGGTTTTGAAATCGGCCAGCGCATGGCGAGGATGGTCCATGATTCTCGTTATGCGATTCGTTCACCGGAAGACGGCGCCGAGTACGTAATGGAAGAAATGCGCAATTTAAAACAGGAGCATTTTGTCACTCTATTTCTGAACACGAAGAATCAGGTGCTTCATAAAAGGACGATCTTTGTGGGGAGCCTGAACGCGTCCATAGTCCACCCGCGTGAAGTGTTCAAGGAAGCGGTCAGGCAGTCAGCCGCCTCAATTATTTGTTTTCACAATCATCCAAGCGGGGACCCTACACCGAGCAGAGAAGATATTGATGTGACCAAGCGGCTGGCCTCCTGTGGTAAGATGCTTGGCGTAGATGTCTTGGATCACATTGTGATTGGCGATCGGCAGTTTGTCAGTTTAAAGCAAAAAGGGTTAATGTAGCAGACAATGAAGGAAAGGACGTCACTTAGCAAAGTGAGGAGTTTTTCCGGACAATTTACTCAGACCCTATAAATTCAGGACCAATTAAGATATAATTAAGTGCATGAGTTTTGCAACTTGAAGGGAGATTACATAGATGTTTGGCGGATTTTCTAAAGATATGGGCATTGACCTTGGGACGGCCAACACGTTAGTGTACTTGAAAGGCAAAGGCGTTGTCGTCAGAGAACCATCAGTCGTCGCCTTGCACACGGACACCGGCCTGATTGAAGCGGTCGGTACCCCGGCCAAAAAAATGATTGGCCGAACACCGGGAAATATTGTTGCGGTTCGTCCAATGAAGAACGGCGTAATCGCGGATTTTGAAACAACAGCGACAATGATGAAGTATTTTATAAATCAAGCGCAGAAGCAGCGCTCTGTTTTTTCTCGCAAGCCGAATGTAATGGTTTGTGTGCCCTCAGGAATTACAGCAGTGGAAAAACGCGCTGTAGAAGATGCAACAAAGCAAGCCGGCGCGCGTGAAGCTTATACCATTGAAGAACCCTTTGCAGCTGCGGTCGGTGCCGATCTCCCGGTCTGGGAACCAACCGGAAGCATGGTTGTTGATATTGGCGGAGGAACAACAGAAGTCGCGATTATTTCGCTAGGCGGCATTGTGACAAGCCAATCGATACGCATCGCAGGCGATGATATGGACGAAGCTATTATTCAATATGTAAAGAAAAACTACAATTTGATGATTGGTGAACGCTCATCGGAAGCACTGAAAATTGAAATTGGTTCGGCAGGCGGATCTGAAGAGATGGAACGCGCTAAAATGGAAGTGCGCGGACGTGATCTGCTGACCGGACTGCCGAAGACGATTGAAGTGTCGGGAAAAGAAATCGCTTCTGCACTGCATGATTCCGTAAATCAAATTATTGAGGCGGTTAAAGTGACCCTTGAGAAAACACCGCCGGAATTGGCAGCGGATATCATGGACCGCGGGATCGTTCTGACCGGTGGAGGCGCGCTTTTGAACAACCTCGATCATGTGCTCAGCGATGAGACAAAGATGCCCGTGATTGTTGCGGAAAATCCATTGGATTGTGTTGCGATTGGTACAGGCCGTTCACTAGAAAACTTGCCATTGATTCGTTCAAAGGCAAATTCGATTTCAATGGCTAACAAAAAATAATTCAGCTCAAATGAATGTTAATAGAGGATGTTCAGATAGTCCGGGGGAAAAGGGTAATGAGGATCTTCTGCCAGTAAAAGAGATCTTCAACTATGGATGCTTATGTCCTGTGAGCAATGTTGGAGTCACCACATTCTGTGCGTAAAGTCGAATCCGCTGCTTCCTGTAGAAGTACATTTTGGTGCTCAAAACTGCGCTTCCTTGATAGTATCGCGACGCCCAGGATGGGCTAGTGCAGGCGATGCAACAGGACGTTGCGTTTTTGCCTGTAATCCTATCTTTTGTCCTCCTTTTGAACAGATTCTAATAATTAAGCAGGTGTCCGTATGCCTTCATTTTTTTCAAATAAAAAATTAATTATCCTCTTGACCAGTCTGATTGTACTGATCACGCTAATCAGTTACTCTCTTAAGGAGAGAACAAGTGCGACTTGGACAGAACAATTTGCCCAGGACGTTGTCGGAGGGTTCCAATATGTTGTCAATGTGCCCGCTCGTTATGTAGCGGGTTTCTTTCAGAATGTCAGTGACATTGAAAGCGCCTATAAAGAAAATAAACATTTAAAAGAAAATTTGGCGAACTACGCTAGTGTCGAACAAGAAAATGCGGATCTGACCGCGCAAAACAAAGAGCTGAAAGCGCAGTTGAACATGAAGAATGATCCTGCACTCTCTAACTATAAAAAGTATTCGGCAACTTTGATTGGACGCGCGTACGATGATTGGAATCAGTTGCTGACGATCGACAAAGGGAAAGTAAACGGGATTAAGAATGGTATGGCTGTGATTACATCAGGCCGGCGCCTTATCGGCAGCATCACTAAGGCCGGCAACTTTACCAGCAAAGTCTCACTGATCTCAGATGAACAGAATATCAATCAGATATCTGCAGTCATTCAAGAAAAAAACAAAGCGCCGATCTATGGGATGATTGAAGGCTATAATCAAAACAAAGGCGTTCTGCTTTTTCAAAAAATACCAATCAAAGCGAAAGTAAAAAAAGGCCAGATTGTCACAACATCCGGATTGAGCGGAAAGTATTCAAAAGGCCTTGTGATCGGTACGGTTACTCGAGTGACGACTGACCAGTATGGACTCACGAAGGCGGCGCAGGTTAAGCCTGCGGCTGATTTGAATGATTTGAACTACGTGCTGGTCCTCGAAAGAAAAGCTCAAGTGAGTGTTGGAGGGGGGAACGGTGATTGAAGCAGAGCAAAGTATTTATCCTTCTTTTCCTGCTCTTTCTCGTTCAGGGAACGGTGATGCCACTTGTTCCCATTAGTTATGCTTGGGGAAAGTTGCAAATCGTTCCCGAATTCACCTTTGTCACGTTGCTTATGATCGCCTTCTTCGGCTCGCTAAACTGGGGTTTGAAATATGCCGTATTGTTCGGATTCCTTGCGGATATCATCTATTCTTCAGTTCTCGGTGTTTATGCGTTCACTGTGACACTCACCGTGTACTTGATTCATGGAATTTCTAAATGGGTGAATATGAACGTGGCAATGACTGTCCTTCTTGTGGCGGTCGGCGTATGTATCATGCAAATTCAAGCCTATGTGATCTACATGATGATTGGAGTGACCAATCAAGAACCCGGCTTATTCTTTCGTTCCCGGCTTCTGCCCACTGTTCTCTTAAATGGTATTTTTACGTTGCTTATTTATTATCCGCTCAGGAGATTTTTGGAAAGTATTTCAGATGAAATTGAAAAATAAAGCTGTATGAGCCGATACATTAGACGATAAGATAATTGATCATTTTTTAGCAATTAGTTTAGTAACAGTTTACTTTTTTTGAAGGATTTTTCCCTTCATGTATTGAATATCAAACATATTGAGGTGAAAATCCCGATGTCAGCCACTCAGCCACTTGTGACGATGAAAGGCAGAAAAGACGGCCTTGTACTCGTTATGGATGAAGCTTGCGCCTATCATGATTTGGTGCGTGAACTTAAAATAAAACTAGCAGCGAACACCAATCTATATAAGGATGGCCCGGTTATATCGGTCAAAGTAGAGGCGGGAAATCGCTACATTAGCTCGGATCAACGGAATCAGCTCAAGGAGATTATTCATGCGTTCGATCATTTAAAAGTCGAAGAAATTCAGTCGAATGTGATGACGCTTGAGGAGATTGCGAAGAAAAAAGAGCAGGAGAAAATTGTAACGATTGCTCGAATCATCCGTTCAGGACAAGTGCTCGAAGTTGAAGGTAATTTGCTGCTTATTGGTGATGTCAATCCCGGGGGCGTGGTTTCGGCCACGGGAAACATCTATATCTTGGGAGCGTTGCGCGGAGTTGCATCGGCGGGAACGGCAAACGATGGAAAGGATGCAGTGGTCGTTGCTTCGATCATGATGCCGACGCAACTGAAAATCGGACAAGTGATCAGCCGTAATGAAAATGGTTCTGATGTAGAAATGAAGGAAAAATCTTTGGTTGAATGTGCCTATTTGGATGAACAGATCGGGAAAATCGTAATTGATCAGGTACATACAGCGTTAAAAAAGCGGAATCGATCATCAGCACTTGAAAAGTTGTAAGATTTGAAGAAAAGGGGTGTAACGATGGGGGAAGCAATCGTTGTGACTTCAGGCAAGGGCGGTGTCGGAAAAACGACGACATCCGCGAATATCGGTACTGTTCTTGCTCTGCAGGGGAAAAAAGTCTGTCTTGTAGACACGGACATCGGGCTGCGCAACTTAGATGTTGTCATGGGACTCGAAAACCGAATTATTTATGACCTCGTTGACGTGGCTCATGGTCGATGCAAATTGAACCAGGCATTAGTGAAAGATAAGCGTTTTGAATGCCTCAGCATGCTTCCGGCAGCGCAGACAACCGATAAGACAGCTGTTAAGCCGGATGAGATGAAGCAGATGGTTGATGCGCTTAAAGCTGATTTTGACTACATCATCATTGATTGCCCGGCCGGAATCGAGCGCGGGTTTCGGAACGCGGTTGCAGGTGCTGATCATGCGATCGTCGTGACGACCCCTGAAATTTCATCAGTACGTGACGCCGACCGAATTATTGGCTTGCTTGAGCAGGAGAAGCAGATTACACCGCCTCGTTTGATTATTAATCGCATTCGCCAGCATTTATTGAAAAGCGGTGAAATGTTGGAGATTGATGAGATCATGAACATCTTGGCGATTGACCTGCTTGGTATCGTATTGGATGACGACGGCGTAATCTCGTCTTCAAACAAAGGCGAGCCGATTGCACTGAATCCATCATCAAAAGCGTCGTTAGCTTATCGGAATATTGGCAGGAGAATTCTTGGCGAAACGGTTCCGCTTATGGTTCTGGAAGAAAAGAACGGATTTTTTCGTCGATTTAAATCATTGTTAGGTATGAGATAAAATACTCAAATATAGCGACTGTGCGTGAATGGTGACTCGCGTACAGTCGCTTTTTGTATGCTCATATTTCTCAGCTTGTGCGCATAAAGTGTTGTAGAGGCTTGTTTCAATAGGACAAGATCAGCGATTCGCTCACTACTTTGTGGTTGTTCAATCCGATGCAATAAATGAAACAACATAAAACGGACAAGCGCGGAAAGGAAGCAGGCAATGAAAGATTTTATGGATTATAAAAAAAGACATCAACAACGGAAGAGAAGAAACATGATGATGCTGCAGGCAGAGCCAAAGGCTTATCCAAATTACAAGAGTGCAAGCTCTCGGCGGGATACTACGCCGTACTGGGGGGAGTTGGATGAGCCAAAGCATTCACCTGCCCATCCGGGGCGCCGCTTCTTGTTTCAATGTGTCATTTCTACCCTGCTTGTCGGCGCCGTTTATTGGGTAAATACAAATGATGATCCACATTTTCACGCGGCAAAGAACTCGATTGAGACAGCCATGACTCAAGAGTTTCAATTTACCGCCGTGTCGAGCTGGTATGAGAAAAACCTAGGTGATCCGATCAGTTTTCTTCCAAGTTTCACCAATAATTCCCACCAAACAGCTGATGGGGGAAGTGTAGACCCCAAAAAAGAGACACCGTCTTCATCCTTTGCTGAACCCGTTGTCGGAGAAGTGAAATCGCCGTATAGCCGTGCGACAAAAGGTGTGACTGTGGAGACTACTTCTCATTCAGAAGTCAAGTCGGTGAAAGATGGTCTTGTCGTCTTTGTGGGCAAGAAAAAAAATATTGGCGAGACCGTTGTTATTCAGCATAAAGACAGCGATGAGTCGTGGTATGGGAAACTCGATCAGGCAAATGTAAAAGTGTATCAGGAGGTGAAAAAAGGTCAGAAAATCGGTACTACGTCTGGAAAAGATAAAAAGGGAACTTTCTATTTCGCTTTGAAAAAGGGTGAAAAATTTATCGACCCTATTCAGGTGATGTCCTTTGACTAGATTATTCCCGAAAATAAGAATTCACCCGGTATTCTGGCTGATCATTGCAGCGGGTACACTGACCGGACATTTGTGGGATACGACTATTGCATTCACCATTGTCCTTATCCACGAATTAGGCCATGCTGTCATGGCGCGGTGGTTTGAATGGAAAGTGATTGAGATTGAGCTATTGCCATTTGGCGGTGTTGCGAAACTGGACGAGCAAGAAGAACATCCATTTTACCAAGAATGTCTCGTGCTGATCGCCGGACCGCTGCAAAATGTTTGGCTGCCGCTGCTTTCTTATGCGATGATGGCTCTTCCCTTCTGGGGAACTGAACAGCATCAAATTTTTCTGGCGCAAAACAGCGCCTTGCTCCTATTTAATTTACTTCCGATTTGGCCTTTAGATGGCGGGCGGCTTCTCCATATGGTGCTTGAAATCGTTTATCCATTTAAACACGCATACAAAAGAGCGCTCTGCTTCTCGCTTGGTGCTTTATTTCTTTTTGGTATGCTTGCGGTATGGCGGTACCCTTTTTCCATAAATCTTTGGGTTATTATTTCATTTATTATGCTTGCTATTTACAAAGAATGGCGTGTGCTTCCCCTGCGTTTTATTCGATTTTTGCTTGCATTCTCAGGCAGTAAGCAGAAATTTTTGCGGTTAAAGCGTTTGGCGGTGCCCGAAGAAACACCGCTCGTCGATGTGTTTGCGATGTATTATAAAAATGCCGAGCATCGGATCCGCATCGTGGGTGAAAATCATTCGGATATCGATGGGAAAGTGCTCGCCAATGAGTATTTTAAAGGTCATTGTGAAGGTAAGACGATTAGTGACTGGCGTTGATTCCGACCTCTGCATTGCACCATACGCGCGCATTTGCGATAATGTTGGGGGAACACAGATGGTGGGTGATGCTATGCCTGAAGAACAAGTAACGTTGGTGCTGGAGAAGGAAGCGGGCGGAATACGTGCCGCCTTTCTTGAGCATGAACGGGTGGTATCTTTTTATTTTCAATCTGATTCAAGTGAGGTTCGGATCGGTGATATCTTTTTTGGACGGGTGTCTGAGAACCGCCTGAGTCAAGTGGGGTGGTTCATCGATCTTGGAAATGGACGAAATGGTTTCTTGCCCAGTCATAAATTCAGCACGGATCGTGCACTGCAGGTCGGTGAGCAAGTCATTGTTCAGGTGGATAAAGAAGAGCGGGACGGCAAGGTGGCGGAGCTTACTGGGCAAATACAAATGAAGGGCAAGGGGCTGATCTACCTGCCTCTAAATTCATTTGTCACTGCCTCTAGGCGAATCCCTGAAGAAAATCGCGATCGTTTAAAAAACAAAATCTCTGAGTGGTGCGCTGCAGGAGAAGGCGCAATTATTCGCACGCGAGCGGAACATTGTGATCTTGACGAACTTCACTTGGAGTTTTGCCAGTTGAGGGAAAAATGGCAGTCTGTGATCAAGAGTGGGAAAGAAGCAGCTTCACCAGCTTTGATTTTCCGCCAATTTTCGTTTGTTTCCGCACTGCTCAGCGAAAATCACTTCCCAACTTCATGTGTGGTGGAAGCGAATTTCCCAATAAATGAAGAACAGCTGCCTGATGGTGTCAAATTTTTATACCAACCGGGTACACGGCTCTTTCTTAAGAAGAACATTGAACACGATTACAAGGCTGCTTTGCAGTCATCTGTGCCGCTTAAATCCGGCGGGTCTCTAAAAATTGACTATACCGAAACGCTGACGACGATTGATGTCAATTCAGGTTCAATGACTTTTCAAGGGGATCGTGAAGCAATTGTTTTCCAAATTAATTCCGTTGCCGCAAAGGAAATTGCCAAACAACTGAGGCTCCGTCAAATCGGCGGCATGATTGTGGTCGATTTTCTGCGGATGGAAGATGAAAGGGATCAGGATCGGCTGCTGCGGCAGCTTGAATGCGATACGAAAGCCGATCCGAATGCTGTGCACGTGTACGGATTTACACGTCTCGGTCTTGTCGAGTTAACCCGTAAGAGGCAGCGCAGCGGATTGCGTGATCGCGTCGTTCGAACAGCCAAAGAAAATATGGAGTTTCATTGACATAAATATCGCTACTGTGTTACTATACAACTGTTATTGTGTTGTTAGAGGACTTAGGAGCATCTCGCTCCAACCGCTCAGAACAGGCTTTCAATGTCCTATTGGGCAGCCTCTCTCTGGCGAGTCTGAGAATGACAGAGTATGTTCGGACAAACCGTTGTTTTTCCGAACATGATCCTAAAGGAGGTGCATCAGAATGTATGCAATTATCGAAACCGGCGGCAAACAGCTTAAGGTAGAAGAAGGAAAGTCGATCGTTGTTGAAAAGCTTGCTGCAGAAGCAGGTGACACGGTTACTTTTGACAAGGTGCTTTTTGTTGGCGGCGAATCCGTTAAGGTCGGCGCGCCGACTGTTGAAGGAGCTACTGTTACTGCCAAGGTAGTTGAACAGGGCCGCGACAAGAAGATCATCGTCTTCAAGTTCAAGAAAAGAAAGAATTATCGTCGTAAACAGGGACACAGACAGCCATTCACGAAAGTTGTGATTGAAAAGATCAATGCATAAGGGTGATCTCCAGTGGTTGTATTAACAGTTCAACGTGACCATTATGGAAAGATTTCTGCGTTTAAGTTAACCGGCCATGCGGACAGTGCTCCGCATGGGCAGGACTTGGTGTGTGCGGCGGTATCTGCAGTCGCATTTGGTGCGGTCAATGCTGTCGAATCGCTTGCCAAACTGAAAATGGATGTGCGGCAAAAGGATAACGGCGGTTATCTTGAATGTGGAATTTCCGATTGTCCCGTTGGCGCCAATCTGGAAAAAGCTCAATTGATCTTGGAAGCAATGTTTATCTCAATGCGAACGATTGAAAAGTCCTACGGGCAATATATCCGAGTTAGCGATTAAGGAGGTGCTGAGCATGCTGAAATTAGATCTTCAGTTTTTCTCATCGAAAAAAGGTGTAGGTAGTACAAAAAACGGCCGTGATTCGATCTCAAAACGTCTAGGCGCAAAGAGAGCGGACGGGCAAACGGTGTCAGGCGGCTCGATTTTGTACCGTCAACGCGGAACAAAGATCTATCCGGGAACGAACGTTGGCCGCGGCGGTGACGACACACTGTTCGCAAAAGTTGACGGCGTTGTTAAGTTCGAAAAATTCGGACACAACCGCAAAAGAGTAAGTGTCTATCCGGTAGAAGCAGTGAAAGAAGCTTAATGCTTCTTTAATTGAACTGAGGCGGCAGATGATTTTTTGCGCAAGCAAAGAATACCATCTGCCGTTTCTTTTTATTTTAAAAATCTGTGAAAACGGCATGCTTGCTCGTTCTAGAAAACATCACGGCATGCTCCGAGTCAGAAGATCTAACGTTCCGGATACAATCCCGTGAGCCAATGTACAGAATCAGCCTGTCCATATCTGCTATACTTTATCTAAGAAGATTGCGAAAGGATGGCAGTCATGATCAAAACGGAAAAAGAGATCGAGTTACTGAGCTCTGCGCGGCACGAATATTTGAATGATTTGCAACTGATCAAGGGTTACCTTTTTTTGAAGAAACCGGAAAAAGCTGAAAAAATCATTGGACGTGTGACAGAGAAACTCCATCATCAAGCCCGGCTTGCCCGGCTGCATATACCGGAATGCGCGGTCTATCTGATGGACTACGGATGGTCGTCGCATGAATTCAGTCTCAGTTATGAAGTGGTCGGACCTGAGCGGGATCTTTCTTTTTATGACGAAGAATTGACAACGGTTTATCAGGAGCTGTTTGGAATTATTGAGCAGTACGCCTCACCAATTGCTGATAACGCTGTGCGGGTTGTCTTTAATACGGAGTCGCCACTACGAATTCAGATCTATTTTGATGGCGTGGTGACAGATGCAAAAGCGGCAGAGGAACAATTAAACAAACAAGAGATGAATCATTCTTTTCAATGGGTTGAACACTATTTGATAAATAACGAAAGCAATGATGATGTGAGGTGGATTATGTGTTTGTCGATCAAGTGAAGGTGTTCGTCAAAGGCGGCGACGGCGGTAACGGGATGGTTGCCTTTAGGCGAGAAAAGTATGTGCCCGACGGCGGTCCGGCGGGCGGCGACGGCGGAAAAGGATCAGATGTGATCTTTGTCGTGGATGAAGGCTTGCGAACGTTAATGGATTTCCGTTATAAACGTCATTTTAAGGGTAAAAAAGGTGAAAACGGCCGAACAAAGAACCAACATGGAAAAAGTGCGAGTCCGCTCGTTGTTCATGTTCCGCCGGGTACAGTAGTAAGGGATGTTGGCAGTGAACAAATCATCGCGGATTTAACAGAAAATGGTCAGAGAGCTGTGATCGCGGCCGGTGGTCGAGGAGGTCGCGGAAACACTCGCTTTTCAACACCAGCGAATCCCGCTCCTTATGTTTCTGAAAATGGCGAGCCGGGCGTTGAACGCGAAGTGCAGCTTGAGTTAAAGCTGCTTGCGGATGTGGGCTTAGTGGGATTTCCGAGTGTAGGAAAATCGACGCTCCTCTCAGTTGTAACGTCAGCCAAGCCCAAAATTGCCGCTTATCATTTTACGACACTCGCTCCGAATTTGGGCGTTGTTGCGGTGGATGAGGGAAGAAGCTTTGTGCTGGCCGATCTTCCAGGACTTATTGAGGGCGCGAGCAGCGGCGCTGGGCTAGGTTATCAGTTCCTGCGCCATATCGAGCGTACGCGCGTGATCGTTCATGTCGTGGATATGTCCGGCAGTGAGGGAAGAGACCCATATGATGATTACACAAAAATTAATGAGGAATTGAAAAGTTATCAGCTGCGCCTTCTTGAACGTCCGCAAGTGATCGCCGCGTCCAAGATGGATATGCCGAACGCAGAAAAGAATCTTGAAGAATTCAGGAAGAAAATTGATTCAAAGATTCCTGTCTTTCCGATTTCATCGCTGACTAAGTCCGGAATTAAGGAAATGGTCGGGGCTGTATACGAGCTCATTCTGACCACTCCCGAATTTCCGATGGAAGAGCCGGTACAAGATGATGGAAAAGCCATCTACACATTTGAAAAAGAAGAAGCTCCATTTGTTATCTCACGTGACCCGGATGGAACCTTTAACGTATCGGGCCCGAAAGTTGAACTTTTGTTCAAAATGACGAATTTTCAACATGATGAAGCGATTCGGCGATTTGCGCTGCAGCTTCGCAGTATGGGTGTCGATGACGCGTTGCGTGAAAAAGGCGTGACCGAGGGTGACACTGTTCGGATCATGGATTTTGAATTTGAATACTCGGATTGAAACAGGCAGGTTACAGCAGATAACCTGCCTGTTTTAGCGCTTGCACAGCAAGTTCGAGATTCTCCGCTGTATCTGCCTCTAGCTCATGCAGATGCACGCCATCTGTCAACGATGATAATAAAGATGCACCTGTTTTTTCGAGATTCTTGACAAATTTTCGGACATCGGACTGGTTTCGGATCATCAATGATCGCGTGATTTCTCCGTATAATGGATGTTCAACAGTCACATTGAGAACGGTGACACCACAGTTGACAATCCGAGTTAATTCATCTGCTGTTTGACTGACTGTATGATTGCATGCAACTATTTTGGTGATTGTGCGCGATTGAGCCTTCTTGAGCAGTAAGTAGCCTTGAGATGTGGCGATAATGGGCTGCCCCTCAGCCTTAAGTAATGAAATGTCTTGAACGATGATTTGTCTGCTAACCTGCATCTCTTCAGCAAGATCGTTTCCTTTGATTGGGTCTGCCGCTTCCTTCAGCTGACTCAGAATGGATTTTCTGCGACCATCCGCAGGCTGTCGTTTCTCTCTCATTTGCTTCATAGGTGAACACTCCATTATTTAATTTTCATTTTCAAAATGAATCAGGATCTTCTTGAGCTTCTTTTTTTAGTATAAAACAAAATTAAGCTCCTGTGCATCATTGGCTTTTTTACTCGATTAGGATCGAAACGCCGTTTCACAAATTTCGGGAGGAAAGAGTGGCAAAAAGCCCATAGCAGCCATATATATAAAATGACTTTCACAGGAGGGATGGAATACCGTGAAACTATATGTTGTCCAAAAAGGCGATACTTTGGAAGAAATTGCAAGCAAACATGGTATGACAATTGACGAATTTAGGAAGATGAATACAAATTTGACTGAAGAGACATTAAGTCAGGGGATGAAAGTGAAGGTGGCAATCGGCAAACAACCGCTGAAACGAGCGATTCCGGTAAGCGAACGTTCGGAGGGGCATCACCAGGCACCGGCACAACCTGCGCCAATTCAACAGGCACCGACGCAACAAGCGCCAGTTCAACAGGCACCTGAACCTGTGCAGCAACCGACTCCATCTGCTCCGGCACCAGTAACAGAGAAACAGCCGAATACATCGGCGGGAACGCAACTGGCCGGTGAATCAACTGCTGAGTTTCCAAAGATTCTGTATCCGAAACAACCGGAAACAGCAGGCTGGAATCCTAATGAAATAGGAATCGACCCTAGTTTTTCATTCCCGCAATCTCAGGGGAATGTGGGAACCCAGGTGAGCCCTGCAACGCAAGGAGGCGGCACAATACCGTACTATCCACCAATGGGCAATATGGGTAACGTGGTAAGCCCGGCATGGCAGGGACCGAACAGCGGTAACGTGGTAAGCCCGGCATGGCAGGGACCGAACAGCGGTAACGTGGTAAGTCCGGCATGGCAGGGACCGAACAGCGGTAACGTGGTAAGTCCGGCGTGGCAGGGACCGAACAGCGGTAACGTGGTAAGTCCTGCAGCGCAAGGTCCGAACATGGGTAACGTGGTAAGCCCTGCAGCGCAAGGCCCGAACATGGGTAACGTGGTAAGCCCTGCAGCGCAAGGTCCGAACATGGGTAACGTGGTAAGCCCTGCAGCGCAAGGCCCGAATATGGGTAATGTGATGAGCCCGGCTACAGAAGGGCAGGGAATAAAACCGTTTTATCCAAATCCAAAATTTGGCGGTGCATCATCACAAAAGAAGCCAATGTACCCATTTCATCCGTCAGAACAAATGGGACAGATGAGCCCTTATTATCCGCAACTCCAGCCTTGGAATGGAAAGCAGCCTCAATATCCGATAAGTCATGGAACTGTTCAACTCGATCAGCCGTTTAAAGGCAAATCAGCAGGAGGCAAAAGCCCGCTTCCTTGGTCAAATCCACAGGTAGCGGGAGCGTCAACCAAACCCAAAGCCATTCAAAGCGCTCCATCGAAAGCGAATATCGGCAAGCTATCACCTGCGGGTTCAGAATCAACTGGTGCCTATCCGTATCCATATATGCCGACGAAAGCGCAAACCGGGAAGCCATGTAATTGCGGGGGACCGGCTCCATTTCCAGCGTATGGTCAAATGCCGGTTGCCGGATACTATGGAGGGAATCAACCGCCACGACCGCAACCGATGCCCTATTGGGCGATGTCAAATGTCTCAGCTCCAATATATCAGTCACATGAAAAAGCAGGACAGCAAAACAATAAAAAGAGTAAATGACGAAGCAAAGTTGCAAGCGAAGAGAGGCTAATCGCTTTTCCACCTTGTTTCTATTTTTTGCTAATTTAACGGAAATAATTCTTAAGCGTAAAAATCTCCTCCTTCACACATGATAAGTGCGAAAGGGGGAGTAAAGTTGAAAAAAGCAATATTGAAATTTGGGACTGTGCTGACATTTAGTGCCCTCTTGGCAGGCTGTCAAGCGGACAATGCGGCATATAATCGTCCTAACGTGCCACGTGATGTGAACTACCGTACGGGATACAACAATCCTAATTCAAACGCGATTCCACCGACTGCACCGGATTACACGAATTTAAATGATGGTGCCGGAACTAATCGTGTCAACCAGATGAGTTACGGTGATCAGAAACGATTGGCAAAACGAATCGCTGATCGAGCAAGCTCTGTTCAAGGCGTGGATGAAGCACATGTTCTTGTAACCGGAAATACCGTCGCAATTGGTGCGGTTCCGGAAAAAGGTGAAACAAATCGAGCAAATTTACGAAAAAGGATTCGTCTTGAAGTTTTACCTATCGCCGGTGATCGTGAAGTATTAGTTTCTACTGATAATCGCTATGTGAAACGGATTACTGCGACAGAAACAAACTTTAATGCAGGCAAAGCAACGCGAGAAGTCCGCTCGGACATTGTCGGCATCGTCAAAGATCTTTCTAATGCAGTTCAACGTCCGTTTGAGAACAACAGCCGATAAAAGATTCACTTTTATGTCAAAAGAGCAAGGGCAAATGCCTTTGCTCTTTTTTTCGGTATTAAAAATAGGTATAATAGGTACGGAATGAAATCTGCGGAGTACGTTAGAGTGAGTATTAAGAACATAAACGATAAAGAAATGTCTGGCAAGTAGGCAGTGCATCAATGTTGCCGGCTCTTTTTTGGCGCTTATGTATTTTAGAACAGATGCTTTAACTGTTGATTTGACCGCAACTCTCTTGGGAGGAGAAAAAATATGTCTGGACATTCAAAATGGAATAACATTCAGCATAAAAAGAATGCGCTTGATGCCGTACGTGGGAAAATCTTTATGAGGTTATCAAAGGATATCTTCCTTGAAGCGCGACATGGGGGCGGCGATCCAAGCATGAATGCCGGGTTAAGGCATGCCATTGAGAAAGCGAAAGCGGCTAATATGCCAAATGACAATATTTCCCGGGCAATCAAAAAAGCGACCGGCAATTTAGACGGCGTCACCTATGAAGAAATAACCTATGAAGGCTATGGTCCCGGCGGTGTTGCGGTTATGGTCGATGTGCTGACAGATAATCGCAACCGTTCAGCATCTGAAATTCGTCATGCATTTTCGAAAAGCGGCGGCAATTTAGGGGAATCCGGAAGTGTCGGCTTCCTATTCGATAAGCAGGGGATTATTGAAATTGAAACAAAAGACGGTCTGGATGAGGATACGGTCATGATGGACGCTGTCGAAGCAGGTGCTGAGGATATGAGGACGGAAGAAGATCGCTTTGTCATTGTGACAACTCCGGAATCCTTTGAAGATGTCCGAAAAGCGTTAAGCGAAGACAAGGGCTATGAAATTGACCGTGCAGAAGTCGCGATGATCCCGACAACCAAAACTGCGCTAACCGGAACGGATTTGGAAAAAATGGAGACGTTAATTGAAGTCTTGGAAGATAACGACGACGTTCAGGACATATACAGCAACCTTGATGAAGGATAAGCTTAATTGATTCGGTTTGATACCAGATTGAAGAGACATTCGATGAGGATGTCCTTTTCTTTTTTTGCGTTCTTTGAGCTTGGACCAATGGTTGGTTGATCGTGAAACCTTAAAACGCTCGATAAACTTTTGAAATCGCTCGATAAAAATATTAAAACGCTCGATAAAGCTTAATTGCGAGTGAATTGGCTGTGAAATTCGTGCAGATGGTGCGCTGCTCCTTTACTTGGGACAAAGGCCCACCATGTGATATGATAGACAAAGATAACCATTTTGTGACGTAGAGACGAACGTGTGAGGAGTTAATTTTGTGTTTGATTATATTAAAGGGATTCTGACCTATCTCTCTGGAAGCGGTATTGTGATCGAGCATGGAGGTCTAGGCTATAGAATTATTTGCCCAAACCCATTCAGCTATCAGCCGCTTCTGAATAAAGAAGCAAAGGTTTATCTCTACCAATATGTGCGCGAGGACGCGAACATTTTATATGGTTTTCAAACAAGAGAGGAGCGGGAATTGTTTGTCCGGCTGCTCTCTGTTTCAGGGATTGGACCAAAGAACGCGCTCGCCATTCTTGCTTCAGGCGATCCGGATGAAGTTATTCAAGCAATTGAAGCGGAGGATGAGAAATTTCTGACCCGTTTCCCTGGAATCGGCCGCAAAACAGCAGGACAAATTGTTTTGGATCTGAAAGGAAAACTTCAGGAATTCGCCGTAGGGCCAGCTGCAAATCAAGTGAACGAAGCAGATCGCCTGCTAGATAATGCACTTGCTGAGGCAACCGATGTCCTGCTTATGCTTGGTTACTCTGAACGGGAAGTTCGTAAGGTTGTTCCACTCTTGAGAAAGCAAGATCTCAGCGCGGAAGATTATGTTAAAGAAGCTTTGAAACGATTATCCAAGTTATAAAGGAGGGCGCCTGAATTGGAAGATGATCATTTGCTTTCAAGCGATCCGACACTTGAGGATCAAGGGCTGGACCGATCCATTCGCCCTTCTGATTTAGATCATTATATTGGTCAAACAGAGATTAAACAGAATTTAAAAGTGTTTATTCGTGCGGCGAAAGCGCGGCATGAACCGCTCGACCATGTTCTGCTCTACGGACCACCGGGACTGGGAAAAACGACCTTGTCTATGATTATCGCCACGGAAATGGGGGCCGGTATCCGTACAACGTCCGGTCCGGCACTTGAACGTCCGGGCGATCTGGCGGCAGTGCTCTCATCTCTAGAGCCGGGCGATGTGTTGTTTATTGACGAAATTCACCGGCTGCCTCGGCACGTCGAGGAAATTCTATATCCGGCGATGGAAGACTTTTGCATGGATATTGTCATTGGTAAGGACGATACAGCCCATTCGGTGCGTATCAATCTACCGCCATTCACACTTGTAGGTGCGACGACGCGCGCGGGTTATCTATCGCCGCCGCTTCGCGATCGTTTCGGCGTCATCAGCCGTCTGCAGTTCTACAGTCCGGAAGAATTGTCTATGATTATAAAGCGGACAGCTTCTGTGCTGCAAACGCAGATAGAAGAGGACGCGTGCTTTGAAATCGCTCGTCGTTCACGTGGAACGCCGCGTATCGCCAACCGTCTGCTGAAACGCATTCGCGATTTTGCTCAGGTGGAAAGCGACGGAGTCATTGATCGGGAAACAGCACGGAATGGTTTGAGCCGTCTCCATGTTGATGAGGCGGGTCTGGATCGCGTCGATCACCAGTTATTAATGGGAATCATCAACCAGTTTCACGGCGGTCCGGTCGGATTGGATACCCTTGCCGCAGCAATTGGCGAGGAACGTCATACGATCGAAGATGTGCATGAACCTTACCTGTTGCAGATCGGCTATATTCAGCGCACGCCGCGTGGACGTATGGTCACCGATAGCGCATACAGCCATTTTCATCTTGAACGAGGGGATCAGAGCTGATGGGCGATTTTGGCAAGCTGCTTATGATCGTTGGCGTAGTGCTTTTTCTTATCGGGCTCTGTTGGCCGTTGATTGGGCGGCTTCCCGGTGATTTTATTTTTAAAAAGGGAAACGTGACCTTCGTTTTTCCTATTGTCACATGCATTATTATCAGCTTGGTCTTATCATTAATTATGTATTTAATAAATCATTACTTTCACAGGATGTGATGACTTCAACGTTGCTCACAGGACATACTCCCGCAGGATCCTTAGCAATCGAGGATCGCTTGCAATTAGTTGAAGTTCCCATAAAACGAAAGAGAGTGCTCAAATGGACGTATCAGATTTTGACTATGAATTACCCGAAGAACTTATTGCGCAGACACCACTGAAAGACCGTGCTGCTTCGCGACTCATGGTGCTCAATCCAAACAAAGATCGGATTGTCCATCATACGTTTAGTGAGATTATTGACTATCTAAACCCTGGTGACTGCCTCGTATTGAATGACACGAAGGTGCTTCCGGCCCGTCTGATCGGTCATAAGGAAGAGACAGGTGCGAAAATCGAATTGCTGCTCTTAAAACAAACAGAAGGTGATTCTTGGGAATGTCTTGCAAAACCAGCGAAACGTGTGCATCAGGGCGCGCGCATTTCCTTCGGCGATGGCATGTTGGAAGCCGAGTGCATCAAAGAGCTTGATGAAGGCAGACGAATCGTGACTTTCCATTATCAAGGCATTTTTTATGAAGTTCTGGATGCGCTTGGGAAAATGCCGCTGCCGCCATATATTAAAGAGCAGTTAGATGACCCGGATTTGTATCAGACTGTTTACGCAAAGCATTGCGGTTCAGCCGCAGCGCCGACAGCCGGACTGCATTTCACCAAAGCGTTGCTCGCTGAAATCGAGAAAAAGGGTGTGCATCTTGTTTTTATTACCTTGCACGTCGGTCTGGGAACGTTCCGACCGGTTAAAGTGGACAAGATTGAGGAGCACACCATGCACTCGGAGTTTTATCAGATGTCAGCCCAGGCTGCCAAACAGCTGACTAAGACTCGTGCAGAAGGTAAACGTATCATTGCATGCGGCACAACGGTCATCCGTACCTTAGAAACCATTACAGCGAAATTTGACGGCACGTTTGAAGAAACCTCAGGTTGGACGGATATTTTTATCTATCCGGGATTTCGTTACCGGGCAATTGACGCGATGATTACTAATTTTCATTTACCAAAATCGACATTGATCATGCTGGTGAGCGCATTTGCAGGTCAGGATTTTATCTTGAAAGCGTATCGCGAGGCAGTGAAGGAAAGGTATCGTTTCTTCAGTTTTGGCGACGCTATGTTTATTGAGGAAGGAATTAACCATTAATGAGTCATGCTGCAGTTACCTATGAATTAATTAAGACGGATAAACAAACAGGTGCGCGTCTTGGAAAACTCCATACGCCGCACGGGACGTTTGACACACCGATGTTCATGCCGGTCGGCACGCAAGCGACCGTAAAGACGATGAGTCCGGAAGAATTGAAAGAGATGGGCGCCGGTGTGATCTTGAGCAATACCTACCATCTTTGGCTCAGACCGGGGGAAGATATTGTCCAAGAAGCCGGCGGACTCCATCACTTCATGAACTGGGATCAGGGAATCCTCACTGATTCGGGAGGCTATCAGGTATTCAGCCTGAGTAAATTACGCGATATCTCAGAAGAGGGCGTTCATTTTCGCAACCATTTGAACGGTGAGAAGCTGTTCTTGTCCCCGGAGAAGTCAATTGCGATTCAGAATGCGCTTGGCTCTGATATTATCATGGCCTTTGATGAGTGTCCTCCGTTTGATTCAACCTTTGATTATATGAAAGCGTCTGTAGAACGGACAAGTCGTTGGGCAGAGCGCTGTCTTGCGGCGAATGTCAATCCAGATCGCCAGGCGCTGTTCGGCATCATTCAAGGAGGCGGTTATAAGGAGCTGCGCGAGCTTTCGGCGCGCGCGCTCACATCGCTCGATTTCCCCGGGTACGCAATCGGTGGCTTGTCGGTTGGCGAGCCAAAGGACAAGATGAACGAGATGCTCACCTATACGACGCCGCTGCTCCCATCTGATAAACCGCGTTATTTGATGGGTGTAGGTTCGCCGGATTCGCTGATCGACGGGGCGATTCGCGGGATCGATATGTTTGACTGTGTGCTGCCGACCCGAATCGCGCGCAATGGCACATGCATGACGGAGCATGGCCGGCTCGTGATTCGCAATGCAAAGTATGCACATGACTTTGGTCCAATCGATGAATCATGTGACTGCAAAGTGTGCCGAAACTACTCGCGCGCGTATATCCGTCATCTTGTTAAAGCAAATGAAACATTCGGATTTCGATTAACCACTTACCATAACCTTTATTTTCTGATAAAATTAATGGAGCGTGTCCGATCTGCGATTAAAGATGACCGGTTGCTCGAATTCAGAGAGGAATTCTTTGAGGCGTATGGTTTTAACAAACCGGGTGCAAAAAACTTTTGAGTATAGAAGGGAAGAGTTTCATTGAGTCTGATGCAGTTTTTACCATTGTTAGTGTTCGTGGCGATTTTCTATTTCCTACTGATTCGCCCGCAGCAAAAAAGGACAAAAGAGACAAGAGCGATGCAGTCCGCGCTTTCTAGAGGCGACAAGGTGGTTACGGTCGGCGGTCTTCAAGGCACGATTGATTCGATTGACGATCAAACGGCGGTGCTTCGTTGCGGCGGCAACAAACTGACCTTTGAACGCAACGCGATTCGCGGCGTCCTAAAAAAGGCGAATGCGCCTGAATCTGAAGCAATTGAAGAAAAAAGCACTGAGAAATAAATAGTTAAGAAAAAGCGGCCATCGATTTGGCCGCTTTTTCTATCCATAAAGATCTAATGTTTTAAAGAGAACAGATTGACACCGATGGCACCTCCCAAGGATGATGAGGCGATGTTGGCGACGAAAAAGAGGTACTGGTTCAAACCTGGCGTTTGATCAAGACCGAGATACTGGAAAAAGAGACTGAACAGGCAGTAGGCGAGTCCGGTGATTGCTCCGATCAACAATCCTTTTTCTTTCTTTTTCGATCCGGCGATCATACCGCCAACAAAGAGCGCGACAATTGAGATCACAATAGGAAGAACCGATCCATTACTTTCAGCAAAGGATGTGAAACGCAGCAGTGACGCAAGGAGAAATGCGGAAGCAAGAACGATGATGATCGCGGCAATCATGCCGTATGTGATGGAACTCAACCAGTTTCGAGACATTTTTATCACCTCCGAAGTAAATGAATTTACAGGATGAAAAGGACACATGTACCAAGCGATGATGTGAGCGTCCGGAGAAGGCGCTTGTTTTTAAAGTCACCTCAAGGTTCCTGATAGTCCATTTTATTCGGACAAATCCGGTTTCATGACACATGTCCCATTCATGAAATCGCCTGCTTTGCTCATAATAAACGTACATGATCAAGTTATCAGGGAGGCAGATCGGAATGGGAACATCGGTGATACGCGTGCTTTGTCTGACGGCGCTCGTGATTTTCGGCTTTAGGAAGATGCTGTCAATAAAGATCTCGGAACAGTCCGGAATTGACCTATTGCTTGTTTTTTCCGCTGCAGAATTGGCCATTGCCTCTGTGATCCATCCGGAAAAACCGTTGATACCCATACTCGCGCCTCTCTTAATTCTTATTTTTGTCTATCAGTCACGATTGTGGTTTTATCGCTTCACCGCAAATTGGTCCATTCATGAACACCTCATTCAATATCTAAAAAAGAAATCGGATAATCCAATCTATACCAATTATGAACCGCCTCGTGTCGGTCTCTCGCTTATCGAAAATGGCAAGGTGCGCTGCGATAATTTAAAACAGATTGGGAAAACGCAGCTCTGGCTTAGGCAGGAATTGAGAAAATTCGGCTATCGGAACATTCGCCAAGTGAACTATTTGACGATGGATACTCTGGGCAATTTTTATATGGATTTGAATGAGTACATGCGCAAGGATTAACTGAACCACTTTCCAATAATAGGAAGCTGGCTGAGCTGTTCCTTTTGAAGCAAGCCAAGGAAAGACGCAAGTATTAAATAGAGTACGGTAACAATGGACAGCAGGATAAGTGTTCTGGGCAGAAGTGTCCAGCCTATAAATGCGCGCTGGATCAGCATACGCGCGACGAACGCAGAGAAAGCGATGAGCAGAAAAGTTCGAATGTAATCACGTATAACAAGCGAGAAGCCAATCGCTTTGAACATGATTGCGGCATGTAATGCGGTGACGAGAACAACATTGGTACAGATAGCCAGTGCTGTTCCCTTGATGCCAAATTCTGGCCTGCATGTGAGAACAAAAAGCATAATCGTTTTCACAACTGCCCCGATCAGTGTGTTGTACATCGCCGCTTTTGCCAAATCAAGCGCTTGAAGTACGGCGTGCATTGGCGCTTGAAAGTAAAAGATCATGAAAAACGGAGTCATGATATAGAGAAATTGTGCGGATTCCGGTGAGTCGTAGATGATGTCCATCAACGGTCTGGCAAAGGAATAGGTGACGACAACTGAAAGGCCGCCGGTCAGCATGGCAATGCGCATCGCCTGATTCAAGCGATAATGAATCAAATTGAACGATTTGCGTGCGTAAGCTTCGCTGACCGCAGGGACTAGTGAGACATGCAGCGCGTGCGTTATGAAGCTTGGAAGCAGCAATAGCGTCATCGCGTAACCGGTTAGCTGCCCGTAGAGCTGAGTGGAGGTGGAAATTGAATAGCCGGCGATTACGAGCGCGTGTGAGACAATCATCGGTTCAAAAAAGTTGCCGAGCGAAGCGATTAGGCGGCTTCCCATGGTCGGCAGCCCGATTCGCAGCAGATCGCGCAGCGTTTCGCGCGTACCTTTCAAGGCTTTTCTCTTGGGGAGCTTGATCCTAATGCCTTCTCCGTGTTTGAATACGTAGAGCATATAGAGAAGTGACGCACATTCTCCGGCAGATCCGGCGATCATCGCACCGGCTGCGGCAAAGGCGACTCCGTAAGGCATTAACAGGTTAGCAAGCGTGGCGACAAGCGAAATACGCACGACCTGTTCCACGATTCCCGAATAGGCGTAAGGCTTCATGTTGCGGATTCCTTGAAAATAGCCGCGCAAAACGGAGCTGACGGCGACAATTGGAATAACCGGTGTTATTGCGAGAAGCGGATAGATCACGCGCGTATCCGCAAACAAGTATTTTGCGAAGATTGGAAGAATAAGCAGCATGACCGTGGTGAGAATCACACTGATCACACCGACAATCGCTAGCGACCAAACAAGCACCAATTTGATTTTACGATAGTTTCCAAAAGCTTGAGCCTCGGCGACAAGCTTTGAAATGGCAACCGGCAGACCAAGTTCGGTAAGCGTTACGACCAGAAGCATCGCCGGAAAGGCCATCATGAATAAGCCGACACCTTCATCGCCGATGACCCGTGCCAGAACCATTCCGTTGATCATACCGAGAATACGGGTAATCAAGCCGGCTGTCATTAAAATAAATGATCCTTTCAAAAAAGATTGTCGTGTCATGATCTGGCCCGCCTTTGTTTGCAAATTCACAAATAAGTAAATGATGTGGTTAAATAGAGACCGCTTTGGGAAAGGGAATTTCGCGGCCATAGTGGAGTATATGCATCAAAAGGGGCCAAGCATGACAAGCCCTGTTTATTTTTAGCGAATGACATAAATATTTAAGAAAAGGCAGCCCGGCATCTGTTTTTGTGTTTCGTATTCACTCGCAAATATGCTATTATAGGCACTATGGGAGGAATCAGAATGCCGGATGAATTGAATGATATGGAAAAGTGGCGGACGATCATTGAGCCGTTTCTGCAAAGTAAATTAAATGAGTTTCAATTGCTCGGTCTTAATCACTTGAAAATGGATGAATTCTGGCAATTTGTAAAAGAATCTCTGGAAAAAAAGAAAGAGGACAAGCCCGAACGAATCCATGAAGTGGTAGCGGCTGTTATGGCGCTGACGGTGAATGATTACATGAATAAGTTACGCGTGGATCTATTCAAAGACAGCTCAAATGAAATAGACACGTCACTATTCAGATAAATGTGATTCGCGGGCGGGAGATGCTTTCGCGTGCAGCGAGGGCTCGTTTAAAGAGAAGGGAGCAGGCTTAGACAATGGTAAAAAAAGGACCGATTTTTTCCTTTTTTGCGCTTTTAATTGTGCTGGGAGTCATCATTGGTTTTGCAGTAAATCCCATCATACATAAGGTGAACTTGGGACTTGACCTTAAAGGCGGATTTGAAGTTCTGTATCAAGTGGAACCGCTAAAGGCAGGCCAAAAAATTGATAAGGACGCGATGAGCAACGCTGTCGCGGCGATCAATAAACGTATTAACGTACTTGGTGTCAGCGAACCGAACATCTCGATTGAGAACGGACATCGTATTCGTGTTCAGCTGCCGGGAGTGAAAAACGAAAAACGCGCGCGCCAGCTGCTGTCAACAACAGCGAAGCTGGAATTCCGCGATTACAAGGATAGACTGATGCTTGACGGTTCGGATTTGAAACCTGGCAAAGCAAAAGTAGCTTTCGACCAAATGAACAAGCCGATGGTTACTTTGCAGCTTAAAGATCCGAAGAAATTCGCAAATGTAACAAAGAAAATTGCTAGTTATGCTCCAGCAGGTAACAATCAATTGGTCATCTGGATGGATTATCAGAAAGGTGACTCCTATCAGAAGGAAGTCGGAAAAAATAATCATAAATTTATCTCCAATCCTGGTGTGGATCAAGAGTTAAACACATCTGATGTGCAGATTTCCGGCAGTTTCACGATGCAGGAAGCAACCACGCTGAAGGATCTGCTCAACTCAGGATCTCTGCCGGTTCGGATGGTTGAAAAGTATTCGACCTCGGTCGGCGCTCAATTCGGACAAGACTCGATGCATGAAACCATTTACGCGGGAGCGATTGCGGTAGCGGTTATTATGCTGTTTATGCTGGCGTTCTATCGTTTAGGCGGTTTGATTGCCAATCTGACATTGGTCATTTACATGGTTATTGTTATGGCTGTCTTTGTTGGTCTGCAAGCAGTGCTTACGTTGCCGGGTATCGCCGCGATGATCCTTGGTATTGGGATGGCGGTCGATGCCAATATTATCACGCTTGAGCGTATTAAAGATGAATTAAGAGGCGGAAAGTCTGTTCTCTCAGCCTTTAAGGCAGGAAATCAGCGTGCCTTGCCGACTGTGGTCGACGCCAACTTGACAACGATCATTGCCGCAGCTGTTTTGTTTGTGCTTGGCGTCAGTGCCATCAAGGGTTTCGCTGTCATGCTGCTGATCAGTAACGTTGTGACATTCTTAACTTCTGTATATGGCGCTCGTCTGCTTCTCGGACTTTTGGTCCACAGCCGCATCTTAAATGATCATCCCTGGCTGTTCGGCGTGAAGAGGAGTGATATTCGTGGAACTAAATGAGAAAATGAATTACAAACATTACAATAAATTTTACGATCGCTTTGATTTTATGAAGCACAGAAACGTCTTCTTTGTCATTTCGTCCGTATTAATTATTCTCGGTATCGTTTCGCTCTTTGTCTTTAAGCTTAATTTAGGCATTGACTTTTCGAGCGGGACGCGTGTCGATGTTCAAAGCACTGACGCGATTTCGATTGAAAAGGTTGATAAAGCGTTTCGCGCAATGAACTATGATCCTGAACGCCCGGTCGTTTCAGGAACCCATAAAAATATCGCGACCGTTCGTATTAATGAAGAATTGAATCAACATCAGATCGCGACGATCAAGAGTAAAATTAAAGCGCAGTTCGGTGTTGAACCGAATGTCAGCACAGTATCCCCGCAAGTCGGCCGTGACCTCGCGAAAAACGGATTGTATGCGCTGATTCTCGCGTCGATCTTTATCATTATTTACGTATGGATTCGATTTGAATTCCTGCAGGGTCTCACAGCGGTACTCGCGCTGATTCACGATGCGTTCTTTATCGTGACCGTCTTTAGCCTGTTTCATATCGAGGTAGACATTCTATTCATCTCAGCGGTATTGACGATCATTGGTTATTCGATTAATGATACGATCGTTACCTTTGACCGTGTGCGTGAGAACATCAAGTTAAGCCGAAAGAGACTTTCAACAATTGAAGAATTTGGTGCAATTGTTAACTTGAGTATCCGTGAAACGCTGACGCGATCATTGAACACAGTTCTTACGGTATTAATTCCGGTAGTTCTGCTGCTCATCTTCGGAAGCGAATCAATCCGTACCTTCACAATCGCACTTTTTGTCGGGCTGATTTGTGGTGTGTATTCGTCCATTTGCATCGCGTGCCCTCTATGGGCCGTAATGAAGGTTCGCTATCTCGGTAAACGAAAGAAGAAGAGAACGGTTCAGACTCAGGCCTAAAAAGTATTGAAATGAGAGGTGCCGATATGAAAAAACAGTGGAGAATTCTGCTCGTACTCATTTTCACATTAATCATTGTTCTGTTTTCAATCGCTAATGTGGCGACTGTTGGGTTCAGCTATCTGTTTGGCACGGTTCGGCTGCCGCTTATTCTCGTGATCGTCGGTTCAGTGCTGATTGGCGCGATGCTGATTGGCTCATTTTCCTATTCCGCAATCTATAAGCAGCGGCACAGAATCAACAAGTTGGAGCGTGAACTTCGCCGGATGGTTGAACTGCACCCAGAGGATTCCGATCGGTTGAAAGTAGAAGGTTCAGGTGAAGCAGCGGCGTCACGTGAAACGCGAACTGCCGGCCATCGTTCGAGAAAATAACAAAATCCGGCCTATGCGAGGAACCGGTTTGGGAGGCGCAAAGGCGGATGCTGGAATCAAAAAATCATTGGGTAATAAAAAAAGTTGATGAAGAAAAGGTGCAGCGGCTCTCAGAGTCGCTGCATATTTCTGTGATTACCGCGCGGCTGCTCGTTGCTCGAGGGTTCAATGACGCAGCAAGCGCGCAGCAATTCCTCAATTGTGAGGACACGCAATTCTATGATTCTATGAAAATGAAGGGCATGAAAAAAGCGGATGCACGTATTCGAAATGCCGTGACCAATGGCGAGCATATTCGCGTATTCGGTGACTATGACGCGGATGGGGTTACGTCGACGGCGATTATCGTTCGGGCATTGAGAGCGATCGGAGCACATGTGTCCACCTACATTCCCAATCGTTTTAAAGATGGTTATGGACCCAATGTGAAGGCAGTAGAGCAGGCAAAGGGCGACGGAGTCACATTAATTATTACAGTTGACTCCGGTATTGCCGCAAATGACGCGGCGGAATGTGCGAGACGAATGGGCATTGACTATATTATTACGGATCACCATGAACCACCGGAATTATTGCCGGATGCGGATATGATTCTCAACCCGAAGCAGAGTGACTGCCCCTATCCGTTCAAAGGCTTGTCCGGCGCGGGGGTTGCACTAAAACTCGCTCAGGAAATTTGTTCCCCCGAAGATTTTGATGACAATTGGGTAGCGCTGGCAGCGATCGGAACGATTGCCGACCTTGTTCCTCTCGTTGATGAGAACCGGTTAATCGCAATGCGCGGCCTGAAGAAAATGAATGAGGGGTCATTGCCTGGCATTGACGCACTGAAAACGAAAGCTTCGGGGACCGGCAGTGTCGATAGTGATGTGATTGGGTTCCAGATGGCGCCAAGGCTGAACGCCGCGGGCAGAATGGATGACGCAGGAATCGCGTTGGAACTGCTCCTCACCGAAGATTCGGACGAGGCGGCGATGCTTGCAGAGCAACTCGATTCACTGAATCAGGAGCGACGAGCGATCGTTGACCGGATCGCGAAAGAAGCGGATGAGCAGGCGGCACCCTATGTGAGCCGCGGCGACAAAGCACTTGTTCTTGCCGGGACAAACTGGCATCAAGGTGTGATCGGAATTGCCGCTTCTAAAATTGTTACGAAATATTATCGTCCGGTGATTATTCTAAGTGTGGATGAAGAGACGGGTATCGCCAAAGGATCAGGCCGCAGTATTGAGGGATTTAACCTCTACCAAGGATTAAAGAAAAGTTCCGGCCACCTGATCCAATTCGGCGGGCATCAGATGGCAGCCGGATTAACGGTTGCGTCCGCTGAAATTGACGCATTCCGTTCAACCTTTACTTATGCTGCTGAACATATACTCCAGCCGGAGGATCTTGTTCCGCAATTGACCGTCGATAGCAGGTCAACAGTCGACGAGATTTCAGTAGAGCTAATTGAGGAGTTGGCTAAACTCGCGCCATTTGGTACGGATAATCCGCGCCCGCTGTTCCAAATTGAACAGGCGCCGCTGACCAAAATCAGTGCGGTAGGAAGAAATAATAGTCATCTTAAAGTGACATTCAAAGGCGCGGATAAGGCGCTTGAAGCCATTGGGTTCGGCTTCGGTGAGTGGACAGAGCGCATTGCCCCGAACGATTGTCTCGCGGCAGTCGGTGAGCTTAGTGTCAATGAATGGAATGGATTCAGAAAGGCGCAACTCCTGATTCGGGATCTTCGCGTTGAAGGAATCCAGGTATATGATTGGCGCTCGGCACGTGACATCCACGAAAAATTGAAGCGCCTTGCTGAGGATTCAGTTACACTGCTTGCGTTTCAGCCAGAAACAGTAGCATATTTTCGGCTTAACAACGCCGTTCGTCGCTATGAGACAGATATGACGCTGCCGAATCACACGGTTGCTCTTCTCGATCTTCCGGACGAAGAAAACCAGTTGGCACAGCTGATTGCTGAGAACCCGCAACTTAATCGCTTTTATTGCGTCTTTTATCATACAAGTGATCATTACTTTTCCGTGTTCCCCGAGCGTGACCATTTTGTATGGTATTATGCGTTGATCCGCCAAAAACATTCTTTTGAATTACGCGCCATGACTCGGCAAATTGCCGGCTATAAGGGTTGGAGTGAACACTCGATTTCTCTGATGACACAGGTGTTTTTTGAACTTGGGTTTGTTAAAATAGAGAAGGGCGTCTTGACTGCGGCTCCTTCACCGATTAAGGCGCCGCTGACTTCCTCTGAGACTTACCACAGGGAGAAGACGCAGCGTGAGCTGGAAGCGCGCCTATGTTATTCGCCAATCGGCGAGCTGAAACAATGGCTCATCAAGCAAATGAAGCAAGGGAAAAATCATGTCACCGAATGAGTCACACACATAGCTGACAAGATGCACATAGAGAATGGAATCATTTATGGAAACGGAGAGGGAACAAAGCATGGATTATAAAAAATACATTAAGTCAATCATGGATTTTCCAACGAAAGGCATTAATTTTAGGGACATTACATCACTCCTTGAGGAAGGCCCGGTCTATCATTCCGCCATTGATGAACTAGCAGAATTTGCTAAAAGCAAGCAGGCAGAAATTATTGTTGGACCTGAGGCACGTGGATTCGTTATCGGCGGACCGCTTGCTTATTCGTTGTCTATTGGTTTTGTTCCGGTTCGCAAACCGGGGAAACTTCCGCGCGAGATCGCCACTGTTTCCTACGAAAAGGAATATGGTGTGGATACTTTATGCATGCATAAAGATTCAATCAAACCTGGCCAGCGGGTACTTGTTACCGATGATTTGCTGGCGACAGGCGGCACGATTGAAGCTACGATTAATTTGGTGAAACAACTAGGCGGTGTTATCGCCGGTGTCGCTTTTCTGATTGAATTGACCGATCTCGACGGTGCCAGGCTGCTCAAAGATTATGACGTCTTATCTTTAATTAAATATTGATTGGATGATCCGGAGTGCCTGGAATCAGGCACTCTCTTTTTCACATCACCGTTTTGTCAAAACGCGCTATGGGTACAATGGACAGTAATTACTTTACTTTATCACGCACTTCTTCGATAATATTCGTTAAAGGTAATCAATGTCGGGGACGATGGTCGCCCGCCTTCTGTCACTGTACTTGCTTATTGACTTATTCGTCTGAAATTACTTACTATAATGTTTCAACGTTTTCGTTCACAGAATCTGGAAATGAGGCCACACACAGGTGATGATACTATGACGATGGAAGAACTTATTCAGCAGGCATCAACCTACTTAGATGAAACAGATATCGAATTAATTCGCAAAGCGTATCGTTTCGCGGATAAGGCGCATAAGGGACAAGTCCGTAAATCCGGCGAGCCTTATATCATGCACCCGATTGAAGTTGCTGGAATTCTTGTGCAATTGAATATGGATGTCATTACAATTGTGAGCGGATTTCTCCATGATGTTGTGGAAGACACGCCGATCACACTTGAAGATATTCGCAAGGAATTCGGAGACAGTGTCACTGAACTTGTCGACGGTGTGACAAAACTCAGACATTTTGAGTACACATCGAAGGAAGATCAGCAAGCAGAAAATCACCGCAAAATGTTTGTGGCGATGGCGCGAGATTTAAGATGCGTTATTGTGAAGCTTGCGGATCGATTGCATAACATGCGCACATTGAAATACATGAGCCACGAGAAACAAATTCAAAAAGCAAATGAAACATTGGAAATCTTTGCACCTTTAGCCAACCGCTTGGGTATTTCTGCGATCAAATGGGAACTCGAAGATATTTCACTCCGCTATCTTAAACCGCAGCAATACTACAAGATTGTCAATTTGATGAAGCAGAAGCGCGACGAACGCGAGGCTTACATCGCCCAAGTCGTCGAAGATCTGAGAGAATATGTTAAATCCGTACATATTGAAGCCGAGGTGTCTGGGCGGCCGAAGCATATTTACAGCATCTACCGCAAGATGGTCAATCAACATAAGCAATTTAATGAAATCTATGATCTGTTTGCGGTCCGGATCATCGTACAGAGTATTAAGGACTGTTACGCAATTCTTGGGATAATTCATACGCATTGGAAGCCGATGCCTGGGCGATTTAAAGATTACATCGCGATGCCGAAGCCCAACATGTATCAGTCGCTCCATACTACGGTCATTGGACCTAAAGGCGACCCGCTCGAAGTTCAGATTCGCACCGAGGAAATGCATGACGTCGCTGAATACGGGATTGCGGCGCATTGGGCGTATAAAGAGGGTAAAGTTAAGAACATTAACAACAAGTTTGAGGACAAGCTCACTTGGTTCCGTGAAATTCTTGAGTATCAGAATGAAACGGACGACGCCAAGCAATTCATGGAGTCGCTCAAGATGGACTTTTTCTCGGATACTGTGTTTGTGTTTACGCCAAAAGGTGACGTGATTGAGCTCCCTGTCGGATCTGTTCCGATTGATTTCGCTTATCGTATTCATACGGAAATCGGCAATAAAACAGTCGGCGCAAAGGTGAACGGAAAAATGGTGCCGCTCGATTATAAGCTCAAAACCGGCGATATTGTCGATGTGAAAACATCGAATCACTCGTACGGGCCAAGCCGCGACTGGCTGAAAATCGCGCAAAGCTCTGCGGTAAAGAATAAAATCAAGCAGTGGTTCAAACGCCAACAGCGCCAGGAAAATGTGGCGAAAGGCCGTGAAATGCTTGAAAAGGAATGCCGCAGTCAGAATTTAAGTCTGAAGGACAATCTAAGTGAGGAAAAGATCAATGAAGTAGCAAGGAAGTTCAACTTCTCTCATGAAAATGAACTGTTTGCTGCGATTGGCTATAGCGGGATAACCGCAAAGCAGGTGGTTACGCGCCTTGTCGAGGATGACCGCAAAGCTCCTGAGACGACTGAGGCAGAGGAACGGATGAAACAGCTTTCCGAGCCGAAACCAAATCAGCATCGGAAAACTTCGCTTGGCATAAGCGTGAAGGGCGTCGACAATCTGCTTGTTCGTCTCGCACGATGTTGCAACCCGGTACCCGGTGACGCCATTGTCGGATACATCACACGTGGGAGAGGTGTCACCATTCATCGCGTGGACTGCCCGAATATCAAAAATGAAGAGGATCAGCGGTTGATGGATGTCGCATGGGAAAATAACGAATTCAAAGCCAAAGAATACAATGTGGATATTGAGATCACGGCGTATGACCGGAACGGCCTGCTCAACGAAGTGCTTCAATGCGTCTCTGACTCGCATACGGCTATTAACGGCATCTCCGGCCGCGCCGATAAAAACAAAGTAGCGACAATTCATATGACCATCTTGATCACCAACATCGATCATCTCTACCGGGTGGTTGAGAAAATCAAACGGATTCCAGACATCTATTCGGTTCGCCGAGTGATGGCGTAGTAAAGGATGGATTTAGGATGAGAGTAGTCTTGCAGCGCGTGAAGCACGCAAAGGTTGAGATTGATGGAAAAACGGTTGGACAAATTGGACATGGACTTCTTTTGCTCGTGGGCATCAAAACCGGCGACATGGAAGAAGACCTTCAGTATGTCGCTGATAAATTATCCGGCTTGCGTATTTTTGAAGACGATGGCGGCAAAATGAATCGATCGGTCCGTGACGTTGAAGGAGCGATTCTATCTGTTTCCCAGTTCACGCTGTATGGAGATGCCTCCAAAGGCAGGCGCCCGAGCTTTATTGAAGCGGCGCGACCGGAAATCGCAGAACCGTATTATGAGGCGTTCAATGATAAGCTGAGAGCACATGGCCTTCATGTTGAAACCGGTGTTTTCGGGGCTGATATGGCTGTCTCTCTTGTTAATGACGGGCCGGTGACATTAATTATCGAGAGCAAAAATCATTAATTAATGGGCTGAACGATTAACGCTGGTATCGAAGGTGTAAATTTTCGCCAAACCTTGACAATTTAACTGAAGATACGTAGTATAGAAGAACGAACAAAGCCTGTGATGGAGAGGTTTTCAGATGATCTGCCGAAAGAGAAGGTGCGCCTTAGGCTGAAAGCGCGCCGGCATGGATTACTGAAAAGCGACACTCCGGAGGCGCTTTTCTAAACGGCCTAACTATATGGTCAGTAGGAAAAGACGTACCGGGCGTTAACCGGTTTTCACGAGGAAGCATCTGCATCGATGCTTTAAATGAGGGTGGCACCACGAAGTTTATTCGTCCCTTGTCTGTCGGCTCGCCGATGGACAAGGGCTTTTATTTTTATATTATTATTTTTCTATTCCTAACTCATTTGAGTCAACGATGAGCGAGAGAAACTAAGGATGAAACGGATGTTGCGGCTGCTATGCGCCATTTGAGTAGCCGTAATCATCTTGATATTAATGAAGGAGGAACGTACTGTGACGATTCAGATCCCCCGCGGGACTTATGATGTTTTGCCGGAAGATGCTTTTAAATGGCAGAAAATCGAAGAAACGGCACGAGAAGTGTGCGCGCTGTTCAACTACAAAGAAATGCGAACCCCAATCTTTGAATCCACCGATTTATTCCAGCGCGGTGTTGGTGATACAACCGATATTGTGCAGAAGGAAATGTACACATTCAAAGATCGCGGTGATCGTGATTTAACGCTGAGGCCGGAAGGAACCGCATCGTTTGTGCGCGCCTATGTGGAACACAAGCTGTTCGGTTTACCGAGCCAGCCGCAGAAGCTGTATTATATCGGGCCGATGTTCCGTTATGAACGCCCTCAAGCAGGACGAAACCGCCAATTTACTCAGTTTGGTGCGGAGGCGCTTGGTTCGGCAGATCCGTCCATAGATGCTGAAGTAATCGCGCTTGCAATGACGTTCTATCGCAAGCTTGGCCTGAAAAAACTGAAACTCGTCTTAAACAGCCTAGGTGATCCGGAGAGCCGCGCCGCGCACCGTGAAGCGTTGATCGCTCATTTCAATCCGTCGATCGGAGAATTTTGCGCGGATTGCCAGAAACGGTTGGAAAAGAACCCATTGCGGATACTTGACTGCAAGGCCGACCACAATCATCCACTGATGGCGACCGCGCCGTCAATCATTGATTATCTGAATGATGCCTCACGCGACTACTTCGCCAGAGTTAAGACCATTCTGGATGAGATGGGCATTGAGTATGAGCTCGATCCGACGCTTGTGCGCGGACTCGATTATTATAACCACACAACCTTTGAAATTATGGGCGCGAGCCAAGGCGCGATCACAACACTCATGGGCGGCGGCCGTTACAATGGGCTTGTGAGCGAGCTTGGCGGTCCGGAAACGCCGGGTATCGGTTTCGCCTTGAGCATCGAGCGTTTGCTTCTGGCTCTCGAAGTTGAAGGCTTGTCGCTGAATTCTGATCGTTCGCTTGATTGTTTCGTAGTCGCAATTGGAGAAAAGGCGGAACAGAAAGCACCGGTATTGCTGAATCAATTGCGCCTCGCCGGGCTGCATGCAGATAAAGATTACATGGAGCGTAAGGTCAAGGGTCAGTTCAAACAAGCAGACCGCGACAAAGCCAAATTTGTTGTCGTGATCGGCGATGAAGAACTGGACGCGCAGAAAGCCGTTGTCAAGAACATGGCGGACGGCGTGCAGGAAGAAGTAGCCTTTACACTGCTGACTGACTACATTAAGGAAAAAATATGATTCATATTGATGGGGTGAATGAAATGTATCGCAACGCAAATTGCGGTGAATTAACCGAAGCATCTGCCGGAAAGAAAGTCACATTAGCCGGTTGGGTGCAAAAAAGAAGAGACCTCGGCGGTGTTATTTTTATTGACCTGCGCGACAGGTCCGGCTTTGTCCAGATTGTGTTCAATCCTCAGGTAGACCAAGAAGCCTGGAAAAAGGGCGATAAACTGCGCAGCGAATATTGCGTCACGGTCACGGGTGAAGTTGTTAAGCGCGATCCTGAAGCGGTTAATGAAAAAATCAAAACCGGAACGATCGAAGTCATGATCAGCGAAATCACATTGCTGAACAAATCAAAGACGCCGCCGTTTCCTATTGAAGACGGCATTGAAGCTTCCGAAGATATTCGTCTGAAATACCGCTACTTAGATCTCAGACGTCCGGAAATGCTGGAAACGTTTAAACTGCGCAATAAAATTACACATACGTTACGCGATTTTCTTGACGAAAAGGACTTTATGGATATTGAAACACCCATCCTTACCAAGAGCACGCCTGAAGGCGCACGTGACTATCTTGTGCCAAGCCGCGTTCATCCTGGTGAATTCTATGCGCTGCCTCAGTCGCCTCAGCTGTTCAAGCAACTGCTGATGGCTTCCGGCATTGAAAAATATTATCAGATCGCTCGCTGCTTCCGTGATGAAGATTTGCGCGCTGACCGCCAGCCGGAATTCACACAGGTCGACATGGAAATGTCCTTTTTTGAAGTCGACAAATTCCAAGCGATGGTTGAAGAGATGATTGTTCGCGTCATGAAGGATGTTAAAGGTATTGATATTCCGCGTCCGTTCAAGCGTCTTACATACGCAGAAGCCATTGATTTTTATGGCAGCGACAAGCCGGACACACGTTTCGATATGAGATTGATCGACCTGACCGACATCGCGGCCGACAGCACTCTGAAGGTATTTAAAGAAGTTCAAGAAAAAGGCGGATTGGTTAAAGCGATCAACGCAAAAGGTGTTGCGTCCCAATTTTCACGTAAGCAGGTTGACGAAGACTTACGCGCGGTCGTCTCTCCTTATGGAGCGAAGGGCCTAGCATGGCTGAAAGTTGAAGAAGGCGGCATGAAGGGACCGATCGCCAAGTTCTTTGACGATGCGCTCAATGCGCGAATCATTGAACGCACAAACGCCGAACCCGGGGACTTGCTGCTCTTTGTCGCGGACAAGAAGAAGGTCGTTGCCGACAGCCTCGGCGCACTGCGTCTGCATCTCGGCAAGCTGCTTGGTCTGATTGATAAATCAGCATTCAATTTCCTGTGGGTGACACACTTCCCATTACTGTCCTACAGCGAAGAAGAGCATCGCTTTGTCGCGGAACATCATCCATTCACGATGCCTGTGCTTGAGGATCTTGAACGGATTGAAAGCGATCCGGGCAGCGTACGCGCTCAGTCGTTTGATATGGTACTTAATGGATTTGAACTTGGCAGTGGTTCCGAACGTATCTCGAATCACGATCTGCAGGAAAAGATGTTTAAGGTGCTCGGCTTCACAAAGGAACGCGCTGAAAAACAGTTCGGCTTCCTGCTCGACGCATTCGATTACGGCGTTCCGCCGCATGGCGGCATGGCGCTTGGTATCGACCGTATTGTTATGTTGCTCGCTGGTCGTTCCAGCCTGCGTGACACGATCGCTTTCCCTAAGACGGCGAGCGCTTCCGACCTGCTCACCAAGGCGCCGAGCGAAGTCGGCCTTGCTCAACTGAGTGAGCTACATCTTGATGTAGCGACTATACTCAAGTAAGCTTCCAGCACTATCCAGGCGATCTGACCTTGATAAGCGCTTTCAGATATGTTAAGATAAACACATAAGTTAAAGAAGAAATCCTGAAGTGTTAGTCGAATGTCGTTATGTTTTGACCGAACATATTTTGATCGGGAGTCCGATGTTTTCACTCGGAGCGCATGCCCTGTTTAGGGACTCGCAAACTGTGGAACGGGGCACCCACCTGCCTATAAGAGCGGGTTTCAAAACTGCGGCTTTGCAACGGCACGTTTGGGATTTTTTTTATGAATTAATAATAATCAGCAGTGAGATAAGGTTATATCTCACTGCTTTTCAATTTGTAATGATTGAATAGTAATTTTAAAAAGGAAATTCTTCTCAAGTGATATTTTCTGGTAGAGATTCTTTCTAGTTGTTTGATCTTTTTAACTATAGTATCATTTACTTATTCTTTTGTTCCTATTATTTGGTGAATGATTTTGCAAATATTTTTATCTATTTTCTAATAAGATGACAAAATTAGTTTTTTATCCCTTTTAATAAAAAGGTAGGGAGTTCTAATGCCCCAACTTAATACGGATTTAGAAAAAATACAAGTAACAAATAGATCAACTAGTGGGGAAACGATCATTAGGACGGGATTAAACTCACTAAGAAATAAAGCGCTCTTTCTTGGAACGTTTATCAGTACCATTGTCTATATGGTATGGAGAATCTTTTTTACAGTACCATTTGGATACGGTTATACCGCTTTATGTAGCGGCATTATCTTACTGATTGTAGAGATGGCAGGAATGCTAGAAGCTGCCGAGCATTTTTATAGCATGTCAAATATTGTTCATCCAAAAAAACCAACACCACCTAAAAAATGGTACCCGGATGTAGATGTTTTTATACCGACATATAATGAACCCATTGAATTGCTTCGAAAAACGGTAAATGGTTGCTGCCGCATGGATTATCCAGATAAATCAAAAGTGCATATTTACATATGTGATGACGGCAATCGCCAAGCGATGAAAGTTCTTGCTGGCAAAATGGGTGTTGGTTATTTAACGAGAGAAGAACATGAAGGAGCAAAAGCTGGAAACTTAAACAATGCTTTGGAAAAAACCTTTTCACCACTGATCGCTACTTTCGATGCGGATATGATTCCAATGCATGATTTTTTGATGTCTTCTGTTCCATTTTTCTATTATCGAGATGACGACAAAGAGTGTAACGATCATGAGAATAATGATTGGAGAAGAGTTGGTTTCATTCAGACACCACAAGCTTTTTATAATCCCGATCTTTTTCAACATAATTTATTTTCGGAAGATCGTATTCCAGACGAACAAGATTATTTTTATCGTGACGTGCAGATTTCTAGAAACAAGACAAACTCTGTAATTTTTGGTGGTACAAATGCAGTTATTTCACGTGAGGCATTGTTCAGTGTTGGTGGATTTTGCACTGAAGTCATTACTGAGGACTTTGCAACTGGTATGCTAATTCAAAATGAAGGATTTATTTGCTATGCTATTGATGATCCACATGCAATTGGACAAGCACCATACGATCTAAAAAGCTTGATTAAACAACGTATCCGTTGGGCGCGCGGCTGTATACAGACTGGTAGAAAGCTTAATTTTTTATTTCTTGATGGTTTGAGTTTAAAGCAAAGATTTAGCTATTTATCTTCAATACTTTATTGGTTTAATCCAATTAAGAGATTTGTTTATATTATGTCACCAATTTTATTTACAGTATTCGGTATTATTGTTGTGCGATGTACCTTAATAGAAGTTTTGCTATTTTGGCTCCCTATGTATTTGTTTCAAAATGCTACTCTTCGCTTTTTATCAAAAGGCATTCGCAATACACGATGGACAAGTGTTTATGACACTATTCTTTTTCCAAGCTTATTTTTACATGTTATTTTTGAAGCTATAGGAGTTAATAAAAAAAGTTTTGCAGTTACGAGAAAAGATGGAACACAAAATGGTCGACTTTATGGATTCTTACATGCAATTCCCCATGTTGTTCTGGCGATTTTGAGTATTGTAGGCATCATTTTCAGTGTCGAAAAGTCACTTTCTTCGGGATCATTTACTTTTATAGTCCTATTATTTTGGCTAGTAACGAATCTCTATGCCTTGCTAATGGCGATCTTTTTTATGATGGGTCGACCTATGGTAAGAAAAGCTGAACGGTTTAGGGCAAACATTGATTGCTCACTGTCTTGGGATGAAAAGGTTGTGAATTATAAAACATTTGATATATCGGAAAATGGTCTTTCTTTACTATTAGACTATCCTGATTATATTCCGGATCGCCCAGGGATTCATATCATATTATGTTCTGAATTATACCAGTGTACTTGTGTCGGTGAACTTGTTAATGTTATGCAATTTGGTGATAATTGGAAATATGCGTTTGCTATTACAAGAATTGATGATTCTGAAAAAGACAATCTTTACAGTCTTGTTTATGATCGACAACCATCGTTACCAACTAAGCTTGGAAACAGCATAAGTTTTTTTGATGATCTAACCATCAACCTTTTTAGACGTATGAAGCAGCCGATGGGTTATAATCGTAAGTTAGCCCGGGTGCCTCTTGATAAAACATTGAATTCCGAACAGTCAGGTCCGGTTATAATTAATGATTTTAACTATGAATACATGCTTGTATCATCTAGGCATCAGCTCAATAATCATCAGACGCTTACATTACATGTATCTGACAATTGTAAAATAAAAGCTGTATTAAAAAGACAATATATTATTAAACGTACGAAAGATAAGAGCAAATCAAGACGAAGAAATCCATTTGTTTATCTATTCCTAGTCACTAATGTTGAGGATATTGTTGGTAGCAAGGAATTTAAAGAAGAAATGATGGCTTGGATTCAAGAAGCGAGAGCTAAAAAAATGGAACAAATTCGTGAAGAAAAACGCCAATCAAAAGATACGCAACATGCTGATGAGTTCTATGAAAGGAATTATTTATCATGAACAGCTCTCATTCGTTTTTGAAAGTGGTCATTTCACTAGTTGCAGTTACTATAGTTTCTTTTGCGATTGTTAATGCAACTTACGCTCTATCAATAAAATCAACTGCTTTTTCTCCAACAATATTAAAGGTCTACACAAATGGAGTGGATGTTAATCAAAAAGAGTGGGGGCCAACGCACTATGTTGCTAATCTAGGTACTACTGAACAAAAAAATAAAAAAAAGTATTATACGGCATCGTTTTATGAGAATCGTACTAGAAATATGACTTCATTCGGAGGGATGATTTTAAACTTTTCGAACCCAAATAAAAGTACAATCCGATTTAATTTTTCATTAAATGACGGGAGTAAAAAGATTTGGAAAGTGGGAAATCGACAATTTGTAGCTTTTAAAGAAAAAAAAGATAAATATTGGGAATCTTCTCAGGCTGAGTATGGTGCGATTTCAATACCAAAGGGATTTGACGGACAAATCTATATTCCATTTTCGAGTTTGAATAAAGAAAAAAACAAGTTAAATTTATCAAATATTAAATCTTGGGGAGTCAGCTTTACTCTTAATGCAAATCAACAACGACGCGTTATTTTTGGAAATTTTTCTTTAGTGAATAAAAGATTTTCTCTTAAAGCAAATAAGATTCTTGATCAATTAATTATTGGTGATGATTTTGTGCAGATCCCGGTTGCTCAAAGTTCAATAGCAGAGTATACAATTCGTTCTGCGTATAAAGGACAATCAAAGCCAGTATTTAAAATGGCTAGCGATTTAAGTGGTGTTAGTATAAGTAAACGGGGCACGCTAAGCATCAGTAAACCAATAAAACCACAAACAATACGAATTCTGGCTTTGTCACCTGATGGATCGCGATCATCAAAGGCGATTCATTTATATGAGTCATGGACTGCCCATAGGAAAGCAAGCGATGGAGTTCCATATAAGATTCCCAATGTAAATCAGGTTAAATCACCAATGCATGTGGACAGCTTCCTTGTTAATAATCGATTCATGCATTGGATGCGAGTTGCTATTGTTTCAACCATGATCATACTTACACTCATTTATTTTTGGTGCAGAAGAATGACAATAAAGAGATATCATAATTAACAAAGCAAGCTATAAAGGTACAGACAAGTCATTCAAAAGTACAGTGAGGTTTATGGAGGATTGTTATGCTTTTTTCAAGTATTATTTTCATTTTCTATTTTCTTCCAGCTGTTTTAGTTTTATATTTTGTTAGTAGTTTTTCAAAGACATTACAAAATATTGTGCTCTTGTTTGCTAGTCTGTTTTTCTATGCATGGGGAGAACCACGTTTTGTCATTGTAATGATTGCATCAATTTTATTTAATTATCTGTTTGGCATTTTCATTAATCTTTCAAAAAAAAGCAGATCTTGGTCTCGAACATTATTAATAGTAACTATTGCAGGAAATCTTAGCACACTCTTTGTCTTTAAATATTTGGATTTTGTACTTCGCAATATTAATTTGGGAGCACATTTAAACATTCCAATTCCTGAAATTGTATTACCGCTTGGAATATCTTTTTATACATTCCATGCTTTGTCATACATAATTGATGTATACAGAGGAACAGTCAACGTTCAAAAGAATATAATTTATCTTGCCCTTTATATTGTTATTTTTCCAGCATTAATTGCTGGACCGATCGTTCGCTACAATACTATTGCGGACCAGTTTGTTAATAGAACAGAAACTTGGAGAAAATTTTCTGTTGGTTGTTGTAGATTCTTGACGGGGCTGGCAAAAAAAGTCCTTATTGCAAATAACATGGCAATAGTTGCGGATCACATATTTACATTGAGTGCACATTCGTCAATACCTGTCACCCTTGCATGGCTTGGAGCCATTGCGTATACTTTTCAAATTTTCTTTGACTTCTCTGCTTATTCCGACATGGCTATTGGTTTAGGGCTAATGTTTGGATTTGAGTTCGAGGAAAACTTTAATTATCCATATCTTTCTAGATCTATTTCTGAATTCTGGAGAAGATGGCATATCTCACTCGGCACGTGGTTTAGAGATTACGTTTATTTTCCACTTGGCGGTTCACGTGTAGACAGTACGGATAAACTAGTGAGAAATTTATTCATAGTATGGACCTTAACAGGGATTTGGCATGGCGCAGAATGGACATTTGTTTTTTGGGGGCTTCTTAACTTTATATGTATCGCTTTTGAGAAACTATTCCGCTTTGATGAATTAGTAAAAAATAATTTTGTGAAACATATATATGCGCTTTTCATCATTATTATCGGTTGGGTCATCTTCCGCGCTGAGAATTTGAAAGCAGCAGGCAATTATCTGGGTTCAATGTTTGGACATGGAGGTTTTTGGAGCGATATGGCCTTTATGTTTGTTAAGGAATATTTTGTATTTTTTATTATCGCTTTGATTCTGTGTGCACCAATAGCTAAACGTGTAAATCGAATAATTGTGGATCAAAAATATCCTGTAATTAGCACGACTGTTGGGATAATGTATCCACTTGTCATTCTTGGATTATTTGTCGTGTCCGTCACCTATCTAGTAAAAGGAAATTATAATCCCTTTATTTATTTTCAATTTTAAGGAGCAGCGTTATGAAAAGATATTTTATTGTACGGTTAATAACATCAATACTCTTTCTAATTATTTTATTTTCATACGCTGTCATTAATTTTTCATTTGCTCTTAAACCACTAAAAAATACCATTGTTAACATGAAGCTTACATCTTTAAAATCGAATATTAATGCTATAAATTCAATAATAGATGATAATATAGTGGGAAAATATAAAATGATTGATGGTTTTGGCTATTTGCAAAAACTAATGGATAAAAATGAAGAGTCAAATTTCGAAGTAGTGAAAGATACGGAAGGTAATTTACATTATACTTATTTCGCTACAGGAGCTAATAAAGTGAACGATCTAGCAGATCGTCTCGCACGATTAAAGAACGAAATTGATAATAAAAAAACTCAAGTAATCGCGCTTATGCCACCTGATAAATATATAAGGGGTTACACTAAGTTTCCAAAAGGGATACCTTACTCATATGCGAATGAAACCGCGGACAATTACCTTAAGTCTGTAAGAAAACATGAAATAAAAACTTTTGACTTTAGAAAAAATTTGTTGAAAAGCGGTATTCCGGCTGATCAATTATTTTACAAAACAGATCATCACTGGAAAATTCAAACGGCATTTTGGGCTTATCAACAACTAGTAGGTTATTTGAATCAGGAAAATAATGCAAAATTGGATCAACATAAATATTATACTAATTTAAAAAATTATAATCAGATAACATATAAACATTCTTATTTAGGATCAATGGGGACAAAAGCAGGCCCTCTCTATGCAGGAATTGATGATTTTACGCTTATTTACCCGAAATTTAAAACTGATTTTGATTTCCGTATCAATGATAAGGATTACAAGATTCATACACAAGGGCGTTTTGAAGAAGCTTTAATTAATGCAAGACCTTTTTATCAAAAGGGTAGCGATCAGTTATTCGCTCTTGAATCTAATCAGTATTTTTCTTACCTCTATGGAAACCACGGACTGGTGCACATAACTAATAAACAAAATCCAAATGGTCCAAAGGTGTTATTCATTAAGGATTCTCTATCAGTTCCTTTAGCTGCATTTTTGGCGAATGTATGTTCGGATGTCTATTTAGTAGATCCAAGATACTATCATGACAGTATTCCAAATTTAATTAACAAAGAAAATAAATTGGATTATGTATTTATGTCTGTTTACCCACAAAATTTAACAAATGAATTTTTTCCTTTTTAGTAGCCTTTGATCATATTTGCTGGAATGGGGGGTGTCCATGACTAATGAAGGTTAATAAAGTCCGACTGATGATTAACATGTTACTCATATGCATACTTCTTTTAACAACTGTTTCTCTTGCTTGGTTCATACGGAATAAAACGGGGGAAAAACGTCCATTGGAATTACGTTCAATGAATATTGGTAACGCATTAGATGCTCCACGTAATCAGCCATGGGATGTCAAGATGAATTCGGATTACTTTACTATTATTAAAAAGGCTGGGTTTAATTCTGTCCGATTACCTGTCCGTTTTTCAGATTATGCCAAGGATAACTCTAATTATGTTTTAGGTGAAGCGTTTATGAAGCAAGTTGATGGATATATCAAAGAGGCCCTCGATCAGAAGTTAACAATTATTTTGGACTTACACCACTTTCAAGAAATAATGAAAAATCCTAAGCAATATCATAAATGTTTCTTGCGTATTTGGCAACAGCTTTCTGAGAGGTACAAGAATTATCCTTCCGGTCTAATATTTGAAGTTTTGAATGAACCTCAAGAGAATCTTGAAGGAAAGTTATGGAATAAGTACATGGCGGAGGCGATTAAGATTATTAGAAAATCAAATCCGACCAGAACAATCATCGTAGGTCCTGATAATTACTATTCTCTTGATCGACTTAATGCCTTGAAGATTCCAAAGGATGATCATTTAGTTGTCTCGTTCCATTATTACGAACCAAATACTTTTACTTTTCAAAAGAGTCCATACTTAGGCTTCCAAAAATATCATGATGTACAATGGAATGGGTCATCACATGAAGTAGACATAATAAAGAGCAATTTTTCAGAGGTGAAAAAATGGGCTGATGAACATGATGTCTCAATATATTTGGGTGAGTTTGGTGCAAACAAAGAAGCACCCTATGAGTCTAGATTGCGTTGGACTAAGGAGGTTCGTGAACAAGCAGAAAAGTATGGATTTAGTTGGGGGTATTGGGAGTTTGCCTCTTTATTTGGAATTTACGATGCTCAAAATAACAACTGGGATCAACAAATGCTCAGAACACTCATTCCTAATAGTAAAGACAAGTAAAGAATTGAAGAACTATTTAATGATTTTCTGATAAAAAAATAATAGGTAATCTCCCCAAAAAAGAGAGGCAATCATGCCGATAGCAATGAATGGGGCGAAAGGAATTGGCTGTTTCCGTTGTATAAGATTGAGCATACTGGCAATGGTGCAAATTACTGTACCTGAAAATAGGGCTAAAATTAATCCGATGAAAACAAACTTAGTACCAATGAGAATTCCTGCAACAGCGAAAAGTTTAACATCTCCTCCGCCAATTCCTCCATTGCTTAAGAATACAATTAGAGCTAATAATAGAAAAATTGATCCGCAGCCAAGAATGGGATCCCACCACGGATTCAAAGGGATGATCATTCGATATCCAGAAAAAATGATGAAGAAAGAAAAGATGATTTTGTTGGGGATCAGCATCTTTGTAAGATCAGTTACAATACTGATCATGACAAATGATACGAGAAGTAAACCCGTAGTAAAATCATGGAAATTAGTCGAATATAAGAAATTGAAAAGAAACATGAGACCTGTTAGCCATTCAACAATTGGGTAAAGTGGTGAAATCCTACAATGACAATTACGGCATCGACCTTTAAGAAATAGATAAGATAAGATGGGGATTAAATCAAGAGTACGAATGGTTTGGCCACAATAAGGGCAATGGGATCTCGGGAATATAATAGACTCATTATTGACGATTCGATATCCAACAACATTAAAAAAAGATCCAAAAATAGTTCCGATGACGGTTACATAAATACTGGTAATAATGGTCATAGTTTGCCTTCTTTCACTGAGGTAGAAAACGATGAAGATAAAGCTGAATATTTCTAGAGGGTGGGATGAAGATTAACATATTAAACTTAGTTTAATATAATTACGGTTGTTTGAAAATAAAATAATTCAGAAATGTTTGTCTGTTTTCCGAAAAATATGTTTAACATTCTAAATGACAAATTTAATCAGCTGTCTTCCGACTTAATGAGAATCATCCTGTTTTTTTCATATCAACATGTATAGTGCATAGAAAATATACCCCCGGGCCATCTTTCACTCGGGGGTATATGTATCTTCTTTTCAATTTTTTGAAGTTTACTTCGCAATTTTCTCCAGGTTGCCGTTTTGATCCATCTTGAAGGCGGGTGCGGAGGTCGCTTCTTGATCCTTGAAGGCGACCATGCGGCGCGCTCGGTCCATAATGCCGACGAGCGCTTGATAATCGTCTTCTACGGTTTGCTGGCGAACGGTTAATGCCTTTATTTCTTGCTCCAGCTCTTTGACGCGCTTTTGCAGGCGGTTGTTTTCTTCCTTGAGATGCGTGTTTTCTTTGTCGAGTCGATCGCTCGTCGCGCTGCCGCTTTGCAGGTTCTGCAGATACTGAATGACATCGGTTAAATCGTTCAGGCGCTTCTCAGCAGGAGCGGAACTAGGCTGCGTTGTGGCTGCCGGCTGGAAGCTTTGCGTCTCGGCAGTGATTTCGTGGGGATCCAGAATCGTAGAAGTCTCCATAACGGGAAACGCGGCCGTCATCGGATGAACGACCCGCCCGCGTTGCTCGGCGCGTTTTTTCTGCTTGCGTTGTTTCTTTGCTATTTCAATCGCTTGCTCATATTTTCTGCGTACGATCGCGTTCCAACGAAATCCACACGCTGCCCCGGTCCGATTCAGACGGTCGCCCACTTCTTCAAAGGCGTCGAGCTGTGTACTTCCTTCTCTAATATGGCGCAGGACGGTTTCTGCTAGCATAAGATCGTCTTCATGCGACCATGCATCTTGTCTCACTTTTGTCATGGTATAGGCTCCTTCTTGCATTCTTGTTGATTGGTAAAAAGGATTGACAATTTGCGAGACTTTTATACACGATCGATTTTCAAGAAAAATCCGGATTGGTTGAGGCTAAATTAAAATCGTTTTCTATCTTTTTTCCTGATCTCGCTTGGCGAAGTAGTCGAGCCGTTTCTGAACGGTTCGTTCATAGCCGCGCGGTGCCGGATGATAGAAGGTCTTGTTGCGTAAATGCTCAGGCAGGTAATCTTGAGTCACATAGCCGCCTTCGAAATCGTGAGGATAAAGATAGTCTTTACCGTGACCGAGCTTGGCCGCGCCTTTATAATGGGCATCGCGCAGATGGATCGGTACCTCACCGGTTTTTTCGTTTTTCACCATGGCAAGCGCTTGGTCGATGCCGATAACGGCGGCGTTGCTCTTTGGCGCGGTAGCGACGTAGAGCGCGGCTTCGGCGAGCGGGATGCGTGCTTCGGGCAAACCGATAAAGGTTACCGCGGTGACGGCGGCGTTGGCGACGAGAATGGCATTCGGATCGGCAAGACCGACATCCTCAGCCGCATGGATGAAAATACGTCTTGCGATGAATTTCGGATCCTCACCTGCGGCGATCATTTTTGCCAGCCAATAGAGGGTAGCGTCCGGATCGGAACCGCGCATGCTTTTAATGAAGGCAGAAACTGTGTCGTAATGGTTGTCTCCATTTTTATCATATTGCAGTACTTTTTCCTGTATGGATTCTTCAGCGACACTCCGGTCAATGTGAATGACGCCGTCCTTGTCAGGGTCGGTCGTCAGCGCAGCGAGTTCGAGCGCGTGCAGCGCGGTGCGGCTGTCGCCGTTCGCAACACGAACCAAATGATCAAACGCCTCATCGTCGACTTTTATGGCTACGTCACCATAGCCTCTCTTTTTATCCGTCAGCGCGTGCGCAAGAATTTCGCGAATCGCGTCATCGGACAAGGGCTCGAAGCGAAACAGACGGGAACGTGACAGCAGCGCGGCGTTGATTTCAAACATTGGGCTCTCGGTCGTCGCGCCGATTAGAATGATGGTCCCTTTTTCAACAGAAGGGAGGAGCGCGTCCTGCTGTCCTTTATTAAATCGATGGATTTCATCAATGAACAGAATTGTTTTTTGTTTATCAAATTTAAGCCGTTCTTCAGCTGCGGCGATAATCTTGCGCAGGTCGCCGACACCTGAAGTTACGGCGTTCAGTTGTTCATAATAGGCAGCCGTCGTGCGGGCGATGATATGAGCAAGCGTCGTCTTCCCGGTTCCAGGAGGGCCGAAGAAGATCATTGGCGTCAGCTTGTCCGCCTGAATGGCGCGGCGCAGCAGTCGTCCTTTCCCGACAATCTGTTCCTGCCCGACAAATTCGTCCAGAGTCTGCGGGCGCATTCGGTCTGCCAATGGGCGTCCGTTTAAATTGGATTGGTCATCGGTTGGAAGATCGAAGAGATCCATTCCGATCATCCTCTCATCTATCAGTATTTGTGCGAATCCTTATTGATTACGTGCAACTCCAAGCATTTTCGTCTATAATGATTTAAGGTCTGAACATAGTTTACCATAGTTTGGATACTATGTTCGCATTTTGCAGCTGTTTATGGGATCATGGACAGTCATAATAGGCAAGTGCGTGAACAAGGATACAATGAATGAATATAAAACGATTAACAACTAGTTAGATGCTATAGGATAACTGAAAAGGTGTGAATGATATGAAAATCTCAACAAAAGGTCGCTACGGTCTAACAATCATGATGGCGCTGGCAAAAAATAAAGGTCGCGGTCCGCTTTCGCTGAAGGCGATCGCAAATGAACATGACCTTTCGGAACACTATCTCGAACAGCTGATTGCGCCGCTTCGAAATGCGGGCCTTGTAAGCAGTATCCGCGGGGCATACGGCGGCTATGTGCTGTCGAAAATGCCAAGCGAAATTACGGCGGCGGATGTAATCCGCGTTCTGGAAGGTCCGATTCAACCGGTTGAAGTCATGGAAGACGATGATCCGGCCAAACGCGAGCTGTGGGTGAAAATCAGAGACGCGGTACGTGACGTTCTTCAAGGAACGACGCTGGACGATCTGATTCATTACGATTCCGATCCGCAAGTTCAGGATCCGGATATGTTCTATATTTAATTGACACGTGAATAGGGTTAAATGAACCCTGTTTTTTTAGGAATATTAAAGGAGTGATAGGGCGTGGATCCGATTTATCTTGATCATGCCGCGACAACACCGATTGATCCGGAAGTTTTGCAAATTATGGTGGAAACATACCAAAATGTAGTAGGCAATCCGTCGAGTATCCACTCGTTCGGAAGACAAGCGCGCAAGATTGTTGACGACTCGCGACACACGATTGCCAAGTACATCGGCGCGCGCAGCCGTGAAATTGTATTTACGAGCGGAGGCACGGAAGGCGACAACATCGCGATTCTCGGCACGGCGCTTGCGAACAGTAATAAAGGAAAGCATATTATTACATCGAAAGTTGAGCATCATGGTGTGCTCAAGACGTGCGCTTATTTGGAAAGCCAGGGTTTTGACATTGACTATCTCGACGTCGACCGTACAGGCAGAATATCTATTGATGAATTAAAGGCTAAGTTGAGAGACGATACGATTCTTGTGACGATCATGTTCGGCAATAATGAAGTGGGCACCATTCAGCCGATTCGTGAAATCGCTCATCTATTGGCGAATCATCAAGCCTATTTCCACACCGATGTGGTGCAGGCATTCGGTACCGCAGATATGGATGTAAAAGACACACCGATTGATCTGCTGTCGATGGCCGGACACAAGATCGGCGGGCCAAAGGGAATCGGCTTCATCTTTGTTCGTGACGGACTTTCGCTTCAGGCATACACACACGGCGGCGATCAGGAACGTAAGCGTCGCGCAGGGACTGAGAACGTGCCGGCAATTGCGGGTCTTGCCCGCGCGGTTGAGAAGGTTGGCGAACATCTTCGTGAACGGATTCATGAAAGCCTGCGCTCTCGTCAGATTATCCTTGAGACCCTCGACGCTCAGAACGTAACTTATCAGGTCAATGGGAATCCGGAACACTTTTTACCGCAAGTACTGAATCTTTATTTTCCGGGCACACGTGTGGAAACATTGCTGACCAGACTTGATTTGGAAGGCGTGGCAGTTTCAAGCGGCTCGGCTTGCACGGCAGGTTCTGTTGAGCCGTCCCACGTGCTAACGGCGATGTTCGGAAAAGACGCGCCGGAGACGGGCAGCTCGATCCGCATTAGTTTCGGTGAAGGCATGAAAGAAGATCGATTACGAGAAGCAGGTAAGATTATCGCGGAATCGGTTCGCGCGCTTACGTCTGCGGGAAAGGCTGGTGAATCGCTGTGACAACGAAATCCCCCAGTCAGACCAGGGTCGTTGTGGGTATGTCCGGAGGTGTGGATTCGACAGTCGCCGCTTTGCTTTTAAAGCAGCAAGGCTACGATGTTGTCGGCATCTTCATGAAAAATTGGGACGATACTGATGAAAATGGGATCTGCACGGCGACAGAGGATTATGAAGATGTCGTCCGTGTCTCTAATCAAATCGGTATTCCTTACTACGCAGTGAATTTTGAGAAGCAGTACTGGGATCGCGTTTTTACGTATTTCCTAGATGAATATAAATTAGGCCGCACACCAAACCCTGATGTGATGTGCAACAAAGAAATCAAATTCAAGGCTTTTCTTGATCATGCTATGGCGCTCGGCGCTGATTATGTGGCAACAGGGCATTACGCGCGCGTGGAGAGGCGTGACGGGAAAGCGGTGATGATACGCGCCGTTGATCAAAATAAGGATCAGACGTATTTTCTGAATCAGTTGTCTCAAGAGCAGATCTCTAAGGTGATGTTCCCGCTCGGCGATCTGGAAAAGCCGGAGGTGCGCGAGATCGCGCGCGAGCATCACCTGGCGACGGCGGAAAAGAAAGACAGCACCGGCATTTGTTTCATCGGCGAACGGAACTTCAAGCAGTTTCTGAGCACCTATCTTCCCGCAAATCGCGGTGAGATTCGGACAATTGACGGTGAACGGAAAGGCTATCATGACGGACTCATGTATTATACCAATGGACAGCGTCAAGGCCTTGGTATCGGCGGTCCGGGCGGGCCATGGTTCGTCTGCGGCAAGGACTTGAAGCACAACATCCTGTATGTGGCACCTGGCGCCGACCATCCCGCGCTGTACTCACAGGGGTTGATTGCAGACCATATCAATTGGATTTCCGGGGAACCATCGCAGCGTGTTTTCCACTGCACAGCGAAGTTCCGCTACCGCCAAAAGGATCGTCCGGTTACGGTTCATGTGCTTGATGATGGCCGGCTTGAGATTGTTTTTGATGAACTGGAGTGGGCAGTAACGCCGGGACAATCGGTTGTTCTCTATGATTATGATGTATGTCTTGGCGGCGGAACCATCGCGACCATTTTGAATCAGGGTACGGATACGGCACTAGATTTTACAGACTCGGCTTCGCTCTGAAGCCCGAGTCTTTTTCCACTCAAAAAGATTTGGTGATGATAAACGTGGCACACACAATGGAAGAAATCCAACACTTGATCGCAGAAAAAAAATATGAGCAGGCGGCGGCAGCTTTGGATCAATCGATTTCAGAGCATCCGAAAGATCCGAAGGGCTACACCAATTTCGGCAATTTGCTCGTTGCGATGGGCGAGAGTTCACGAGCACCCGCTTTTTTCGAAAAGGCGCTTTCTCTCAATCCTGCGTATGGATCCGCGGCATTTGGCTATGGCAATGCGCTGTTTGAACTCGGGCGGTATAAAGAGGCGATGGATCGCTTTGCGGACGCCCAAAACAACGGTGTAAATAATGGGGATTTATTCTATATGATCGGCCGGTCCGCGCTTGAACTCGGTCATAGCGGTCAGGCGCTCGCAGCCTTTCAACGCGCAGTCGAATTGAACGGCAGTGATTTGGAGGCGCGTTTTCAATACGCGCTCACATTAGCGAAACTTGGCGATCTGACTACGGCCGAAGCACAATTTTTGACCGTTATTAAAGCAGATCCGTCCCATGCCGACGCTTATTATAACCTTGGCGTCATCGCGGTTTTCAGAGATAATAAGGATAAAGCGCGCGAGTCGTTCAAAAAGGCGCTTGAGCTGAATCCGGGTCACATGCTTGCGGCTAACGGACTGCGCGCAATAGATGCGCAATCGAACTAAGTGCTAAATGTGCAAAAAAGAGAGAAAGGACGGCGGAAAAGATGGAACAGGCAACCATGGATCTTTTTCCAGATCACACGACTTCAATTAAAGGCGAGCCGATCCGAATTGTTTTTCAGAACAGTGAGAACGGTTATACGGTGATGATCGTAAAAATTGATGAAACCAATGAACCAATCAATGAAAAAGAGATTACAATGGTTGGCTACTTTCCCGCTGTCCATCTTTATGAAACCTATCAATTTGCGGGCAAACTGAAAACACATCCGAAATATGGACAACAGTATGTGGTGGAGAACTATCGCAAACAGCTGCCTAAGTCACGATCTGGTGTCGTGAACTATCTGTCTGGTGACCTGTTCCCAGGCATCGGCAAGAAGACAGCGGAAGCGATTGTTGGCGAGCTCGGGGAAAACGCGATCTCTGAGATTTTAAATGATCCGTCCTGCCTGAACCGAGTGCCTAAATTGGATGAAGAGAAAAGTTCGATGATCTCAGACATCCTGCTGAAAAACGAGGGCCTTGAGAAGATTTTGATCGGACTCTCAGACTTTGGTTTCGGGTCGCAGATTGCGATGAAAATCTATCAAGCCTATGGTAATGAGAGTTTAGATGTGATTCAGGAAAACCCCTATCAATTGATTCAAGATATTGAAGGAATTGGTTTTCAGCGAGCCGATGAACTTGCGGCGAGTCTGGGGATTTCCGGAAATCATCCGGACCGCATTCAAGCCGCTTTTTTGTATTGGCTGAACGAGCGGGCGATGAATGACGGTGATGTGTTCATGCCTGAGCAGGAAACAGTTGCCGAGGTGCAAAAATTATTATCTGCCAAGGATGAAATTGACGAAGAAGATTTGGCGCGCGAATTGGACGTTCTTGAGGAAGATGGAAGAATGGTACGTGATGGGGATCATCTCTATCTTCCACAACTTTATTATGCGGAAAAAGGAATCGTGACCGGGATCCAGAAATTAGTGGAGCAGGAGTCTGAGAAAGAGTTTTCCGAGAGTGAATTTCTTAAAGCTTTGGGAAAAGTGGAGGACAAGCTGTCGATGCAATATGCGGACAGCCAGCAGCGTGCGATTCGGGAAGCGATTCAGTCACCGGTTATGATTTTAACGGGGGGACCCGGAACCGGGAAAACAACGGTTATCCGCGGCATTGTCGAAGTCTATGCGGAATTGAACAGCTACTCGCTCGAGCCGAAGGACTATGACGACGATCATCCGTATCCGGTTCTGCTTGTGGCGCCGACCGGTCGCGCTGCGAAGCGAATGAAGGAGTCGACAGGTCTTCCCGCTGTAACGATCCATCGTCTGCTGGGATGGAACGGCGGCGCAGGATACGCGCATGACGAGGATAATCAGATTGAGGGCAAGCTGCTGATTGTTGATGAAATGTCGATGGTGGATATCTGGCTTGCAAACCAGCTGCTCAAGTCACTACCTGAAGAGATGAAGGTTGTTATTGTTGGGGACGAAGACCAGCTGCCGTCGGTTGGTCCGGGACAGGTGCTCAGTGACTTGATCCAGTCTGACGCGATTCCTGTGATTCGTTTGACGGATATTTTTCGGCAAGCAAAAGGATCCTCGATCATTGAGCTTGCGCACGAAATTAAAGAAGGCGCGTTATCTGACGTTACCGAACCGAAGAGTGACCGCTGTTTCTTTAAATGTCACCAGAATCAAGTGGTCGATCTCATCTGTCAAGTGGCAGCTGCCGCCGAAAAAAAAGGCTATCATCCGAAGGACATTCAGGTACTCGCGCCGATTTATCGCGGTAATGCAGGAATCGAGCGGATTAATGAGGCACTTCAAGAGCTGTTCAACCCTGCCGGCGATCAGAAACGAGAATTGACCTATGGTGACCACATCTTCCGTGTACACGATAAAGTACTGCAACTGGTCAATAACCCAGATGAACATGTATTTAATGGTGATATCGGCGAAATTTCCGCCATTTTCAAAGCGAAAGAGACAACGGATAAGGAAGAAACGGTCATTGTCACATTCGACTCGATCGAAGTCAAATATTTGAAGCATGACTTGAATCAGCTGACGCTTGCGTACTGCTGTTCGATTCATAAAGCGCAGGGAAGCGAATTTCCAATCGTGGTTCTGCCGATAGTCAAAGGTTATCACCGTATGTTGAAGCGCAACTTGATTTACACGGCGGTGACGCGAAGCAAGGATTCGCTCGTTCTGTGCGGGGACGAGCAGGCGTTCAATCAGGCGATTAGCCGCAACGATGTCGATCAGCGTAATTCCAGCCTTGCCAGCAAGATTCGCGAGCGGCTGATTCTGATGAACGGCATGCCGGAGGAAGAAGCCGTTCCCACAATAGATACGGAAGAAGTACACGAGGAAACGGTTGTAGATGAAAAAGTGGAAAAATAAGAATAACACCCGAAGTTGACGCTTCGGGTGTTATTCCTTAGATGCCAACGTCCCAAATCACATACCGATTCTCATGCTCATTAAAGGAATTTAACATGAAAACATAGCTGATTAAATTTATCGGCTATATTTTGTTGTACATAAAATTTTGGGCTTTAACTGTATAGATCGATACAGTTCTGCTTTAATGAAACAGTTGACGGAAGAAACGCAACAAGCGTGTAAGAGTCGAGGTTAGAACGAACACCTGGGGAAAGTTCAACCCAAAAGAGGAAAAGTTCAACCGAAGACCAAAAGTTCAACCTAACGAGTGAAAAGTTGAACCCAAGCCCTGGGAAGTTCATCAACCCAAGAGAGGAAAAGTTGTAACTATTTCCCAGAATCGTAACGAACCACGAAAAAGTCGTAGCTAATTTATCGAAAGTAGTAACGAATTCCCAAACTCGTAACCAATCGCGAAAAAGTCGTAACGAATGAGCTCAAAGTCGTAGCTAATTTATCGAAAGTCGTAACCAATTCCCAGACTCGTAACGAACCATGAAAAAATCGTAACGAAAGTCATTAAAGTTGTAACGAAGGCATCAAAAGACCTGCGGTATTATGTCAAGTGCTTTGTAAAGTATATTTGTTCATTGATCGATAAAAAGGCGAACTCTAATCTAAGCCCAGTGTGAAATGTAAAATACTGGGAATAGATAAGGGAGTGGAAACAGTCATTTTGACTTATCCGGTCATCCCTTTACTCGGTGCATAAACTTCATGGTGACGGAGTAGAGCGTCAACCATGCGGACCAATTTTCTTGCAGTTAGAACGAGTGCACGTTTGTGTTTATGAGTGGTGACTTCACTTGCCTTTTTCTCATAGTACCTTCGGTATTCCGGAACGTAGCGTATGACATGATTGGCGGCTTCAATCAGGTTATAACGCAAATAGACGTTCCCGGTTCGTGAAAGTCTGGTATCCTCAGCAGTAAAAGTACCCGACTGGTGTTTATGCCAATACAATCCGGCATACTTTGCCAGCTTTGCTTCGTTTGGGAACCGATCAATCTGACCAATTTCAGCGATGATTCCAGCTGAAAAGACGGGACCAATCCCTGGAACAGTATCAATTGTTCGCGTTGCTACCGGAAGACTTTTGATTAGGTTCTCAATGCCCTTTTCTAAGGCTTTAATCTGGGCTTTCATCGTTCTGATCAGAGTAATTGAAGTACTCATGAGAAGATCCACTGAATCTTCCACACAACGGCTCAGCTGATAGGAATTGTTGACCGCTGTTTTGATGGATGAGGCCACTTTTTTGGGATCCCCAAAGTGGTGATTTCCCTTTTCCTGAAGGTACAGTGCCAGCTTTTCCAAGGGCATAGTCACCAAATCATCTAAGCTGAATTCATCACTGAGAAAGTCCAAAATAGCCTGTCCAAAAACGGAAGTTTTAACGTCATGAGTAAACTGGCTGAATTTAAAGTTTAGGTGCTGCAGAAAATGTTGTTTTTCTCTTGTCAGCTCTTGAACCAAGAGAAAACGGGAACGCGTCAGTCGTTGAAGAGCGATATACTGTTCTTCTTTGACTACAGAGAGTGTCGAACGGCCAAATCTCAGATAGTCGGCAATGACAAACGCATCAATCTCATCTGTTTTATCCAGATTCGCATAGCTTTTCTTGAAGTTGGCCACTTGTTTAGGATTAAGCATATAGACGGTGCAGCCGATCTTCTTTAATTCAGGATCTGTATGAAAAAACATGGCTGGATGATAGCTGTACACAGAGGTGGATTCCAAGCCAATTGTGTACGCATCAACCCGTTGATCCTCCGCTAAAGAAATGAGATCGTCGCGCAGTTTTAGAGCACCTGGACGATTGTTTGGGATCGGGTAAGCTTTTATTTTGTTCCCTTTCTCATTTTCAATATAGACTTTGATATCTAGTGAACTTACGTCCAAACCAACAAAATAGGTCATGATACAACCATCCTCCTCTCAATTAGGATAACTTGGGCATCTGGGGATATCCCTAAGTGTGAACGCCGACCAGCACACTCGCGTATCGGAACTTATTCTCTGCTTCATTAGCCGCGTCCTGCCTACTCAAACAGGACAATGAGAATCAGAGATGAACAGCCTGCGAGTAAGGAGTCCCTTGCGTACACCGGGAATCAGTCTTTTAAAGTAGTCAAACTACAGTAGTAACGGGAATTAACCCAAATGATCCTTAAACTCATTATCTTAGGAATATCACCAGGTGTCCAAATCATTTGATCAGATTTATACAAGTTCTCACTGAGTACATTATTAATATACGAGTAGTAACGAACTCTGAGACTCGTAACGAACCGGAAAAAAATCGTAACGAAAGACATTAAATTTGTAACGAAGACATCGAAAGTAGTAACGAATTCGGAAACTCGTATCAAATTGAAAAAAGGTCATAACGAATGAAGTAGCTCACTTGTTGAATAAACGTCTAACCTGTTGAATAACCGTTTAACCTGCGAAATAAATCGTTGGATACGCCAACTTTAGATGTGTTTGCTTTAACTTTTCCCGTTCCATGCTGCGCACTCCGTCTTTACTGTGAGTCATTTCACGCTCATTCCTCAACGGTAGTTCGTTCTTGCTTTTGAAAAGTACAATCATCGCAAATAGACAATATTTTTCAAAGGTGATTTTTTTCTCTTCACTTTTTCCAACGAATGTATACTTTTCTAGAAATTTGGACATTGATGCACATAACAAGATTTGAGCAAACGCTCTAATGAAACTTGAGGTGAACGCAGATGAAATGTCCAAATTGTTCAAGTAAGAATATCGGTAAAATCGGTGTCAATCAATATTACTGTTGGAACTGCTTTATTGAATTGTCACTTGAGGATGGGAAATTATCATTGAGTCAGGTTGAAGAGGATGGGAGTTTAACCGGTCTGGATGATTTGTTTCAATCTTCAGAGCTGGAGGCGAAAGCGAACGGATTCTGATCGAATTCGTCCACATCTTCCGATCCTGCCGCTCATGTTTTGCTTATGATTGGGCAAAGCTAAGCGTGGAGGGATGATGATGCGGAAATGGACTGCCCTGCAGTGGATGAAGGGTCTATCTATCGCACTGCTGATTTTTCTTAACGGGTATCTTTTTTATCGGTTGCTGCCATTAATCGGTATTGTGCTGCAATTTCTAACCAAAGTGGCTGTTCCGTTTATTGCGGCAGCTATTATCGCCTATTTGCTTCATCCGCTCGTGGGACGCGTTCAGCGTATGGGGGTGCCGCGGACAGTGGCGATTCTTGCAATCTACGCGCTTTTCTTTGGCGTGGTCGGCTTTACGATCTATAAAGGCGGCCCGGTGCTGCTGCATGAGCTCAGAGGGCTTGATGATGATATATCAAATTATGAAAAAATGTATCAAACCAATTTAGATCACTTATATGGATCGACACCGGAAGCTGTGCATGATCAAGTTAATGATGCATTGCTGCGAATCCGCAACAGCTTGGCACATACTGCCGATCGGGCGATGGACTGGTGCTCCGGGGTTGTCCAATCGTTCTTTACGTTACTGATTATTCCGTTTCTCTCTTTTTATATATTAAAGGATGCGGGATCAATTAAGAAACATGCGTTGCTGCTTGTCCCGAGAAAGTGGCGCAAGCAAACGGCCGACCTGTTTTCGGAAATGGACCAATCCATTGGTAACTATATTCGGGGTCAGTTGACCGTTTGCGCGATTCTGGCAGTGATGGCGACAATCGGACTGTGGATTCTTAAAGTTCCTTATCCTATTGTATTCGGACTGTTTATTGGATCAACGGATCTGATTCCGTACTTCGGTCCGTTTATTGGTGCCGCCCCGGCAGTTCTGGTTGCCGCGACAAAGTCATTTTATTCGATGGCCGGTGTTGTTCTGATGATTATACTGATTCAGTTCCTTGAGGGGAGCGTCATTGAACCGCTCGTTGTCGGCAAGAGTGCGGATATTCATCCGCTCTATATTATGCTTGCTGTCGGTGTAGGCGGCGAACTTGCGGGAATCGTCGGTATGCTCCTTGCCATTCCTTGTTTTATCATCATCCGCACCTGTCTGCGCCACTTGAACGAGCGGTTCCGAATTATTGACAAATAAGGGGAATTTCATCTATAATAGCGGCAGAATAATGAAAACGAGACGAAAAGAATAGCGACAGCGCGAGCAGCCAATCAATTGACCGTCTGAACCATTTTAAACTGCGGGAACGGCTTTTCTGTAGTTTAGTTTTAGCGTTTACGGCGGTGCGCCTGAAGAAAGCTTTCGGCGGACTGAGGCGTCGAGTGCTGTTATACATATGCCGCGTAGTTTTCTTTTCATTGGCGGCGCAGATAAAGCTTGAAAGCTTTCGTCCTTTCTGGTGAATGGGATGAGAGCTTTTTTCGCTTGGCGTCCTCATGTTTTACATAATGGTAGTTGCAGCAAACTTGAGTGGAGGTTCTTGTGATGAAACAGCTTAGTTCATCGGAAGTCAGGCAAATGTTTTTGGACTTTTTCAAAGGTAAGGGGCATACGGTCGAACCCAGTGCATCATTGGTTCCTGTAGATGATCCGTCCTTGCTCTGGATCAACAGTGGTGTGGCAACACTGAAGAAGTATTTTGACGGGCGTGTCGTCCCGAAAAATCCGCGCATCTGTAATGCTCAGAAGGCGATAAGAACGAACGATATTGAGAATGTCGGGTTTACAGCGCGGCATCATACGTTCTTCGAGATGCTTGGCAACTTTTCGGTCGGCGATTATTTTAAAGAAGAGGCCATCACTTGGGCGTGGGAATTCTTGACCAGCCCGGAATGGATTGATTTTGATCCGGACAAGCTGTCGGTGACCATCTATCCTGAGGATGAAGACGCCTATAAGCTTTGGCATGAAAAAATTGGTCTTCCGGAAAACCGGATTATTAAGCTAGAGCATAATTTCTGGGATATCGGCGAAGGACCAAGTGGACCGAACACGGAGATCTTCTATGATCGCGGTGAAGCCTTCGGCAATGATCCGAAGGACCCTGAACTCTATCCGGGCGGTGAGAACGAGCGTTATTTGGAAGTATGGAATCTCGTGTTCTCGCAATTCAATCACAACCCTGACGGCAGCCATACCCCGCTACCAAAGAAGAATATTGATACCGGAATGGGCTTGGAACGAATGGTCAGCGTGATTCAGAATGCCGAGACGAACTTCGATACCGACTTGTTCTTGCCAATCATTCATCGGATTGAAGAACTCTCCGGCGCGAGGTATCAGATCGGCAAAAAGAACACAGCGTTCAAGGTTATTGCCGATCATGCGCGTACGGTTACTTTTGCGATTGCCGATGGGGCACTTCCTTCGAATGAAGGCCGCGGCTATGTTCTGCGCCGATTGATTCGCCGCGCGGTTCGTTACGCCATGGATCTTGGGATCGACAAACCGTTCCTGTTTGAATTAGTTCCGATTGTTGCCGATATAATGAAAGACTACTACAAAGAAGTCTCCGAAAAGGCGGCTTTTGTTCAGAAAGTGATTCGCGGCGAGGAAGAACGTTTCCAGGAGACGATTCACGAAGGTGTCTCGATTCTGAAACAGCAAGTTGAAGAAGCGAAGGCACAAGGCAAGGACGAACTCTCTGGGGCGAATGTGTTCAAACTCTACGACACCTTTGGCTTCCCTGTTGAATTAACTGAGGAGTATGCGAACCAGGAAGGCTTGACTATTGATCGAACGGGATTTGAGAAGGAGCTTGACGCGCAAAGAGATCGCGCGCGCTCTGCCCGCAAGGACCAGAAGTCGATGCAGGTTCAGAGTGGTACCTTGCGCAATATTACAGAAGCCAGCGAATTCATCGGTTATGATCAATTCACCGTTGATGATGTCAAGGTACTCGCACTTGTGAAGGATAATGCTGCTGTAGAACATGCTTCTGAGGGAGAAAAAGTGCAAGTGATTCTGGATCGCACCCCGTTCTATGCGGAAATGGGCGGTCAAGTGGCTGATCAAGGTACATTGTCCAATGAGAAGGCCGAACTCGATGTTACTGATGTTCAGACTGCGCCAAATGGTCAGAACCTGCATACCTGCGTTGTTAGAAGCGGTGAAGTGGCAGTTGGTGACCATCTGAAGGCTGCGATTGATGGGAAAGCGCGCCTTGCCATTCAGAAAAATCATACGGCGACACACTTGCTTGATCAGGCACTCAAGGATGTACTAGGTACCCATGTCGGCCAGGCCGGTTCCTATGTCTCAGCCGATAGGCTCAGATTCGACTTCTCTCACTATGGTCAGGTGACAGAAGACGAACTGCGGGAAGTTGAAAAAATCGTTAATGAGAAAATTTGGGAACAATTGCCGGTGACAATCAAAGAAATGCCGATTGACGAAGCGAAAAAGCTAGGCGCCATTGCTCTCTTCGGTGAAAAGTATGGTAAAATCGTGCGCGTTGTCAGTGCCGGCGATTACAGCATGGAACTCTGCGGCGGTTGCCATGTCTCCAATACTTCGGAATTGGGCTTGTTCACACTTGTCGGTGAAAGTGGTATCGGCGCCGGCACACGCCGCATCGAAGCACTGACCGGAGAAATGGCTTTTGAAAAGTTGAATCAAGTCAAACTTCAGATGAAGAATATTGCCGCGTCACTGAAGGCGGCTCCGGATCAACTTGCGGAACGTATTGACGCACTGCAGCAGCAGATTAAGAGCTTGGAGAAAGAGAATGCGGCACTGATGAATAAGCTTGGCAGCGCGAAGACAGGGGAACTTGAACAATCCGCGAAACAAAGCGGAGATGTCACGTACATCGCGGCTAAGGTCGATGCCATGGACATGAATCAACTCCGCTCGATGGCTGATGATCTAAAGAATAAACTTCAATCAATCATTGTTGTGCTTGCCTCAGTCGAAGACGGAAAGGTTCATCTTGTCGCTGGTGTGACCAAGGATCTGATTCAAAAGGGCTTCCATGCCGGCAAAATTGTCAAAGAGGTTGCGACAATTTGCGGAGGCGGAGGCGGAGGACGCCCGGATATGGCTCAAGCCGGTGGCAAGCGTCCGGAAAAAGTGCGTATGGCATTAGACGCGGTTTCCGACCTGATTGAAAAAGCGGCTGTTCGCTAATTCGGTGTCAATGGACAACACAATTCCTGTTTGGGAGATGAGTATCATGGATAAGACAATGAAATTCAGTTTTGGCGATCAAAAGGATCACAATCCACGTGAAGTCTTGTTTCAAGTCTATGATGCGCTTGATGAAAAGGGCTATAATCCAATCAATCAAATTGTTGGTTACCTGCTATCCGGAGATCCCGCCTACATTCCGAGACACAAGGATGCGCGGAAATTAATTCGCAGACTCGAACGTGATGAGCTCATTGAAGCGCTGGTCACTTCATACCTTAAAGAGAAATGGGACAAAGAATGAGAATTATGGGCTTGGATTTCGGTTCGGTGACGTGCGGGGTCTCGATTAGCGATCCACTTGGGCTGACTGCTCAAGGTATTGAAACGGTACGTTATGTCGAACATAAGAAAAATCTGCTTTTTGACCGAATTGGTGAATTAATCGAACACTATGAAATTGAATCTGTCGTGGTTGGTCTTCCAAAGGATCTAATCGGCACGGAAAGCGAGCGTGCGCTTGCTTCGCGCGGGTTTGCCAAAAGCGTCCGACGCAAGTTCAAGATTCCGGTGGAACTCTGGGATGAGCGACTGACCACGATGGCTGCCGAACGCATTCTAATTGAAGCTGATGTCAGCCGCAAGAAACGCAAACAAGTGATTGATAAGGAAGCGGCGGTACTCATACTGCAAAGTTTTCTTGATAAAAAACGAATGGAGCAAAAAAAAGATGAGTGAACACGAGCACAATCATTACCCGATTTTCCTGCCGGATTCCGAGGAAAAAGAACGTATTGTCATCCCTGAAGAAAATGGAGACGAAAATCTCTTTGACGTTCTCTTTTATTTTGATGTTCCGGAAACAGACAAGTCTTATGTTGTGGTTGTACCTGCCGAACAGGATACGGATGATGATGAAGAGCAGGAAGTATTCGCTTTCCGATATGAAGGCGATGACGAAGATTTTAAACTGTTCCCAATCGAAACGGATGAAGAATGGGATATTGTTGAAGAGATGATCAACACATTCAGCGATGAAGGCGAAGAATGATTGAGCCCCGGCAATAGGGGCTTTTTCTATGCCAAATGAACTGGTAAAAATCGAAACGAATCGTGTCAATTTATGAAAAATTTTTGCTGTTAATTAGTGTATAATTGATGGGGTACTCTTGAAAGGAGCGGCTCATTTCTATGATAAAAAAACACTGGCGCATGATTGCTGTCATCATCATTATTTTTTTCGTGATGATTGCGGGAGCGGCTTGGGGTTTTAACCGATACTATATAAACCAGTTGACGCCGGTCAATCGCCAAAATAAGCAACCGGTCTCGGTAACCATCCCGTCCGGTGCCTCCGTCCGTGAAATCGGACACATTCTTGAGAAGAAACGCTTAATTCGCAAAGCTTGGGCATTTGAATTCTATGTACGATGGAATCATCTGAACACCTACCATTCAGGAACTTATACGTTTAATCAGACGATGTCGGTTGGCACATTGATGAATGATCTGAAGAAAGGGGAACATCACGGGCTGATTTTGCTTGTGGATGTCCGTCAAGGCATGTGGGTCAGTGAAGTCGCCGATCAAATGGCCAAAGTGTCCAAGCTGGATAAGAAAGATATCCTCCGGAAACTGAGTGATCATGCCTATGTAAAAGAACACTATGCAAAGAAGTACTCATTTCTCACTAATGAGATCTTTTCTAAGGGAATTAACTATCCATTGGAAGGTTATCTTGCTCCGGGCAACTATCGCTTTAAAGTGACGAAGAAGGATCCTATAACTCTTGATCGAATGGTTGATCAGATGCTTGAGAATACAGGGAATACGTATAAGGACTATTTGTCCCAAATTAAGAAAAATAAGCTTCACTCATTTCATGACATTTTGGCGATGGCTTCACTTGTTGAGCAAGAGGCACCCAAAGATAAAGATCGTCGTCTTATAGCAGGGGTCTTTTACAATCGGCTTGATCAGGGAAAAAGACTTGAATCAGATACTACGGTTATCTACAGCAGACAAAAAAGAAATCGAGACTATACGATTAAAGATATTCGCAAGGATACGCCGTACAATACGTACACGAGAACAGGTTTACCGGTCGGACCGATCGGTGCTCCGGCAAAAGACGCGATCGAGTCGGTACTGAAATCGACACCTTCAAAATATCTGTTTTTCTATGCGAGACCGAATGGGAAAATTTATTATTCGAAAACCTATAAAGAGCATCTCGCGGTTGTCGCTAAATATCGTCATGAATGGTCTGAGAAATCGTAAGTAAATGTCGGATTCAATGAATTAGAGAAAGGAAGATAAGGTTGATCGATTTTAAAGAGCTGTCGGCGTATGCGGCCGCTTTCACGTGTTCGGAGAATGAGCTGCTTCGCAAAATGGAAAAGAAAGCTGCGGATATTTATATTCCCATCATGCAGCCTTCTGCGATGGCTTTTCTGCAGCAATTGATCCGTTGGACAAACGCGCAAAGAATTCTTGAACTTGGCACCGCGATTGGTTATTCGTCCATTCGAATGGCGCTCGTCGCCGGCGATGGTTCGAAAATCATTACGGTTGAGCGGGATCCGGCGATGATCGAAGAGGCCACTCAGAATATTAAAGCGCTCAATCTTCAGGACTCGATACAAATTGTGGATGGGGACGCGACTGAAGATTTGCCGGAAGTACATGCTTCCGCCCCGTACGATCTGATCTTAATTGATGCCGCAAAAGCCCAATATGAACATCTTTTTCAGAAGTGTGCCGGTCTTTTGTCTGATAAAGGCATTATTGTTACAGACAACGTCTTTTTCCATGGCCTTGTTTGCGATATTGACGCTGTTAAGAAAAGGCAGCTGAACAGGCTCGTCAAAAAAGTCGATGAATACAATCACTTCCTTTCAGAGCAGCTCGATTTCGATACCCTATTTCTCACGATTGGCGACGGAATGGCCGTAAGCACAAAGAAAACATTTACCGCGCACGAGGGGGAAAACTGATATGAAAAGGAACAAGCCCATTGTTATTGGAGTTGCCGGAGGTTCGGGATCCGGCAAAACGACGGTTACTCGGGAAATTTACCGCAGTTTCCCCGACAAATCAATCGCAGTTATTCAGCATGATTCTTATTACAAGGCTCAAGACGACAAACCTTTTGAAAAGAGGCTTCTGACAAACTACGATCATCCATTTGCATTCGATACGGACTTGCTAATTTCACATATTCACGAGCTGCTTCAATTCCACCCGATAAAAAAACCGGTGTATGACTATACAGTACATACAAGATCTGCTAAAATTGTACCCGTCGAGCCAAAAGATGTGATCATACTCGAAGGCATTCTTATTCTTGAAGACGAACGGCTTCGCGATTTGATGGACATTAAGGTTTTTGTGGATACGGATTCAGATCTCCGTATTATTCGCCGACTGCTTCGCGACACCGCGGAGCGGGGCAGAAGTGTTGAATCGGTCATCAATCAATACCTAACCGATGTTCGCCCGATGCATCTGCAGTTTGTGGAACCAACGAAACGGTATGCAGATATTATTATTCCAGAGGGCGGGAAAAATACGGTAGCGATTGACCTGATGGCCACGAAAATTCGCACCATTCTGGAAGGCAAGGGCAATTTGACAACATGACTTGAAAGTGAAAACCCTAATCTCAATTCGCTCTTGTCGATGGACATCCGAATTGCAGACTAGAGCAGTTGATCATAAATTAACTCAGGAGTGTGGCAGACTATGGCAGAGAAACTTCACTATATGACCGCTGAAGGTAAAGCGAAACTTGAACATGAACTTGATTATTTGAAGACTGAGAAACGAAAAGAAGTTGTTGAACGAATTAAGATCGCTCGTGGATTCGGCGACCTTTCCGAAAACTCTGAATATGACGCAGCAAAGGATGAACAAGCGTTTGTTGAAGCGCGCATCCAACAGCTGGAAATCATGATCCGTAATTCGGTCATCATTGAAGATGACGAAACGACTGATGTTGTAAAAATCGGTAAATCGGTAACGTTCCGTGAATTGCCGGATGGCGATGAAGAAACGTATCAGATTGTCGGCAGCGCCGAATCCGATCCGTTTAAAGGTAAGATTTCGAACGATTCTCCAATGGCCAAGGGCTTGATTGGTCTGTCGGTCGGTGAAGAGGTTAGTGTGAGCACACCGGGCGGCGACATCCGCGTCAAGATTTTAAAGGTCGAATAAATGAGAAAAAGAAAACAGCGCAAATCTGTTCGGATGTGATGAGTCCGGCAGTTTTGCGCTTTTTTTCTATATAGGTGTTTAAAGGAAGATGTTCAATAAGGCATCATACGTGAAAAGGATCAGACGGGAATAGTTTTGAGGCATGCGCATAAGTTGTACAGTGTATATTTATGGCAGTCTTAAAAGGGACAGTCATGACGAGCCTGACTCCTTCGAATTCCTTTATACAGATTTTGGGGTGACATGCATTATAGACAAAGTATTCGTAATGAAGTAGTTTGTTAACTATTGCGGGCCACTTAATTCAAATAATAATATACTTTTAAAGCTGTCCCGTATATAATCAGTTAGTGTTGTCGGTAAAAAGGAGGATGTCCTATGAGAAGTCAGAGAGGGAATGGTGATTCATCGTCTCGAGTTGAGCAGCGCAAAAGTAAAGGAGATCGTTTGCTGAGCTGGACAATTGGCATTGTCTCATTGCTCATTCTAGCAGTGGGCTGCATCATTCTCATTTCAGTTTTTCACACATCGCCATCATCGAATAAAGCTGCATCATCGCATTCGCAGGCACAATCCAGCGAAAGCAGCAATTCTCAAGAAAATAGTTCCGATCAGTCATCATCTGATTCCAGTCAGGCATCAAATGAGGATGAAAGCAGTTCTGAATCATCGAGTTCGGCAACGGAGTCTGATGAGAATCACCAAGCCTCATACGAGATGGGGTCTGCAGACTGGAACGCTCAGGTGAGCGCTATTTCCGAGGCTACAGGGATTGACGTGGCCAACATGACGATTCGCTGGCTGGGAAACGGTGGAACGCCGAACAGCTCTCTTGCACGCGTTGCACCGAAAAATAATCAAAACGCTATCTATGTTGTTCATTTGATCTATCAAGATGGGAAATGGCAAGCAGATAATGTCAAGAAACCGTGAACCAGCCCTTATCATCAAACAGCCGCAGAGTGCGGCTGTTTTTTAGATTCTGCTTTATTGCTGACGATTCATAAGAAAATGGGTGTGCACTTTTTTCCAGCTTTCGGTAGAGGTGTAGAATAGTTTTTTGTTGTAGTTTTTTATAATGTGTGCTAATTTAGTGACATTGAATTCAATAATCCATACTAATATTATATGAAATTAATGGTTTTCGACTAGTATGGGAGGAAAAATAAATGGGACGCGAATTTATTCATACATTTGAGCAATGGGCCGATCATTATGATCACTCTGTCTTTGGTGGGGACAGAGAATATAAGGAAGTTTTTAAAAATTACGATTTGATCCTTGAAGAAGTAGCCAAGCATGCACGCGGGGCAGTCCTCGAGTTTGGGGTCGGTACCGGCAACCTGACACAGAAATTGATTGACCGGGGACTGGATGTCGTGGGTATTGAACCATCAGAAAAAATGCGTGAGAAAGCTCAAACCAAGCTTCCTAATTTACAACTAGTGGATGGCGATTTTCTCGATTTTCCGCTGCCCGATCATCCGATCGATTCTATTGTCAGTTCTTTCGCCTTTCACCACCTAACGGATGAAGAGAAGGAACAAGCGATCGAGAAATATAGTCGCCTATTGCCGATTAATGGTAGAATAGTGTTTGCAGATACACTGTTTGACAGCGAACTAGAAAAGAAAAAGGTGCATCGGTGGGCGCGCGCGAATGGGTATGCTCATTTGTTGAAGGATTTAAATACAGAATACTATCCACTGCGAAGCAATCTATATACGGCATTTCGCAAGAAGCACTTTGTGCCGTATTTTAAGCAGCTGAATCGATTCGCGTGGCTGATTGTCGCCGAAAAAAATTAAATGATTTTCAGGAGGACCAAGTTGTGACATTAGGAATGATCGGAGCAATGGAAGAAGAAGTCGCATTGCTCAAAGAACATATGAGCGGAGTCGAGGAAAAAGAAATTGCCGGCTGCCATTTTTATAAAGGAATACTTGAAGGTACTGAGGTTGTTCTGCTCCAATCAGGAATTGGAAAAGTGAGCGCAGCGATTGGAACGACGCTTCTGATCGACCATTATCATCCGTCTGCCGTCATTAACACCGGATCGGCTGGCGGTACAGATGCGGCACTTAATATTGGTGATGTTGTGATTTCGTCATCCGTCATTCATCACGATGCCGATGCGACCGCCTTTGGCTATGAGCCGGGGCAGGTACCTGGTATGCCTCCTGCTTTTCTTCCGGACCGCAAATTGGTTGAGACGGCAATATCCGCTTCTGAAGCTGCAAGATCTGAGCATCAAATTGTTGAGGGGTTGATCGGTTCGGGCGATTCATTTATGTCTGATCCGGAACGCATCCAAAATGTTAAAAATATATTTCCTGAGTTAAAGGCAGTGGAAATGGAGGCAGCGGCAATCGCGCAAGTCTGTCACCAGTTCAATGTGCCGTTTCTGATCATCCGTTCCTTATCTGACATCGCCGGTAAGGATTCGACTATATCTTTTGATCAATTTTTAAAGACCGCCGCGAAACATTCGGCTGAATTCATTATCTCAATCATTAAGGAGATGGCTTAACTTGACGGAACGCCCCAAAATGAACGTTGAAAGCTTTAATCTGGATCACACCAAAGTGAAGGCGCCTTATGTGCGGCTGGTCGGGGTGACCAAGGCGCCGCGTGGAGATGAGATCTATAAATATGATGTTCGTTTTTGCCAGCCGAATGAAGAGCATATGGAAATGCCGGCACTCCATTCTCTAGAACATTTAATGGCAGAAAACATTCGCAATCATATTGATAATATAGTCGATGTCGGTCCGATGGGCTGTCAGACCGGTTTTTACGTGTCAATCGTTGACAACAGCAGCTATGACGCTATTCTTCAAGCAATTGAGCGTACACTTATTGACGTAGTGAACGCAACTGAAGTTCCAGCTGCAAACTGTTATCAGTGCGGCTGGGCGGCAAGCCATGATCTTGCCGGCGCAAAGAAAGTTGCGGAAAAAATGTTGGCGCACAAAGCCGAGTGGAGAGAAATCTATGCCTGAGCTTGACCTTGTGCCCCAAAGATAGGGAGAGAGGGTTATGGCAGTTTACGAAAGTGTTCATGAACTTGTTGGCAAGACGCCGCTTGTCGCTTTGCACGCATTTCCACTGCCCGAGGGTGTGCGAATCTATGCGAAATGCGAGTATTTCAACCCCGGAGGCAGCGTGAAGGACCGACTGGGAGAAAAGCTGATCCGTGAGGCGATACAGTCTGGAAAACTTAAGCCGGGCGGCACCTTAATTGAGCCGACAGCTGGAAACACAGGGATCGGGTTGGCACTTGCGGCAGTGGGGAAGGGCATTAATGTCATTTTCTGCGTCCCTGAGAAATTCAGCGCGGAGAAGCAAGTCTTAATGAAAGCGCTCGGTGCCCGTGTCGTTACCACGCCGACCGATCAAGGTATGTCTGGAGCGGTAGCGAAAGCGCGGCAACTGGAGCGGACGATAGAGGGCGGCTACTGCCCGAATCAATTCGCGAATTCCGATAACCCGAGGACTTATTTTGAAACACTAGGACCTGAGATCTGGGACGACTTGGACGGGAAAGTCGATGTGCTAATCGCGGGTGCAGGTACCGGCGGCACATTCACAGGTACGGCGGAATATCTTAAAATGAAAAATCCGGATGTGAAAACGGTGGTTGTTGAGCCTGTGGGTTCCATTTTAAACGGCGGGAAGCCCGCATCGCACCGCACTGAGGGAATTGGAATGGAATTTATTCCTTCTTTCGTTAAAACCAAGTATTTTGATGAAATTTATACAATTGCAGACCAAGATGCTTTTCGGCGGTTGAAAGAGGCAGCAAAATATGAAGGACTGTTGATCGGCAGCTCATCAGGATCCGCACTGCACGCAGCCTTGCTTGAGGCGGGAAAATCAGAACCGGGAACCACTATTGTTGTCATTTTCCCTGATTCGAGTGAACGTTATCTCGGCGAACATATCTATGAGTAAAAGAATTTTCTCAAAAAAACTGGAGGAATCATACATGAGACCAAAGACACAAGTTATTCACGCAGGAATTTTTGGGGATGAGTTCACAGGCAGTGTGTCTGTGCCGATTTATCAGACAAGTACTTATAAACAAGAAGCAGTGGGCAAAACGAAAGGTTATGATTATTCTCGTTCAGGCAATCCGACACGTCATGCACTTGAAGTGTTGATCCAAGAGCTTGAACATGGAAAAGCGGGATTCGCGTTTGGATCCGGTATGGCCGCTATTTCTTCGGTTCTCATGTTGCTTAATAGCGGCGATCATTTGGTCATTACTGATGATGTCTATGGCGGGACGTTCCGCGTTATTGATAAAGTATTTAAACGGTTGGGCATTTCTGCGACCTTTGTCGATACAAGTGTTCCGGAAAACATTGAAAAAGCGATCACTGCCAAGACAAAAGCGCTTTATCTGGAAACACCGACAAATCCTTTGCTGAAAGTGACGGACATTCGTGAAGCATCTAAAATCGCGCATCAGCATGGACTGCTGTTGATTGTTGACAACACATTTGCAACACCATACTGGCAACATCCGCTCGACTTAGGCGCGGACATTGTTCTTCATAGTGCGACCAAATATATTGGCGGACACAGTGACGTAGTGGCAGGACTCGTCGCCGTCGCTTCTGATGAATTAGCTGAACGCCTCTATTTTGTTCAAAATTCAGTTGGCGCGGTGCCAGGTCCCCAAGATGCTTGGCTTCTCGTCCGCGGAATCAAAACACTTGGCCTGCGTATGGAGCAGGTCGAGAAGAACGCGAATCAGATCGCAAAATTTCTCGAGGCACATCCAAAAGTGAAGAAGGTTTATTATCCGGGTCTCGAGAGTCATCCTGGGCACAATCTTGCTGCAAAGCAGGCATCAGGGTTCGGCGGCATGATCTCTTTTGATGTTGGAGATGAGAAGACTGTGAATCAAATCCTTTCAAAGACTCATTTTTTCACACTTGCTGAGAGCCTTGGTGCTGTAGAGAGTTTGATTTCGGTTCCGGCGAAAATGACGCACGCATCAATTCCGAAGCCGAGAAGAGAAGAACTGGGTATTACTGATGGTCTCATTCGCTTGTCCGTTGGCATTGAAGATGCGGAAGATTTAATTGAAGATTTGGAACAAGCATTAAGTTGATCTAATACGGTTTGTCGATTAGGTGTGGAATCAATCTGCGTTTCACTTTGTCAGAAACTACCTGATCTTCTCATATTCATCTCGTGTTATAGTAATCAAGTGACGGAGGGATGAACTTGGAAGAACAACAAAAAATGATTCTAGATAAAATCATCGACTACCAAAGAATCGGCATGTTATGCTTGTTTATCAGCTCGTTTCTCTATTGCGGCACTTTGATTCCTAAATATGCCGAAGTTCAATGGAAGCTTGGAATTCTATCCTTATCCAGCTTCATATTCCTAATCTTTTCATTCTTTTTATACTGGAGAACATCGAAACTGAAGGAAAAACTATGATAGATGCACGATAAACCGTCGAACGATCGATTAAGATCCTTCGACGGTTTTTTTTTTGCAAGTAAAGAAAGTATTAGATCTTGAGCATGCTGAACCAGAAAAAATATCCAGACACGAAAGCGTGAGACCTGCGGGACCAGCGAGCAGCTGAAGTGTCGTTCAAGTCACAAGTTTAATGGATCAAAGCTTTATACAGAATGATAGCCAAGGGCCAGGCTTGCCCAGGTTTTTCTTGCAGGTAAAGAAAGTTTATTATTTTGCACGTTTTCAAACCAATAGACCAGTGTCTTGGCCGAGAATCAAAGCGGAGGTACGAGGGCGCCTGCGGGATTAGCGTGCCGGCGAGACCCCGCAGATTTCTGCCTGTTTGAGGAGGCTCGCGGTGCGCCCGCGGCAAGCGAGTAACCGAAGCGGCGATTCAGCACTGAAAAGACACAAAACCATCACACATGGCTGGAGATTAAGGACCGGACTTGCCCGGTTTTTAAGACAGTATAGCGTTTTGCCTTCGCCGGTACGACGATAAGGTCATAAGATTCGGATGGACGATTAGGTAAGCCGACCAATCTAAGAAATAAACGGAAAAATTCCGCTTATCGCATCGAAAAACGTGAAAATAGAGGGTTTTTCCGTGCATAAGCGGAAAAATTACCCTTATTTACCTGTAAAACAAGCACCATGATGCAAATAGCCGGAAAATCTCCGCTTATTTTACTCGTTACTTATTTGCCTGTTCTTTCTTCTTCTCAGACTGAGGAAAGTTCAGACCTCGGAAGGAGGCAGAAACCATCCAACAGCCCGTCGAAACAGATTAAGGTGGAATGTAAAATGACGGTATAGATGAATAATACGTAGGAGGCATACAAAAATGATCTGTTTCCATATTCAAAAACTGACCGTAACCCTACAGTGGAAGCCTGGATACATTGATCGCGCGTCGAGAGTGAGACGCAACCAACTTATAAAAAAAGCTCATGAAACAATCTTGGATCGGCAATGCGAGCACACATTTCTATTATGAGGACATTGGGGATTGTACTATACTAAGAGGAATCAATTTGATAGGCTTACCTGATATAAATTCATTAAAGAGTATCGTCAACTACAAAAAATTTAAGCAGTAAAGCAAGACGCATAGGTCTTGCTTTACTGCTTTTTAGAGTTGGTTCGATCAATCTGAATTTTTTATTTCAAATTGAATGTAATTTTTCGGCTCGGTATATTCATACAGGTCAACGCTAGAGATTCGCGAGAAAGGACTTCCTTTTTTTATCGTTTTCACAAATTGTTGAATATCTGATTTTTCGCCTTCAGCAGCAATTTCGACACTGCCATCGTCACGATTGCGTACCCATCCGGAAATGCGATATACATTTGCTGTTTGCCAAGTGAAATAGCGGAATCCAACAGCTTGTACTCTCCCCTTAACCATTAGGTGAACACTTTTAATTTCTTCCGGCTCTCCCATCAGGTTCAAACCTCTATTTTTGTGCGATTCGTCCATATTGATTCCTCGATTCTCATACTTATTCTGAATCTTTATTATTAATGGTACCATTTAATCAGATGACAGGGTATGAGAATGCTTATCTATTGTTGATTTAATTACGATTAGTGATTAGGTTTTCGGTAGATTTCATGAAACAGCTTCATCAGCGCACGTTTTTCAATCCGTGAGACATAGCTTCTGGAAATCGATAGCTTTTTTGCGATTTCCCGTTGAGTCAACTCATCTTGATTGTCTAGTCCAAATCGATCGATGATTACTTCACGTTCGCGTGGATCAAGAATATGCAAGGCACCATAAATTTTTTTTGTTTCAAGTGTTAGAGATATCTCATCGACAATGTCCTTATTCGTGGATTTCAGAATATCAATGAGCGAAATGGTGTTGCCTTCCTTGTCTTGCCCAATCGGATCATTTAATGAAACGTCTTTTCTTGATTTCTTTAGTCCACGCAAATGCATTAAAATTTCGTTCTCAATACAACGCGCAGCGTAAGTTGCGAGTTTCGTCCCTTTTCCTGTTGAATAGCTGTTGATGGCCTTAATAAGTCCAATGGAACCAATGGATATCAGGTCATCCGTATCTTCTTTTGTATTGTCAAACTTTTTCACAATATGAGCGACAAGCCGCAAGTTGTGTTCAATGAGCTTATTGCGGGCATCTTCATCGCCTTCAGCCATAAGCTGTAAACATTTGGCTTCCTCATCCTCTGACAATGGCTGGGGAAAAGCGTTGTTTTTCACATAAGATACAAGCAACCACACATTTTTGAACAAATAGGCGAGTCCACCGACAATTGACAGCATGAGTGTTCACTCCTTTGGGAGATCTATTTTCCTTCGCTGTCTTTTAGTTTATGGGCACTCGCCCTGTCCTGTGCCTGTCCTGCTTGAAAAGAATCACTTGGTCCTAATGTTCTATTTTGTCAACGAGTTATTTGGAGTTTGACTGATCATTGAATGTTAGCTTGTCTGCTGCATTTGATTCCGCAAGCTTCGACGTTCCATTTCTGCTTCAATCAATTTAATAAAATCCTCACATAAATGGTATTCTTTAGCTTTTGTATAGGATTCAATGAGTAGATCGTCTGAAAGAATGTCCATTGTCAACCGTTACCGGTTTTTCATCTCCTTTTATAGAATTAATAATCACTACGTATCTTTGCACAAATCATAGATATATATTGAAAAAGTGGTGCAATCAATAGGAGATCTTAGAATTTGCTTGATGATTAACGAGTTGTTTATTCAGTACAATTGTCAACCGTTTCCATGTTGTTATTGTGATCAAATCTACAAATTAAATTGCATAAATACACTTTACCATGTTCCGTGTTTCGGAACAATTCGATATTTATCCACAATGGAGGTGGATAAACTGTGCGCTTTATGTGGGTAACTTGACGAAAATAGTGAAGTCTATTGGATGGTGATGTGGACAAATTTATCCACAAAAATTATGCTGTCAACTTTTGTCGAAATATTTAGGAACTGGATGGTCAATGTCGCACATAGAATAGTCGGTTTATGTTTTTTACACGGGGTCAATAGATTTTTTTGAATCGTTGTCTGATAAAAATGATTTAGGACTTGGTAAAATCGTCAACATGTGGGAAAATGAGAAAAGAATATGAGGTGGAGAATTCAGTGTTGAGAAAATTTTTACCTGAGGAACATGTAGAAAGTATTCTAGATATTCAACCGGATAAACTGAAGCAGCGAGGAATAAAAGCGCTGGTCACAGATCTGGACAATACACTTATCGCCTGGAATGCAAAGGAGATAACACCGGAACTGATCGGCTGGTTCTCTTCTCTGGAAGAGGCGGGAATCTCGGTTATGGTTCTGTCGAACAATAGTGAGAAAAGGGTCAAGCTGTTTTCGCATTCTGCCGGTGTTTCCTACATCTATCGAGCGCGAAAACCGCTGCCTTTTGCCTTTAAACGTGCGATGCGAATCATGAAGGTGAGAAAAGACGAAATGGTGGTCGTCGGCGATCAATTGCTGACTGATGTGTGGGGAGCCAATCAAGTCGGTGCTCACACAATTTTAGTAACACCTATTGCCTCTACTGACGGTTGGGCGACCAAAGTTAACCGTCATTTGGAACGGTTTATCCTTTCTCAGATGAGGCGCAAAGGATGGCTGAAATGGGAGGAATAATGCATGGATGAACTTTATTGCGCCGGTTGCGGCGTAAAGATTCAGACCAACGATCCAAATGCGCTTGGTTATGCCCCGACAAGCGCGCTGCAGCATGAACCTGTGGTTTGCCAGCGCTGTTTTCGTTTAGCACACTATAATGAAATTCAAGATGTTTCACTGACCGGAGATGATTTTCTAAACATGCTTTCTCGGATCTCCGAGAAGGATGCTTTGGTCGTTTATTTGGTTGATCTGTTCGATATTGCCGGAAGCTGGGTTCCTGGTCTGCAGCGGTTTGTCGGTAATAATCCGGTACTTCTTGTTGGAAACAAACAGGATCTGTTTCCAAAATCGACGAATCCGAACAAATTGATCAGCTGGATGCATCGTTCTGCGCATGAGCAAGGGTTAAAACCGGTGGATGTTGTATTAATGAGTGCAGCAAAAAATCACGGGCTTGATGAGGTGGCATCGTGTATTGATTACTATCGCAAAGGCCGCGATGTCTACGTTGTGGGCACGACAAATGTGGGAAAGTCGACCTTTATTAATCATCTGATTCAGCAGCTTGGCTCCGGAAATTCAGTTATTACGACATCAAAATTTCCTGGAACGACCTTGGATTTCATTGCGATTCCGCTGGATGATGATCGCAATCTTTATGATACGCCCGGGGTTGTTAATGATCATCAGGTGGCACACTTTGTGGAAACGCGTGATTACAAAAAGATTATGCCTGGAAAAGAAGTTAAGCCGAAGGTTTTTCAGCTCAACGAAAACCAAACGTTATTTCTTGGCGGGCTTGCGCGAATTGATTATATCGGACCTGCAAAGAGATCTTTGATCGTGTATGCGGCGGGCTCATTGCTTATTCATCGCACAAAGATGGAACAGGCAGATGATTTGTATGAAAGGCAGCTTGGCCGGCTGCTTGCTCCGCCAAGTGAGGGGACGAGCCTTCCGGAAATGGTGCGTTATGATTTTCGCACCGATGAAACGGATTCGGATGTTGTTTTTTCCGGGCTGGGTTGGATCACTATCAAAGGAAAAGGGGCCAGGGTTTCTGCTTATGCACCGAAAGGAATAGGTGTTTCTTTGCGTTCATCGATTATAAAGGGGTAACGACAAATGGACGATAAGTATGGTCTTATAGGCGCGCCAATTGCGCACAGTCTGTCACCGGCCATGCATAATTTTTGGTTTGAAGAATATGGTATTTCGGGTGACTACCGGCTTTATCCAGTGGAAAAGCGCGACCTTGTCCAAGCAGTGTCGCGTATAAAAGAAGCAGGGGTAAAGGGATTTAATGTCACTTTTCCACACAAAACAGCTATTTTGTCATTACTTGATGAAGTCGATGAGGCTGCTGAAGTGGTTGGAGCTGTAAATACTGTTGTTCAAACAGGTGGCAGACTGATTGGGTACAATACGGATGGTATTGGTTTTCTTAAGGGGTTACAAAGGAATTTTCCCAGTTTCATTAATAAAAGGCCATCCATTCTAGTGATTGGAGCAGGTGGAGCCGCGCGATCTGTAGCGTTGACGTTAGCACGATCGATAGGGGCGCGCGTCGATATTTGCAACCGGACTTGTTCAAAAGCGGTGGCGTTGAGTGCGGCTTGCGGTGAGTACAGCAATTCTGATGCGTTAAAGCTCGATCAGGCCGAACAGCAATTGGATCGGTATCAGGTTGTCATTAATACAACATCAATTGGTTTAAATCCAGATGCAGATCATTTGGTTATTCATTTAAATAGGGCGCTTCCCGGAACCCTCTTTGCGGATTTGATCTATAGTCCAAGAAGAACTGCGTTTCTGCGAGAAGCCGAGCGGCTCAGTCATCCTGTAATGAATGGTCTATCGATGCTGGTTTATCAGGGGGCGCTCGCTTTTCAGAAATGGACGGGAGTATTTCCTGAAACTGTAAAAATGGAGAACCACCTTATTAAAATGTATTTGATGAGTTAATTATGGAGGAGTTAAAGAACGTATGCTGAGCAATAATCAAAAGAAATATTTAAAAAAATTGGCACACCCGCTCAAGCCGGTTTTTCAAGTTGGCAAAACCGGTGTACATGATCAATTTATTAATGAGATTGATCATGTGCTCGAGAAACGTGAGCTAATCAAGGTGCAGTTTTTACAAAATACATTCGAAGATCCGTTTGATGCAAGCACGGAAATTAGTGAACGCACAGGTTCGGAGCTTATTCAGGTGATCGGTCATACCGCTGTTTTATATAGACGTTCTAAAGAGCATATGCGGATTGAAATTCCGAAGAAGTAGGCATCCCCATGATAAATAAGAGAATTGGTATTTTCGGAGGCACGTTTGATCCGCCGCATCTGATGCATCTGCTGATTGCAGAGGAGGCTCTTGAAGCGTGTGAACTTGATCAAGTTTGGTTCTTGCCGAGCTACCAACCGCCGCACGTCCAAGGGAAAACGGCTCGCGCAAGCGCCGAACAACGCGCGGATATGGTGTATCTGGCGATTAAAGAGAATGAACGATTTGCTGTTTGCCGAGCAGAAATTGAGCGTAAGGGCAAGTCCTATACAGTGGATACTTTTCGCGAGTTGACTGAAAAATACCCGAATTATCATTTTCACTTCATTCTCGGCGCGGACATGGTTGATGATCTCCCAACATGGCATCAGGTGGCTGAGTTAAGCAAATTGACATCATTCATCGCATTCAAACGGCCGGGCTACCCGGAGACGCATCCCGACTTCGCCGATGTGCGCTACATTGACATGCCAAAGGTGGATTTATCCTCGAGCTTTTTGCGTAGGAGATTGAGACAGGGGCGGTCATGCCGTTACTTTTTGAATGACGCAGTCATAAACTACATAAAGGAGCGAGGGCTTTATGAAGATTGATGAAGCACAGCGAGCAATTAAGGCCATTCTGCCTGAAAAACGGTATGTACATTCTGTTGGTGTTTCGGAAACAGCGGGAAAACTTGCGGAAAAATATGGCGCAGATGAAAGAAAGGCCAGGCTCGCCGGAATGCTGCATGATATTGTCAAATATTTCTCAGATGATGAATTAAAGGCAATGATTTTGAGCAAACCAGGGACGTGGAGTGACTGCCTAGAGTATTCAGATAAATTGTGGCATGCTCCTGCCGGGGCGATTTATGTTGAAGAAACGTATGGTATCACTGATTTGGACATTCTAAATCCAATGATTTATCATACAACCGGACGCAAACAAATGGCTCTTCTTGAAAAAATAATTTTTCTGGCCGATTATATAGAGCCAAGCCGTGATTTTCCTGGAGTTGATGAAGTCAGAGAAGCAGCTGAGCGGAATTTGGATACGGCTGTGTTGCTGGAATTACAGAAGACAATCACGCATCTTCTCTCCAAACAACAAAGCGTCTATCCAAAGACGTTTGAAGCATATAATGATCTTGTACGAGAACAAAAAAAACAAGAAAATCGATGAGGTGACTGAATGAACAGCGAAGAATGGGTCAAATATCTTGCGGAGACCGCAGACGACAAAAAAGCTCAAGATCTTGTCATGCTAAAAATGCAAGGTATTTCAATTATTGCCGATTACTTTATCATTTGCCATGGTGATTCGGGAAAACAAGTACAGGCTATCTCTATGGCGCTCCGGAAAGCAGCGGAGGAGAAAGGGCTGACGATTCATCGAATGGAAGGATATGATCAGGCACGCTGGGTTCTGATTGATTTTGGGGATGTCGTTGCCCATGTCTTTCATAAGGATGAACGTGATTATTATCAATTGGAAAAGTTATGGGGAGACGCCCCATTATATACATTAGAAAAAAAACCTATGTAAAGCGCGTAATTTGTGGAGATGACTGTTCATTCTCCACATTTTTTTACTTAATTATGAAGAGATTGGATGTTACGTGTAAACGCGGAGGTGTAGACTTGAAAGCGATAATGCTCGGTGTGTTAGCAGCGTTTTTCTTTGCTGCGGCTTTTATCTTTAATCATTCAATGGAATTATCCGGCGGCAGTTGGGTCTGGAGCGGCACATTGCGTTATTTTTTTATGCTGCCTTTCCTTGCTTTAATTGTTATTATGCGTGGAAATTTTCTGCATCTATTGCGTGAGATGAGGTCCAATTGGCCGCGCTGGGTGTTATGGAGCTCTGTCGGTTTCGGATTATTCTATGCGCCGCTCTGTTATTCAGCTAGTTTCGCGCCTGGTTGGCTGATCGCGGGTACATGGCAGTTCACAATTATTGCCGGTTCATTACTGTCACCGCTCTTTTATGAGACAACGCACACTGTAAATGGCGTTGTGCGGATAAGAGGCCGTATTCCCGTAAAAGGTCTTATGTTCTCATTGATCATCTTGATTGGCATTGCACTCCTTCAGGTGGAGCAGGCAAGTAGTCTTTCTCTTAGCTATGCACTATTGGCGGTTGCTCCGGTTGTGTTTGCGGCTTTTGCTTATCCGCTCGGCAATAGAAAAATGATGGACGTATGCGGCGATCGTTTAGATACATATCAGCGTGTGTTCGGAATGACACTGGCGAGTATGCCTTTTTGGCTTGTGCTTGCGGTATTCGGCATTTTTACAGCGGGAATGCCCAGCCGAACTCAGGTGGTTCAGTCGTTTATTGTTGCGATTAGCTCCGGGGTTATTGCGACCATTCTGTTCTTTTCGGCGACAGACCAAGTGAGGGGCAATATGCAGAAGTTGGCGACCGTTGAAGCGACGCAATCAATGGAAGTCTTATTTACAGTGTTATGGGAACTTGTCCTTTTGTCCACTCCGTTACCTTCGCTTCTTTCTTGGACAGGCATGCTGATCATCATGGCAGGCATGATTCTACACAGCTTCCGATCACATGGTGCAGGCCCATCGACAACTACCGAGTTATGTGGCAATAAAAAAGAAATGATCCTGACTGATGTTTCCACTAAGGAATAATCGTTCGGGTCATTTTTTTTATTTGATTAGAAGGGATTCACATTGATTTGTCGAAATAATAAAAGATCCCATTTTAGACTTCTTCTTGATTAAAGGCAGCGTTCACTGCCTGTCGATCTTCGGCAAATTTTTGCTGTGTCGCCGAGAAGAGATTTTCAAAGTCTTCGTTATATCCCTGTTCCAAGATATCTAAACCAACCCCTGTTACACCGCCCTTGACTGTTACTTTCTTTTGCAATTCTTCGAGCGTGTAAATCTGCTCCGCAAACAGCTTGCCCAAGCCCTCGACCATCTCAGTTGTTAACTGTGTCGCTTGTTTTTTTGAGAGCGATGTTGTATTCACCGCGCCGTCAATCATTTTTCTAAGCAGAAAAGAGATAAATGCGGGGCCGCAGCTGGAGAGGTCTGAAGCCACGCGAATGTTTTCCTCATCAATTTCAATCGGATGAGAAAACTGGGAGAGAATCGCCCATAGTTTGCTTTTCTGAATATCGGTCATACTTGTTCCAAATGTGACGAGCGTGCTGCCTGAAAGGCCTTGGTTAACGATGCTCGGAATCACCCGTGCGACCTGGCAAGGAATCAGCTGCTCGAGCTGACTCACGGAAATTGGGCTTGTAATGGAGATCGCAAGCTGTCCGGGATGCCATGCGCCGCGTAGCGATTGGAGCAAGGAGTAGAATTGGCCGGGTTTGACGCAAAGAAAGACAATATCTGCGTGCCGGAGGATATCAACCGGCGATTCATAAACAGACAACCGGTGATGCTTCTTCGCCAGGTCCAATGCTTTTTTCTTTGTTCTGTTCATTACAGAAATAAACCGTGGCTTTACTGCCTTGCTTTTCACCAATGCGTCGACAAGCAGCGCGCCCATATTTCCGGTCCCAATCACACCGATCCTCATGATTTTCCACCTCAATCTCGCTTCAGTATCCTTTTTGAACCTATGTCACAAACTCATGGATTATGTCTGGCAATACATGACTTCATTCACCAAACAAAAGGAGGTGATGGTTTGAGAGAACGTTTGATCAAATATAGAGTATGGGTGATTGTCGGAATAGTCGCGGTTCTCCTCGTTTTTTGGCTGCTTTATCAGCATCAGAACAATCTCAAGCGATCAGCGGAAGTACAGAAAACCGATCAGCTCTTTTCGACGCAACAGAAAAGTAACGGTACATCCGAAAAATCCCTAAGCAAGCAAATTAGTTTACCGTCAGAGTTAATTATCGACGTAAAGGGCGCGGTGCGAAATCCGGGTATTTACCATGCGCAAGCATCTGATCGCGTCATTGACGGTATTAAGCAGGCTGGCGGGTTCAGCAAAAAAGCAGATCGCGACAAAATCAATCTGGCCCAGAAACTGGCCGATGAGATGGTAATTTATGTGCCGGAGAAAGGTGAAGAGATGCAGGTGTCTGCCGGCGGGGCACCGGGAGTGGTGTCTGGGCAGCAGGGGAGCACAGAGATGGTGAATGTAAACACGGCGGATGAACAGGCGATGCAGAATCTGCCCGGAATCGGTCCCGCAAAAGCGAAAGCGATTATTCAGTATCGAGATGAACATGGACCGTTCAACAGCCTGGATGAGTTGACAGATGTTTCAGGAATTGGTGAGAAGTCTTTGGAGAAGATGAAACCAAATATGTCGCTCCAGTAAGCGTACAACTGATAATAGAAATGAAAATAAGAGGCGGATTCTGATACAATAGGGACAGGTTGCTAAATCGGGAGGCTGTTCTATCATGGAAAGACTATCTTGGGATCAATATTTTATGGCGCAGAGTCATCTGCTCGCGTCTCGAAGCACATGTACAAGGCTGGTTGTCGGCGCAACCATCGTCCGCGAGAAGCGCATTATTGCCGGCGGGTACAATGGCTCAATCGCCGGCGGACCACATTGTACGGATGAAGGCTGCTATATGATCGACGGACATTGCGTGCGCACCATTCATGCGGAGATGAACGCGATTCTCCAATGCGCAAAGTTCGGAGAGCCGACAGAAGGTGCGGAAATTTACGTCACTCATTATCCATGTTTGCAGTGCTGTAAGGCAATCATTCAAGCCGGGATCAAAGGTGTCTATTTTGCTAAGGATTACAAAAATCACCCGTACGCAAGTGAGCTCTACAAAGCAGCACATGTGACTGTAAAAAAGGTTCCATTTGATGATCTGATTGAAATAAAGCTCGCGGGGAGAACAAGAAACTAAATGAAGGAGGGGTTTTCATGTGAACGATCGTATTGATTATCAACTAATCCTCTTCAGAACGGCTCAATATGCCTTTTGCCGGTAAGTGGCACCTAGTCGCCTTTTGCAGCTGCTTGTCAGCTTGGGCCCTTTTAGACGGTGATTCGTTTGTTCCGCTCGTGCTGCTTGTCGCTTACGGGCTATTCCTTGTATCGAAACGCAAATTTCGGCTGCTTGCAATTCTTTTTCTTGTTTTTCTGGCCATAAAAATTGATCTCACGTTTTTTCAAGAAAATGAATCAATCTTATCCGGAAAAGAACAAACATTAAGCGGTCGGATTGCCGATCTTCCTCATTTTGACGGCGATCTGCTTCGCTTTCGAATGAAGACTGAACAGGGCGAACTGGTGCAAGTTGATTTGCATATGCAAACGGAAAATCAGAAGAATACGTTAATTCGTGAACTGAAAACCGGCATGGTTTGCCGCGTGATCGGGAAGCTTGAGAAACCGGAGCTGCCTGGTAATTTTCATGCTTTTAATCAGCGCTTGTATTTAGAACGACATCATATTTATTGGCAGCTGAAGACCAGCCAATTACCTGCCTATTCCGAGTCTTCACTGACACTTGCCGATCTGCTTCGCCGCATTCGACAAAGTCAAATTACGTTTATTTCCGAAAACTTCACGCCTTCTTCTTCGGAAATGATGAATGCTTTGCTGTTTGGGTCGGATGATCAAATGGAAGAAGGGCTTATGTCAGCATACAGGATGTTCGGTTTGGTACATCTGCTCGTTGTTTCCGGCATGCATGTCGCCGTTGTGTTCGGTACTTTGTTCTATCTGCTCAGGCGCGTTGGGATGGCTCGGGAACACGCATCGCTTCTGTTACTTGCATTGATTCCAGCCTATGTCGTACTTACCGGTGCTGAGCCGTCCATCGTGCGTTCCGGAATTACAGCCAGTTGTGTGCTTATTTTTACATTGATGAAGAAGCGGAACATTCTGGTTTCAGATCCAATAAGTATCGCTTGTCTGCTGATGGTCGTTTATGACCCGAATGTTGTGTTTGATTTGGGCTTTCAGCTCTCATTCGTTGTAACCTTTGCGGTCCTTATTGCCGGTCCAACAGTGATCAAATCCTATCGATCTCCGGTTATGCGAATGATCATCTTCTCTGTGATTTGTGAACTTGCAACATTCCCCATCATTGTCTCAAGCTTCTATCAGCTTTCACTTGCAGGTATTATCCTTAGTGTTTTCTTCGCTCCATTTATCACTTTCGTTATTTTTCCATTGTGCTCTGCTGCGTATTTCTGCAGCTTGGCATTTATAGGGCTTTCCGGTTTATTCTCTTACGTTCTGGATAGTTTATTATCTGTTCCTCATCGTATTCTGCTCTACCTTGCGCAGCATCCGCCGTTTCAACTGAATTATGGAGCCTTAACCGGATGGCAAACAAGTCTTTCCATCTTTTTTATTGTCGCTTCGTTGCTTTTCTGGGAACACTTCCGGAATAGAAAAGCGATTTTGGTCTTGCTGGTTCCCTTTGGTTTGATTTTTATGAGTGTGTCGCTTGCTGATCTTCTCGATGATCGCGGTACGGTGACGTTTCTGAACGTCGGTCAAGGTGACAGCATCTTGATTCAGCTTCCTAATAAACAAGGCGCGGTACTGATTGACACCGGAGGGACGATTTCGTTTGGACGAGAAAAATGGAGGGAACGGAAAAAACCATTTGAAGTCGGGAGAGATGTGGTGCTTCACGAATTGTCGGCTTTGCGTATTAATTATCTCGACGCTCTTGTACTGACGCATCGAGATTACGATCACGTCGGTGGGGTTAAAGGGATCGTAGGTAAAGTGCGGATTAATCAGCTGCTCGTGAGTCCGTATCATGATCCGGATGCAAATGATCGAGCGCTTTTCAGAAAAATGGTACGTGACGGAACTGTGGTGAAACGTATTCATTCGGGGATGACGCTGAAACTCGGAAAGGCAGAGTTTCATGTGCTTGCACCGGCTGCGAGGTCAAAGGAGAGCAATGATAACTCCGTCGTGCTGCATACGGAATTAGGCGGCAAACAGTGGCTGTTTACCGGTGATTTGAGCCAAGATGGTGAAAAAAAGCTGCTCGAACGCTATCCGGGAACAACCGCCGACGTTCTCAAGCTTGGCCATCATGGCAGCCGTACGTCCACATCGGAAGAATGGCTGAATCAGCTTCAACCCGCAATCGGGATTATTTCTTGCGGAAAAGGAAATCGTTATGGCCATCCGCATCCGGAGGTTGTCCAATTGCTTGACGCGCATCAAATAAGCAGCTTGCGCACCGACCAATTGGGGGCGATCCAATTTAAGTTTGACAATGAGCGGGTTATCGGTTTTGAGCACCTTTATCACCCATAATTTCCATCATTTATAAAACGCAAAATAACATTGTCACCCATACTTTTTTAAGTCATAGGATAACATAGAGAGAGTAATGTATATCGTTTGACCAGCGATGTCCTAGGTTTCGTTGGTCGGCGTTCATATATAACAGGAAGCGGCGATAAGCCGCTTTCTTTTTTTCAAGATAAGAACATTTATCGTTTTGCCTTGCCGGTACGACGAAAAGGTCATAAGACCCGATTGGGTGAGCAGGTTAGCGCCCAATCTGAGAAATAAACGGAAAAATTCCGCTTAATTAGAAAATGAATGAAAAAATTGCTTAAATAGACGGAGAAATTCCGCTTATCGAATCGAAAAACGTGAAATTGGAGGGCTTTTCTGTGCATAAGCGGAAAAATTACCCTTATATGCCTGTGAACCAAGCGCCAGGATGCAAATAACCGGAAAATCTCCGCTTAATTTATTCCGGCCACGTTACTTAATCAAGGCTCAAAAGATTTCAAAACCGCATCCAGAGTGACCGATAAGATCGGAAATGCGGCTGGGCATCTTGTCATCAGGGCGGCGGGACGGTAAAGTAGGTATAGGTAAGGAGCGCGTAAGGCGCTTTGAAGAATTCAAGGTAAAGGATGAACACTACCAATGGCAGTACCTAAGTCAGCAAACTTATCGATAAGTAAACCGCTTGCGCCCATCTATCTGCTCTTCGGCACGCAGGATTTTCTCATCCAATTGATGAAAAAAAACATTACGAGTGAAGCGTTAAACGATGAAGAACGTGATTTTAATTTATCCAGATATGATATGACAGAACTTCCGCTTGAGCATGCGATTGAAGATGCGGAAACGATTCCGTTTTTCGGTGATAAGAAAGTTGTCATTATAGAAAATGCTTACTTTTTGACAGCTGAACGAACGAAGACGAAAATTGAGCAAAAAATTGACCGATTGGAACAATACATGGAACATCCGGCAGAGAGTGCTGTGCTCATTATAAATGCTCCTTACGAAAAGCTTGATCGACGTAAGAAAATTGTCAAAAAGCTTGAAAAATCGGCCGCTGTCTATGAATTATCACACCTTTCGGACACGACGCTTTTCACTATTCTTGAGAACGTTGCCGCCCAATATGGCACGCGATACACGAAGGAAGGCCATGAACAGCTGCTGGCAGCAATTGGTCCTCATCTTGGTCAACTTGCCAATGAGGTTGGAAAATGTGCTCTGTATTGTGATACGGATCGCGCGATTGACGCGCGGGTGGTTGAAGAGATCGGTTCAAAATCGCTTGAGACTAATGTTTTTTTGCTTGTGAATCATGTAATGCACAGAAAAACGGCGCAGGCATTGCAATTGCTTCATGAACTTGTTCGAATGAAAGAAGAACCCCTGAAGCTGCTTGCACTTTTGGAACGTCAATTCCGGATCGTGTATCAAGCCGGATACTATCAGAAGGAAGGCTACACACAAAGCAGCATTGCGGGCAAAATCGGTGTTCACCCCTATGCGGTTAAGTTGGCACTTGAGCAGACGCGCTTATTCAGTGCTGCTTTGTTGCAAAATGCGTTGGAGAAATGTGCGCAAACGGACTATCAGATCAAGACCGGACAAGCGGACAAGGTACTTGCACTGGAGCTTTTGATCGTTCAGATATCCGGAAAAGCGGCTTGACTATAAGAAAAAATGCAAAAAAAGAGGCCCGCTTTGAGAAGCGAGCCATTTTTCATAATTAAGCGTTCAAACTATTCATTTTCTTGGACAGCCTTGATTTTTCGTGAGCTGCTTTATTTTTATGGATTAATCCTTTAGTTACTGCTTTGTCGACCTTCTTCGTAGCAGCAAGAAAAGCATCCTTTGCGCCTTCAACATCTTTTTCTTCAACCTTTACGTTGAATGATTTAATCGCTGTGCGCATTGCGGACCTGTATTGCACATTGTGCTGACGGTTCGCTTCGCTCGTTTTCACACGTTTAATTGCTGATTTAATATTTGGCATTCGATTCACCTCCAAATCATGAATTCCCGGTCATCATACTAACTCCGCCGAAATAAAAACGTTCTTATATAAATAAACGATAGACCGAAAAGGCCTCTATTCCTATGAGCAGAGATTCATTCTGACAAACTGTATTGTATCAAAGGCTCCCGTCTTTTGCAATGAATGAATGAAAAAAGCGTAAATGAACATCCTTTTAACAGATATGAAGCTGCTATGGGCGTGCGGAAATTCCGTTCTTAGTGAAGAAGGTCAATTAACGAGGAGGACTTTGCATGAATAGAGATCTGGATTTAAAGCAATATGCGGTGCGAACAGACCTGGCAATTGAGGCGAATGAAAGTCAGCCGACAATTCAGGGTGTTCATATTGAGGAGAAAATGGAATCCGGCATTAAAGTGACATCAATGACTATCGATCAGCAAGCAGCCGAATCGATGAACAAGAAGCCAGGAGCATATCTTACCTTTGAAGCGAAGGAGCTGCGTACCGGTAACACTGAAATCGAAGGAAAAACAGAAAAGGTGTTTGCTCATTATTTCTCCCGATTTCTCAAACAGTTGGATATTGCAGATGACGCGAGTTGTCTTGTTGTCGGGTTGGGAAACTTAAAAGTGACGCCGGATGCGCTTGGGCCGAGTGTGGTAGAGAATGTACTTGTGACAAAGCATATGTTTGACCTTCAACCGGAGAATGTGCAGCCGGGTTATCGTCCGGTCAGCGCCATAACACCAGGAGTTATGGGGGTCACAGGTATTGAGACGAGTGATATCATTCTTGGCGTGATCGAGAAGACGAAACCGGATTTTCTTATTGCCATTGACGCGCTGGCGGCACGCGCGATTGATCGTGTAAATACAACGATTCAGGTTGCCGACAGCGGTATTCATCCGGGATCGGGAATTGGAAACAATCGGAAAGAATTGAGCAAGCAAACATTGGGAATTCCAGTCATTGCGATTGGCGTGCCAACAGTTGTTGACGCGGTAACGATTACGAGTGATTCGCTTGACTTGCTGCTGCGCCATCTGGAGCGGGAAATGAAAGATACAAGACCATCCAAATCACTTGCTCCGTCATGGATGTCATTTGGGGAAAAGGTGGACTACAAAAAACTAAATTTGCCTAGCAAGGAGGATCGCGCAGCATTTCTCGGTATGGTCGGTACGTTGACCGAGGTCGAAAAGGCGCAATTAATTCAAGAGGCGCTTGGAGCGAGCGGCACTCAGCTTATGGTCACACCAAAAGAAGTTGACTTTTTCATTGAAAAAATGGGCAATGTCATCGCTGAAGGCTTAAACGCAGCACTGCATCATCAGATCGACCAAGGGAATGTTGGTCATTTTACACATTAAGTCATGAATAGTCGTTTGCGCGCATAAAATGAAACTACGAACAAGGGACAAGCCTTGAAATGAAAGGGAGCGGTGGGAGATGAAACGTATCGTCATTGAATGTTTCGTGGTACTATTTGTACTTCTCCTGTGCGCGCTTTACGGGGCGGTTACGGTTCGCGATGCGCATCAGCCGCAGCTCAGCAATGAAACGACACGCACAGTTTTTCATGAACAAAAAATTGTGGTTCCTAAAAGTGAACCTGAATCATCGATGGATTCAGAGGAGCTAAATACAAATACACCGATAAATAGTGGTACCAAGAGCCATGGTTATTCACTCTCGGACAGAGTGCAGCGCCTATTTTTATGGGGTGTCAGCGCCATTGCTGAGTTTGTGGATGGATTAATCCAACTATTTGCTTAAGGCAGTGATACAAATCAGCTGGAATTCCGGCTGTTTTTTTATTTGATCGAATTGCTTGCCCCATTATTTTTTTAAAAAATTATGCACCAAAAGTGACTACAGTCCATTCACAAACACATGCTTTCATGGTTCCTCATTGAAACGTGACTTGACGATTGATATAATCGAGATTAAGTGATGTTTTTTGCGAGCAGGAGGAACAACTATGTCAGAGAAGCAAGACGTACGTCAGTCGCGAATCCGTAATTTTTCTATCATCGCGCATATCGATCACGGCAAATCAACATTAGCCGATCGAATTTTGGAAGCAACACAAGCGCTCACGCAACGAGAGATGAAGGCACAAACGCTGGATGCGATGGATCTTGAACGTGAACGCGGGATTACGATAAAACTGAACGCGGTGGAATTGAATTATAAAGCGCCGGATGGAAAAACGTATATTTTTCATTTGATCGACACACCTGGGCATGTCGATTTTTCTTATGAGGTGTCGCGGAGCCTGGCTGCCTGTGAAGGAGCACTGCTCGTCGTTGATGCCGCTCAAGGGGTCGAGGCGCAGACCTTGGCAAATGTCTACCTTGCCCTGGAGAACGATTTGGAAATTGTTCCGGTTATTAATAAAATCGACCTTCCGAACGCCGATCCTGATCGCGTCAAGCAAGAGATTGAAGACGTGATTGGTCTTGACACCTCTGAGGCTGTGCTGGCATCGGCGAAAACCGGAATCGGAACGGATGAAATTCTGGCACAGATTATTGATAAAATTCCCGCACCGTCAGGCGATCCGGATGCGCCGCTTCAAGCGCTTATTTTTGATTCGCTTTATGACGCGTATCGAGGTGTCGTCGTTTATATTCGGGTGGTTGAAGGTACCGTTCGCGTCGGCGATACAATTAAAATGATGGCAAATGGAAAAACATTCGAGGTGTTGGAGGTTGGCGTTTCCACACCTAAAATTGAAAATCGCGATGAGTTGTCTGTCGGGGATGTCGGTTTCCTTACTGCATCGATAAAATCAGTTCATGACACACAGGTCGGCGATACGGTAACTCATGCAGAACGTCCCGCTGATAAACCGCTGCCCGGATATCGAAAAATGAATCCGATGGTTTACTGCGGACTCTATCCTATTGACACCGCTCGGTATGATGATCTGCGGGAAGCGCTTGGCAGACTTGAACTGAACGACTCATCGCTTCAATATGAGCCGGAGACTTCGGAGGCTCTTGGCTTTGGATTCCGATGCGGATTTCTCGGTTTGCTGCATATGGATATTGTTCAAGAGCGTTTGGAGCGTGAATTCAATATCGATCTGATCGCGACCGCACCAAGCGTTATTTACAGTGTCCGCTTGACTGATGGGTCGAAAGTGCGCGTGGGTAATCCGTCTGAGATGCCGGACCGCAAATACATCGCCGAGGTAGAGGAACCCTATGTTAAGGCGACGATCATGACGCCTAATGATTATGTTGGTGCGATCATGGAGCTTTGCCAAAGGAAGCGCGGCGAATTTCAGACGATGGAGTATCTTGACGCTAATCGGACTAATGTTATCTATGATTTGCCTCTGTCGGAAATCATGTATGACTTTTTTGATATTCTTAAATCAAGCACGAAAGGCTATGCCTCTCTCGATTACGAGATGGACGGCTATCGTGTGAGCGATTTGGTGAAAATGGATATTTTGCTGAATGGTGAAAAGGTGGATGCACTTTCGGTCGTTGTTCACCAAGAATTCGCCTATGATCGTGGAAAAGGGATCGTCGAGAAATTGAAAGAACTGATTCCACGGCAACAATTTGAAGTGCCGATTCAGGCGGCGATTGGTCAAAAGATTATTTCTCGATCAACAATTAAGGCGCTTCGGAAAAACGTGCTCGCTAAATGTTACGGCGGTGACGTGTCGCGTAAACGTAAGTTGCTTGAAAAACAAAAAGAAGGAAAAAAACGGATGAAGGCTGTCGGCAGTGTCGAAGTACCGCAGGAGGCATTCATGTCCGTTTTCCGGATGAGTCATGACGACTAAACGCGGGGCATACATCCATATCCCTTTTTGCGATCACATCTGTTATTATTGCGACTTTAACAAAGTGTTTATGAAGAACCAGCCTGTCGACGACTATTTAGACGCGCTTGCCCTGGAGATGCGCGGTTACGGCAAAGAAGGGCGTCCCCAAACTATTTATATTGGCGGCGGGACACCGACTGCGCTTAATGAAACACAATTTGAACGACTTTTCACCGCTATTGAACGTTATTTACTGAATCCATCCGTCATAGAGTTTACGGTTGAAGCCAATCCGGAGAGCTTAAATGAGGCAAAATTAGACATCATGAAGCGATTCGGTGTAACAAGGCTTAGCATCGGGGTTCAAACCTTTGATGATCGGCTGCTTAAAGAAATCGGACGAGCACATAAAGCGGACGATGCGGCAAACGCAGTCCGACTCGCGCAAAGCTGCGGTTTTGATAATGTGACGCTTGATTTAATGTTCGCTTTACCGGGACAGACGGAGGCAAGTCTTCACGAGTCGCTGGAACAGGCGCTGAGTTTGGGGACGCCGCATATCTCCATTTATTCGCTTCAGCTGGAGCCGAAAACGATTTTCTACAATCGAATGAAGAGCGGAAAATTAAGACTGCCTGGAGAAGATATCGAAGCTGATATGTATGGTCAGATCATTCTTGAGTTGGAGAGACATGGGCTTCACCACTATGAAATCAGCAATTTCGCAAAGCCGGGTTATGAAGGCGTCCATAATTCAATGTACTGGAGTAATGAAGAATACTACGGCATTGGTGCGGGTGCGCACGGCTATTGGAACAGCATGAGATATGCTAATGCAGGTCCGGTGAAAAAGTATATAGATCGTGTGCGAGAGCGGGGTAACGGGAGAGTATCCGAACATCCGGTCACCGTCACAGAAAAAATGGAGGAAGAAATGTTTCTTGGCCTTCGTCTGATGAAAGGCGTCGGCATCAAGCATTTTAAAGAAAAATTTGGAGAATCAATCGAGCATGTTTACGGTGAGCAAATTGCTCAATTAATGAAACAAGAACTGCTCACTGAGCGTGATGGGCGGCTTGCGATGACTCAAAAAGGAATCTTTTTAGGGAATAATGTATTTGAAGCCTTTTTAATTTCGTAAGAATGGCCTAAAACATTTGACAAATAGGAATGAAGTTGGTAAATTTTAATGTAGAATTAGCACTCGGTTAGATCGAGTGCTAACAGAGGTGATCAACAAGATGTTAACTGATCGTCAATTGTTTTTGCTGCAGCTTCTCGTTAATGACTATGTTGTCTCTGCCGAGCCGGTCGGTTCACGATCAATTGCGAAACACGATGATGTCAATTTCAGTCCGGCGACAATCAGAAATGAACTTGCGGACTTGGAAGAGATGGGCTATCTTGAGAAAACACATCTTTCCTCAGGGCGGGTACCTTCCGAAAAGGGGTATCGTTTTTATGTCGACCATTTACTCTCACCGGTGCTTCTCTCCGATGATGAAATGGGAAATATTCGGTACGCCTATCAGAAGAAATTTTCTGAGACGGAGGAACTGATTCGGGTCACAGCCCAAGTGCTGTCCGAGTTCACGAATTACACAGCGATTATGCTCGGCCCCGAACTCTTGGAAATGAAGCTGAAACATATTCAGTTGGTTAAACTGAATGAGACTCAAGGTGTATTGATTATCGTGACAGATACCGGTCATGTGGAAAATCGTGTCGTGTCGTTTCCAGAGTCGATAAAAGCGGATGATATTGAGAAGATTGTTAATATCTTGAATGACAAACTGAAAATGGTTCCGCTCTATCAACTTCAAAGTCGTCTGAATGTCGAGATTGCCAGTGTGCTTCGTGCTCATGTCCGTGATTACGAACGAGTGATGACTCTGCTGAAAGACAGTTTGACGATCAATGATCCTGAGCAGATTTTCTACAGTGGGAAAAGCAATATGCTGTCCCAGCCTGAATTTCAGGACGTCGATAAGATCATTTCACTTTTAAATGTGCTTGAGGGAAAAGAGATCGTCCGTGAATTAATGAGTATGCCGGCGAAAGGGCTGCATATTCGTATCGGCCGCGAGAACAAACTTAATGGCATTGAGGATTGCAGCCTGATCACGACTACTTATTCGGTAGGAAGTGAACACCTGGGTACGGTCGCTGTGATCGGTCCTAAGCGAATGGCTTATCCGAGAGTTGTTACACTGATCGATATGGTCTCCAAATTATTAACTGAAAATCTAAATAAACAAGAGTGAAGAGATGAGTAGCTCTTTAACTAGTTCAGGAGGTGAGCCTATGACAGAACAGGCAAACAAAGAAACTAAAAACACCAACGAAGAAACAGAAGAAATCAAGGACGCACAAACAGCAGAAACAGTTGCCGACACCTCAGAAGCACCGGAAACAGATGAGACTGCCGCTCCGGATAGCGAAGCGCTTCTCAAGAAGATCGCCGAACAGACAGCTGAAATTGATTCACTTAAGAAGCAATCGGATGATTTTAATAATCGGTTGCTTAGAACACAGGCTGACTTCGATAATTTCCGCAAGCGCACAACTAAAGAAAAGGCCGATTCACGTAAGTTTCGCGCTCAGGATCTTGTCTCGGATATCCTTGAAATTGTGGACAATTTCCAACGCGCACTTGCAGTTGAGACGGTTTCCGAAGAGGGTCAATCCCTAAAAAAGGGAATGGAAATGCTGCTCTCAAAATTGGAAAATGCACTTAAAAAGGAAGGCGTCGAGGAAATTCCATCGCTGCATCAGCCGTTTGATCCCAATGTGCATCAGGCAGTTATGCAGGAGGAGAGCGCTGATCATGAATCCGGCACAGTAATTCAAGTACTTCAGGCAGGCTATACTTTGAATGGACGTGTGATTCGTCCTGCAATGGTGAAGGTCAGCTCTTGATTTAGAAGGTTCAAACTTAATGTTTTTTAAATATTAGGAGGAAATGAACATGAGCAAAATTATTGGTATTGACTTAGGAACGACAAACTCTTGCGTGGCAGTTATGGAAGGCGGCGAACCGGTCGTTATTCCTAACCCGGAAGGAGCAAGAACAACACCTTCTGCTGTCGCATTCAAAAATGGTGAACGTCAAGTCGGCGAAGTTGCAAAACGTCAAGCGGTCACCAACCCGAATACGATTCTTTCGATCAAACGTCATATGGGCACGGACTATAAAGTTGAGGCGGAAGGTAAAAAATATACCCCGCAGGAAATTTCAGCAATTATCCTTCAGAAACTGAAATCAGACGCTGAAGCTTATCTAGGCGAAAGTGTTGATAAAGCGGTTATTACGGTGCCTGCTTACTTTAACGACGCGCAACGTCAGGCAACAAAGGATGCAGGTAAAATCGCAGGACTTGAAGTACTGAGAATTATCAATGAACCGACAGCGGCATCACTTGCTTATGGTCTTGATAAAGGTGAAGATCAGACGATTCTTGTATTCGACTTAGGCGGCGGTACGTTCGATGTTTCCATTCTTGAACTTGGCGACGGCATTTTCGAAGTTAAAGCTACCGCAGGTAACAACAAACTTGGCGGCGACGACTTCGATGAACGCATCATCCAGTATTTGATCGGTGAATTCAAGAAGGAAACCGGTCTTGACCTTTCTGGTGACAAGATGGCGCTGCAACGTTTGAAAGACGCCGCTGAAAAAGCGAAAAAGGAATTATCCGGTGTATCACAGGCGCAAATCTCACTTCCGTTTATCTCAGCAGATGCGTCTGGTCCGAAACACTTGGAAACGAACCTGTCACGTGCGAAATTCGATGAATTGACTGCTGATTTAGTTGAATCAACGATGGGTCCGGTTCGTCGTGCGTTGTCCGACGCAGACATGACTATGGATGACATCCATAAAATTGTTCTTGTCGGTGGTTCGACGCGTATTCCGGCTGTTCAGGCTGCAATCAAGAATCTGACGGGAAAAGAAGCAAGCAAGGGCGTAAACCCTGATGAAGTGGTCGCTGTCGGTGCCGCAATCCAAGGCGGCGTCCTGACCGGAGATGTAAAGGATGTCGTTCTGCTTGACGTTACGCCGCTATCCCTTGGTATTGAAACCATGGGCGGTGTATTCACGAAACTGATTGATCGCAACACAACGATCCCAACAAGCAAATCCCAAGTCTTCTCGACGGCAGCTGACAACCAGACAGCCGTGGACATTCACGTGCTGCAAGGCGAACGCCAGATGGCCGCGGATAACAAAACGCTTGGACGGTTCCAATTGACCGATATTCCGCCGGCACCACGTGGTATTCCGCAGATCGAAGTAACATTCGAAATTGATGCGAACGGTATTGTAAACGTTAAAGCAAAAGACAAAGGTACGAATAAGGAACAATCCATCACGATTCAATCGTCTTCAGGTCTGAGCGACGATGAAATTGACAAGATGGTTAAAGATGCTGAAGCGAACGCGGATGCAGATAAGAAACGCAAAGAAGAAGTTGATCTTCGCAATGAATCGGATCAATTAATCTTCGCAACGGAGAAAACAATTAAAGACCTTGGCGACAAAGTGGACGCATCCGAGAAATCGAAAGCTGAAGCCGCTAAGGATAAGCTGAAAAAGGCGCTTGAAGGCAAGGATCTTGACGCCATTAAAGCCGCAAAAGATGAATTAAACGAAGTTGTTCAGCAGCTTTCTGTGAAACTGTATCAACAGGCGCAACAAGCACAAGGCGCGCAAGGTGCAGCCGATAACAGCAAAAAAGCGGATGACGATGTCGTTGATGCGGATTACAAAGAAGTTAACGATGAGGATAAAGACAAGAACAAAAAGAACTGATCGTTCATACGTTAATTATTGATCTGTTCAATGGGACCCAGGGGTCTCGGTGTTCTAAACCTGAAAGCAGTTTTTGTGAGAAAGTCGAAGTCGGACGCGGGTTCTGGCTTTGGCTTTTTCTTGCTTAACCAACGAAGCGAATGATATGATAAACTTTATGTGAAATCATTTCGGGAGTGATTTGATGAGTAAACGGGATTATTATGAGATCCTCGGCGTAAGCAAAGACGCGTCGAAGGAGGAAATCAAGAAAGCATTTCGAAAATTGGCACGGAAATACCATCCCGATGTGAATAAGGATTCGGACGCGCCGGAGAAATTTAAGGAAGTTACTAAGGCATATGAAACCTTAAGTGATCCGCAAAAAAGGGCACAGTATGATCAATTTGGCGAAGCGGATCCGAATCAAGGCGGATTTGGTGGATTTGGCGGCGGCCAAGGTTTCAGCGGAGCCGATTTCGGTGGATTTGGCGATATTTTTGATCAGATTTTTAACGGAGGGTCTTCCAGACGGCGTGACCCTAATGCGCCGCGCCAAGGATCTGATCTTCAATATGAAATGTCAATTACATTTGAGGAAGCTGCCTTTGGCAAGACTACGGATATTCGTATACCAAAGGAAGAAACCTGCACAACATGTCATGGCAGCGGTGCTAAACCTGGAACAAAGCCGGTACAATGTACGCATTGTCACGGCACCGGTCAACTGAATCAGGAGCAGAACACACCTTTTGGACGTATCGTTAATCGTCGTGTCTGCTCTTATTGCCATGGTACGGGGAAAATGATTAAAAATCCATGTGGAACATGTGCCGGAACCGGTAAAATGAAAGTGAATAAAAAAATCGAAGTCAAGATTCCTGCGGGTATTGACGACGGGCAGCAAATTCGCCTATCCGGTCAAGGCGAACCAGGAGTAAACGGAGGCCCATCAGGTGATCTGTACATTGTTTTCAGCGTAAAGCCGCATAAATATTATCAGCGTGCCGGAGACGATGTTCTTCTGGAGGTACCGTTGAACTTCGCTCAAGTCGCGCTCGGTGATGAAATTGAGGTTCCGACTCTTTACGGAAAAGTGAAGCTGAGGATTCCGGCGGGAACACAGACGGGTACCAAGTTCCGATTAAGAGGAAAAGGCATAAAAAATGTCAGAGGATATGGTCAAGGCGATGAACATATCACGGTGAAAGTTGTGACGCCGAAGCATTTGTCTGATGAGCAGAAAGCGGTATTTAAGAAATTGGCCGCTACTGAAGGCAGCGCGCTGAATGAAGATGACGAGAGTTTTTTTGACAAAATGAAGAAAAAGGTATTTAAAGCGGACTGATTCCCGCATCATCGTTTTCATTGATCATTAATAGGACAGAGCGGCTGGTCTTCACCCTAAACCTAATATGATCGCCAGTTTTTCTACACATCTTCTTTTAAGGAGCGAATCTATAAACGCGATGAGATGGTCGGAGATTTGTATTCATACAACCGAAGAAGCAATTGAAGCGGTGACTAATGTTCTCTATGAAGCCGGCGCCGGTGGCGTAGTCATTGAAGATTCACAGGATTTGCTAAGAACGCTGGCGTCTGATAAAGACTCGGTATACTCTCTGGATCCTGCGGATTATCCTCTTGACGGAGTGAATGTCAAAGCCTATTTGCCGATCAACAGTTTTCTTGGCGAGACTGTCGAAGAGATTAAGCAATCGCTGAATAATCTTCTCTTGTATGATATCGACTTGGGCGATGGCCGCATGACACTTAGCGAACACAATGAAGAAGAATGGGCAACCGCATGGAAGAAATATTATAAGCCCGTGCGTGTCGGCAAACACTTTTATATTGCTCCGACATGGGAATTATTTCAGCCTGAGGATCATGAGCGTCATGTGATTGAACTCGATCCTGGAATGGCGTTTGGAACCGGAACTCATCCGACCACAGTACTGTGCATTGAAGCACTTGAGAAATACTTGCCTGAGAATGCAACGGTGCTTGATGTCGGGACAGGTACCGGCGTCCTGGCAATTGCAGCTGCGAAGCTTGGCGCGCGTCAAGTGAACGCTGTCGACTTGGATCCGGTCGCGGTTCAATCCGCAAAACTTAATATCAAATTAAATAAAGTTCAGGAGGTTGTTGCGGTTCGCCAAAACAACCTTTCTGATAATATAAAAGGTGTGTACACCATCGTTGTCGCCAATTTACTTGCGGAACTGGTTATCCGACTGGCTAAGGGCGGTGTCGCGAGTTTGTTGCAAGAAAACGGGCAGCTGATTGTGTCGGGGATTATTAAACCGAAAAAAGAACAAGTCGCGCAGGCACTTGCTCAAGCGGGGCTTCATGTCGTTGATGAAAGGGACTCCGGCGATTGGGTCGCGCTGATTGCTGAGAAGGCGGATTGAGATGCAGCGTTATTTTGTTCCGGAAGACCACTTTACGGAGAAAAGAGTCACGATCACAGGGGCCGATTCTCGGCATATTCAGAAGGTGATGCGCATGAAACCTTCTGATTCGATTATTTGCGCGAACAATAAAGGTGATGCCTATTTATGCGAAATTGAGTATATCGACGAGGATCAGGTGCATGCAGCGATTAAGAGCAGACTAACTGCGGACCCGGAGCTTCCTATCGATGTCACAATTGCTCAAGGCATTCCAAAAGCTGATAAATTTGATACAATTATTCAAAAAGGTACGGAGTGCGGTGCTGCTCAATTTATCCCATTTCAAGCGGAACGCTCCGTAGCCGTTTGGAAAAAGGACAAGAAGGATAAGAAAAAGCTCCGTCTTGAGAAAATTGCTAAAGAAGCAGCGGAACAATCGCATCGACGCTTCATACCTGAAATTGGCGAACCAATGAATCTCGACCAGTTGATCACATTCAGTGCATCATTCACAATCAAAATGGTCGCATTTGAAGAAACAGCAAAGGCAGGCGCGCAAGCCGGGTTTCCAACACTTTTGGGTAAAATGGGCAAAGGAGATCAGCTGCTCGCTGTTATTGGACCGGAAGGCGGGTTAACTTCAGACGAAGCGCGACAGCTTGAAGCTCATGGATTTATTCTCTGTGGATTGGGTCCGAGAATTTTAAGGACAGAGACGGCGTCTGTTTATCTTTTGTCGGCAATTTCCTATCATTTTGAATTATTAAATTGTGAGGTGGGTGAATAAAAATGCCTTCAGTTGCTTTTCATACGTTAGGATGTAAAGTCAATCACTATGAAACAGAAGCCATATGGCAGCTCTTCAAAAAAGGCGGTTATGAACGTGCCGATTTTGAAAAACACGCTGATGTCTATATTGTTAATACATGCACGGTTACCAATACCGGCGACCAGAAAAGCCGCCAGACGATTCGCCGTGCCATTCGTAATAACCCGGATGCGGTGATTTGCGTGACCGGATGTTATGCTCAGACTTCTCCGGCTGAAGTCATGTCCATACCTGGTGTGGATATTGTGGTCGGGACGCAGGATCGTGAGCGTCTGCTTGGATATATTGATCAGTTTCGCAATGAACGCGAGCCGATCAATGGGGTCAGTGACATCATGAAGGCGAAAGTATACGAAGAGCTTGATGTTCCCGAATTTACCGACCGCACCCGTGCATCACTGAAAATACAGGAAGGCTGCAATAACTTTTGCACGTTTTGTGTCATTCCATGGGCGCGTGGACTGTTGCGCTCACGGGAACCTGGAAACGTGATGAAGCAGGCTCAGCAGTTGGTCGATGCCGGCTATAAGGAGATCGTGCTCACCGGAATACATACTGCCGGGTATGGTGAGGACATGAACGATTACAATTTTGCGCATCTACTTAGCGATTTAGAGGAAAATGTTCGTGGTTTGAAACGATTGAGAATCTCGTCTATTGAGGCAAGTCAGATTACCGATGAAGTAATTGACGTTGTCGGGCGTTCGAAAATCCTTGCACGCCATCTCCATATTCCGCTTCAGGCTGGTTCCGATAGCGTTTTGGAGCGGATGCATCGCAAGTACAAAACCGAGTATTTTGCTGAGAAAGTGGCCCGGCTGCGTGAGGCTTTGCCGGATTTCGCTTTGACTTCCGATGTGATTGTCGGCTTCCCTGGCGAAACCGATGAAGAATTTCAAGAAACTTACGATTTTATTCGTGATCTTCGTTTCTCTGAATTGCATGTTTTCCCTTATTCACAACGAACGGGCACACCTGCCGCAGGTATGCCGGATCAGGTACCGGACGAGGTGAAGCATGAACGTGTGGATCGCTTGATCGAATTATCAAGCAAGCTGTCCGCCGAATATGCAGCCGGTTATCAGGATCAAGTCTTGGAAGTGATTCCGGAAGAACCTTTGAATCATCGCGAACCGGACGGCTATTTTGTCGGTTTCACGGATAATTATTTGAAAGTGAAATTTAAGTATCCGTCCAAAGATATTGTCGGTAAACTAGCACGCGTTAAACTTGTGAAAACAGGCTATCCAATGAATGAAGGCGTGTTCGTTCGATTTGCTGAGAACGGACAATCCGCCGTGACGATCTGATCCGTGTGTCTGATTAAAGGCGTGTTCGCTCAACCCAGCGGCCAAAAGGCGCGGCAAGAGGTACGGCGATTAAACCGGTGATCAGGTTAAAGATAACCGATGCGTGTGCGAGTGCTGCTCGTCCTGTTCCCCCGATTATTATCGAATAATCTGCCATGTAGTGAATGAATGGGAAAAAGACAATAACGCTTAGCACGTTGAAAAGAATATGAGTGTATGCGGTCCATCTGCCCTCTCTGCCGGTCCCCAAGCTCGCGATATAAGTGGTGAGGCAAGTACCGACATTCGAACCGAGCATGATGGCGATCGCCGCAGGCAGGGACAGGATGTTGTGGTCCAAGAATCCCATGCAGACAAGTAATGTGGCGGAGCTGGACTGGATAATTGCTGAAAACAAGGTTCCGACAATTACTGCATAGATCATACTATCATTGGCATCAACGAGAAGATCGCGGATAAATGGTGACTGAATGAGTGATTCGGCAAGCGAACTAAATCCATTCATCGAGGCAAACAGGCAGCCGATGCCGAACAGAAATGTCCCGAATGAAAAGAATCGCCGGAACGGAAGGCACATCATGATCAGACCTGCGCCGAAAAAAACGTAATGTAATGATCCGATGGGTAAGGCAGCAATCTCTCCGGTCATCGTGGTACCGATATTCGCACCGAGAATAATTCCGACGCTCTGTGAGAAGCGCATCGCTCGTGCGCCAATCAATCCGACCGTGATGATGGTTACTGCTGAGCTGCTCTGCAGAAGCATGGATGCGATTGTTCCAATCAGCAGGCCCTTCAACGGTGTGCTTGCGGCACGTTCGAGTGTTTGGCGCATCCGGTCTCCAACGAGCGCGTGCATACCGCCCGTCATGACGCCCATGCCAAATAAAAAAAGTAAGATATATAAGATAAAAATAATTACCTGTTGATCCACGTCCGCTCACCTCGTCCTATTGTATGGACAAGTGGGTACGAGCATGACAAAAAGATATTTATACATGAAAATAATTTTTCGATATGTTGTTATTGCATGAAATGCACTTAAAAAATAGAGATGGTTTAAAAATAACGCTTTCTTAAATTTGATAATTTTTTTTTTATCGTATATAATGGCAAGTGACATAAAAGAGATGTCAGTTGAGTTGTTTTCGTTTTTGGAGGGAGGGAAACAAAGATGGTCGAGACAAGAGTTCGGAAGAATGAATCGATTGAAGATGCGTTGCGACGCTTTAAACGGTCGGTCTCTAAATCCGGTACATTAGCAGAAGTTAAGAAGCGGAGAAATTATGAGAAACCTAGCGTTAAGCGCAAGAAAAAATCTGAGGCTGCGCGTAAGAAACGCCGCAGATTCTGAGAAGGAGTTTTATAAATGAGCCTTGTTGATCGTTTGACTACAGATATGAAACAAGCGATGAAAGCGAGGGAGAAAGCGCGTCTCTCGGTTATTCGCATGATTAAAACATCACTGCAGAACGAATCGATCAAGCTAGGTCAACCATTGTCCGATGACGAGGCACTGGCAGTCCTGACCCGAGAGCTTAAGCAGAGGAAAGACTCCCTCCAAGAGTTTAAGAACGCAGGGCGACAGGATCTTGTTGAAGAAGTCACCAATGAAATTGCAATTGTCCAATCTTATATGCCCGAACAACTTTCTGAAGAGAAAGTTACGGCGATTATAGATGAAACAATTTCGGAAGTCGGCGCTGCTTCCAAGGCAGATATCGGCAAAGTGATGAAAGCGGTCATGCCGAAAGTCAAAGGCCGGGCGGATGGAAGCATGATCAATAAAATCGTGCGCAGTAAATTAAGTTAAGAAATGAGAAGCTCTGTTTGTCGGAAAAACAAACAGAGCTTTGTTTACATTAAGAGTACTTCAAAGGTGAGTAATGGAGCAACTGGCAACGTCAGATTATAAATAGGTAGGGGATGAGAGCTATGCAATTAGACGCTTCAACAGTAGGAATTCTCATAATTGCTGCACTTCTAATTATCGTGATTGTCATTCTTTTCACTTTTGTGCCGGTTATGTTGTGGATTTCAGCGCTGTCTTCCGGCGTTCGGATCAGTATCTTCACATTGATTGGTATGAGACTGAGACGGGTGGTACCAAGACGAGTCATTGATCCGTTGATTAAGGCAACCAAAGCGGGACTTGACCTTCATACGAACCAACTTGAAAGCCATTACCTCGCAGGAGGAAACGTTGACCGAGTGGTTAACGCACTGATCGCTGCTCATCGAGCGAATATAGCCTTGACATTTGAACGTGCGGCGGCGATTGATCTCGCCGGACGCAATGTATTGGAAGCTGTCCAAATGAGTGTCAATCCTAAAGTCATTGAATCTCCATATATTGCCGGGGTGGCAATTAACGGTATCGAGGTTAAAGTCAGAGCGAGAATCACGGTTCGCGCGAACATCGATCGATTAGTCGGAGGAGCCGGCGAAGAAACCGTTGTTGCCCGTGTTGGTGAAGGTGTAGTCAGCACGATTGGTGCGTCACACACACATAAAGATGTGCTGAAGAATCCAGATACGATTTCTAAGACCGTTCTCGATAAAGGGTTGGACGCCGGTACTGCGTTTGAAATTTTGTCTATTGATATTGCGGATGTGGATGTTGGCAAGAACATCGGTGCGTTCCTGCAAACGGAACAAGCTGAGGCAGACAAGAACATCGCACAGGCTAAGGCTGAGGAGCGCCGCGCAATGGCTGTCGCTAATGAACAAGAAATGCGTGCTCGCGTCGAAGAAATGCGCGCAAAAGTTGTGGAGGCGGAATCTGAAGTTCCGCTCGCAATGGCAGCCGCGCTTAAATCAGGAAAATTAGGTGTCATGGATTATATGAATTACAACAACATCAAAGCAGATACAGAAATGCGCCATTCATTTGGCAAAGAGAACAACAATGACAATACATCCGGAGATGAGTACAAATAAACACCATTCATGAGAGAGGGTGAGGCAGTGTCATTTGTCTGGATTATTGGTTTAGTTATCTGGATGATCTTCTATGTTGCAAAGTCTGTTGAAAAACAGAATGACGAAGGACAGAAGCGGAGACAAGAACTAGAGCGGAGAGTGAGTACACGTCCGCAAGTGTCGAGCACGAAAGAACAGGTTTCTCAAGCGAGACGCGCCGTATCCTCACGCGCTGAACCGATTATGGAACAGGGATCGACCGATACACATACTGCTGAGAATGTCTGGATGAAGAAATACTATGAAACTAAGGATCGAATGAACCAATCATCGAGTAAACAAACAGTCGATCGATCGCTGCGTCCGGCAAAGGCATCAGGGTCGGAGACCGTCGGGAATGGTTGGAAGAGCGATCAAGATGCCCTGCGTCAGGCCTTTATTTTCTCAGAATGTATTGGAAAACCTCGTGCCGTTCAACCTCATCACTTTTTTGACAGGACCCGGGTACGCTAATTTAATCTGAATGTCGTCCGTGACTCTATTGGTTGCGGGCTTTTTTACAGTTAAAAAAATATAGCGTTCTGACTTGTTGGTACATAAGATTCGGTTAGGCGATCAGGTAAGCGCCCAATCTGAGAAATAAACGGAAAAATTCCGCCTAATTAGAAAATGAATGAAAAAATCGCTTAAATAGACGGAGAAATTCCGCTTATTGAATCGAAAAACGTGAAAATGGAGGGTTTTTCTGTGAATAAGCGGAAAAATTACCCTTATGTACCCGTGAAACAGGTGCTATGATGCAAATAGGCGGAAAATCTCCGCTTATTTTGCGCGTTAAATGAAACAGAAATGTCTGTTCAAGCACAAAGTTGATGATTCAAAATGGCATTTGGATCAAGGAAACTTTCATATGTAAGAAACTATCGACTAAAAGGAAACTTTCATATGTAAGGAGCCTTCGCTAAGTGTAAGGGAGCTTTCGCTAAGCACGCATACGTCCTGTATGCAACGCGAAAGTCATCACATCCTGTGAAAGTACGTCCTGTATGCAACGCGAAAGCCACCGCATATGGATTGGAATCGTCCTTTTTGCTTTGAAATAAGATTTTTGCTGCCATACCGAATCCTCATTTAACCACATCAATACGTCATGCTGCCGCTTCAAAGTAGTTGTGTGTCTGCTGTCCTTCCTATAATTGATTCGGGTAATTTCTTCCGTACTTTCTCGATGATCTAAACGATTTCTGTGCTAGCCGACATTCTTTACTCATAAGTTTGTAAAGAGGTGGAGAGAAAACATGAGAAAATGGAGCGCTCATTTAAAAAAATGGTTTGCCGAAGTGTCCGACATTCCTGAAGATGTGGTATTAGGGTCGCCTCGATTGACCTTGATTGGCCAGTTTCGACTCTCCATTGAAAACTATCGTGGCGTTCTTGCATTCTCAAAGACAGAGTTGAAGCTTGCTATGAATAAAGGCGAACTTCATATCGCAGGTGATGATTTTGTCCTTGAAACGATTCTAGAAAGAGAAATCATTCTTCAAGGACGTGTAGATGATGTTCGATTTGTGGATGAATGAGAGGAGGCTAGCCGGTTGAGGCATACAATGCAACGTGCGGAGGGATATCTGAAGGCGGAAATCATAGGTGATGATCCTGAAAAATTCATCCGACTCTGCGTGAGTGAACACGTAAAGATATGGCATATTGTACGCAAAAATGAGACAACCCTCATTTGTTTTATAGAACTTACAAATTCGAGTACTTTGAAAAGAAGGCTCAAGGACACAAATTGCCGGATCCGTATTCTCAAAAAAGAAGGTTTCCCCTTTCTTTTAAAAAAGATAAAATTGCGACTAGGCATCGTGGCCGGTCTTCTATTCTTTTTAATGCTCCTCCTTATTCTCTCTAATATGGTGTGGTCGATCAATATCAAAGGAGCTGATTCGAAGCTGGAGGAGCATATTCGCAGTATTTTAAAGCAAAATCATCTCTATGAAGGCTCACTTGATCTCTTCGTCCCGGATACCAGCAAACTTGAGAACGCATTATCCACCAAATTAACAAAGGTAACGTGGATTGGTGTTTCAAGAGAAGGGACCGCCTATAGAATCAACGTCGTTCAAAAAAAATACCCGAAGCCAAAAGAGGTCACGGGACCAAGAAATCTTGTGGCGACAAAACAGGCGGTGATCCAGCGTTTATTCGTGGAAACAGGACAACCTGTCGTCGAAAATGATCAATTTGTGAAACCCGGACAGGTTCTGGTCAGTGGAATAATCGGCAACGAAAAGTCTTCACGGTTCGTCTCCGCAAAAGGAACGGTTATTGGCGAGACGTGGTATCGTTCAGAGGCTCAGATTCCGCTTCTTAGCCGATATACGACTTATTCAGGCGCAGATTATCATAAGTATCAATTAAAACTTTGGAACCTGCGAGTGCCCTTGTGGGGGTTCGATAAAGAGCCATTTAAGCACTATGATCGTGAAACGTTGCGCAAACCGATCCGCTTTTTGATTTGGCAGACGCCATTTGTCTGGATTCAAGAAAACGATCGTCAGAAAAAAATAGCGACTCGTAAATTAACGGTCAGTCAAGCGATTGCTGATGCGGTTGAGTCATCCGACAAAAAACTATTGGACAGCCTTCCAAAAGAGTCGAAAATCATAAATACCGCCGTCGACTATAAGAAAGTAGTGAAAAACAGTGTGTACATTCGAACACATCAAGTCGTGCATGAAAATATTGCTGCTGCACGTGCAATTGATGTAAAAAAAGAGGAGAAAAAACTGAAAGCGAAGAATGAAGAATAAGGTGCATACGGAATCTTTCAAGGGCGCGATTGCGCGCGCGTCAAATCAAATTGGAATTTAAGCGATAACATATGGTAAAATGATGGAAACGCTACTGATTTTCGAGGAGGACAAAAAGAGCTTGCCAGAACGCCATTTATATAAAATTACACTGGATTGTGAAAATGGAAACGAAGCACTCATGCTTTTTGGACCAGGAGACGCTCATTTGAAAATAATTGAGCAGACGCTTGGAATTTCGATCGTGACGCGGGGCGGATCGGTAAGTGTCTCTGCCGAAAGCGAGACGGAAGCTCGTAAAGTGGAACAAGTGCTGAGCGCGCTGCTCAGCCTAATCAAAAAGGGGATCGCAATCACGAGCCGCGACGCTGTCTATGCTCTGAAAATGGCAGACAACGGTCAACTAGAAGCTTTTGGCGATTTGTATGCGAATGAAATTACAACCAATAGTAAGGGCAAACCGATCCGCGTTAAAACACTTGGTCAAAAGCGTTATGTTGAGGCAATCCGAAAACATGACATGGTGTTTTCCATCGGACCGGCGGGGACCGGAAAAACGTATTTGGCGGTAGTTATGGCTGTGACCGCGATGAAAGCGGGGAAGATCAAACGCCTGATTTTGACAAGGCCTGCTGTGGAAGCGGGAGAAAGTCTCGGCTTTCTGCCTGGAGATCTGAAGGAAAAAGTGGATCCCTATCTTCGCCCTCTCTATGACGCGCTTCATGATGTGCTTGGTGCGGAGCACACGCTTCGATTGATTGAAAGAGGGACAATCGAAGTGGCGCCGCTCGCTTATATGAGAGGCAGGACACTGGAAGATGCCTACGTGATTCTTGACGAAGCGCAGAACACAACACAAGAACAGATGAAAATGTTCCTGACACGGCTCGGCTTTGGTTCAAAGATGATTATTACCGGTGATGTGACACAGGTTGATCTTCCCAAGGGAAAGAAATCCGGACTTAAGACGGCGAAAGAACTTTTAGAACATGTCGATGGGATTTCATTTATTAATCTGAATCGCACAGATGTTGTTAGGCATCCGCTTGTACAGAAAATCATTGAAGCATATGGCGACTGACTCTGCCTACTTGTCCCGATCATTTCGTTATATGAATGTCGGGCCAGGTCAAGGAGATAGGTTGCGGAGGCGTAGCAATGACACCAACAATCCCGTTCAAACAAAAAATTAAAAAATTTGTACTCGTTTATTTGACTGATTGGGGAATTGTGCTGATTGTCGGTCTTATTTTGTATGGACTGATGATCGGCAGCGTTCTGCCAAAGAATCCCAATGTCAAGCTGCACGAAATTGCGACAAATGATATTCAGTCGCCGATTGACACAGTGGACACACAAGCTACGCAAGCGAAGCGGCAAGAAGCGATCGGTTCGACACCATCAGCCTATGCGTATAATAAAAATCTTGGACTTATACAGGTTGAAAAAGTCGGTGATTTATTTGATACGATTGCCGAAGTAAAGAATGATGAGAAGATTTCATCCGATTCAACTCAAGAACAAGTGAATGCGGCAATAAAAATCATTATGGATCGTCTGTCCGACTCTACGGATTCGCATCTTTCCAGCAACACCATGACCGCTTTGATTACTGCGTCAGATCATAATCTTCAAATTGCGGAGGATATCGCAAGCACGAGTATATATGAGGCGATGAATGCTAAAGTCGGTTGGAATGATCTGGAACGCGCGCAAGATAAGGCCTCGGCTTCTCTGCCGTCATCGGTATTGAATGACAGCATCCGACGAGCGCTGAATGAAGTGCTGCACGCGTACATTACCGCAAACTATTCTTTTGATGCCAACGCGACGAAACAAAACAAACAGGAAGCCGCAAGAAATGTTGACAATGTCGTGATTCATCAAGGTGAAGTGATTGTAAAAAAAGGAGAACTCGTCACCAATGATATGATTCGACAGCTTAAATTGGTAGGCTTGTTAGACGAGCACTTCAATTTGATTCCTTTCGTTGGGCTGCTTCTTTTCGTCAGCTTCATTACCTTTATTTTCTGGTTCGAGTATTTCCGCTTTAAAGAGAGCCACCCAAACTATTCTGTTAAATTTTTATATATCTACGCAATCATTTTTTGCGGAGCTGCGGCAATCATTAAAATATGCAGCTATCTAAGGCTTACGAATATCTCAGGAATCAGCTATCTTGTTCCACTGGCCATGGCACCGCTAATGATTCGTATTCTCTTGAATGAGCGTGTCGCTGTTGTCTCCGGCTTATTGCTCTCATTGGTTGGCAGCGTACTCTTCGGTATCAGCGCGAAAGCTGCAATCTTTGACTCAAGCATGGGCATTGTTTTATTTTTTTCATCACTTGCCGGGGCTTTGGTTTTGCGAAAACGTCAAGCACGTCCGAAAATTATGCAAACCGGCGGACTAATCGCGCTTGTGAATGTGCTGGTCGTGCTTTCGCTTCTGATGTTCCAAAACACACCATTTTCGCTTTTGAGTACGGGACTAAGTCTTGGATTTGCCGCCTTATCAGGATTCTTGTCCGTAGTTCTAACCAATGGTTTTATGCCGCTTTTCGAGACGGGATTCAGCATTCTTTCACCCATCCGGTTGATTGAGTTGTCGAACCCGAACCATCCGCTGCTCCGAAAAATATTGATTGAAGCGCCTGGAACATATCATCATAGTCTTATGGTCGCCAATTTGGCTGAACGTGCCTGTGAGGTGATCGGAGCGAATGGTTTACTTGCCCGCGTCGCAGCCTATTATCATGATGTAGGTAAGACCAAACGGCCGAAATTTTTCGTTGAGAATCAAATGAATGGGATTAATCCCCATGATAAGATTTCGCCGCAGCTTAGCCGGACGATCATTATTTCACACCCATATGATGGGGCGGATATTCTTCGACAATACCGTATGCCTAAAGAAATCGTCAACATTGCTGAGCAGCATCACGGGACAACGCTTCTCAAATATTTCTATGTGAAGGCTCAGGAGCAAAGCGAGCAGCCAATTGATGAAAGTGAATTTCGTTATCCAGGTCCGAAGGTTCAGTCGAAAGAAGCGGCAGTTGTTGAGCTTGCGGACAGTATTGAGGCGGCGGTTCGCTCAATGAAAAAGCCGAATCCTGTCAAAGTGAATAATCTTGTTAAAAGTATCTTTAACGATCGATTAAGTGACGGTCAGTTTGATGAATGCAATATAACGCTTAAAGAGTTGAAAAGTGTGGAGAAGTCGATCGATGAAACACTGCGAGGTGTTTATCATTCCCGCATTGAGTATCCTAAAGACCTTAAAATGAAAAGGTGAATCTAAAATGGCAATGACAATTGATATGCACGATGAAACAAAGGAAATTAATCATACAATACAAGAGAGTGTGATCAAGCTGATTGATTACGCAGCGGAACAGCTTGATTTGGAAGGCGAAATTGAATGTTCCATTACGTTCGTTGACAACGCGCGTATTCAGGTAATTAATCGCGATTATCGCGGTATTGACCGGCCGACTGACGTTATCTCATTCGCACTCGAAGAAATGGACGAGAATGAAGTGCCAATTCTTCCGGAAGAAGGTGAGCCGCGAATTCTTGGCGATATCATTATTTCTGTTGAACGGACACATGAACAGGCAGCTGAGTATAATCATTCCTTTGAGCGCGAACTTGGATTCCTCGTCATTCACGGCTTACTTCATTTGCTCGGCTATGATCATCAGAATGCAGAACAAGAGAAGGAAATGTTCGGTTTGCAGGAAAGTATTCTTTCTTCGTTTGGCCTAAGCAGGGACTAAAATGAACGAACATCATCCGCGAAGACACAAGAACCTGATTGACAGTTTTAAGGACGCTATTTCGGGCTTTGTGCTGGCGTTTGTCCAAGAGCGAAACCTACATATCCAGATGTTTGCCGCGATCATTGTTGTTGCTTTTTCATTGATTATTCATGTGTCAGTTGTTGGGCTGATGATTGTGTTTCTCTTAATTGGCGGTGTGATCAGTCTTGAACTGATCAACACGGCGATTGAACGAGTTGTTGACTTGATTACCCAGAATCAGCACCCATTGGCTAAAGCGGCAAAGGACACGGCTGCTGCCGCAGTCTGGTGGTTTTCAGTTATCGCCGTTACTATTTATGTAATTATTGTTTGGAGTACTTTAATGGATTGAAAATAGGAGTGTGCAAATAAATGGATGACAAGAAACTTATTGAGCTGGCGCGTCAAGCAATGCGAATGGCTTATGTGCCCTATTCGCATTATCAGGTTGGCGCCGCGCTGCTCACAAAGTCGGGCAAAGTATTTACAGGATGTAATATCGAAAACGCGGCCTATTCGGTTTGTAATTGCGCTGAGCGAACAGCAATTTTTAAGGCATTCTCAGAAGGAGAACATGATTATGAAGCCATTGCTGTTATGGCTGCGAGCAAGCGCCCGGTTCCACCATGCGGCTCGTGCAGACAGGTCATGAGCGAGCTGTGTCCAAAAGAAATGCGTGTGATCTTGTCAAATACCGAGGGGATTTCGGAAATAACAACGGTTGCCAAATTACTTCCCGGCGCCTTTGAATCGGAGGATATGCAATGAGTAAACCATTTAAATCGGGATTTGCGGCTATTGTCGGACGGCCGAATGTAGGTAAATCAACGTTACTGAATCGCGTTCTCGGACAGAAAATCGCAATCATGAGTGATAAAGCGCAAACAACGCGCAATAAAATTCACGGCATATACACAACTGATTCAGAACAAGTCGTTTTTATTGATACACCGGGAATTCATAAACCAAAGCATATGCTAGGTCAGATGATGACTTCTCTTGCGCTTGCCACATTGAATGAGGTTGATCTTGTTTTATTTCTCATTGACGCGGAACAAGGGTATGGACGAGGCGATCAGTTCATTATCGACTTCCTGAAGAAGACAAACGCGCCGGTCTTCCTCATTGTTAATAAGATCGACAAAGTGCATCCGGATCAACTGTTGCCGCTCATTGACCGGTATCGCAGTCTTTATACCTTTAAGGAAATTATCCCAGTTTCGGCACTCCAGGGTCAGAATGTAGCTACACTTATGGAGCAAATCGGCAAATACCTTCCTGAAGGACCAAAGTATTATCCCGACGACCAGATCACCGACCATCCGGAGCGTTTTATTGTCGCTGAATTAATCCGGGAAAAGATTCTTCATTTGACGCGAGATGAAGTGCCCCATGCAATTGCTGTTGTGATTGATAAGATGAAAGAGGATGAGAAGCGTCATCTAACAGAGATACAAGCGACAATCATGGTCGAACGGACTTCCCAAAAAGGAATCATCATCGGGAAATCCGGCAGCATGCTGAAGGAAATCGGCACACTGGCACGGAAGGAAATTGAAGCGTTAATTGGATCCAAGGTTTTCCTCGAACTTTGGGTTAAGGTGGACAAGAACTGGCGTGATAAGGAAGAAGAGCTTAAGAATTTCGGTTACACGTCGCAGAATAATTAATCGCTTAGTCGTATATCCTGCCTGCAACATCTTGAATTGACAATCATTTCTTCACATGTTTCTTCTCTTTTCGTCAACGCTATAGGTGAGGAGAAAAAATGGGAGGATGAGTGAAATGTTGGATCTCAGTTGGAAGCTATTTAGTATGACAGGAACAATCGGCTCTTATCTTTTGATCAAAGAAATAGAAAAGGAAAAAGATGAAGAACAAAAACAGCAAAGCTGCGAGATGAGTGATCTGAAGGAACATGCCGGGGCGTAAAAAATAATCGGCGATTAGGGAAGCAGGTGATACTGATGATGGCCAAAGCTGAAGGCATTATCATTCGTACTACCGATTATGGAGAAAGCAATAAAATCGTGACTTTATATACAAAAGAGTTTGGCAAAATCGGATTGATGGCGAGAGGAGCCAAAAAACCAAAAAATCCCCTTTCCGCAGCGAGTCAAGTTCTGTTCTATGGTCTCTGTCTTTTTAGTAAAGGCAGAGGCCTTGGTTCGTTATATCAGGCAGAGACATTGAACGCGTTTCGCGCAATTCGCGAAGATATCGAGAAAATGGGTTATGCCGCGCTAATTCTTGAACTAACTGACCGACTGACTGAGGACGGCCGACCTTCTCAGGGTATCTACAACCTGCTTTGTGATACATTGCTGCTTATGGAAAAAGGGACTGACCCAGCGGTTTTATCCTCCATCTATGCACTGAAAATGATGCCTCAGGCGGGAATTGATCCTGAATTGACATGTTGTGTTCATTGCGGCGAAAAAAAGGATCATTATTTGTTCTCCGTGTCCGAAGGTGGGTTTCTTTGCAGCACCTGCGCGAAAGTGGACGATTACGCGCTGATTCTAAGCCAAGCAACGCAACGATTACTGCCACTAATTAGAGCCATTCCCCTTGATAGACTTGGAAAGGTATCATTAAAATCAAAAACGATTGGCGAGATCGAATCAATAATATATGCTTATTATGAACGAAATGCCGGAATTAAGTTGCGTTCCAGGCATTTTATTGAGCAATTAGCCAAATTTCGAACCAATGACTAATTGATTGCCTGAATTGGAATGAATTTTTTTGCACCGGGATCAAGAAGCGCGCAGCTGAAGTATCATTCAAGCACATAGTTGATGAATGAAAGCTGTATTCAGAGTGACGACGAAGGACTGTGCTATGCGCGGTTTTTCTAATAAGTAAAGAGAGCATATGATTTTTTGCCAAATCAAAAGGTTATGAACCAAACGCGTAGGTGCGAGACTCCTGCGGGATCAGCGAGCCAGGGGAGACCCCGCAGGCATTATGGTCTGAGCCGAGGAGGCTCCCGGATCGCCCGCGGAAAGTGAGCAACCGAAGCGTAAAACCAGGCTGGCTTAAGGACTGTGCTAGGTGCAGTTTTTCTGATAGAAGAATTAGGGGAGGCGATTGCTTTGGATCTTAATGATAGACAACACAAAATTATTCAAATAGTTAGAGAAAAGGCGCCGATAACCGGAGAACAAATTGCGGAACAGTTAAACGTAACACGTGCGACACTCAGACCTGATTTGGCAATCTTGACAATGTCCGGTTTTCTTGAAGCTCGTCCGCGCGTCGGCTACTTCTATACAGGACAAACATCGGGTACGATATTATCTGAAGAAGTTCGGAAATTGAAGGTTGGGGAATTCCTGTCGTCACCTGTTGTTATTGCAGAAAGTGCTTCCGCATACAAAGCCGTGTGCGAAATGTTTGTTGAGGACGTCGGATCGTTGTTTGTGGTTGACAATAGTGGATTGCTCGCTGGTGTCCTGTCACGGAAGGATTTACTCCGAACTGCGATTGGATCTCAGGATATGAATCAGGTTCCGGTCAGTGTGATTATGTCTCGAATGCCAAATATTGCCTATTGTAAACATGATGATACAGTAGTGGATGTCGCCCTATTGCTCATCACAAAGGAGATTGACGCGGTTCCTGTTGTACGGAAAAAAGGGAATGGCTTTGAAGTCATTGGTCGAATGACCAAGACAAATATAACAAAGGCATTTGTAAGTCTTGCAAATGTAGGTGAATCCGAAAAGGGCGATAGTGAGTGATTCAATTTATTGAGAAATTACATCGCTTTTTTTGACGATTTTTGTATCTTTAAAAAAGAAAACAGGTTTTACTGTTTTAATAATAGAATTTAGTTTATAATAATATTTTGTTGCCCTGCGCAAGATTCGACAATTTGTGACACTATTTGAAAAATAAAAACATAAAAGTACATGCAGGATTTTTACAAGGAAATAGAGAATGCTTAAGATGATGAAAAAGATCACACTATTTGTCGACGCAGATGCTTGTCCCGTAAAGAATGAAATCTTGACTATTGCGCATACCTTTGACCTTGATACCGTTTTTGTTGCTTCCTATGCCAGCTATTCAGCGAATCGTGAAGGAACATGGGTTTTTGTCGATCAGGAAAAAGAGGCGGCCGATCTTTACATCGTCAATCACGTCTCTCCTAATGACGTTGTTGTTACACAGGATATTGGGCTTGCAGGCTTGCTCACCAAACGGAATGTTTTTGTACTCTCAATACGAGGCCAATTGATTAATGAAAAGAATGTGGAAGCGTTGCTTGACCGGCGATATCAATCGTATCACGCACTCAATGCCGGAGAACGAGTTAGAGGGCCAAAGCCGTTTACAAGCCAAAATCGTAAATATTTTTCAGAAGCCTTAATAAAACTGTTATGCCAACTCGATCATTGGGATATAAATAAGTAATAATACTGGTGGTGCATGGCCATTTGCAACTTCAGGAACAGGTTATTGAAGAAATTAGGAAATCACTGGATATTGTTGATGTTATCGGCAGTTATGTGCAGTTAAAGAAGCAAGGAAAAAATTATATTGGTCTTTGCCCGTTTCACTCGGAACGGACACCTTCATTTTCCGTCTCGCCTGATAAACAGCTCTATCATTGCTTTGGATGCGGAGCCGGCGGCAATTTATTTACGTTTATGATGGAAATTGAGGGCATGTCCTTCACCGAGGCAGCCCAATCTCTTGCTGATCGCGCGAATATAGATTTAGGACCTTCTGTTACAAAGAATAACGCATATCGTGATCCGAACGATCAAAAGAGGAAACAAATTACTGAGGGATTGGAACTTTTAACGAAATTTTATCATTATTTATTGACAACCGCAAAATATGGTTCGTCTGGTATGCGTTATCTTGAGGGGCGTGGATTTAATTCAGAAGTGATTGAGCGATTCCGAATCGGTTACGCGCTCGACAGCTGGGAGGCGGTGACTCATCTGCTTCAGAAAAGAGGCGTTAGTCTTGAATTCATGGAGCATGCGGGACTGATTAAGAAACGCGGGTTTGATAACAAATATTTTGACAGGTTTAGAAATCGGATCATTTTTCCGATTTTTAATATGAGCGGAAAAACGGTTGCTTTTGGCGGACGGACGCTTGGAGAAGATAAGCCCAAATATTTGAACTCACCTGAGTCAGATGTATTTCATAAAGGCAGTATCCTGTATGGCTTTCATTTGGCGAGACAGGCGATTAGGAAAAGCAGCCAGGTAGTCCTTCTTGAGGGTTATGTGGATGTTGTTCGAGCTCATCAGGTCGGGGTAACCTGCAGTGTCGCATCAATGGGAACCTCGTTGACGGAAGCTCAGGCGGCGGCATTGACGCGGATGGCCGACACAATTATTATCTGCTATGACTCAGATACAGCAGGGATAGAAGCAAGTTTTCGAGCAGCAGAACTGTTGCAGGGAAATGGGAAAGTCATAAAAATAGCAAACATGCCGGAAGGTCTTGACCCCGATGACTACATTCGTAAATTTGGCGGCGAACGATTTAAAAGTGATGTAATAGGGGCAAGCCAAACATTGATGACTTTTAAAATGAATTATCTTCGAAGAAAAAGGAATCTAAGTGATGAAGGAGATCGACTCCTCTATATTGAAGATGTATTGAGGGAACTGACATCACAGCATCGAGCGGTCGAACGAGATCACTATCTTAGATTGCTTTCGGAGGAATTTTCAATTTCCCTTGATTCCTTGAAGAAACAACTGCACCAGATGAGTGTCACGGCAGTAAGACGCGATAAGCGAAGAGCCCGCGTCGCACCGCTTGCCCGGAGTAATCGGATTCCACCTGCATATGAGATGGCAGAGCGAAGACTGCTCGCACGAATGATGAGAAGCAGGGAAATTTCTGATCAGGTCCGGGACACATTAGGCGGCTCATTTACGATTGATGTCCATCAAGCCTTGGCCGCATATCTTTACGCATACTATGCTCAAGGTAATCCGCCGGATGAGGGACTATTTCTTCAGAAACTCGAAGATCCGGCACTGCAGCGCAAGGTGACGGAATTATCATTGATGCCTATGAGTGATCAGGCGGATGATGGGGAAATTGAAGATTGTGTGAAACAAGTCATCAGGCATTCTAAATCATCGCTGATTGCGGATAAGGAAGAGCAGAGAAAGAAAGCTGAGCAAAGCGGGGATTATGAATTGGCGGCTCAGCTGCTATCCGAGATTATCAGTGTAAAAAAACAGTTAGGACATTTTTAAGTTAAGCATGATCAGTATTTGGAAGGAGGGGGTCAAATGGCTGGAAAAGTCAGCAAGACGGATCAAGAACTAACGGTGGATCAGGAAAAAGAACATCTGTTGGAACTTGGCAAGAAACGGGGTTCTCTTACCTACCAAGAAATATCAACCCGGCTTGCTCCATTTGATCAGGAACCGGAACAGATGGATGAATTTTATGAGACGCTTGCCGATCAAGGCATTGATGTTTCAGATGAATCCGAAGCGCCGGCTTCCGATGTTAAGCATAAAGAAGAGGAATTCGATCTGAATGATCTCAGTGTTCCGCCGGGCGTCAAAATTAACGATCCCGTCAGAATGTATCTAAAGGAAATCGGTCGGGTGGATCTGCTGTCTGCCGATGAAGAGATCACACTCGCAAAACGAATCAATGATGGCGACGAGAGCGCAAAACGCAGACTTGCCGAAGCCAATCTCCGCCTTGTGGTCAGTATCGCGAAGCGTTATGTTGGTCGCGGCATGTTGTTTCTCGACCTCATTCAGGAAGGCAACATGGGTTTAATGAAAGCCGTTGAGAAATTCGACTATACGAAGGGCTTTAAATTCAGCACCTATGCCACATGGTGGATTCGTCAGGCAATCACTCGCGCCATTGCCGACCAGGCGCGCACCATTCGTATTCCTGTACACATGGTTGAAACCATCAACAAGCTTATTCGTGTTCAGAGACAACAGCTTCAGGATCTTGGACGCGAACCGACACCCGAAGAAATCGGCAAAGAAATGGAATTATCACCGGAAAAAGTACGCGAGATTTTGAAGATCGCGCAGGAGCCTGTTTCACTCGAGACACCGATTGGTGAAGAAGACGACTCACATCTTGGCGATTTCATTGAAGACCAGGATGCCAAAGCGCCATCGGAGGCCGCAGCTTATGAATTGTTAAAGGAACAGTTGGAAGATGTTCTTGATACACTGACGGACCGCGAAGAAAATGTATTACGTTTGCGTTTCGGCCTTGATGACGGACGGACACGAACATTGGAAGAGGTCGGCAAGGTCTTTGGTGTGACAAGGGAGCGAATTAGGCAGATTGAAGCCAAGGCTCTACGTAAGCTTCGCCATCCAAGCAGAAGCAAACAACTAAAAGACTTTCTTGACTGAGCGAAACACGGTTGCTCCCATAAGGGGGGGCAATTTTTTTTTGTTCTTCGATAGCTGCTGCTCATTTAGTTGATTACCTTTGACTTTCATTTTAAAGAGTTTGATGACCAGATGCAACTCGCCCGGAAGTGAAAACAGTCAAAACAGATTTTGTTTCTGCAACTCTTCCTCTATTTTAATATATTTTGAAAACGTTATCAAATTACACCCATAACATTTTTCTTAAATTGGGGTTTTGCAGTGTTTGTGTTACGATAGCAGTTGATACGAATGATAAGGATTGTGACTATGGAAACGATACATTTATCTCCAAGATTGAATGCTGTTCTTCAATTTATTCCAAAATCGGCATATTTGGCCGACATCGGATCGGATCACGCGCATCTGCCTAGCCGAGCGATCCAAGAAGGCCGCATAGACTTTGCGATCGCGGGTGAAGTCAGACGGGGTCCCTATCATCAGTCTGTGGTCACTGTCGCGTCGCTTGGACTGCAGGACAAGATTGATGTCCGGATGGGTGACGGACTTGACGTTATCCGTGAACCCCACGAAGTGAACGCTATTGCGATTGCAGGAATGGGCGGTGAGTTGATTGCGGATATTTTGGAACGTGGAAAAGAAAAAATTGGACCTGATACGGTATTGATTTTACAGCCGAATATTCGAGAAGCGCGTGTCCGGCGATGGCTTGATCAAAACGGCTGGATTATTTCTGATGAAGCCATTGTCAATGAAGGCCATCATGTCTATGAAGTCATTCACGCGCGTCAAGGCAGCAGAACACAACCGTTATCCGAGCAGGAACTATTGATGGGGCCGATGCTCTCATCCGAGAGAAATCCGATATTTATCAAAAAATGGCAAAGCAGAGAACGCAGACTCATCGGTATTCTGCACGCACTTCAGAATACAGAGCATTCGGATGAGGTGCTGGCAAAAATAAAAGAGAGTCAGAAAGAATTGCATTTGATTCGTTCATGTTTCACTAACCACTGAGTGCGTCAAGAAGGGAAGCGAATACATTGGAAAACTGGATTTCCGGCGAACGATTAATTCAACGATTTGAAGAATGGGCGCCGAAAAAGTTAGCCTATGAGAAGGACAAGATCGGTCTTCTAGTGGGGACTCTGCATAAAAAAGTGAAACGCGTGATGGTGACTTTGGATGTACTCGAAAATGTTGCCGAAGAAGCGGCTGATAAGCAGGCTGATTTAATCATTGCCCACCACCCGCTCATCTTCCACCCGCTTAAAAATGTCCGCTCTGATGAAGGGCAGGGGAAAATTGTTACAACATGCGTAAAAAATGACATTGCCGTCTATGCAGCCCATACAAATCTTGATATTGCTGAAGGCGGGGTCAATGACATGCTTGCAGCACAGCTCGGGTTGAAGCATACACAAATTTTACAGCCGACCTATCATGAACCGCTGTATCAACTTGTTGTTTATGTACCTCAAAGCCACGCGGAAACTCTTCGTCAGGTGATCGGAGATGCAGGGGCAGGTTCCACCGGCAATTACAGCCATTGCAGTTTTTCTGTTCCAGGATCGGGCCGCTTTCTTCCACAATCAGGTGCCAATCCGTATCTTGGCTCAGTGGGAAAGATGGAAAAGACAGATGAACAGCGGATTGAAGCGACGGTTCCAGAGCACTTGCTTCGCACGGTGGTGGCAAAAATGATTCATGCACACCCATATGAGGAACCCGTTTATCAGGCAATCCCCATTCAAAATAAGGGAAAAGCGTACGGACTTGGCAGAATGGGAAAGCTTCCGGAGGCCATGCCTTTTGAACGTTATTGCCGCCTTGTAAAAGAAAAACTAGGTATAGACGGTCTTCGCGCTGTTGGGCCGACAGATGCACGCATTCGCACTGTGGCGGTCTCAGGCGGCGATGGAAACAGTTTGATTCCCTTTGCAAAATACAGAGGGGCAGATGTGTTAATCAGTGGCGACATTTACTATCATACGGCTCATGATGCGTTGCTTTGCGGACTTAATGTTATTGACGCGGGCCATTATATTGAGCGCGTGATGAAAGAAGGCGTGAAGCAGTATTTAACCCGGGTTATTAAAGAAGAACATTCTGATACAGAAGTGCTGATTTCAGAGTCGGTAACTAATCCGTTTCGGTTTATCGTTTAATTAGAAAATGGACGGAAGCCACAGCAACAAGCCCTCTCAATATAAATGAGAGGGCTTGTTGCATGATGGTGCCGGATTGAAGACTGCGCCGACAATGAGCAGCTGTATTGAGCCGATTCTGTTTATTCGTTTTCAAGTGAATTTTTTCCTGTGAAAAACAATTCAGCTTTGCTGATCGGGATCGAGCGCATGGCGGGTTGACCCGGTGCTTTCAGATAGACAAGTGTCAGTTTGCCGCCATGATTTTTTTTGTCATTAATGATTTTCCGGTAAAATTCTGCGCTTCCAATCAACGAAGAATTCAACGGGAGCTCCGCTTGCTGAAGACGCTGAATCAGGCCATCCGAAGTACCGTTTTTCGTCAGACCGTAATCTTCGAATAACTGTGCTATTTGAGCCATCCCAATGCTGATCGCTTCACCGTGAGCGAGTGCGCCATCGGAAAGAAGTTCAATCGCGTGGCCGATTGTGTGTCCGAAGTTCAGAATCTGTCTCAGACCTGTTTCTTTTTCGTCCCGACAGACAATCCTTGATTTATAGGTGATACTTTGACGAATAAGCGGCTCCACCTGAGTGACAATTTCATCCGGATGGTGCACGTCACCGGTCATCTGCCAGAATTCTCCGCCTTCTAATGCAGACATTTTGACAATCTCGGCATAGCCTTCGCAAATAAAACGCTGAGGCAGGGTTTTCAGCGTATCAGGATCAATAAAAACCGCATCGGGTTGGTGAAAGGTGCCAATAATGTTCTTAGCTGTGTCTAAGTTAATTGCCGTTTTTCCGCCGACGCTGCTGTCAACCTGTGCCAAAAGCGAAGTGGGTATTTGAATGTAAGCAATACCGCGCATATAGGTTGAGGCAACGAAACCGGCGAGATCGCCGACAACACCCCCTCCGAGCGCAAGTACACCGTCTGATCGCGTGAACTGGTTTTTTGTCAGCAATCGGTATAGCCGGATCGCGTTTTCCCAGCTTTTGGCCGACTCACCGGCGGGTACTTGAAAAGCGACGGCGTGGAATCCCGCTGTTTGCAATTGCCGGATGATGCGCTCTTGATACAGCGGCGCGACATGGCTGTCGCTGATAATGGCTATTTTCCGTGGCGACCAGATCCCAGTAAGCAGCGAACCCAGCTGTTCGAGAATCCCGCGTTCAATAAATAGTGGGTACTTTTTATGCGGTAACGCTACAGACATTTTCACAGTCAGTTCTCCCATGATTCCATGCATTTCCGAAGGGCGGCAGCGCGCTTTGTCATGGTCAGGTAATCATTAGGTTTGAGCGCTTGCGGACCATCGGACACTGCTTTTTCCGGATGATCATGAATTTCAACGATCATACCACTGGCACCAGCGGCAGTACCAGCATATGCGGCGGGAGCAACCAAATCTCTAAAGCCGACCGCATGACTTGGGTCAACGATAACTGGATAGTGCGTCAGTTTCTGCAGGACCGGAACCGCTGCCACATCAAACGTATTTCTGGTGTATTTGTGATCGAATGTCCGGATTCCGCGTTCAATTAAAATAATATCGGTATTACCGCCACTGGCGATATACTCGGACGCATTCAGAAGGTCATCGATGGAAGCAGCCATACCGCGCTTCAACGCAACCGGAACAGAGGTCTTTCCTACAGCTTTTAATAAAGAAAAGTTTTGCATATTTCGTGCGCCGATTTGTATCACATCTGTGTATTCCGCAACCAGTGCCACATGGGTCTCATCCATTACCTCGGTAATGACATCCATTCCATTTTCATCCGCAGCTTTGCGCAGGTAGCGCAGTCCTTTTTCACCCAGGCCTTGGAAGGTGTAGGGTGAAGTCCGTGGCTTAAATGCGCCGCCGCGCAGAACGGATGCACCGCCAAGGCGGGCAATTTCAGCCATATGCCGAATATGATCCTCAGATTCAACGGAACATGGACCGGCCATGATTGTAAAGGTGTCGGCACTGATTTTTGAGTGAGGCAGCTGAACAGTGCTGTTATCCGGATGAAAACTGCGGCTTGCTTGAACATAAGACGGCGTTTCCGAAACGATTTGCTCAATGACCTCGGATTCTTGATCTGAAAGCTGGCAGTGATCAAGGCCGACAACCGCCATTCGCAAACCGGACATAACTACCTGCTTATGCATTTCCCTGAATTTTGATTGAAACGCCTTTTGCATTTCCGGTGTGACTGATTGTTTAAATGTGATAATCATATAATTTACCTCACTTTAAAATGGTTTTTGGGTATCTTCGTCATTAATTGTTCCTGTTCAGACGGATGGTGATACAGAATCAATGAGTTGCAAATACTGGTCGACAATATGATTTTCGGTGAATCCGTAAGCTTGCAGGAGTTCGGTTGCTGGCCCGCTGGATCCGAATGTGTCCATGCCAATCCGGATGCCCTCCGTTCCTACATAGCGTTCCCAACCGAGTGTTGCTCCCATTTCAATTGACAGTCGGCGTCGGACACAGGATGGGAGCACCGATTCACGATAGGCATCGCTTTGGTGTTCGAAACGATCGAAGCAAGGCAAGGAGACCACGGAAACGTCATGTCCGGTCTGTCTCAAAATCTGCTGAGCAGCAACAGCAAGTCGGACTTCCGAGCCGGTCGCGATGAATATCGCTTCGGGACTGGCACCTGTTTGCGGTGAAAGAACATATCCACCGCGTCGAACCCCTTCACGCGCGCGTTCCGCCGAGTGTCGCAAAACCGGCAGTTGCTGTCGAGAGAGTGCTAGGATGGTGGGCCGATCTAATGTATCTATAGCCGCTTCCCAAGCTGCAACTGTCTCGTTCGCGTCTGCCGGGCGAATGAGTGAAATTCCAGGCATCGTCCGCAAACTCATCAGGTGTTCGACCGGCTCGTGAGTCGGTCCGTCTTCGCCAACGGCAATTGAGTCGTGCGTGAAGATATAGATGACTGGAAGCTTTTGCATAGCAGATAGACGGATTGCGCTTCGCATGTAATCAGAAAAAACAAGAAATGTTCCTCCGAATACCCTACTGCCTCCGTGAAGCATCATACCGTTTAATATAGTCCCTTCAGCGAATTCACGAACACCGAAAGCGATGTTTCTGCCGTCACGATTTGCTGCACTGAATAAATCGCTGTTTTCAATATCCGTTTTATTCGAACTGGCTAAATCTGCTGAGCCGCCCCATAGGTAAGGGATTTTTTTTGCTAAAATTTGGATCATGTGGTGACTGATTTCACGGCCGGACGCCTCTGTCCCAACGGCGTATTGCGGAAGAAATTCCTTCCATGCGCTTGACGGCTTGTTGCTGAGTGATTGTTTTAATTGCTTCGCTTGTTTAGGAAAATCGATTGACCATTGATTCATACGGCGGATCCATTCAGCTTCAGCCTGCTTGCCGCGCTTCGCCACGCAGTCCGCAAAACGTTGATAGACTTCTTTGGGAATCGTGAATTCAGGAAAATGCCAATTGAGTCTGGTGCGCAGATTTGCAATTCCGGAATCACCAAGCGGTGTACCGTGAACACTGTTTGTTCCTTGACCAGGTGCGCCGAACCCGATCACGGTACGAACTTCAATCAAGGTCGGACATGAGTTCTGCTCTTTTGCCCTGCAAATCGCCGCATCAATTTCGTTTAAATCATTACCGTCTTCTACGCATTCATAGTGCCAACCATAGCTTTCGAAGCGTCCACGGACATTATCAGAATAAGAACGCCCTGTTGCACCATCGAGTGAGATCTCATTTGAATCGTACAGGACGGTCAATTTGCCAAGCTTCAGGTGCCCGGCCAGGCTGGCTGCTTCATGAGACACGCCTTCCATTAGATCGCCGTCGCCGCACAATACGAACGTGCGATGGTTAATCATTTCCGCTTGGTCAGTGTGATACATAGAAGAAAGGTGAGCTTCCTCCATAGCCATACCGACGGCCATTCCCAATCCCTGTCCAAGCGGCCCGGTTGTCGCGTCTACACCGCACGTCGTTCCGTATTCGGGATGTCCCGGGGTTTTGCTGTTCAACTGGCGAAAGTGTTTTAAATCATTGATCGTCAAATTGAATCCTGACAAGTGAAGCAGACTATAAAACATGGCTGATCCGTGACCTGCCGACAGAACAAATCGGTCGCGGTTAAACCATTTTGGATCCTCCGGATTATGGCACAGATGATTGCGCCACAAAACATAAGCCATCGGGGCAGCCCCGAGCGCAAGCCCCGGGTGTCCCGAACCCGCCAGCTCGATACATTCACAGCTCAGCATGCGCACGGCATTGACACATAATTGATCGATGGAATCGATTTTCATACTTCCTTCACTCCTTCCTGTTTCTCTTTTTAATAACCTTATGAACTGAAAAAAGTCCCGCGGCTATCATTAAACCGCGGGACTCTCTTCCGGATCATTCGCCGGAAATAGGGAAAAGCCGCACAGTTTATTGACCTTGGATCGGACAACATCAATGCGGCTTGTTGTTTAAAATGCATGAAAAACAACTTTGGCCAGCACGGATGCAAACGGAATGTGTTTGCATCTGCGTGACTCGCGAGATACAAACACTAACTAAACCAGCCAAAGTAATAATATCGATTGTTTTGGAAACAACTTTTTTGTTTTATCATCATTTTAAAAACTCCTAAACCAGTTGGTGTGAAATACAATAACAATTTGTATGATGAATGTCAAGATAAATTTGAAAAAAGACAATTGTCATTCGATGTCAATCGCTTCCGTGAATTGACAGAGTTCAGATTGCGTGCTACGCTCTCGATAAAAAACAGAAAAGAAGGAAAACGATGAGTGCTGTCTTATTAAGAAATTTAATGATCGGGTCCGGTCGGCAGAAAATCTGTGTTCCGATCACTGCCGGTACGCCTGAAGAAGCAGTGAACTCGGCTGAAGAGATTCTTAAAGGTCCGGTTGATTTTATTGAGTGGCGTATTGATTATATGAAAAACAGTTCTTTGACCACTATTTTGGCTACTGCAGATCAGCTTCATACCGTGTTGGGTCAAATTCCTCTGCTCGCCACATTTAGAAGCGTAGATGAAGGAGGAAAACAATCTATCGGAGAAGAGGACTATTTCCAACTGTACGCTACATTGGCGAAGCAGAAACTTGCAGACGCATTCGATTTGGAACTGTCTCGTCCGGCTAAGACCCGAATGCGTTTGGTAAAACGGTTACACGAAATGGGAAGTAAGGTCGTCTTCAGCGCGCACCATTTTTCATGTACCCCGTCCGAATCTGTGATCATTTCGACCTTGAAAAAGATGGAGGCCGAACACGCGGATATCGCAAAAATTGCGGTAATGCCCTGCTCACCGGCGGATGTGCTGATTTTAATGAATGCAACCTTAAAAGCGAGTGAAACAATGACGGTGCCAATTGTCACGATGTCCATGGGGACTTTAGGCAAATTGTCAAGAATCAGCGGTGCAATTACAGGATCGGCGGTTACCTTCGGCAGTGTAGATCAAGCCTCTGCTCCCGGTCAGATTGAATTGAAATTTTTGAAACAGGTACTGAATGAATTGTCTGCAAATTAAATGAGTGGACATGCGCAAATCAATACGCTCATATGGCCTGCCCTCTATGAAAAGGGAGATCCGTATGAGCGCATGGATTGCAAAAAAAGCAGATACGTTTACTTAACTTTTCCTCATTTTTACTTTCACTTTTGGCAGGATGTTTTTGTTCTTCGCCGCTTGACTGTCTGTTGACCAAGTTTCGGGATTTTGCGGATCATATTGATCGAGAAATAAGATGACTTCCTTGGTGAGCTGTGTGGGTGTCGAGGCGCCTGCTGTCACGGCCACCTTCTGCACACCGTCGAGCCACTCAAGCTTAAGCTCCGAGAGATCTGCGATACGATAAGAGCGTGTATGCGCGATCTCCTTGGATACCTGTGCGAGCCGGTTTGAATTATTGCTGCGCGGATCGCCGACAACGATAAGTAAATCGGCATCCTTGGCTTGAGAGGCAACTGCTTCTTGACGTGTCTGAGTCGCTCGGCAAATCTCATTGAAATTCTCCGCTTGCGGATATTTGGATTTAATATAATTCATAATATCCATGACGTCCCACTGGCTCATGGTCGTTTGATTGGTAATTAGAATCTTGTCCGTTTCCAATTGGAGCTGATCAACATCCGCGATGGTCTCGACAAGATGGACAATTTCAGGAGCAACACCGATCGCGCCTTCTGGTTCCGGATGCCCTTTCTTGCCAATATAAATGACGTGATAGCCTTCCTTTTTCTTTTCCTGAATCAGATTGTGGGTTTTTGTAACATCGGGACAAGTCGCGTCGATCGCAGTCAACCCTTTTTCTTTGGCGATACGCCGCACTTCAGGCGAGACACCATGTGCAGTAAAGATAACCGTTCCTTGATCAATGTCATCAAGAAGGTCAATTCTTTTTTTTCCGCGAACATCAAGCGTAATGATACCGTCATCTTTCAAAGCCTCTGTGACATGAAGATTATGGACGATCATTCCTAATATATAAATCGGCCTTGGCAGGTCCGGATTCATGGCTGCTTGTCTGGCGATGACCAGTGCGTCGACAACACCGTAGCAATAGCCTCGCGGTGAGACTTTAATTACGTTCATGTAAATCTCCCCGTTCTGCAGTTCCTGCATAAATTAGTTCCATCAATCATTATAAATGAGGCAGAGAGGGAACACAATGAATCAGCAGTCACTAGATATACATTCGTGGAACGGAGGGATGTGTCGGCAAATCCTCGCTATTCATCAGCGATGCGGCGACATGTGCTTTGTGCTGTTTTGTGGTGCCTTTCACTGTTTTTGAAGCTGTAGCTGAATGGTTGGTATCTTTGACTGACTCAGCTTTTTTTTTCTCGGTTTTCTTCGGCAGATCATCTTTTTCCTCGGTTTTCGTTGGTATATCACCTTTTTCATCAGGTTCGGTTTGTTCGTTTTTCTCTGTTGATGAATTGCCCTGAAGTCCTTTCAATGCACCGAGAATGGCCGGAGCGTTCTTAACCAATGGCCCAAACTGTTGAATCATAGGAAGCACGGATTGAGCCGCTTGAATCGCTTTCTGCGCATTCATAATCATTCCTACAAAGTCCAAGTTTCCTGCTGCGCCAGTCGAACCAGGTGAAAGAAATGATGAAATAAGTCCGCCAATTCCGCCTCTTGATTGAGCCTGTGGGTCGGAAATTGGAGGAACTTGAGGAGCCCTTTCAGGAAAAATGGGCGGAAAGCCGCGTGTTGGAGTCATGGGCGGCGTATGGGACTGAGGCGGATTCCGGAAAAATGGCTGCTCTGGCCCATGCTCAAACGGTGGCATGTTTCATCATTCCTTTCTTAAGGATATTCTAAAGGGATACGGGGTACTTGCTGATAGTCAGTGTATGCTATCGTGCCTAATTCGTGACAATCACTGATAAGGCGCTTGCACGGTGTCTATGGTAAAATAGCAAGGGTAGAGGAGGGGTTGTCCATGCTTAGAATCGGGTCTCATGTCCATATGTCCGGTACCAAGATGCTTCTTGGCGCCAGTGAAGAGGCAGTGTCATTCGGAGAAAATGTAATGATGATTTATACAGGTGCGCCGCAAAATACTGTTAGAAAACCGATTGAAAAGTTAAATATTGAGGCCGGCCATAAACATATGGAGGAGAACGGTGTTGAGGAAATAGTCGTTCATGCTCCATATATTATTAATATAGCCAATACGGTAAAACCAGAGACTTTTGCATTAGGTGTCTCATTCCTTCGTAAAGAAATTGACCGAGCGGAAGCCATTGGCGCAAAACAAATCGTTCTTCATCCGGGCGCACATGTAGGCGCTGGTGTTGACGCAGGTATAAACAAAATTATTGAAGGACTGAATGAGGTGCTTGAAGAAAGGGATAAGGTTCAGATTGCGCTTGAGACGATGGCCGGAAAAGGCAGTGAATGCGGCTTTCAATTTGAGCACCTCGCGCGAATCATCTATGGTGTGAATTTGAATGAAAAACTGTCGATCTGCTTCGATACGTGCCATACAAATGATGCAGGTTATTCGGTGGCCGAAGACTTTGATGGCGTGCTTAATGAATTTGATCATATTGTCGGTGTCGAACGTATTAAAGTGGTTCATGTGAATGACAGTAAAAATGCGCAAGGCGCGCGCAAAGACCGCCATGAGAATATCGGGCTTGGTACAATCGGTTTCAACGCGTTAAATTATATTGTGCATCATCCGCAGCTTGAAGCTCTTCCGAAAATTTTGGAAACACCATATGTCGGTGCGGACAAGAAAAGTAAGAGGCCGCCGTATAAGTACGAAATCGACATGTTTAAAGAGCAAAAATATAATGAAAAGCTGATTCAAGATATTGAAGCCGGATAAGGCTAAGATCTTTGGAGTGATGAAAACCGGAGTTCCTATACAGGACTCCGGTTTTCATTTTACTCAAAATCCCTTGGCTAGTTGCTCAAACTGTTTTTGCAAGCTTTCAGCAAGTTCAGGGCCAATTTCCTCATCAAGAATGAGTCGAAGCTGCTTTTGTCCCGCAGGCTGAAACACGTTTATATTTTTGTTCTGCACGCGTATAGCAACATTTTCTGCTTGTTGTTTTGTAACCGGAATAGAGTATTGTCGCGCATATTGATAGAGCTCTGCAGGTGTTATTTGATTCATTTTCTGAATCACTAGCTGCTCAATAATTGGATTCAAAAGCGTCACCCCAATCCATTTAGAATGCATTCATTGAATAGACTATGACTGCGCAAATAAAATGATGTCATCTTTTGAAAAGTTGATTTTTCTGAAAAATGTCGGAACTTGTCTAACAATAATTGCCATTAAAAAGTGCCATAGGGTCGATGATTAAAGTATAATTAAGGAAAATAAGAGCGACATAAAAAGAGAATAAAGTACCTAAAGCTTCTGCGCAAATAAAATGGGAAATCGGCACAGATAGGTATGTTTTATTTTTTGGGGAATGGTGAGGGTTGTTACTAATACAGAGGAGTGATCATCATTATTTACCGAGAGTCCTTTCTTTCTGTTTCAGAAAAAGATCAATTTGAAGAACAATTATCTGTGGAAATACGTTTTTGCATAAATTCTGACGGCTATATTTTAGAGTGCAATAAAAAGGGACAAGCATTAGTAGAACGATATGGGCCGTATTTTCTTCATTTTTTTCCAGACTATATCGCATGTGAGGCGAAAGATTATTTGGACGCGATCATGAAAAGTGATGATATCGTCTCCGCCTTGCTTTGTGATAAATTAAGTGATCGAGATCTTGGCACTTTATATAATGGCATTTCGAAGGATGGGAAAATTATTTTGGTTGGATACCGGACCCAAATGTTTACTCATCTTGCGGGCGAAATCGTCCATGAATTACGAAATCCGTTAACTGTCATTAAAGGATTTATTCAGTTATGCGGCTATACAAAAGAATATGACAAATACCAACCGGTAATCTTATCGGAAATTGATCGGATGTATACGATTTTAGAGAATTTCTTGACATTGTCGTTAAGAAAAAGCAAGTGTCAACGTATGAATCCTGATGAGGTATGCAAATCGCTTATTTCATTATTGTCGGCGGAATGCGTTGTTAATAAGGTTAGGCTTGATTATGATATCGCTTATTCTGAGAGCGTATGCAAAATTGATCTTGATAAAATTAAGCAAGTCATGATTAACTTACTGCGTAATGCATTGGAGGCTTTTGACGAGCATACCGGTGAAAAAAAGATCATGTTTCGCGGCAGTGTTGAGGATAATGGCTATCGCTTTTCATTAATTGACAACGGACCGGGTATGGAAACTGATGTGCTGAACAATTTGGGCAAACCTTTATTTACAACAAAGGCAAAGGGAACAGGTATTGGCTTATCCTTGTGCAAGAAAATTATTGCCGACCATCAGGGTACTTTTTGTATCAGCAGTGTTAATGGAAAGGGCACGACTGTCAGCTTTTTTCTTCCGTTTGTATCGCCATAATCATTATTTCCATAATGTACATCTGTGAAAATGATCATTCTGAGTCACACTATAGCTGATCCTAAAATGAAAGCGAGGGGTCATTGTGGCTGATAAGGATCATTTTCACAATGAAGACTCATTGTACGATAAGCAGAGCGCCTATCATAATGAGGAGTATGCGAGAGAATTAGCTGCCGATCAATATGATCCGGAAGCGGGAGGATCTCGAGCGGACGATGACTATTCTGATCATCGCCGTGTTCTTGAAGGCGGAAAAGGTGTTGGCTGGCTCGCGCTTGTTTTCTCCGTGATTGCTTTGTTCTTTTTGCCGATTGTCCTGGGCATTGCCGGTATCATTATCGGCTATATTGCGCTCAGGGAAGGCGCGCGAACTCTTGGGGGATGGGCGATCGGCATTGGCTGTTTAGCCGTGCTGATTCAGTTGCTTTCACCACTATTTTGGTAACAAATAAAAGAACCCTTACGAAAATAAGGGTTCTTTTATTTGCATAAGCATATTTGTAGAATGATGTATGTGATGCATGTTACACTTAACGTGTGATTATTCGAACTTTATAAAAAGGAATGAGTGCTATGGATACGATTGAAGCGATAAAAACAAGGCGATCGGTGCGTAAAGTATCGGATCAAAAACCTTCTAAAGAACTGATTGAACAAATTTTAGACGCGGCAAGACGCGCGCCAAATCATATGAATACGGAACCATGGCATTTTATCGTGCTAACAGGTGAAGGCCGGAACAAGCTTGGTGAAGTATACGGAAAGATCAACCAGAAAGGTCTTGAAGGTGAGAGCCAAGAAAATCTTGATGCTGCTTATGACAAAGGGCTGGCAAGTGCCAAACGCGCGCCAGTCATCATTGTTGTGACCATGGAACCAAGTGACAATCCACGCGCTATTGAAGTTGAAGATATTGAAGCTACCGCTTGCGCGACTCAAAACTTGATGCTTGCCGCTCACGCACTCGGGCTGGGCACAATGTGGCGTACGGGCGGTGCCGCGTATACTGAAGAAGCAAAAAAACAATTTGGCGTTAGTGATAAGGGCAGAGTGCTAGGCTTCATTTATGTTGGCTATCAAGCGGAAGGAACCACACCGAAAGTTCCTGAACGCAAATCTGTAGCCGAGGTCACCGAATGGGTAGACGCTTAATCATTGCGGAAAATAGATGAAGAATCAGTTCAAGACCGGATATTCTCCGGTCTTTTTTTGCAAGAAAAGAACGTTTATCGTTTTGCCTTGCCGGTACGACGATAAGGTCATAAAATTCGGATGGACGATTAGGTAAGCCGCCCAGTCTAAGAAATAAACGGAAAAATTCCGCTTATTTAGAAAATGAATGAAAAAATAGCTTAAATAGACGGAGAAATTCCGCTTATCGCATCGAAAAACGTGAAAATAGAGGATTTTTCCGTGCATAAGCGGAAAAATTACCCTTATTTACCTGTAAAACAAGCACCATGATGCAAATAGCCGGAAAATCTCCGCTTATTTTACTCGTTACTTAATTAAGGATCATTAGAAGACTTGGCTGCGCTTACACTCGTTTCCTTTAAATGTTTTCTTATACTTTCCTACCAGTTTGAACTAGAAATGTCTGTTCAAGCCAAGGTTGATGATTCAAAACCGCATTTATAGTAAGTCACCGCATCCTGTGGAGTAAGGACCGTGCTTTTTGCCCGGTTTCTCGTGTAATTCCGTTCTGATACTTATGCCGCGTTAAGTCAATAACACATTTTTACCGGGTCATACGTCATAAATTCATTCGTTTGGTCATAGTAATGATTCAAATGCTTGTACATGTGAAATGGAAGGGATTTGAAATATGACGACTACGCATGTTATTACCTATGACGACGCGGTGAACAATCGTATTTTCTCGACCGGACTTTTCGCCTCACGAATCGTGGTTATGATCCCCGCGCATAATGAGGAGGACTCCATTGCAGATGTTCTAAAGAGCTTGTCCGAGCAGTCACTTCCTAAAGGGTTGGAACTTGATGTCTATATTGCGCTCGATCATTGCACCGATAATACAGAAAAATCAATAGCTGTTTGTAACGAGTTCTATCAGTTGTCACTTTTCCTTCTTCATACGATTAATAATAGACAGAGAAAGGTAGGTGCGCTAAATCAGCTTTATCAATTGTTCTGGGGGAACCCGAATGACCCGGATCATAAAGAAATCGGGGATCAGCAGAAGGCTTATGTAAACAGCGTTGTGGCGTTTGTCGGTGTAGACGCCGATGTTTATCTTGATAAAGAATGTATTCGAACATTGTGGAAAGAACTCAGTCATAATCATAAAATCGGGGCTGTTTCTGCAAATTATACGTGTTTGATGCCGGAAAGCGCACGACGAGCATTAAGAAACGATCCAAATCGAGAACGACTAATTCGGAAAGGAAAATATGGCAATGCGTTGAATCGATGGTGGGTCGCGCAACAAAATCGTGAGTTCGCTCAATGGACGATGAAACAAAAATACTGCAACCACTTTGCTGAAATCGCGGGCGGCCAATGCAGCATTTTTCGCCCGGAAGCTGCGAAAGAAGTCCGCGAACGCTATAAATTGAATGGTCTCTATGACGATAAGTCGGATACAGAAGACTTATTGCTGACTCAGTATGTGCGGGCGTGTGGCTGGGTGTGCTTAATCAGTGAAAGCGCACGGTGTTATGTGGACAGTATGAAGACGCTGCATACCTATTCCAGCCAACGGAACAAATGGGTATCCGGTACAACGGATTATATGCTTCAGGATGGTCTTAAAACCAAATACTCCAGAAGATTGTGGATTCAGGAGTCCGGACTATTTTTAAATCTGCTCATTCGACTGATGTTTGTGATCTTGGTTGGTTTGTCATTACTCACAGACCAATTTTACTGGAACTGGATCTGGATTACGCCGATCATCGCCGCATCGCTGCTCAATTTGGTGCTGACTCTTAAAACGCCGAATAGCCGCTTTCTGGATGTTATTTTGGCTACTCTACTCATCAGTCCGGAAATCTATCTGTGGATAACGATCAGTATTCATATTAATGTATGGGCAGCTAAGTTCAGGATCAGCAAACAAGACGGTTGGGAGAACCAGTACCGCGCGGAAACCGGCCAGACGCGTTCTCGTGCTCTTCTGTATTTTATCTTGTTTCTTTTATTCATTGCGTTCGCCGCGTACTACGTTAAATTGAACTATAGTATGCTGACGAGCCCACCAATTCAGCGAGCACTTAATCCGTACCTGATGCAAGGGTTCGTGCTGCTGACCATTCTCACCATTTTTGAGTTTGCTGTGATGCTGAATCAGCTTTGGAAGCTTAGAGGTCCATATAAAGCGTAAAAAGAAGCTGTCGCGCAGACGGGGATTCCGGACTGTGCGGCAGCTTCTTTTAATTGAATCATATTGTGTAATGAATTAGATGTTAACTTCTTCCTGCTCCGCTTTCTTTTTCGCAAAGTAATCCGCGGCCAACTTGTCAATTTCAATTTTTAATTCGTCAACCATGCGATCTTCAGGAACCTTGCGGATCACCTCGCCATGACGGAACAAGAGTCCTTCACCGCGACCGCCGGCAATACCGATATCGGCCTCTCGAGCTTCACCCGGACCATTAACCGCGCATCCGAGAACGGAAACTTTAATCGGCGCGTTAATTTTAGATATATATTGCTCCACTTGATTGGCGATCTTGATTAGGTCGATTTGGATTCGTCCGCAAGTCGGACAGGAAATCAGAGTGGCAGCGTTGGTCAATCCGAAGGTTTTTAACAATTCTCGGCAAACCTTGATTTCTTCAACAGGGTCCGCGGATAGTGAAATACGAATGGTATTGCCAATGCCTTTGTTTAATAAAATCCCCAGCCCAGCGGCACTTTTAATGCTTCCTGAGAAAAGCGTTCCGGATTCGGTAATCCCTAAATGGAGCGGATAATTAAAGGTGCGCGAAGCCTTCTCATAGGCTTCGACAGCTAGATTAATATTTGATGCTTTTAAAGAAACGATAATGTCGTGAAAATCGAGATCTTCAAGAATTTTAATATGATGGAGCGCACTCTCAACCATTCCATCTGCCGTAGGGTAGCCGTATTTCTCTAGAATATGTTTTTCCAGCGAACCAGCGTTCACACCGATACGGATTGGTATATGCTTTTCTTTTGCAGCGCGCACAACTGCCTCGACATTCTCTTGTTTCCCAATGTTGCCGGGATTAATTCTAATTTTATCGGCGCCGCCTTCAATCGCCTTCAATGCCAACTTATAGTTGAAATGAATGTCCACAACGAGTGGAATATGAATTTGTTTCTTAATTTCCGGGATCGCAAGCGCGTCCTCCATGGTCGGGCATGCGACGCGTACCATCTGACAACCGGCATCTTCAAGACGATGAATTTGAGCGACTGTTGCTGTGACATCCCTCGTTTTCGTTGTTGTCATACTCTGTATAATGACTTCATTGGATCCGCCAATGGTTAGATTGCCAACCTTGACTTTTCTCGTTTTCGTGCGGTGTGTAATTTCAGACACGAGCGATTCGCTCCTTCGTAAATAAGTGAATGATTTGTGAATCTTTCAGATATGGTCAGTATAACATGAATTCGAATCACTTGCCTGAATTAATGCGTCTATGAAAGGCAAGACAGACGCAAGAGATTCAATGGTTCTTAAGGAGTTCCGGTTGTTGATGAATCGGACGACTTGTCATAGCGAGGGAAGGCGTACGTTTTCCCGATTTGAAGATGATTTGGATTGACCGAAGGATTCAGAATCGCAAAATCTTTTAGTGTCTTTTCGATTGATGGCTGTTTCTCATTAATACGTTCGGTAATTGAGAGCAGGGTATCACCCGGAGCTACTGTAACTCGTTGATAAGAGACTGCGGCTTTTTCAGATACTGTTGGTGTCACTGGTTGTGCTGCTTGTCCTGCAGGAAGTGATCCTGATGACAGATCGACATAGCTTGTCCAGCAAGCCACAATAAAAAGGATTGTGAAGAATCGTTTTTTCATCGCTCAGCTTCTCCGTTCAAGACGCAATTTTTGCCTGTTAAGGCGCTATTATCATGTATATGCCGGTGTACCCAATAATATGCTTGTTTTTCTGAAAAAGTTAATGATTTTTAAGAGAAGCTTTCCCTGATCCGTTAGGTATGGTTTAATTAATAATTGAAGAAAGGTATCTGGATAATCATCATATTTTAAATGTAGAGATAGAAAAGATTCATATAAAGAGGAGGAACAAAATGGAATTGCTCTCTTATCCTGCAGGCGGATTTATCATTATTTTACTCGCGTCTTGCTTTTTGTTCGCGGAGCTTCTTGTCAAAGCGAAGGGATTACTTGCTCTGACAGGCAGCGGACTTTTTATCTATTATTTCTTGCATTTCCTTACGGATCAAGCGTCACCGTGGATTTTCTTACTGCTTGTCGGCGGATTGCTGCTAATTATTATTGACGGCAAATTGTTCACAACCGGAATTATCGGTGTGTTCGGTTTTATTCTCATGATTCTTGGCTGCGCACTGCCGACGCCGTCTCTGCTCTATGGCATGCTGGTTGGTATTGCCTTCGTAATTGGGTCCTGCGGTTCGCTTTTCTTTCGAAAAATACTGCCGCAACGCGATTATCTGGATAAATTGATGCTGCATGACAAGCTTTCCAGCGACAAAGGCTATAATTCCATAAACAGTGATTACCACGAACTGATTGGCAAGGAAGGAAAGACGATGACACCGTTCCATCCAATTGGTACAGTGAAAATCGATGGGAAAAACTATAGCGCAATTACTGATGGCGTTTTTCTGGAAAAGGATGTACCTGTTAAGGTGATCTCTGTCGACGGTACGCGGATCTTCATCGATCAATTGAATGCAGGCGAATAAGCGGATGTGCGGCGGTAATTAATTTAAAATGAATTTATGAAAAAAAGATATTGTCATATCCAACCAGATATGGTATATTATTTCTTGTCCTTAGGACAGGCAATAACGTTTGAAAAGATTTTGTTGACAAGCCTTGGTGCTTGTGATAAATTAATTCATGTTCTGATTTTGTTCCACAGTAGCTCAGTGGTAGAGCAATCGGCTGTTAACCGATCGGTCGTAGGTTCGAATCCTACCTGTGGAGCCATGGCGGTGTAGCTCAGCTGGCTAGAGCGTACGGTTCATACCCGTGAGGTCGAGGGTTCGATCCCCCCCGCCGCTATTTTTTTGTTTTATTTCACTAACCATGGCGGTTATGGTGAAGTGGTTAACACACCGGATTGTGGTTCCGGCATGCGTGGGTTCGATCCCCATTAACCGCCCGTGGACCCTTAGCTCAATTGGTTAGAGCTGACGGCTCATAACCGTCCGGTTGTAGGTTCGAGTCCTACAGGGTCCACCACTTTTCATGGAGGAATACCCAAGTTTGGCTGAAGGGATCGGTCTTGAAAACCGACAGGGGCTTCACGGCTCGCGGGGGTTCGAATCCCTCTTCCTCCGTTGATACATAATCAATACCCATACGCAAACACCCGGAAGTAGCCATTTAAAGGCATTTCCGGGTGTTTTACTGTTTTCAGATCGTCAACGAAAAGCAAAGAATATCAAAACATTTTGCGCAGATTTTGCGCAGAAATAAATCAGGAGTGCGGCGACTCCTGATACAAATCTTCCATGGTATCATCAACGGATCGATCTTCAAGCTGTTCAAGTTCATCAAGCACATGGGCATAGGTTTGAAGGGTGGTAATGATGTTCTCATGGCCAAGACGCCGAGATAAGTATTTCAGCGTCACACGCTTATGTAGAAGCAGTATAGAGGCATGGGTGTGTCTTAATCCATGTGAGGTCAGTTCAATCAGTTTTAGTCGCTTGCACAGCTTCTTGAGTACCTTGTTCAAAGCTTCAGGTGAAATCAGCTGCATCTGGTCATTCGCGAAAACCAAATTGTTCGTGTTCTCACGACCAGTAGCCATATGAATTTCTGATTGGTGTACTTTTAGCTTCTTAATGATCTTCAACGTTTTCGCATCGATCGTGATGGTGCGATAGGAGGCTTTATTTTTCAATCCGCCGAAATCATGCTTGTCTTTATAATCCCATGACTTTTCAATCTTTACGGTCTTTTTCTTGAAGTTGATGCAGTCCCATGTCATGCCAAGAACTTCCTCCAAACGGCAGCCGGTGGCAAGTTGGAACAAGATCATATATCTTGAGACATACTTTGGACGCATGTCTCTTCTAACCTCTATGATCAATTTTTGTGCATCCGAGAAATTAATGTATTTCAGGCTTTCTTTTTTCTCAGCGACTTTGCCGATCGCTTTAGCTTTATAGGAAGGATCCTTAAAAATAACTCCCTCTTCAATTTCGTAGCGAATGAATGCACGCATGTAGATGTTGTATTTTCTCACGGTTTCTGTAGCGTGTTTTTCGCCAAAAGTATTGAGCGCTTGCTGATAGATGGTGCGGTCAACTTCTTTGATCTTCATCCCTGGGAACGCTCGCTCCGAGAAACGGACAATACGCTCAACCAGACGCTGATTATCGGGGCTGTATTTGCCTTCAATGAATGTGTCATACCATTCACGGAAAAGCTCGCAGAAAAGTCGTTCAGAGGCTTTCAGATTGGCGCCACGTCCTAGCTTCGTTTCAATGTCCGCAGCTGCCAATTGTGCTGCACGCTTCGTGCTGAAACCACCACATGTCTTATTTCTGTACTTCTGGCCATCTTTATAGCTGACACGATACTGCCAGGATCCATTTCGTTTTGAAATACTTGCCACTATTCGCACCTCTTTTCGTCAGTGGATCCGTTCTGCTGTACGATGATTTGTTGACACATTCCGTCAATTCGAGTGTAAGCCAGGCTTCGAGTTACATGAAACTCCTGCATGATACTTTCTAATGAATGAGGGCGGTTGAAATCGATCATATGGTAGGGGATGGCTGCATAGAGAGCGAATTGACGAGCCTCTGCTTCTTGCATTTGACGAAACGGCTCAGGCATATCACATTGGTCACCGCAGTGCCGGACAATATGTCCCAGCTCGTGAAAGAAGTGCTCACGCTGCTCATATTCGGCCGCCTGCTCATTTTCGATAATGTAGGCAGCCGAATCCTCGGAGAGCCGATAGGCGAAGGGATGACCATGCCAAATTGAGTATCCAATGCCGAATGCGTGAGCAATCTTCTTAAGGTCGAGATCTTCGGGCTTCATGATGCCGTGATCAATGAATTTATGTGAAACCCAGGATTCAAGCAGGGAAGGGAAGTAAGGTCGAGGCATGTCATCAGCTCCAATGAGAATATATGTTCGATTTGATGATGAAAATAATAACCGGTGATTGACCGGTCATCTATGGATGCTATTATACAATCTTTGTCAACTTTTGAAAAGTGAAAATAAGAATATATGTTCTTGTATAAAGTTGAAATTGCAATACATATGTTTTATTATAGATAAGTACTTGTTCTTACTGTAGAGTGGAGTGAATTGTATGCTTACTGATCATGATATCAGAAATCGTTTAATTGAAAAACTCCATAAAGCAAATAATGGGAAGAATTACCGAATTATAGAAGAATTAGTTATCTGCGATGGGTTAGCACGTGCAGACATTACTGTAGCTAACGGTATTCTCCATGGTTATGAAATAAAAAGTGACTGTGATACATTAGATCGTTTACCAAACCAAGTAGAATGTTATGACAAAACATACGATAAAATTACAATAGTAATCGGTGAAAAGTTTGAAGACGTCATTAAGGAATACGTTCCAAGTCATTGGGGTATTCAGATTGCCTATTTAAATAAGTTTGGAAACGTGTCAATTAAAAGCTTAAGGCCATGCAGAATTAATAAAAGAATATCTGCATCGTATTTACTCGATCTACTTTGGAACTCTGAGATCAAAGTATTTTTAAAACAAAATAAAATCCATGGCTATTCAAATAAAGGAAAGTGCGGTTTGAAAAAATTAGCCATGGATAATTTGAAATTGAAAATGCTTAGGGATTACACAAGAGAAACTTTAAAAACTAGAATTGGTTGGAGAGATGATTTAGTATAAATGTAATATGATGATTCGTTCCAATAGCTCTCCAAGTAGTTGGATTTCCAGACCTTGTTGTTTCACCAACTGCTTTCAAATAAATTTCATTATCTCCCCACGAAAAATCTGCGCCAAAGTAATAGGGAGATTGAACAAGCATTTGACAAGCTGAACGAACATTTTCAATGTTAAGCCCCCCTCTTTTAGTTGTGAGCCCCTTATAAATAACGTAATTATCCTCGGTAGTATAGCGGATGTTAAAAGATGGTTGCATTCCAGGAATAAAGACAAAATAGCTCCAATGATTAATTGCATAATCTGAATAAATAGGAGTGACACCGTACGACGCGAACAGTGGCGAGACTCTTGAAAATAGGGTCGACTCCTCTCTAGGTAGCAAGACTAATCTTTCTTTCTGAATATCAAGTTTTGATGGAAATGAATTACTTGCAAATATTACCCGTCTAAATTGATTAATATTTCGAACTAATTCAAGCGCTGCACGGATCAAAAATGTTTTCTGGCTTAGTTCACCAGTATCGATTGATTGCGCATCAATGATCAAATCAACATTTTGCAAATTAACTGATTGAATAAAATGCTCAAATTCTAAGGAGAAGCTTTCATCCGATATATCTTCAAGATATAGTCTAAGAGCAAATCCATTTGAAAGTTCATTATTGAATCGCATAATTTTTTCATCGCTATCATATAAGCGTACAACTGGTATAACCTGCTCATTGCCGCATTTACTCAACAATTCAAAACTTTCTTGATCTGTAAGTTCATCTCTATACTCTGGTGAGACATCAAGCAGATATTGACGATTTTCCCAGAAATCACTTGCTCCATTAAAAGTTCCTTTTGCTATAATGTCAGGGCAAATCTCAAGTAATGGTAGAACCTGATCCTTCAAATCGTCATTAAGAGAATCAAGAGCATCTTTTTCGCCTTTCTTACATTTCAAAATTGGTACATAAATCATGAATTTTCCCCCTTATAATTTGTTATATATAAAGCCTTACGGCCTAATACCAAAACAGGGGAGAGGGGATGCGGATCAAGGTGTGGGGTTCTGTCACTCTCCGGTTGTGAATCTATTTATCTATTATGAAAGTACTAGAGTCTGGGCAAAAAAATATCAAATTCCAAGGAGCTGCTTTTTCTTTGAGGTGAATTCTTCTTCGGTGATGATTCCTTGATCTCTCAGTTCGGCAAACTTTTTAATTTGGTCGGCCGGATCAATGGTATTCGTGGAGTTGTTATTCTTGTTGATACGATCTTCTACATGCTTTTTCAGTTCTAATGCTTGGTCAAGCTCTTTTTTGATAAAGATCACGGAATTTTCGTCTTTGACAGCATTCATAATTCCTTGTGTTTCTTTGCCACCGAGTACACCAAACTGTAAATATCCGCTGGTCATTCCCGGTTTTTTAAACTGAACGCTAGTGATGCTGGAGAGTGGGATTGTTTTTTCACCGCTTAGTCCAACGGTGAAAGCAGAATTGACACCTTTGCGGAAGATATGAACTGAGTGGTCATCAATTGCTACTGTTGTTTTTGAAGGCTTGGGAAATTCAAATACTTTCTCGTAATCGCTTGGATCTAGTAATGGCTTCTTTTTACCAAACATATTAGCATTCCCCCAGAAGAATCTATATTTAATTATTTTTCTTCTTCTTCATCAGCCGGCGCGCTTCGATAAAGGCGCGGGCCTCTTCAATTTCTTCATCAGACCACTTGTCCTTATCGAAGAAATACATTTCACCATCAGACTTAACTTCAGGATCGTCTGTTCGACCGAGCAGGTAATCAGTGGATACTTCAAAAAAGTCTGCCAATTTTTGAAGAGTTTCAAAGTCAGGTTCACGTGTTCCTTGTTCGTAATTAGCGTATTGACCGCGTGAGAAACCCAAACGTTCTGCAATCTCATACTGGCTCAATTCTTTTAAATTTCTTAGAGATATAAGTCTCTGTGCAAACATAATATCCCTTCCTTTAGTCCTAATTATAGGAAACAATAAGTTTCTAGTCTATATTAGACACAAAAAGTTTCGAAAAAGTATTTACAGAAACGATACGTTTCTATATAATAAAGTCATCGGGAAACAAAACGTTTCTGATAGGTGGTGATTTACAGATAATGAGACAAAATAAACTCATTAAAATGAGAAACGGAAATCCAAGATCATTTGTTGCTAAAGAATTAGGAATCACACCCCAGATGCTTGGAGCAATTGAAAGAGGTGACAGGACGCCTTCGTTGAAGCTAGCGAAGAAAATTGCTGACTATTATAATTCATCAGTCGATGACATTTTTTTTGAATAAATTAGACACAAAATGTTTCTAAAAGGAGGCGGATCAATGACTATTCAAAAAAAATATCCTGAATCAAAAGAGCCAAGACAGGATGTTGGATTAAGAAAAAAAGCTGCATGTGTCATAAAGCAAGTAGACGCTGGTCAAATAACACCTAACCAAGCAAGAGAGAAATTGGGACTAAAGAAAATAGATGATCCAATCGGTGACATGTTTATTGTCAGACGAGTCGAATGTGATAGTCATACATCTGACGATTAGGATTATCAATGTCTTTTGCAAGATACGCTTTTTCAATTTTTAGCGATAGTTTTTCGCAGATGCCTGGAATCAGTTCAACAAGTTCTTCATGATCCAAAGATATTGATTCCTGCTCCTTAAGATAATTCAGTAATTCAAAACCAATTAATCTGTTGCCGTGGATAACCAAGTTTTTTTCTAAACAAAGTTCAAATCCATTCTTTTTCAGTGACATGTTTCGAATATCGAGAATTGCTTTAGAAATTTGTTCGATTTTATCCATTCAACTATTTTCTCCTCTCTTTGTGGATTTGTCTGGCGGGACAATTCCATTTTACCAGAGGATAGGAGAAAGGAGGCGGATCAATGTTAAGCAATACGGAGCTGCTCCTAGTTCAGCTCAATAGCAAAATGGATCGGTTGATTGAATTGATGGAATGCAGCCTGCCAGTCGAAGACCCTGACCCAATTTCAATTGATATGTATTGTGGTGGCACTCCCTTAATTAAACATAGCAGTTCTGAGTGTGGAGCGGCGGGCAAGGATGACACAAACGAGAGGGGGTGAATGAAGGTGAAAGCTGAAGACATTGATCAGTTTGTAAATGAAACTGCAAATAATATTGTTAACCAGATATTTGAAAAGGCAAAAACGATTAGTGATGCTTATGATTTGTCGAGTTGGGACAATCTCAAGAAGTTAATGAGTGCTTCAATTCCCGAATATTTGACGGAGTTTGTTGGCACCAAGGTAAGGCATAGCGTCTATAAAAAAATAGGCGAAATCAAGATTAAATAAGCCCCATACAAGGGGCTAAGGCAAAAAGATTATTTTTCGGTAATGTTCTCAAGCAATTGATCAAGTTGCTTACTTAATGAATCATACCTGCTTTTCAAGTCTTCGTTTCTGGAATATAGCCAAGATGTGTTTTCATCTCGCTTAGTAATTGTTTGCAAGATTTCAAAGTTGAAGTTTTTAAAAGACTCAAATGTGCCTTCAAATTCATAATGAGCGAGATCAGGATAGTGCATGTAGAAAGATTTTGCACTGATAAAAAACGTGTTTGCCTCTGTGGTAAAGGTTGATGCAGAAAGGTAGTCAGGCTCGGAGGTTTCGGCTACCTTTGCATATGCTCGTTGTGCGTAACTGTAGGCTTCACTCAATAAGTCTTTAATATACTCCACTTTGTACTTTGGAATTGTGTCGATGCCCATGTGATTCACCTCCTATCTCTATCAGATAGGAATATTATACCAAACAAAATAACCTAAACGGATCTGAATGGAAGGAGGAATTTCTTTGGTAAAGCAATATCATTATCCACCCATGCCGCCTAAAGAAGCCTGTGATGTCTTTTTAAAATATGTTGAGTCATCCATTGAAATGAGCCAGAAGAATTTGAAAAAATACCGCAATCTTGGATTTGAAACAGATGTTAGTGAAGCTCAAACGGAATTAAGAGTGTATGAAGACTGCAAAAGAGCGTTAACCAATTATCTGACCGGTGCAACTTATTCGGAATAAAGGGGAGTGGACATGTGTCAATCGGTGCAAAGTTAAAAAATGCAATGAAAGCTGGGGCCGTGAAAGAGTCGGATTTGGCTGTGGATGTTCATTATTCCCGGCAGGCGGTCAGCGCATGGGCAAATGAGAGACGGCGTGTTCCTGGTGATGTGTTACCGAAGTTGAGCAATCGCTTCGATGATCCGGATCTCATGATGGAAATTGGTGTGTTAGCAACAAATGGTGTCTCGCTGCCACCGCTAGACGGTGATTATATTCGGCAAGATACGTTGGCGATGATTGACCTGGCGATGAAAGAGACGAAGGAAGCAATGGACAAGTTGGCAAAGGCTCAGCTGTACAAGCCGCCTGAACATGCGACGGATCGGGACAAGCAAGAGGTCCGGAGCATCAATGAGGAAGTGCTCGAAGCAGCGTGCTCCATGGTTAACCTGGTCCGCGTGAATTGTCAGGAGTACGGATTATCTTTTCGGACGATGTTCCAACAGTTGGAAGTCACATTGAAGGCGAGAAGGATGCGGAAATGAATAAGAACAACCAATCGAACAAAATTCAATTGATCGAGGTGAAAAAGCGATGAATGAGGTCATGAATCGGATCAGCGAGCTGGAAAAGATTCGCAGCGGTTTGAAAAAGTTGGGTTGCGTTTGGAGTGAACGTTGGGTGATGGCTGAGCTTGCGGAAATGAAAGCAGCTTTAAAGCGCATGAAAAAAGCCTCCGGTGCAACGGAGACCTGCTGAAACGTCAATCAATCAAATAGGATATATGTCCATTTTAGCATGCGGGGGGAGAGGTGGTCAATTTGGAAGGTGTTCAGGTCATTTTGAATGAGGAATTTTTGAAGGCAGAGGTTCAAAAGCTGATCCGCACGGAAATGGTGTGGTGGCATATGGACGAGCTGAGGGCGAAGACCGGGAAAAGTCAAAACTGGTTGAAGGACAACATTCTGTATCAGCCACGGTTCAAAAGAGAGCTAGAGACGTTCACACATTTTCCGGAAGCACAAGGCGACAAATGGTGTTTCATTGCGGATAAGATGGAGCAGTTTCTCAAGCTTCATTTCAGAGATATTTTTGTTCAGGAAAACAGCAAGGTACGGCGGTTAGGATAAAAATTCATTGGGGGGATTGGTCATGAACTTGGAAAGCAATATTAAAGATGTCATCAGCAAAAAACTCGAAGATGGAACGGTTGAAAAGTTGATTAGTGAGCAGCTCGAAAACGGAGTGAAAAACGCGCTCGACAATCTTTTTCGCTCGTATGGCGATGTCACAGAGGTCATTGAGAAAAAGGTGAAATCGGTCATGATTCCATACCTGGAATCCTACGACTATTCCGAGTATCTCGTCAAGTTGGATAGTGTCTTAGTGGATGTGCTTAAAAATTCCGCATTGGAAAATAAAAAGCTTCTGACTAACTTCAAAAATCTAATGGTTGATCACGACATCAAAGAAATCAAGGTAACAGATCTCTTTGATCGTTGGATGAAGTTCGTTGAGGAGAATGTTGATACTGACGACTTGGACATTGATTACGATGACGAGCCAACCTATGAAGCTGTTGACGTCACTTTTGAAGTTGAACGTGATTACGAGAGAGATTGGAGCTGCTTCGAACATGCTACTTTGACTTTTGAATGCGAGCATGATGCAACGATGAATTTTGAAATTAAGCTCTATAGATACACTAAATCGTCAAACGAGGGCTGGACCATTGATTATAAACATGCCAGCGATCTAAGTTCACTCAGAAACATTGATGAGTTTGAGGTTTTTCTCATGAATCTTTGCCAAGCAGGTACAAATCTGATCATTGACTCTGATGGTGATCGTGATGAAGTGACTCCTGAGAAGAGACCAGAACCAACATTTGAGTAAATGATCAATGCCGGACATGTTCCTGCCCGGCGCAGGGGTAATACCAAGTGTTGCCCATGCAGCGGGCAGGAACACCGACAGGAAAGGGGACGATGGTTTGGCACTCAAGACGAACAAAGACTGGTACGGGTTCTTCGCCACTCTGGAAGTGAACATGATTGTTCAGGACAAGCCTCATGTCGTTTCTTATGCCAAGGCGAATAAATGTAGGTATTACCGACTGGCGAAGCAGGAACGGCAGGTGAGAGGCATTGGGTGATATTACATGGATCAAGTTGAAGACCGACATGTTTGAAAACGAGAAGATACGAGAAATAGAATCACAACCATCGGGTGACACGGTTTTAGTAATATGGTTCAAATTGATTGGTCTTTCACATCGAGCAAATGCAAAAGGATTTATAGTACTTGAAAAAGACATTCCACTGAACATTGAAGAGATCTCAACTCTTATAAAACGTCCGATCAATATTGTCCGCTACTCAATTAGTGTTTTATGTCGTCTACAAATGGTCGAAATGGATCGAAATGAATTAATTCACATTGTGAATTGGGAAAGTTATTTGATCCCAGATTGTAAGAAGGTGAAGGGCATTGGCTAAATTCAGGCAGGTTCATGTGAATTTTTGGTCGGATCCTAAAGTGATTGAGGAAATGACTCCGGAAGATCGCTATTTTTATCTTTACCTTTTAACCAATCCTTTGACGGCTCAAATAGGCGTTTATCAGATTACAAAAAAGCAAATGGCCTTTGATCTTGGTTACTCACTTGAAACGGTCAACAGCTTGATTAATCGGTTTGAAATGCATCATCGGTTGATCAAATACAACCAGGAGACACGGGAGATTGCCATTATAAAATGGGGCAAATACAACCTTAATAAGACAGGTAAACCGGTGCTGGATTGTATTGACAAAGAATTAGCCTCCGTCAAAGACAAATCGCTGCTTACTTTAATCGTTGAGCACATTCCTAACGATACGATTGTAGAGCGGTTCTTACGTGTCGTTAACGATACGTGTAACGACACGTCAACGACAGGGGGACAAGAAGAAGAAAAAGAAGAAGAACAAGAAAAAGAAAAGACTTCTTGTCGAAAAACAAAGTTTTCCGACGAGCACCTGTCAATGGCGAATCTATTACTCTCTTTGATCAAGAAGAATAACCCTAACTACAAATCACCGAAAAGCATGGATAAATGGGCAAATGACATTCGTCTCATGATGGAGCGAGACAATCGGACGAAAGAGCAGGTAGAGTATTTAATTCGTTGGTCACAGAAAGATGATTTTTGGAACACAGTCATTTTATCTCCAAACAGTCTAAGAAAAGGCTTTGACAAAATGGTTGCGCGTTGTCGGCAAGAGAGTAAGCAAAAGCAAGGCAGAGGTTTTCCAACGAATCGAGCGAAGCAAAATGATGCAGCGATTGAAAGGTGGTTGAGGCAGAATGAATCAATTGCAAGTGGCCCATCTGGTTAAGTGTATCGTGAAAATGTATCCGTTCGTTGTCGCTGATGATACATACATGAACATCTGGCTTGCGACGACAAAGCATGCGGATTTTGACGCAACGATGGAGCACTTCTATCGCTACGTCAGCGATCCTAAAAGCCGTCACGCTGTTCCATTGCCTGCTGACCTTGTCGTAAAGGGACGCGATAATGGACTGTCTCAGGAGGCGAAAAAGATGCGGCAGTGGGAAGCGGAAGCCAAGGCGCATCCGGTAAATAAAAGCAGACTGCCGCGCTTGGAGGTGTTCGAAAATGATTGAGGAACAAGCAACAATCGAAGCCGAGCAGGCGGTTCTTGGATCCATTTTGTATGACAATCAGCTGATGGACATGTGCTGGCTGACTGCAGACCATTTTTCTAAGGCAGCACATAAAGTGATCTTCACTGGCTTTGAAGCCTTGAATCTTAAAGAGGCGCCGATCGATCCGGTGACGCTTGCGAAAGAGCTTGGCGACAGGCTGCATCAAACAGGCGGCATTGGCTACCTGGCTGAACTGGTCAACGGGATTGCAACGACATCGAACTTTGAGTTTTACGAACGGATCCTGAACGATGCACGGAAGCTGCGTGAAGCTAGGGCTAAGGCCAATCGTTTTGTGAACGATCCAAGCACCGAGGGCATCGAAGAGTTGGCAAAATCGCTGGATGAGATCGCCGATGCGCGTCCGATCGATGACGAGATGACCGATCGCGAAAGCATGATGAAAATCTATGACTCTCTTTTTGAGAAGCGCGGTGACATTTCCGGTGTAACCACAGGCATCACCGATCTTGATCGCATGACAAGCGGCCTGCAGGATGATGACCTAATCATTGTTGCCGGTCGCCCATCCATGGGTAAGACAGCCTTCGCGCTGAATATTGCCAAGAGCGCAGCGGCCGATGATGTGGTGGTCGATCTGTTCAGCCTGGAAATGCCGAAAACAAAAATTCAGCAGCGTCTGCTGTCGGCAATCGGCAACATCGATGCGGGCAAGTGGCGCAATCCGGAACGATTCATGAGCGAACGAGACGTGGAGAGCGTCATCAAAGGCATGGGCATCTATGAACGATGGTCCTTAGCGATTCATGACCGACCGTCACAGACCATTGCCAACATCCGCGCAACCATTCGCAAGTCGATTAAAAAGCATCCGGATAAAAAGCACTTGGCGATCATCGACTATTTGAGCTTTATCAAGATCACCGGAAAGTATGAGCGCAGAGACCTGGCCATAGGTGCCATCACAGGCGGTTTGAAACAGCTTGCTAGGCGTTACCATCTGCCGATCATCCTTCTTGCTCAGCTGTCCCGTGGCGTTGAATCAAGGCAAGATAAGCGTCCGATGCTCAGCGACTTGCGGGAATCCGGGAACATTGAGCAGGATGCGGATCTGATCTTGTTTCTCTATCGCGATGACTATTATAACCGCGAATCTGACAAACAGAACATTGTTGAAATCATCATGGGAAAGCAGCGCAACGGCCCGGTCGGAACCGTAGAAGCAGCGTTCATCAAGGAGTATGCAAAATTCGTCAATATCGATCGAAAGGCGGTGGCCGCTCATGCTCAGCAAGCAAGACCGAGAAATGATGATTGAGTACTTGATGATGGCAGAAGGCTGCACCCGAGAGTTTTGGGAAAGAAAGTCGGACAAGCTCATTCAGAAAAACTATTTGGAATGCTGCCTTCCTGAAGGCGGTGAGTGAATGCGAAGACGTGAACTTGTTTATTTGCAGAAAAAGGATGAAGGCGCATTGATCTTTACATTCGAGTATCTGACGTGGAAGCAAACGCGCGAAAGAATGCGTGCTGGTTGGGAAGTTGCCAAAGGCGAAACGGATGTGAGCAGATGATCATTTTGGTGGCACTGTGTTTGGTGATCTTCATGCTGCTGGCAAATGGAATCATGGCGATCGCAGCGTTACTCTGTGGATCAATTTTGGCGAAAAGAAAATTGCGAAGAAGGGAGAATCTTCATGATTGCAAAAGAACGCATGAGCGAATTGAGTGAGTTGTTTTGGAGCGAAACAAACGATGAAGAGACACAGCAGTGGCGAGACGAGCTGAACGAGGAAGAAGAACATATGGTGTCCGATTGGGATGGGAAACTTGCGAGTTCTATGAAACCCTTGTGTAAGAAAATTATTGAGCTTGAAGTTAAGCATCGGTTAAAAGACTTAGAAAGGAGCGCGAGCGATGGACAGCCTGGTCTATCAAAAGAATGCCGCAATTGTAACAGATTCTCTGACGATCGCTAAAGTGTTTCAGAAGCGCCATGACAAGGTTTTGCGTGACATCAAGAACCTGTCATGTTCTGAACAATTCAAAGTGCTCAATTTTGGAGAGTCCTCTTACTTAAATAAACAAGGACGAGAAATGCCGCTCTACATCATCAAGGAAAATGGATTTTATATCCTTGCCATGGGTTATACCGGCGACAAGGCAATGGCATTCAAAGAGCAGTACATCAACGAATTTCAGAGGATGCGCACAGTTTTGGAGAGTCGAAACGGGCACCAATTGACGATCATTTCAAAGCAGCAGAACGCAATAAGGGATGCGGTGCGAACACGAATCATGCTGCTCTTTCCAACCGTCCGAGACGCTGCCAGGAGAAAGTATTATGCAAGAATCTACAGACAGCTGAAAGCAAAATACGGCGTGCAATCCTATCGGGATATTAACAGCTCGGACTTTGAATCTGCGAAAAAATTCATTCAGGAATGGGACTCACCAAAATTGGCGAGTGCCACAATTAGCGAAAACCTCGTGAAAGGATGATGAAAGTGAGAAACACATTAGGCGATCTGAACAACCATTTGTTTGAAGAACTGGAACGGCTAAGCAATGAAGAACTAACTGGAGAAGAACTTGAGACGGAAATGAAACGTGCCAAGTCGATTACCGGTGTTGCTTCTCAGATCATCGCAAACGGTGCGTTGGTATTGGAAGCGAAAAAGGCAACGGAGGACAGCTTCCGGGCAGACTCTCAGCTGCCGAAAATGTTGGAGGGTTGATCATGGCGCGGTTATTTACTCCGGAGCAAGATCAATTTCTCAGAGACCATGTTGAAGGCATTGGAAACGCAGAGCTTGCCACGATGCTCAACGAGAAGTTTGGTTTGTCGCTCACCCGGCAACAAGTAAAAACGTACAAGCGTAATCATAGGCTTAGCAGTGGTTTGAATGGTCACTTTAAAAAAGGACATGTGCCAGTAAATAAAGGCACACACAACGGCGGCTGGGAACCGACTCAATTCAAAAACGGGCGCCGACCGCATAACTACATGCCGATCGGTACCGAATGTGTCAAAAGTGACGGTTACATTTGGGTTAAGATTGCGGATCCAGGCAAATGGAGACAAAAGCACTTGCTGCTTTGGGAACGGGTAAACGGTCCGGTACCGAAAGGACATAAAATCATTTTCGGTGATGGCGATCGTCAGAACATCGACCTCAATAATTTAATCTTGGTGACTGATAAGCAGCTCGCCGTTCTGAACAGAAAAGGACTCATTCAGAATAATGCTGAATTGACTAGAACCGGAATTGTGCTCGCTGATCTGTTTAGTAAGATACAAGAATGGAAGCGCAGGTGATTCTGATTGTCGGAGGACTTGACCAGCCCAATAAGAGTTTTGAGGAGATCGACACGATTATTCAAACATCCCAAACGAATTGGCGACACAATGGAATACCAGGATGATATTTACTTGATTATTGGAATTAACCAATACGAACTTTATGGACAGCATCTGACAATCTGGTATACATGTCAGAACCTGAATAAAACAAATTACGCGGACAGTGAAAAAATATGGACACCGGTTGAACACTGGCAGGAAGCGCACGTCCGATGTAAATATGACGACAAACGGTTGAAAAATTCCACGGCACTTGGTTATGTATTTGAATTAGACAGTTTATGGTACAAGGTGATTGAATATTCGGATATAGAAATTGACGGAACGGATATAGACATTAGCTTTTACATAAAGCCACTATTCCCTATCAGTCGTAAAGAAGCCAGGGCAAAGCTGTTCGATGAACGGAGGAAGAAGCTGCAGATCGAGTTGGTTTAAAGGATAAGAAGGTGAGTAAATGAATAAGAAGCGACAGGAAATTTGGAACAAGTCAAACGGAAAGTGTTGGTATTGTGGTTGCGATTTGTCTGAAAAAGGATGGCATGCAGACCATGTAAAGCCAGTTATCCGAAACTGGTGGGATGGTACAGAGCAACATCCAGAAAACGAGGAAATGAATAATCTTGTCCCCTGCTGCGCCAGCTGCAACATTCAAAAAGGAAATATGTCAGTAGAGAATTTTAGAGACCGTATAGCAGGATTCGTAAATAGTCTGAATGAGTACCATACACAATATGCGGTTGCTAAGAGATATGGTCTTTTGCAAGAGACGAATGTGAAAGTTAAGTTTTGGTTCGAACGGCGCAGTTGACAACTAAGGTGAAGGAAGGGAGAAAATTTCATGATTAGATATTTTATATCTTATAGCGTTAGATATAATGACAATCTGGGAACACATGCTGGATATGGAAATTATGAGTATCACATAAAAAACGAGATAAAGGGTATGAATGATATTCAAGAAATTGGCAGGATTATAGAAAAGGAGCTTAATTATCCAAAGAGTTCGCTTGCGGTTATCAATTTCATTAAATTCCCTTAATGCATAGTCAGACGCGAATGTGCAGGTGTATTAAGACACGGATTCTAATACATCTGCGTACATAGAAAAAGCTCGGATCCCTCCGAGCAACTTCGACAAGTTAATTCTACCATACGGAGGGATATTGATGCGATTAAAAGAAATGAAAATAGATACAGCCACAATGAGCCTGCAACTTGATATAATGGAATTACATAATAAAGTGATTGTAATTGGTGACGGTAAGGCAAAAGTAACAGACTTGCCGGAACACGGCGAAACAACGATTGTGACGCACCAGGGCAAGGTGAAGCGCGTGAAGTGGGACGAGGGGGAGGAGTTTTGAACAGGATATTAACAATCCTCAAATGGGCATTGGGATTTTTTGGGGGAATTATGTCATCGTTTCTTTTGGTGTCATTACTGGGATTAATATTCAAAACTAGATGGTTTGGAATATCCGCAGATGGTTGGATGGGATTTATCGGTTCTATAATTGGTACATTACTGAGTGCTTTGACGGCTTATTATATTGCTTATTATTTTTACAATAAAGATCTAAATAATACTAAGGAATCAAGTAAAAAGGCAACGATAAATAATTATAAAATAATAAATAAAGAAATAGAAACAGCTTTGAAACATGGAGTTCAGTTTCTTGAAGATCTTAGTTCAGAAAAAATAAGTGATGATCAAATTTTTATTGCTAGTCAATTTGTGTTGTTTCATTTAAATAATACGTCAATTGACCTGAAAAATTTACAAATTGATAAATTTGAGTTTGATGTTGTTGATCAATACTATATTCTAAAAAATTCTGTTGAGAAAATGATTGGTTTTTTTAGATATTTTAATATTGGCGGTGATATAAATGAGTTGAGGAAATACTTGAAATCGATTGATGAATATTTTAATCAGTTAATTGAGGATGCTCGCTCTGCAAAAAAATATTTAGATGTCTATCTTAATATATAAGTTCTACCAGTCAACTGGAGGACACGGAATACGGTTAAAAGCCGTTATTCTGTGTCCTCTTTTTATTTGCCAAAAAAGGGGTGTTATTCATGAATCGTTCCGAAAGTCGCAAGAAAAGTACTGATTCTGACAGCGATCGTTTGCGGAAACAGAAGCATCGTTCCAAAAAGATGCCGCAACACGTGATCGAGAACCTTATGGGCATTCATGGACCGACATACAAGCGCGTCAAGGGTGGAGCATTCAAGCAAAAGTGAGGTGTAGTCATTGAGTTTAAGAACAATGGTTTATGAATATAGACGATCAATACGATTGGCTAATAGAGCTTACGAAGCTGCTGAAGGAACAGAGAAAACAGTGATTGGCGGAATGCTGAGTGACATGCATTTTGCACTGACATGGATCTACTGCGGATTCAATCCATACCATAAGCGCGGAGCTTATCGCAGATCAGAAGTTCAATTCATGGATCCTGATTTGATGGATGCAATTGAATTGGAATCAGAGCCACAACAATCACGAGAGTTAAGCTATATGGAACGTATAGACATAAAGATTGCACTCTCAAAGCTGACAGAACGCGAGACAGATATTTATGTCATGCATCATGCTGAGATGCTGCCATTGGATGAAATTGCGGAGCTGCTTGGCGTGAAGAAAAGTACGGTAGCCACCACGATCAGACGCGCGCAAAAGAAAATCAATCAAGCGTTAGGAGGCAGATCATGAACGTTGTGCAGCCGATTCGGGACCAGGAGAAAATCAATAAAATGTATGAGCATTTGAGAAGCAGATCCGAGCGTGATTTTATGATCTTTTTGCTCGGCATCTGCGTTGGACTGCGTATCTCCGATTTGTTGCGGCTGAAGAAAGAGGATCTTTACAAACCGCACATCACGATTATTGAGAAGAAAACGAAAAAGACCAAGCGTTTCAAGATTCCTGGCTACATCAAGAAATACGTGGTTCCGTTTGCTGATCGGTTGAACGATGGGGACTTTATCTTCAAGAGCCGGCAAGGGAAGAATAAACCGATCTGCCGATCAACAGCATATAAGATTCTTAATGATGCAGCCAAGGCATGTCACCTGCAGGAGATCGGCACACACACGCTGCGCAAGACGTTTGGCTATCATCACTACAAGGTGAACCATGATGTGGCCATCCTGCAGGAACTGTTCAACCATTCGAAACCTGAGATCACGCTCAGGTACATCGGCATCACGCAAGACCAGATTGATCGGTCTGTAGACAAGGTCAAATTAATCTAGCAATCTAGTCACTTCACCACAATTTCTATTAGCGTGAACTCATAGTAAAAATATTTTTTAAGCCTGATAGATCAAGGGTTCCAAGAGTTTAGCGAGTTGAACAGAATAGGTATTGAGGTGAACTCGTCACACGAATTGCACCTATTAGTGTAGGGGTTATTTTTAGGACGTGATGCAGATGCAACCATGGGCTAGAGCATTTTATGCATCAAAGCAATGGAGAAGATGCAGGGATGCTTACTACAAAAAGAAGCGTGGCATCTGTGAACGATGTGGCAAGCCTGGCAAGATTGTTCATCATAAGATCGTCCTTAATCCACAGAACATCAATGATCCAATGATCACGTTGAATGATTTACATTTTGAATTGCTTTGCCAGGACTGCCACAACAGGGAGCACAATGAGAAGTATGGGGTGACGATGGAAGGTGTTCACTTCAATGAATATGGTGAACTGGTGCAGTCATAGCCCCCCCATTTTCATTTTTCTTCCTATGTCACCGTAACCGTTAGCCCCAGCTTCGGTGAACACGCAGGTCATCCCACATGAGGGGGGGTCACTTTTATGGCAAAATTGAGCAAGAAAAAACAAGATGAATTGATCAACTCCGAGATTGACCGACTTACCGAGATTTACAAAGATATTTCAGAGGATAAAAAGAAAGCGGCCCAGCGCTTAATTGAGCGGGTCGCTTTTATGACGATCACGCTTCAAATTCTTGAAGACACGATCAAAACCAAGGGCCCGACTTATTTGCTGGTTCAAGGGAGCCAGCGAATGCTGATAGAGAACCCGGCGCAGAAGTCGTACAACGCGATGATCAATCGTTATACCGCGGCAATGGACAAGCTGATCAATCTCCTGCCCAAAAATGATGGTGATGAGGATGATGGATTCGATGAATTCGTGAACAGCCGATGAGTCAGAGAAAACAGTACCCACTTGCCTATAATCCGATTCTTGACTACTGGGAACAGATTGAGAATGGCAAGGAAGTTGTCGGTGACAAGGTCAGACGGATTTATAAAAAGCTGGCCGCTGATGTCTATGATCAGAAGTCGGTCTATGAATACTCGCCGGCACGCGCCAATCACATCATCGAATTCATCGAAAATTATTGCCGGCAATCGAAAGGCAAATGGGCGGGGCAGCCAATTGATTTGGAGCTCTGGCAGAAAGCTTTTCTCGCTGCGAGTTTCGGATTCATTCATAAGATTGACGGCACGCGAAAATATCGCGAAGTGCTGCTGATCGTTGCCCGTAAGAATGGCAAGTCCACGTTGTCATCGGGCATCTGTCTTTACTTGCAAATTGCGGATGGTGAAGGCGGCGCGGAAGTGTATGCGGTGGCCACGAAAGAGAAACAAGCGAAAATCGTTTGGTCTGAATCCAAAAAGATGGTCAAGAAGTCGCCGGTACTTCGCAAGCGGATCACACCGCTCGTAAAGGAGCTGCGGGCGGATTTCAATGACAGCACATTTGAACCACTGGGCAGTGACAGTGACAAACTGGACGGATTGAACGTCCATGGCGCATCGCTTGATGAGATTCACGCGTGGAAAGACAAGAATCTCTATGATGTCATTGTTGACGGAACTTCATCCCGTGAGCAGCCAATGATCCTCATGATCTCAACGGCGGGAACGGTGCGCGAATCGGTTTACGATATCAAATACGATGAAGGAGAGATGGTGCTCAATGGTTTTGATGATCCCAATGGCTACACGGATGACCGATTTCTCCCAATCATCTATGAACTCGACAACCGGGCGGAATGGACGGAACAGGAGAATTGGAAAAAGGCGAATCCTGGACTGGGCACGATTAAGAAATTGGACACGCTGCGTAGCAAAGTCAACAAGGCAAAAGCGAATCCGATTCTTGTCAAGAATCTCTTGTGCAAGGATTTTGATATTCGTGAGACTTCGAGCGAAGCCTGGCTGACCTTCGAGCAGCTGAACAATCCGCAAACGTTTGACATCAAGCAGCTGAATCCAAGCTATGGGATTGGCGGTACTGACTTGTCGAGCACGACCGACCTTACATCAGCAAAAGTCATTTTCATGGTCGCCAATGATCCGCATATCTACGTTTTGCAAATGTACTGGCTGCCTGAAGACTTGCTTGAACAGAGAGCCAAAGAGGACAAGATTCCCTATGATCTGTGGGAACAGCAAGGCTTCCTGCGCACGACACCGGGAAACAGCGTTCACGCGAAATACGTGACGCAATGGTTCCTCGAAATGCGCGATGACTACGGCATTTATCTTCCATGGATCGGCTATGACTCTTGGAGTGCTAAATACTGGGTTGAGGACATGCAAGGCTACTTCGGCAAGGAAGCAATGATGCCGGTGATCCAGGGTAAGAAGACTTTGTCTAGTCCGATGAAGTTGCTTGGCGCAGATCTTGAGAAAAAGATTGTCGTCTACAACAACAATCCGATCGACAAATGGTGCCTGTCGAATACAGCGATTGAAATAGACAAGAACCTGAACATTCAGCCGTGCAAAACGCAGAATCAGCGTCGGAGAATTGACGGTACCGCATCACTGCTTGATGCCTATGTTATTTTTCAGGAAAAGAAAAACGACTATATGAACATGATCTGATCGCAGGAAAGGGGGTGGTTGATTGGGGCTGTTTGAAAAAATATTCGGCAAGCGCACGCCGCAGAGCAGCGGCACGCACCGGCGTTTTGAAATGATCAATGATGCCGGAAATGGCTTTTATCAGTGGAATGGCAGTTTGTATAAGAGCGATATTGTCCGTTCCTGCATTCGACCCAAAGCAAAAGCGGTCGGCAAGCTTGTGGCTAAGCATGTTCGGAACAACGCGACTGATTTCAAAGTGAACCCGGATCCTGGCATTCGTTTTTTACTCGAGGAGCCGAACCCGTTGATGACCGGCCAAGTTATGCAGGAAAAGTTAATTACACAGCTGGAGCTGAACAATAACGCGTTTGCCTATATCAAACGTGATGAACTTGGCGTGCCAATCGAAATTTATCCGATCCCCTGTACAACCGTTGATGTGGTGGAAGGGGCTCTGAACGATATCTTTTTGAAGTTCGTTTTCGGCAACGGCAAGCAAATGACGGTTCCCTATGTGGATGTGATTCATCTGCGAAAGGACTTCAACGAGGATGACTTTTTCGGGGACAGTCCGGGCGAAGCACTCGCGCCATTGATGAAAGTGGTCACGACAACGGACCAGGGCATTGTGAAGGCGATCATGAACAGTGCGATGATTCGCTGGATTTTGCACTTCAGCAGCGTTTTGAAGCCGGAAGATATTCAGAAGCAGGTCGATGATTTCACCAATAACTATTTGAACATCGCCAAGAATCGTGTGGCCGCGCCTGCGGATCCACGCTATACGCTCGAACAAGTGAAGCCGGAAAGCTATGTACCCAATGCGGATCAGATGAAAGAGACCACATTGCGGATCCATAGCTTTTTTAATACGAATCAGAAGATCATTCAGAGCGATTACACCGAAGATGAATGGAACGCGTATTTCGAGAGCGAGATTGAGCCGGTGGCAATGCAGCTGTCCGGGGAATACACGCGCAGGCTTTTTTCGCGGCGGGAACGCGGCTTTGGCAATTCGATCATTTTTGAAGCATCGAACCTGCAGCACGCGTCCATGAAAACCAAGCTGAACTTGCTGCAGATGGTGGATCGCGGCGCATTGACGCCGAATGAATGGCGTTCTGTATTCAATTTGGCGCCGATTGAAGGCGGCGACAAGCCGATTCGCCGGCTCGATACAGCGCCGGTCACTAAAGGGGGTGATGGGAATGGAGAAGGCGGAGACCCGATCGATGGCGACGGGCAAAATGGAGATTCGGGAAGCTGAGGACGGAGTCAAGAAGATTACCGGCTACGCGGTTAAGTGGAACATGAAATCCGAACGCATGGGCTATTGGCACCGGTTCAGGGAGCAGTTCGCCAAAGGCGCGTTTACAAACTCGCTGGTTGAAGAGGATCAGCGCGCATTGTGGAGTCACGATACTTCGAAAGTCCTGGGGCGAACCAAGAACGAGACGCTGCGTCTCTATGAGGATGAAGTCGGCCTGCGGTTTGAACTCGACTTGCCGGCGACGCAGCTGGGCAGTGATGCCTATGAAACGATCAAACGCGGCGACGTGGACGGCGTGAGCTTTGGTTTCATGATGCAGGTCGAGGAATGGGACGAATCCGATCCGGATAACATTGTTCGCACCGTATCCCAGGCGAAGCTGATTGAAATCAGTCCGGTTGCTTTTCCTGCTTACCCGGACAGCCAGGTGGCGGCTCGAAGCAAGGATCCTTACAAGGATTATGTGAATCAGCGCAAAAAAGGCGAGCTTCGAAAGCGGCTCATTCTTGAAACTTATCTATGACACAAAAAGGAGATGTTCGACGCATGGCAAAGGAAAAAATGGATTACAGACTGAATCTTAATCTGCAGTATTTTGGCGCGAAGACACTGGAAGACATCAACAAACGAAAGACCGAAATCCGCTCCCTTTTGGAAGGCGAGGATCCGGTTGACCTGGACGCTCTGGAAAATGAACTCCGAGAACTAAATGAAAAGCAGCAGACCATTGAAAAGCGCCAACGTTTGTTGAGTGAAGCACAGGCAATTAATAACGGAACACAACCTGCAGGTGAGACGCGGACGCTTGAGACGTTCAACAACAAACCTCCAGAACAGCGTGAAACAGAAGTCGGCACCAGCTCACTGGAATACCGGAAAGCGTTCATGGATTTCGTTCTGCGCGGGAAAAAGTCCGATCTTCTCGAAACGCGTGAAGCGGGAACAACGTCAACAGGCGACATTGGCACGGTGATTCCGCAAACGATCATCAACCGCATCATTGAAAAAATGACGGCATCCGGCATGATCTATTCTCGGATTTTCCAATCGAACATCCGCGGCGGCGTGTCGATCCCAACTTCGAACATCAAGCCTGTGGCCACTTGGCAGGACGAAGGCACGGTTGCCGGCAAACAGAAGAAAACGACCAGCAGCATTTCCTTCACCTACAACAAGCTGCAGTGCCGCGTAGCGGTTACACTTGAAGCCGACACGGTAGCGCTTGATATCTTCGAATCGACCATCGTGAATAACGTCTATGAAGCGATGATCGTTGCGATTGAAAAAGCGGTTGTTGCCGGGACCGGAACAAAACAGCCGCTTGGCATTGTCAATGATCCGAAGGTGGCAAACAGCATTTCTGTTGTCGAAGCCGATCTGAAAAAATACGACAAATGGACGGAGATCATTTCGAAACTGCCGCTCTCAGCTGAAGGCAAGGTTGCCTTGGTGATGACAAAGACGGACTGGGATAAGAACATTCTTGGCATGGTGGACACAACCGGCCAGCCGATCGCACGTGTCAATTATGGCCTTGATGGACGCCCGCAGCGCCGTTTGCTCGGATATGAAGTCATTGTCGTTGAAGATTACCTGCCTACGTTCACCGGCGCGGCTGAGGGCGCAACGTTTGCCTTCTTTGCCGATCTTCAGGACTACGTGTTGAACTCGAACCTGCAGTTCCTGCATAAGAAATATTTTGACGAAGACACGGACGAATGGGTACACAAGACAACACTGATTGCGGACGGCAAGCTGGCTGATGCGCAGAACGTGCTGCTGATTAAGAAAGCGCCCCAGGCTTAATCCAATTTTATGAGGAGGGATATCCATGAACGTGAAAGTTCTGAATGCGTTTGTTGATAAGAAAACAAAAAAGGAGTACTCATCCGGATCCATCTATCCATCATCGGATATTGAACGGATCCATTTTTTACAGGAGAAAGGCTTCCTGGAGAAAGATGCTCCGGCCGTTGAAACACCAGCGAAGGAAAAGGCAGACGAAAAGGAAGCCGATGAAACGGAGCTTCCGTCTGAATTGAAGCATCTAGGCGGCGGGGTATACGAGCTGCCCAACGGTGAACACGTCAAAGGTAAGAAAAAGGCGTTGGAAGAGCTGAAAAAGTTAAAGGAGTGATGCAATTTGCTCCTGGCAGATATTAAGTTATCACTTCGAATCACGAATGCCGCTTTTGACACTGAGATTGATAGTCTGATTGCGGCGGCGCAGCGGGATTTAATCCGTGCCGGCCTTTCAGCGGACCAGGTGAATTCTGAATCCGCTGACCCGTTGATCAGGCAAGCGATCACGCTGTATGTGAAAGCCAATTTCGGACTGGACAATGAAGATTCGGACAAGTATCAGCGTTCCTATGGTCTGCTGAGAAACGAGCTCACCATGTCCCAGGACTACCTGCAGGCGGGTGATGCCAATGTTTAAGGATGTGGTGACGCTGATCAAGACGCGGCGCGATCGCATCAAAGGCGGCGGCTATAAAGAGGTTGTTGATGCGCAGCGTGAGGTTCTCGCCGGCAAACAAAGTGCCGGGCGCACAGAATTCTATATGGCTGCCCAGGCAGATCTGCAAGTGGAGAAAGTATTCAAGATTCGCATCGTTGACTATGAGAATGAACGCACGCTGCTGAATGACGGTGCCTGTTATTCTATAATTCGCGATTATGAGAAAGGCGATTTTGTCTATTTGACGTGTCAGAAGCGGCTCGGCGGATTGGATGAGGTGTTGTCATGACAAAGTCAATTGATATTTCCATTGACGGAGTAGAAGTGACCTTGAAAGCAATTAAACTCTTCGACATGGATACAAAAGCAAAACTGATTGATGTTGTGAAAGCATCTGCCGTTAAGCTTCAGCAAAATGCCAAGGCAAAAGCACCGGTCGCTAAGACAACCATAACAAAAGGAAAAGGGAAACGTGAAGATTTAAAGAAATCAATCCGTCCTAAATATTTTGATGGCGGTTTGTCGGCGACGGTTGTTCCGAGAAAACCAAAAGGTTCGCACCGACATTTGGTTGAATATGGCACAGTGAGTCGGCGAACAAAGAAAGGCGCAAATCGAGGTGTTATGCCGAAAATGCCGTTCATGGCACCTGCTGAGCGCCAAGAGGATGCCTCGTACAATGCCAAAGTAAAGGAAGTGGTCGATCGTGACAAGACCGTTTGAAACCGAAATTCTGAATGTGCAGGATGCCGTTTTTCAACGGTTGGTCAATGATCCTGGGTTATCCTCAGTGGTCACCGGAATTTTTGACAAGGTTCCGGAGAATGAAACGTTTCCTTATATTGTGCTCGGCCGCTGCTATGGCACGCCGTATCGGACAAAAACAACCGACGGTGAACGGATTGAGCTGACGTTGGACATTTGGAGCGGTGACAACGGCAAGAAAGAAACGATCGACATTGCCAACCTGATTGGCGCGGCATTGGAAGCACCGATTTCCGTTGAGAGTGCGGATCTTTTCTCACAAGAATTAACGAGCATTGAAGTCCTGGAAGAGGTCACTGACCTTTTTCACGGGACATTGGTTTATGAATTTATTTTGGACAAGGAGTGAGCGATTTGCCAAAAGTAAAAGGCGTCAATTGTAAGCTATACATCGTTGAAGGCGATCCGGGAAGCCCGACTATACTTGCCGGTCAGCGCAACGCGACATTGAACCGGAGTGCGGATACGATTGAAACGACCGCAAAGGACAGCGAAGGCGGTTGGAAAGAAAACGAAGCAGCGTTCAAAGAATGGTCGATCGATGCAGACGGCCTGCTGGTTGAATCGGATGCAGCCTATGACGCGCTGGAAGAGAAGTTCAACAACTCGGAAAAGGTAGATGTCGTGATCATCATGCAGAACGGATCCAAATATTCCGGGAAGGCTATTCTGAACGATTTCCCTGTTGAAATGCCATATGACGATATGGCCACTTATTCAAGTTCATTCACAGGCGACGGCCCACTAACGAAAGTACCGGCGGTGTAAACGATGGAAAAGACAATTATTCAGACGCGACATGACACGTACTTTTTACGATTTTCAATTAATGCGCATTGTGAGGCTGAGGAGCTGCTCGGCATGCCAATTACCCAGGTCGGCGACAATGCGGGCATTTCAACGATGCGTACCCTTTTATATGTCGGGCTGAAGCACGGCGGCCGTGTGGTAACTATGGATCAAGCAGGGAACATCATGGAAGAAATCATTGAGGAAAATGGGATGGAGGCTTTCACAACAAAAATTAGTGAGGCTGTTCAAAAGTCCTTCAACAAACAAAACAACGACAGCTTCAAACGCAATCAAGGGTTTAAAAAAAAGGGCTCAGCGACTACACGGAAGTAATTGCTGAAGGAGTCCTGGCGTTCGGTCTCTCCCCTGAGGAGGTCGGTGAATTGACGTATAAGGAATTCAATACGCTCATGACACGCCACAACCTGCAGGAACGGAACGGATTGGAAATGCAACGTAATGTCATGTTGAACGCGATCATCAATGCGTTCCGGAAGAAAAACGCGCGATTCTTACCTCTTTTTGAAGAGGAAAATAAATTGACGACAGAAGAAATCATTCAGGAACGACATGAATTGTTTGGCAGGAATGAACTGACCTAACGGTTCTTTTTTTTATGCCATGGGAAGAGGGGATTTGCTTGGCACTTATCGTCAAGATTGGCGCAAACCTAGACAATTTTAATAAGCAAATGCGCAAATTGACCAAAGATACGAAGAATGTCGGCGGTGGTTTGCAAGATCTTGGCGGTAAGCTTACGGCCGGGCTAACCCTTCCCTTGACAGCGGTTGGCGCCGCATCGATAAAGACCGCGGACGATTTTCAAAAGTCGCAGGGCATGATGCAGGCGCGCCTAGGCGAAACATCCGGGCGCGCTAAAGAATTAGAATCCATTGCACGAGACGTTTGGAAAAACGGTTTCGGTGAGAATGTACAGGCTGCAGCTGACGGCGTGACCATGGTCAACCAGAACATGAAAGGCATGAGCAACAAAGAGATCAATGGGGTGACCAAGTCCGCATTCATGCTTAGTGATGTGTTCGGATTCGACTTGAACGAATCCACACGTGCTGGGAAAGCGTTGATGGACAATTTCGGTGTTTCGGGAACCAAGGCAATGGATTTGATCACGGTCGGCGCGCAAAAAGGCGGCGACTACTCCGGAGAACTGCTCGATACGATCTCTGAGTATTCTGTTCAGTTTTCATCCATGGGCATGAGCGCTGACGACATGTTCAATATCTTCATCCAGGGCGCGCAGAACGGCGCTTTTAACCTGGATAAAGTCGGTGATGCCGTCAAAGAATTTAACATTCGCGCTCAAGACGGATCGAAAACAACAAATGAAGGATTCAAAATGATCGGCCTGAATGCCAATCAAATGGGCGAGGCGATTGCTAAAGGCGGAGACGATGGGCGAAAAGCATTTATGGCTACAGTGGCCGCATTGGCGAAAATGAAAGACCCAATGAAGCAAAACCAAGCCGGTGTCGCCCTGTTTGGGACGCAATGGGAAGATGTTCGAGGAAAAGTGATCAAGGCCATGGATCCGGCTGTTAATAAGCTCGGTGAAGTGGATGGTGCGGCAAAACGCGCCGGCGAGTCTGCTTATAACAGCCTAGGCGATAAATTCCAACAAACCATGAGAAGCCTTGGCGAAGCGCTTGAACCCATTGGTGATGTATTGCTGAACATGGCTGACCAAGTGTTCCCAGTGATTCAGAAAGCAGTTAGCACATTGTCGAACGCTTTCCAGTCCTTGTCTCCGTCAACACAGACGTTCATTGTCGTTCTTGGATTGATTGCCGCGGCAATCGGGCCGGTGCTCGCAGTTGTGGGGACGATGATCATTGCTTTCGGTCAGCTATCTGCGGCTTGCGCGACACTTGAGATCAGTATGATGGCCGCTTTTTGGTGGGTTGCATTAATCATTGCGGCACTTGCTGCCATTGTGGCCGTCATCGTTTATTGGGATGAGATCAAGAAATATTTTGCGGTGTTCTGGGCGTACTTACAGAGTCTGTTCTCAGCTGCGCTGAATTTTATTAACGGACTGTTTGCATCCATTTGGGGTGGAATTGTTTCATTTACTCAGTCCATTTGGAATGGATTGGTGAACTTCTTTACGTCTGTGCTAAGCGGATTGAACAGCCTTTTTACATCGGTATGGAATGGGATTAAGGGCATCACATCAGCTGTTTGGTCAGCGATCTCCGGATTCTTGAGTGGCATATGGAGTGGCATTAGCGGCGCGGCACAAACCGTTTGGAACGGAATTGTAAACTTTTTTCAATCGGTTATGAGCGGTTTGGCTAGTTTCTTCACAACCATTTGGAATGGGATTAAGAGCGTCACATCTGCGGTTTGGTCGGGAATAAGAGGGGTTCTAAGCGGTATATGGAATGGCATCAGCGGCGTAGCGAAAGCCGTGTGGAATGGTCTTTCAGCTTACTTTAGCTTTGTGTTGAATGCCTATAAAACTATTTTTATGAGCGTATGGAATGCGATCAAAGGTTTTCTGGTTGGGTTATGGAATGGCATCGTTTCGATCGGACGCGCTGTTTGGAATGGCTTGGTGAGCTTTTTTTCTGGCGTATTTAGCACCATTTTTGGTGTGACAACAACAGTTTGGAATGCAATTAAATCAGTGATTGTTGCTGTTTGGAATGGAATAAGAAGTGGTGTATCAAGTGCCATTAATACCGTATCATCAGTTGTTTCAGGGGTTTGGAATGGCATTAAGTCGGTCACATCGTCCGTGTGGAACGGCATAAAGAATGCCATCGTTTCACCAATCAGCGCAGCCAAGGATAAGATTGCCGGGATCATTAATGCGATTAAAGGCTTTTTCAGTGGAATGCATCTCAGTTTGCCAAAGATCAAAATGCCGCATTTCAGCATTGACGGTAAATTCAGCCTGGCACCGCCGAGCGTGCCGAAGCTGAACATCAAGTGGTTCAAGACTGGTGGTGTCATTAAAGGAACGCCGGGAGGAAGCCTTATTGGTGCCGGTGATGGTGGTGATGAAGCGGTTGTTCCACTGTCCAATAAATCACGGATGCTTCCGTTTGCGCAAGCGATCGCATCAATGATCGGATCCGGAAATGATGAGAACACATCGAGCGGGCCGCGGGTCCTGCGCCTGGAAAATGTGCTGAATCTGGACGGTCGGGAACTGGCGCGAATCCTGCAGCCGATGCTGGATATTGTCAATGCGGACAAGATTACCATTGACGCGATTATGTCAGGAGGTCTGCCAGGATGACGTATGCAATGCAGGAAGGTTATGGCGACAAAATAAAGCTGGATGCCATGCTCACCAAGCTGGACGGCACACAGATTATTCTGTCCGAGGCGGGAATCAAGCTTCGTGATTTCATCGTCAGCGCGCCGACACCGCAGCACCAAACAGCCGAGGTCAGCGGACGTGACGGAGTGCAGGACTTGGGAACAACTTATGGACCAAGAAAAATTCATTGCCCGTTTTCGTTTCGTTCCATTGATCGTGCCGAGTTTTCGTTGCTTCGAGATGAAATTTTTCAACTCTTTGACAGCAAAGAGCCATTTTATATTACGGAGAACAGGCAGCCAGGCAAGCGCTGGAAGGTCAAGGTTGATGGCGATTATTCCATTGATCAATCGCATCTTGTTGGCTTGTTTGAAATTGACCTGGTCTCGTTCTATCCCTATGCGGAGTCGGTGGTCAGTACATGCGCTGAGTCGATAGACACGGACAGTGAGAATTGGCAAGCGATCGGTTCCGGCATGATCTTGGAAGAGGACATGGAGTATGAGCAACACGCGCCTTCATTTCGTATCTGGAATGGCGGCAATCGGCCGATTGATCCGACTGAAAACATGCTCGTGATTACGTATAGCGGCACATCTGATGACCTGTTGATCCGGAACAAGACCACCAGCGAGGTGTGGCAGTACAACGGCACTACATTGGGCTCCGATCAAATTGTCCTGGACGGAGTGAAGAACCTGAAAAACGGGTTGAGCATTCTCGGCCAAACGAATTTAGGACTGATCAGCCTGGCTAAAGGGTGGAACGATTTTGAAGTCACCGGAGCAACCGGCGCTTTTACCATTTCATTTGATTTTCGATTTTTGTTCCTGTGAGGAGCGATTGAGATGCGCGATTTATTAATCAAGAATCTTGAGGGAAAAATTGAACGACTGACCGATTATTCGGTCACAAGGAAAAGGACGGTCAATGCAGAAAAGTCGATTGACGTGACCGTTTATCAGACGGATCGGAACGCGCACGCGTACCCGATGATCGCCAATGAATGCGAGCTCGACTATGAGCATGAGCCTTACATCATCAAGTTGCTGAAAGAGCGAACGATCGGGAAGACGGTCGCAGTCACGATCACAGCGACACATAAGATCTATGACCAGTTGGCCAACAATTACATCTATGGCACGATCACCGGCACCTTCACGCTAGAAGCTATGCTTCAGTTTTTACTTGAGGGTTCCGGTATTGCAATTGAATTGTCTGCCGATGGCTTGCCGCACTCCGTCACTGTGGAGAATTTTGGCGATGATGACTCCTTTTCCTTGTTGAAAAGCGCTCTGGATAAATTCGGCGCAGAATATCAGCCGGTAGCAAACAAAATTCACGTGGCAAAAGAACTCGGTAAGACAACCGATTATCAGCTGCGCTACAAGTTCAACATCAGCGATCCGGAAAAGTCGATCGACACCTCATCGCTCAAGACCTATATCCGTGGTTATGGAAAGCAAAATGAGGATGGTTCATACGTTGCCCAGATCGACTACACGAGCCCACTGGCCAGCGTGCCAGGCATCGGCATCCGGCACGCGAAGCCGGTGCGCGATGACCGTTTCACAAACAATGACACGCTGCTTGCCTATTGTATGGCGCAGCTGACGGATTCGATCAATATTTCGATCGATCTTACCTATGTTGAGCTGCGTGATGCCGGCATCCAGGACATTGATTTTGGCGACTACGTCTGGTGCATCATCGAGCCATTCGGCATTAAAACGCGGATCCGCGTAATGGCCATTGAGGATTATTCAAACGAAAAAGAATCCCCAAAGTTCACACTGGGTGAGCTCAGACGTACAGCAACGCAGGTAATCAGCGGAATCACGAGGGCATCACGAAACATTTCAACACTCAGTATCCGACTCGATGACACGATCAAGGTCGCCAACACAGCTTATGATGATCGAATCATCAGTACCAAGGTAGGTGAAATCAATGACTGATATCGTTCAATTAAAATATCCAAACAATGATCCATTTTATCCTAAAACGCATGCACAAGCGATCGAGGGATTGTCTGATGAAATCGACGATGCAATTAATTATCCGGTGAAATCAGTCAATGGAAAAGATGGAGATGTACAGATCGGCGCTGCTGACATAGGCACTTATACAGCTGATGAAATTGATAACAAACTTGCTGGTAAAGTCAGTAAGGTAACCGGAAAAGGGTTATCAACCAACGATTATACTGACGAAGAACAGCTAGAAGTGGCGAAGATCGCAAACAAAGTGGATAAACAGCCTGGAAAGGGCCTATCAACAAACGACTACACGGATTCAGATAAGGATGAAGTCGAAAAAATTGCGGCGAAAATGGATGCAGTCATGGTTTCGCCTAGCGGCAATAAATTCATTTTGGTAGTAGACGATGACGGAAACTTGAGCACAGAAACATATGTGGAAGGAGCTGGCGAATGATGAAATGGCCATACGAAAACATTGGAGTGTTAACGACACGCGCATTTCGTAATCTATTAAACAAGATATTCGGTGACATCGGCGCAGACATGCAGGAGCAGAAAGACCGCGTTGACAATTTGATTAATGGCGTTGAGCAGCCGTCTGAAGTAGTAGACATGCACCTGGGGCGAGATGGGGAAACCTATCCGGTCGCAAGGGATATGGTGCTTGGTGAGATTGGTAAAACGGAGTCGGCACAGGCCCAAGTTAATCAGGACACTGCTGCGCAGTTGGCGGATATGGAGCAACAGAAAGAAGATAAAATATCCGCAGATGCAGATCGAGCATACTTTGAAAATAAATTTGCTTCTATTTTAGATGGATCTCCAAAAGGCGTGTATGCGACACTATCGGATCTGCAAGAAGCTTACCCGGACGGGATAACGGGGATTTATGTTGTACAAGAAGATGGAAATTGGTATTTTTACCTTGATGGTTTTGGGTGGACGTCAGGTGGAGACTATCAACAAACTGCCATTGGAGATGAAATGGTAACTGTTGAAAAGACAGATTTTAATCCTGTTACTGATGCTTACGTTTCAAAAAATATTTTTAATAAAGCGAAAGTAACGAATGATTATTATGTACAATTTGATACTGGATTTATTGTTCCTACTTCGCAAACAGGGGTTTTTTCAGTTTCTGACTTCATAAAAATAGTCGGGGATCGTGATTACTCAAGAACTTATACAGGTCAAATTGCCTTTTATGATCTAGCAAAAAATTATATTTCTGGGATTGGGGATCCGAACGGACTTATCCACACCCCATCAAATGCTCATTTCATGAAAATGACTGTTGAAACAGCTAATTTAACAACATGTATGGTAAATGAAGGGGCAGATCTTTTATCTTATGAGCCATTCGGCAACTTTGCTTCTGAGGAAAATCTTAAGGGGGATCTGCAAGATAAGATCAATTCTATTAAGGATAAAGTCTCATTTCCTTTTATTCACAACATAATTGACGATGTATCATTAATAAATGGACAATACGTACGATGGGATCAAGGTACGCTAGGAACGAATACAAGTTATTCCGTTACGGATTATGTACCAGTACTGCCAAATTCCAAATATATTGCATTATTTTACAACCAAATTGCTTTTTATGATGCAAGTAAAACGTATATATCAGGCATCGGCGTAACGGATAGTAGTATTTCTAAAACATTCTCGACACCTAGCAATGCAGCATTTGCTCGATTTACCATTTTAAATACTGATATTGGATTGTTTCGAGTACAGAAAAATGTATTTCCATCCTTTTCCGCTGATCCTGATTTTTTAACTCAACCAGTTAGAAAAATATCAGATATTTTAAGTCGATTATTATTTTCTAGTGGTGGTACACCTGTAAATATCAAGCTTATAGGTGACTCGAGAACTGCTGGATTAGGCGGAACAGGATACGCAACAACAGGAGAAATAATATACGGATCGTATCAAGTAAATGAAAATGGGACATGCTGGGCAAACTTACTCAAAACTTACCTTGAATCCAAATTCAATTGTGTCGTCAAGAATTATGGTGTAAGTGGAAAAAATACACGTGACATTTCTCAAAATATATCAACAATCATACATGGTGATGAGGATATAGTAATTTGCGATCTAGGAACTAATGACCGAAATACAAACGTGAACCTATCCTTAACCGAAGAGTTCACGAATCTTATGAAAGTTTATAATTATATTCATTCAATCGGTGCTGAAATAATTTTTATGTCTACTTTTCCTGCAAGTACAGCAGCAGAAGATCCTAGTACAGAATCATATCATCTTGAGGACGTAGATATAAATATATCCAAGCTGAATAAGTTCATTAACCAAGAACATATATCTTTATTCAGATTGGTAAGGAGATATTGCCTCTATTCTGGGCAAACGTGGGATGGCTTATTGGGAGACGGATTGCATCCAAATGATAATGGTTATGCGGCCTTGTTTAAAATAATTTTGGATGCACTTGGTTTACCGTTAAAAAATGATGGGGCTACCTGGTGAATATTAAATAATTAAACTGATATAATCTACCACGTATGATAAAATGTTACCAAATACAACATAAGGTGGTTACTTTAATGGAGGAAAATAATTTTATCATACCCGAAAGCATTTCTATTGATAGAGAAACAACATTTAATAACACACAGTATAGAATAGTTGAATACTTGAATAGTGATATGTTGTTAGTTGTCAAAAAAGAAGATTTTGATAATAGATCGTTCCCTCTTCAAACGTTTGTTATTCCCAATAAATAAACATTAAGTTTGAGGTATGCTATGAAAAAGTTAAAGAATATTCTCGTTTTATCTTTAATGCTTAATCTAATTCTTGTGCTGTTTGGATCAGTTTACATTATTAAGAAAAACGTAACACCAGTAGCGCAAGGAACACCTTTTCATGCAATCAAAAAAAGTGAATTTTCTATTCTTCCTGCAAATAAAAATGATATTGTTTTTGCTGGGGACAGTTTAACTAATTATTGCAACTGGAGTGAACTATTTGGTAACAGCAATATTAAAAATAGAGGAATTCCAGGAGACAAAACGGACGGAGTAATTGATAATATTGCCAATATCGTCAAAGGGCAACCAAAGAAAATATTTTTAATGGTAGGAATTAATGATCTGTCAAATGGTGTTTCTGTCAAATCGACCTTAGCTAATTATAAAAAGGTAATTAATAGCATTAAACAGAAGTCTCCTAGTTCAAAATTGATTGTTCAAAGTGTTTTACCAATAAACACCGATATTTTGAAAGATACAAAAGCTTCAAACAGTGAAATCAAAAAGTTAAATATCGGTTTAAAATTGTTAGCTAAAGACTATGGATTGCAATATGTCGATTTAAGTTATAAATTCATCGATAAAAACGAGCAATTAAAACGAGGATTAACCATTGATGGCATTCACCTAAACGGTGATGGCTATCTATTATGGAAAAAAACGATTAATGACTATGTAAATTAATTTATAGGGGCTAAGGGTCGATGAACCTTTTGTTTAAAATTGCTGACAAGCTATCGTCTTTAATTAATATTCGCATTGCCTTATTGATTGGTAAACTGAAACTAAAATTATATAATATAAAATTTGGCAATAACTTAAAACTATATGGCTATCCATTGATTGAGGCAAAAAATGGATCAGAAATTGTAATAGGCAATAATGTTACTTTGGTTTCTAACAGCAAATATACATTATTAGGTGTCAAGCATCCTACTATTATCCGTACACTAAATGAGAGTGCAAAGATTATTATTGGCGATGATGTTGGGATCAGCGGAGCTACCATCTGCGCATCTAAATCAATAATAATTGGAAAGAATACGATGTTTGGAGCAAACGCGATGGTGGCAGATACTGATTTTCATCCGATTAATCCAATAAATAGGAGATATAATCAAAACCAAGACCAAATCGGCAAAAAAGAGATATTAATAGGGGAAAATGTTTTTATCGGTGCAGAAGCAGTGATCCTGAAAGGTGTACACATTGGGGATAATTCTGTGATTGGGGCAGGTAGCATAGTAACAAAAGATATTCCTGATAATGTTATTGCTGCCGGAAATCCATGTATAGTAATAAGAAAAATAGTGTCAGATTAAATCTAAGTAGGACGCTACTGCGCAACAAATTATATTGAAATTATGCTTTCCGCATATGCAAATAGGAGTTAATAAAGGGGGAGGCCTCACTATGGAATATAGTAAATTGTTTTTGATTGAAGCGTACAAGAACTCAAGAGTTGTCTCCGCTAAAACCAGTGTTGAAGCATTAAACATTTTCATTGAAGAAAGAAATAGAGAGTTTAAGGAAGATGGAAGGCAAAAAAAATATGATCCAAGTAATCTCAAAATTACTTTTTTATGTGAAGAAAGGTTCATATTAAGAGCAGCAGAGTGATTGGAGGAAAATTGATGAGAATTCAATTGGTTCAAAAGATTGATATTGATGGCAATTCAAGAGTTAACATTACAGTATATAAATCGGTCCATACTAGCATAATTCCTAGAGTTGATGAACATATAGTCGACGACGCGTTTAAAAGAAAGTGGACTTCGTCAAATGCCTCTCAAGTTAAAGATATCATCTATGATTATGATGAAGATACTTGTCAAGTTGTTCTAAAAAAGATAAGAGTCGACGATCCGGAAGAGTTTAATACAGAAATTGAGCTTTTTAAAGCAACAGGATGGTATAAAATTGATGATTTAAAAAAATAAAATTAGTTGTTATAAAAGGGTCCTTAAGGGCTCTTTTTTCATACCTCAATAAAGGAGTTGATCCTTTTATTCGGACCCAGTTGGGTCTATTTTTTATGCTCAAATTTAAGGGAGGCATCATTGTGAATACATTTGAATTTATTTTTCGCTCAGCTGCTGTTCTGCTTGGGGCAGCCATCGGTTATCTGTTTGGAGGTTGGTCCATGCTGATCAGTATTTTGTTTGCGTTCATTATCATTGATTATCTATCCGGGGTTGTGGCTGCGGCTTATCTTGGCAAACTTTCGTCAAGTGTCGGTTTCCATGGCATTGCCAAAAAGGTCATGATCGTAATTGTCGTGGCTGCTGCGCATCTTGCCGATCAGGTATTGGGCACGGAGCACATTGCACGAGATGCGGTGATTTTTTTCTATTTAGCTAATGAGCTGCTTTCGATTTTGGAAAACGCCGGCAAGACCGGTCTTCCTGTTCCGGAGCAGATCACAAAAATGGTGGACATTTTAAAAGGGGGAAGAAAATAATGGGTGTACAAGCGATTGACACAGCAACAAAATTAAATGAAGAAAAGGCAAAGCAGCTGCGGGCTGCTGGGATCCGGCTGGTCGGCCGTTACATCGGTAGCCCGGACAGCTGGAAGACGCTTGAGAAAGCCGAGGTCGGCGCGTTAAAAGACGCCGGTATCAACATTTATTCAATTCGACAGACAGCCAACAATACAGCATCATTTTTCAATTATGCCAGGGGCGTGTCCGAAGCACAGGAAGCGGAAAAATGGGCCAAGAGCATTGAACAGCCATCAGGCACAGCAATCTATTTCGCTGTTGATTTTGACGCCAGGGGGGATGCTCTTGAAGCAGTCAAACAGTTTTTTAAAGGCGTGTCCGATACGCTTAAAGATTACAAAGTCGGTGTGTACGGTTCGTACAGCGTGGTTGAAGCACTGAGCGAGACAAGCTACGCCGATTTCTTCTTTCAGACCTATGCCTGGAGCAATGGAAAAGTCAGCAAGCATGCTGATCTTTACCAATATAAAAATGGACAGACCATTGCCGGGGTTTCGGTCGACTACAATGAAGTAAAAGGAGCTGCCGGTGAGTGGGGAGCTCCGGCTGTCAAAAAGTCGGACAAACCTAAGTCAAAAGAACAAACGCTGATTCGTAAGGGCGACAAAGGATCTGCAGTGAAACAGTTGCAGAAGGATTTGATCAAGGCTGGTTATTCATGCGGTAAAACAGGGGCAGACGGCATCTTTGGCGATGATACTGAGGTAGCGGTCAAAACATTGCAGCGCACTTATAAGATTGCAGTCGATGGCATCGTAGGCGATCAAACACGTGCAGCACTAAAAAAAGAGCTGAGCAAGAAGGCAGTGAAGAAAGAACCTTATACGGTTAAGCCTGGTGATGTTCTAAGCGAGATCGCTGCAAAACATGGTACAACAACCGGGGCACTCGCAAAGAAAAATGGCATCAAGGATCCGAATAAGATTTATCCAGGACAGAAGATTAAGTTTTGACATAATGATTCACCGCCCGGGTGATCGGGTGTACATAAATAAAGCAAAAAATTAGATTATATTAAAGGAAAATAAACTTCTTTGTCGAAAAATGAATGTATAACATATGACTTAGGAGGAATGTCTTATGGTGTCAGAACCCAAAACTATTATGAGAAAAGTACATTTTTTTGATTTTAATATTTTTGAACTTCAACAGGGATCAATTAATTTAACGCATCATTCTAGCCCAGGAAAAATAATATCCGATATATCTAATCTCCCTTTGGCCGGAAATGATATTCGATCACGGTTTAAATTTTACGCAAATAATGATGTGAGTTTTTTAAACGAAGTAGAGATTAATGGAAGTCAAGTTAGGGGTAAATTTGCAATATCAAGAAGAAGCTCACTTCCTTCTCTGGAAACTAATGGAATATTAAAACCACTAAACATACCAGCTAATAGTGGACTTGCTGAAATTACACACTTTATTTATTTTGTCGATGAGAATGTGATTGGAGTAGAATTTAACTTTTATGGACCGCGTACTAATACATTGAGTAATTATTTGCAAGAAAAAAGTAAGATCTTTGTTAATCCTTTCCAATTAATAGACGTTACTCCGATATTGAATCAAGATATTGATTTGCAACTTCATGATATGGGGGAAATAAATTTTATGCAAATGGAGATCGCAAAAAATGAAATTAATATTGTTAAAGAATTAGATGAAGATCTGTATAGTGCATTCGAAGCTTCAGCAAAAGTAGCTGATGATGCAGAAAGTGTTGAAGTGATTTTAAGAAAGAAAAAACATTCTCGAGGTGGTTTTCATTTTCCATTTTCTCGATCCAAAATGAAAGAGTTATTGTCTTCAGGAGACAACAGGCAAAAATTCAACAAATTTAAAGCTAATGCAGAGTCTCGATCCGAGGAAAGAAATAAAAGTTTTGATTTTCTTGAAGATAAAATGATAAGGTCTAAAAAAGTTGTGACATTGGGAGAACGTAGCAAATCCGTGGATTCGGAAAGCATGTTTAACGCAATAGAAGAAGCACATGATGAACTAGCACCAAATTTTAATGAAAGCTGAGTGTGCATGTTATTATGATTAGGTTCTATAGAAAACATTTTTTGGGTGTTGAATTGATACTTTCATTTGTAATTTTGGGCTTAATCTCATGGTTTTTATGTTTTTCTAACTATCGTCTAATTCTAATGGGTGATTTAAATGGCATTCGAGATGTTTTTTATGGCACTATTGTAGCCGTTTCGGGAGCGTTATTAGGGTTTGTAATAACTGGACTGTCGATTTTGTTGACAACCAATTCGACCGAACAAATGAAGAGATTGCAAAAAAGCAAGCACTTTGGAACTATATTCCTAATATTTCTAAGTACCAGCAAATTTTTAGGCGTATCATTAGTGTTTTCCTTGATAAGTTTAATATTTGACAAAGACGCCTATCCTATTCCATTGTTAACATTAATGACTGTATGGTCCATGGTCATTGTTACTCTTAGAGTTTTAAGGTGTTTTTGGGTATTAGAAAAAATTATTAATTTGCAAGTACCTAGACGTAAAGAATAATTAATCGTAAAACATTAAATCAGGGAGCATTTCAAAAAACGTCTGAATCTCTTGATATTAAAGGATTCAGGCATGCTCAATGGTATAAAAGTTTGGAAATGCAGGTTTCATAATAAATTGCATCCAAATATTTAAGTAGGTTGAAAAATGGAACATAAAAAAAATTTAATGAAAGCAGTCTATTGTACCTATAATTGTAAAAATGAATGATAGAGGCATCTAAACCCATATCATTTTGCGCAAATTCTGCGCACAGGCTATCAGGAATGCCGAAAACCCTTGACCTTATCACCTTTTTCCAATGGAGTATGAATCCCTCTTCCTCCGTTGATACATAATCAATACCCATACGCAAACACCCGGAAGTAGCCATTTAAAGGCATTTCCGGGTGTTTTATTATTTTCTGATCGTCAACGAAAAGCAAAGAATAGCAAAGCATTTTGCGCAGATTTTGCATTGCGAATGATTTTTGACAGAAGATCAAAGCAACTTTAAAATGAGGATAGGCTTATTGAGTAAAATGTGTTCAGTGAATTATTATCAATAGATTATTGTTGATTGTTCTTAAACTGCGGGAGAAGCACGAATAAATAGATAGAATTAATTGATGAACTGCGCCTAGGAGGGGAAAAAGTGGTCCAGGAAACAGCAAAGAATAAAAGAAAAAAGAACAATCTGCCGCTAAGGCTGAATATACTTTTTCTTGTTGTGTTTTTAGCGTTCGCCGGGCTGATTTTACGGCTTGGCTATGTCCAAATTGTCAAGGGCGATTATTATAAAGGACTTGCGAATGCAAGCAAAACGCAGTCTGCGCGTATTGAGTCGGCACGTGGGCGAATTGTCGATACGAACCATGTCACGCTCGCGGATAATAAAGCCGAGCTCGCTATTGTCTTTATTCGAAATGCGGGAATCAGTGCACAAGAGAGCTTGGGGTACGCTCGGAAATTAGCCAACTTTTTAACTGTTGATGCTGATGTGATTAAAAAGGTCTCTGATCATGATAAACGCGAATACTACATTCTGACAAAATTCAAGAAATTGAGTAGTGCCTACGATAAATATCTAAGCCCAGCTGAACAGAAAAAATATGCAAAGAAGCAGAGCAAGGCCTACAAGTTGCTTTTATCTCGAGTACCAAAATCAGAACTAAAGGGTTATTCAAAAAAAGATGTGCAAATCATGGCGATCCAGCATGCGTTTAATCAAGCGTCTAATTTGAGCCCTTATATTATTAAGAGAGGATTGAAGGTCAGCGATAAGGAATACATTAACGTCGTTGATCATCTAAGCGATTTTAACGGGGCTATTCAAACCGCAGATGTTTCTTCACGAACATACATTAAAAATAAACCGTTCTACGTTGGAAAAATGGGACCGATCCCTGAAGATAAAATTACAGGGTATCTCGCGCAGGGATATAGCCGCAACACTGATGTGGGAATCAGTTATCTTGAGGATCAATATGAGTCCTATTTACGCGGGGTTCCAATGACTCTTACTTATGATACGGAAAAAGGACTTCCCGTTGGAAATCCAACAGTAAAGGATGGAACACGCGGAGACGACTTGCAGCTGACTGTTGATATCAGGTTGCAAAAGAAGCTTGACCAGGTATTGGAACAGAATATATTGTCCGCGCGTTCAGAGGGAAATGGACAGAATAACAGCGCCTACGCAGTGATGATGAATCCCAAAACAGGAGCCATTCTGGCAATTGGCGGAAAGAAATACGAAAATGGCAAGTTCACGGATGTATCCAGTGACTCGATTACCTCACAATTTGAAATGGGATCTGCGGTTAAAGGCGCAACGGAATTGATCGGGTTTCAGCATAATGCGGTGCCTTCTCAATTTCATGATATGCAAATCAACTATCGAGGAACAAAAAAATATTTCAAATCATGGGAAGTCAGCGGTTTAGGTACATTAACACCTGAAACGGCATTGCAATTTTCATCTAATGTTTTTATGGCGAAGATCGTTTCTAACATGGCAGGAATTTCTTTGATCCCGTCTGGGGGGGAGTACATCGCTAGAACTCCTTATGTAACGAATCCTAAATTTATTAAGGCGATTAATGATTTACGAAACGGATACAGCCAATTCGGACTTGGTGTCAAGACTGGGATTGATCTTCCGACAGAAGGAACGGGATATAACGGTGGTATGCCTGATACTCCCGGGGTCATTCACCAGTATGCAATCGGTCAGTTTGACACGTATACTCCGCTGGAAATGGCTCAATACATTTCGACGATCGCTAACGGTGGATACAGAATGCAACCGCATTTACTTGAATCTGTTCACGAACCGAAAAGTGACGGAGAGAATCTAGGAAATACGGTTTATCAATTTGAACCGAAAGTATTGGGCATCATTGGTAATAGCAAGCATGATCTTGCACGAGTGCAGCATGGATTGTACCTTGTGACACATGGCGCAAGAGGGACGGGAAGTGTATTCAGGGAGCAGGGCCAGAAATATAAAGTAGCTGCTAAAACAGGTACTGCGCAGATCGATGAGAAGGATTTGAGTCTTTACAATGAAACGCTCGTTTCCTATGCACCTTATGACGATCCGCAAGTTGCTATTTCTGTTGTTGTTCCCAAAGTACGAACGGGGCATCAGAACCAGCAAATTGCTCTTGAGATGTATAAGGAGTATGACAAGTATTATCACTACACGAGTAAATAATCGTTGCATGAATAAAATGGGGGATAATTCTGAGCTGAACATCAGAGTTATCCCCCTTTATGTAACTGATCATTCATTTTCACAAATCAACGCAAAAAGGCAGGTTGAATCCATAAATGATCAACCTGCCTTTTGATGTCTCTTCAATTAGTTAATTACTGTGGTTTTTCGTAATGACCTGAGCGAGCTTTGGAATGGACATATCGCTCGAGACGCTGAATGTTCCGAGCTGAACGTATTTTTCCAGCTTATTTTTTTGAAGATATGAATCGAAACTGTGCTTTTGGCTCGATTTAAGAATCTTAGCGCTCACAAGTTCGCTCGAAATATCTCCCGGAGTCATGCCGCTCTTAATATGCAGCTTGTACGTTGTTTTCTTCGTTGATTTTTCCGGAGCTTTTTCTTTCTTCTTGCTGTCATTGTCCGTTGTTGCCTTTTCTTTACCGGCTTGTTCCGTTGCTTTCTTTGTGTCATTCTGCCATTGGTTATAGGCGTCCAGATCAATCGCTTTACGGTGATGGCCGGTAAGATATTGAGTAACGGTCGCTTCTGTCAAAGGCGTTTGCTTAACTACATTCTTGGCAGGTTTCTGCTCTCCTTGATTGAAAATCAAATAATAAAAGAAAGCGAAAACGGCACATGTCAGCAAAATACCTGCGGCGAACCCGCGTAGTTCATTTTTTGTCACTGCGTTCACCCTTTAGTATGATCTTGGTCCTCGAGCATAATTTCTTCTTCGAGCACACGGATTTTTTTCTTAACCTTGTACAATTCTTGCATCATTGTTATGGAATTTTCCTCAAGCTGACCTTCTACTTGCTTAATGCTATCCTGCTTATAGTAAGAGACAGCAAGCGTGGTCAACCCAACAATTATGAGTATCAAGATGACAAACCCCAATTCATTACCCCCCTCACCATTGTCTGAGGTTCATGCGATGTAACGATCACATGACAATCACCATAATTATTTATAACATATCTCCTATGGTTACGGAAGAAATATGGCGAAAAAGAAAGAAGAATGTAAAATAAATAGCAAAAATTGGGGGAAAATAAGAAGAGCGGCTATACGTGAATAAAAAGTTAAATTGAATAAAGGTTGAAGCATTCAACTTTTTTTGTTAAGATAAAGTGTATGTTTTCGAACACGCTGATTATAAGGTAATGGAGGGATAGATATGCGAGTTAAGGTTATTTTGGAAAATACTGAAACCGGTGATCGCGATTACATCACGTCTAAGAACAAACAAAAGAACCCAGAACGTCTTGAGCTGAGAAAATACAGCCCGAAACTGAGAAAATATGTGACTTATCGCGAAACAAAGTAAGTTGACCTGAATAAAGAGCCGCGAAAGACCTCTATTGGGTTTTTGGCGGCTTTTTATATGACACCATAATTAGTAAATTCATCATCATTTCAAGTATGGAGGATAGAATGAGCTTAGAAAAAAGAAAATTACGCAACCAAATACTCCATGAAATGGAAAAAACAGATGAATATGTGTTTACAGAAAAATGCAAGAAAATTAGAAATCAATTATTTGCGACCGCGTTATGGCGTGAGGCGCTTACGATTGGGGTTACCTTGTCGGTTGGGCGGGAAGTGGAGACAATGGCGATTATAACCAAAGCTTGGACAGAGCAGAAACATGTCGCCGTACCAAAATGCAACCCGCAAAATCATAGCCTTTCTTTTTATGAATTGGAGAGTTTTAGCCAGCTTGAATCCGGATTTTACGAATTAATGGAACCGAATATACTAAAGACTCAGGAAGTCAAACCGGACATGCTTGATCTGCTCATTGTTCCCGGAGTCGTTTTTGATGAGCGGGGTTTTCGGATTGGGTATGGTGGCGGTTATTATGACCGCTTCTTGACTCATTACGAGGGAACAACCATTTCATTGCTGCTTGAAAATCAACTGATCCATGAGATACCGGTTGAAGCACATGATCAGCACGTGGATTGGCTGATCACAGAACAACGGTGTTTTAAAGCAAGTGAAGGTGCAGAATGAAAGCAGAGCCACTAAGCCACACTAAGCAGTAATAACTGAGAGTGGGGGACTTACTGTGGCGAAAAGGAATGCGATTATCGAGACGATACTACTGTTGCTGACAACATGCTTTCTGATGAAACGACGACGTGTACTTCTTGAACTTGTTACTTTGATTCTGGGACACTTGATCATGTTTCGACGGCTGAAGGAAAATCCGCCTGATCAATCACCCTAAGCACTATGAAAAGTTTTGTCTGAGCAGAACGATTTGGTGCGCTGCCGTTTCAATAATAATCAGCATGTGATCCTGGGCAATGAGCAGGAGCGGCATTGTACTGCCAAGTGCTTGTACATGTTGACCTTGAGTCAGCTGAATGCCGCGTACATAATTTTTATATATACCTTCCCATAGTTGACCGGTGATTCGTTCTGACTTTTTTTCTTCAAAAGGGAAAATGCGGGAGACCGATTCACCGGTCAGTGCGTCCAGAGGGACGACGCGATAATCAGACAGTCGAAATCCATAGCGTTTGGCGGCTTTGCGTAACAATTCTTGCCTGTCGGCATCTAATTCACGTGTGTAGCTGCTCAATAGATTTGCCTCAACTGTCGATTTTGGTTCGCGAAATGCGCGAAAGGAACCGTTTGATGGAACAACCATGAGAAAATCTTGTGAGAGCTGTTCTTTTCCGTAAATGGATTGATCAATATGACGTTCAGCCTGATGAACGGATAAGGCAGTATAAAAGCCGGATGACAGTTCCAGTTCTTTGAACGAAGACAGTTGGCTCGTGTTTTTTTGCCAGCGATTAAGGATGGAAACCAGACGATTATTACGGTACAATAAAGAAAAATCTTGCATCAGATCATTCATTTCGTTTGTCTGAGACGAGACGTGTAAGCGCATAATTTGGTCCTCAGGCCGAATACTCAGGGTTGTTTCAGCCTTTACATAGCGGATGCGCGGGTTTTCAGGAAAATAAGTGATGGTTGGACGATCCATCAACAGGTGTGGAAAGATAAACAGGGTGAAAACAGTGACTGCCGCAATGAGTAAGGTGAGAACTTGGACTTTTTTTGTGCGCATAAACGGACAACCTCCGGACAAGACTCGATACTCTATCCTATTCTTGCGACGGACAAATCATGACGGCAAGCTTTTCTAGTCTGCCACAAAATTTAATTCGTCTTTATTTCTATAAACGTTAACAAGTTGCTATTTTCAAACAGCGATAATTGAGCGAAAATGAAGTGATGAACTTACTCTAATAGGCGGTGGAATTTAATGATTAATATTGGTGTAGATCTAGGCGGAACGACAATTAAAATGGCTCTTATTGATGATGAAGGAAAAATGATCGATAAGTGGGCTATTGTCACGAATACGATTGATAACGGTAAGCATATCGCGTCTGAAATCAGTTCCAGCATATTAAAAAAGATGCAGCAGTTTAATCTGGAACGTTCGACAGTAAGAGGGATCGGAGTAGGGGCTCCGGGATTTATTAATATGGATACCGGTTTTATCTATCAGGCGGTTAATATTGGTTGGAAAGATTATCCGTTTAAGGATGAACTGGAATCATTGATTGGCCTGCCTGTTGTTCTTGATAATGACGCGAATGTGGCAGCGCTCGGCGAAATGTGGCTTGGTGCCGGTCTTGGCGCAAAGAATTTAATTTGTGTAACACTTGGAACCGGTGTGGGCGGAGGTATCATCTGCGACGGTGAGATCCTGCATGGTGTCAGCGGCATGGCAGGAGAAATTGGTCATATTACGGTCATACCTAATGATGGTGCTGCCTGTAATTGCGGAAAGACGGGATGCCTTGAGACTGTCTCTTCAGCGACCGGGATTCGACGAATGGCTTTAGACGCTCTCGATTATAATGATTCGGTGAGTATTCTACGCGATCTCTTTGAAAATAAAGGAGATATCACTGCTGAGGATGTCTTTAATTGTGCGGCGAAAAAAGATCCGTTATCGTCCACAGTGGCTGAAAAGGCCGCTTATTACCTTGGCTTTGCGCTCGGCGCGCTGGCCGTAACCATTAATCCTGAAAAAATCGTTATTGGCGGCGGCGTGTCTCATGCAGGTGATACGCTGATTGACCCGCTGACTAAGTATTTTAAACAATTTTCTTTGCCAAGAGTGTTTGAGGCATGTACGATTGACATTGCCAAGTTAGGCAATGACGCCGGTGTGATTGGCGCGGCGTGGCTCTGCATGCAGAAAGTCAATCAGACTACGATTAGCTGAAACTAGTAAACTTGCTGTGAACTAAATGGAACAGAGGAGCGGATTGAATGGAATGGATCACGTGTCCTGTTGGCCCTATTCAAGCGAATTGTTACCTGTTGCATGATCAAACAACCGGTGAATGTCTGATTATTGATCCTGGAGAAGCGTTTGAAAAAATTAAAGCGATCATTGATCGTGAAAAGTTTCATCCCATTGCTATCCTGTTGACGCATGCCCACTTTGATCATATTGGCGCCCTAGATAAAGCACGTGATCAATGGGCTATTCCTGTCTATCTGCATTCGGAAGAGTCAGATTGGTTACAGAATCCGATGAAAAATGGTTCGGCACATTTCTCAATGATCGAGCCGGTTGTTGCTCGAAAAGCGGAACATATGCTTTCGGATCATGATAAATTGCTGCTTGGATCTTTTTCATGTTTAGTTTTGCACACACCCGGACATTCGCCTGGCGGCGTTTCATTCTATTTTGACGATGAACGTACGGTCTTTTGCGGAGATGCGCTCTTTCATGGCAGCGTTGGACGAACCGACCAGTATGGCGGCGATCAGGAGCAATTACTGACGAGCATACATGACCAATTGTTGACGCTTCCAGGTGATACGATTGTCTGTCCCGGTCATGGCCCGCAAACAACGATTGGTGCAGAGGCTGATACTAATCCATTCTTGATATAGATTAAATTCACGGCGCACGTAACTGGTCGTTTGTCATAAGATACAGTGATGAACAGCGAAGGGACGTGCGGGGAGTGAAGAAACATCGTTATATTGACTTTCTGGCTAAATTGGCGGTAGATAACGCACATCCTGGGGGACATGGTCTCACAGAGGCAATTGTTGACCGGCTTTCAATGCGACAGAAAAGTGATATTTTGGACGTAGGGTGCGGAACAGGGGCAACCGCGGTCTTCCTTTCTGAAAAAGTTCAGGCTAATGTAACGGGCATTGATTTGCACCCGGTGATGGTTGAACGAGCGCAGGCACGTGCTAAAGAGAGTCGGCTATCGCCTAAGATTATTCAGGCATCTGCTGAACAGTTGCCCTTTCAAACGAACCGTTTTGATTACCTGATCTCGGAATCCGTAACCGCATTTACAGATGTTTCTTATTCGGTTCCCGAGTATTTTAGAGTTTTGCGACCAGGCGGATCACTCGCAGCCGTTGAGATGACGATTGAGAAACCTCTTGATGAAGAAAATAAACGTGCCATTGAATCCGTGTATGGTGTAGATGATGTTCATACTGAAACTGAGTGGCTGACTATTTGGAAAAGCGCCGGATTCATCAATGTAGAGGCACTTCATGCAAATAAGTTGCTGAAGCAATCTAAGGATATCTTACCTACCTACAATTTAACGAGTCAGATTGATGAGGAAGCGCTTGAAGTGTGGCTAGACCACCTACAAACCATGCAAGCGTACCAAAATGTGTTGACTTATCGCGTATTCACGATGACTAAACCTGACGTGAATAAATAGAAAATAAACCCGGCAGTCGAAAAGCCGGGTTTATTTTTTATGCTTTTTAATTCGTTCGCGGATAGTTGACGTATAGCTTTCAATTGCATCCGGAATTTGTCCGAAGAGCAGATTTCGGATTGGTGGACGATTTTCTTTTTGCTGCAGCCGCACTTTTTTTCGTTCCTCACGCGGGGTTTCCATATAGCGTACAAACTGTTCGGTTAAGAAACGCACGTATTCATCAGACTTCATGTCGATGATCTCCTTCGCGTTTTTAACAACAGTTTGCCCAATCCACTCGGTATTGATTCAGAAGCAAGCAGTATTCACCACCACCAACAATCATCGCAATGTGGAAGACAATAGTTCTCACTTTAAGTTATTTTATCAACGATTTAACCGCTCAAGCCAGTTTATTGGCTTTCCGCTTTCTTTCGAATAGATGATCTGATCAATTTCCTGACTTTCACCACCTAATATTGTGAATTTTATTGTTACCGAATCAACATTTTCTGTGACAATAAATTGAACTGTTCCTTTATGATAGAGGAACGTTCCTTTATTGGGCAGCGTTTTTTGCTTCATTTCCCGTTTTAGATCAGTGAGGGTGCACTCGCGTAATTGTTGAAGCTGAAATCGGGAATAGGATTGCCGAAAAAATTGGCGATCACTAGTTAACAGGAGAAGCGCGTGAAAAACAAAGGCGAGCAGCATGAGGGACAGAATCATGGTAAGTGGAAGAATGAATCCTTTTTGATTAGTGTTGTTGTGAATCACCGGCATCATCCTTAACATAGAGAAAATCATCCCAATAATAAGCGCGATCTGCTTTATCCGTCACGCGAATAGATACGAATTCACCGTTTGTTTGAAAAGTTACCTTTTTAACCTGCTGCAATACAATTTCATAACCGTCTCCATTCACTTTGCGAACGATTCGACCGGGCGATTCAAAGGAATAGCTGACGAAATCTGTACCTTTTTTTAAGGTTAATGTTTGTTGATCACTTGAACTGGAGACAGAGTGGGAGAGATGAATTTCTGTAGCCGTTTGAGTGAAAAAAATCTGTGTCTCTTTTTGCGTGTCTAGACGTGGTTGAAATCGGTGAGTCATGAACTGCGTAATTGATACAATGAGGCTGATAATGACGAGCAGTGTTGAGAGCGCGAGCATCATGGATAATAGAGTAAAGCCGTTTTGATCGTTCATTTTCTTGCTTCCCCGAATAATTGATGCACGCGTCCTCCATATTCCCAAGCTACGCTGAGATAGGCCGAATGATCGTCTCGTTCAATCCATTCAATTTGGAAGGGGGTTCGTGTCGCTGGTTCAGATAATAGAGGCGACTCGGTTTTCCAAGACAACAGGTGATAGCGAAGCAAACTCAGTGCTTCATTTTTCTGTTTTAACATCTGTCGTTCGCGGTAGGTCTGCATGAGTATGGGCATTGCAACGAGCATTAACAGAGTGAGTATCGATATTGCGACCATTGCCTCGGTGAGAAAAATCCCGCGATCATCCCGAAATTTTTTCAAAGTAACACCTTCCTTGTCCAAGAAGCAAGACAAATTTATATCGAATCTTATCAAGTGAAATGGTGAATGTGGTGATACGGGAGAAATGTCCCAGTTGATTAATAGAGATTACATTTTCCTGACCGCCGTAGATGAGGATACGCTTATTGATTTCTGTTCTCTCGATCCGATTATTGATGGACACATAATAAAAGTGCTCGGGATTGTTGAAAACAATGCGCGCAAGCTGTGCTTGAGTGATCGCCTCCATTTGCGCGTCACGGACTGTCTCATTAAGATCCTCGACAAAGTGCCGGATCGTGATTTCATCGGCTAAATGGGATACGGCGAGAAATGAAAGCGGGGCGATAATACACGCAATCGACAAGGTAATTAGCACTTCAAGCAAAGTGAATCCACCTGCACCGTTATTCTTATGGTGCACTTACTTCACCGGTGTCTTTGTCATAACTTAAGGTTTTCCCATCTGAGGTTGTAATACTGTTCACATAGGCAGGTTTAAGATCCTCTAGGCTCTCCGGAAGTGCTCCGTTGTTATCCATCTGATAGGCAGCGACTTGACTCTGGACAAGCTTGACGGTCGCTTCGGTGCTTTTGCCCATAACAACTGTGTTCGATTTAGTCATGTTTGGTACAGCGATGAGAAGCAGGATACTGATAATGAACAAAACGATCATCATTTCGATTAGAGTAAATCCGCGTTCAGAGGCGAAAATCAACTTGCGTAGCGTTTTATGCATTCGAAGAACTCCTTTGTAATGGGGTGATTAACAGGTGTCCGGAATCAAGGAAAAGGGTTTAGTTTAAAGCGTTTCTGTGCTGATACATGTTACGTGGGGAATGAAAGCCGGGAATTAAAAAGAACAACAAACTTGGAGATTGAACGATGGATGGTAAAATTGAGACAGAGATACGGAACTTGGCTGTGCACCACCTCCCTTGTGAAGGTTTACTAGTGGCGGAAAAAGAGACAATAAATAATACATTCTGCATCATTCGACATAGTCCTTTTTTTCAGGACCAAAAAAGTGTGACGAAATACAAAACGTTTGTTCAAAATCTTCTGTATGAGGATAACGTCATTTTGGAAACGGTTACATATATGCTATACTTACTTTATTAAATGAGTCTTTCATGAAAGGATGGGACGAATCATGGAAGTTAAGGCGGCATTTATTTTTATCGGTCCGGAAATTGACACTGCCAAAGCGCGAGCGCAGGTTGATACGCCTGTTATCAAACTGAACGTTGTCGGTGTAAAAACGTATGATGAAGCGGTAAAAGCAGCGGTTGAGCTAGCGGATACTGGAGTTCAGGCGATTGAACTTTGCGGCGGATTTGGCAATGAAGGTATCGGCAGGGTTGCCGCTGCTGTAAAGGGGAAGGCATCCGTTGGTGTGGTTCGATTTGATCACCATCCCGGACTTGGATTTAAGAGCGGTGATGAAGTTTTCAGTTGATATAAAAAACGACTGAACGAGCATAAAGCTCAATCGGTCGTTTTTTTTCTTTCATTAAAATTCTTCGTAGCGTGCGGGATCTTGATCAAAGGTCCGCCCATCCGGATGGCTTAGTTTGCCAATGGTTTGCATTTCTTCATCACTGAGTGTGAAGTCAAATAAAGAAAGGTTTTCGAGTTGCCTAGATGGCGAAGAGGATTTTGGTAATGGTACTGCACCGAGCTGTACATGCCATCTCAAGATAATCTGAGGTATGGATTTTTCATGTGCTTCCGCAATTGCCTTAATGGTTGAGTCTTGAAGCAGTTTATTTGCACGTCCCAATGGGCTCCAAGATTCGGTAACAATACCATGCTCCTTGTCGTAAGCTCGTTGCTGTTCCTGTGAAAAGTAGGGATGCAGTTCTACTTGATTGACGCTCGGAGTAACTCCGGTTTCGTTAATCAGGCGGTCCAAGTGCTCCGGCAGGAAGTTGCAGACGCCGATTGATCGAATCAAGCCCCATTTCTGTGCATCAATTAATGCCTGCCATGCTTCCACATATAAATCCTTGCTTGGGTTCGGCCAATGGATCAGATACAGATCGTAATAGTCCAAACCTGCTCGAAAAAGGGATTCTTGGATTGTCGTTATTGCTTCCTCATAGTTATGATGACGTCCGGGCAATTTGGAGGTAATGATCAATTCTTCACGTGGAACGGAGCTGCGCCGTACAGCTTCACCAAGTGCGCCTTCATTTTCGTAATTGAAAGCTGAATCAAGCAATCGATAGCCTGTGTCAATCGCGCTTAAAATGGTGTTAATGCCTGATGCGCCGTTCAGTTTGTATGTACCGAACCCAACAGCAGGCAACAGCAATCCATCATTAAGTATTTTTTGTGGAATAGTTGTCATTAAATCCTTCTCCTCCTTCATTATTTATAGTTTAGCATCCTCAATTTACCTAGTCTAACAAAGCGCTTATTTGAAGACTTCCTATCAAACGAACGGGCTGGATGATACAATGACAATATCTAAGCATTTGAAAGGTGCTGTTTCGGATCGCAATCAATCCAATGATACGTGCTATGCTGAAAATGATCTCTCGTGCAGAGATTAATGTGAAAAAATATTACCGGATTGACCGGATGATTAATAATCTTTTGCATGTATCGTTTAAACCACGATTTAAAATGTGGGATCATAAAATAATGATTGATGGCTATAATTTACCAATTAGACTCTTTGCCCCCAAAGTATCTCAGATCGAGGATGTGATCCTGTTTTTTCATGGCGGCGGATGGGTGAGCGGAACGATAGACAGCTATACGAAAATTTGTGCTCATATTGCAAAAAGGACAGGTCGGCGGGTGCTCTCGGTGGATTACCGCCGCGCGCCTGAGTACCCGTTTCCTTACGCTGTTGAGGATTGTTATCAAGCTGCTCGAGAACTTTTCTTATACGACAAGCTGCTTGAATCATCTGGTGAAAAGGTCGTTCTGATGGGGGACAGTGCCGGAGCGTCGCTCGCTGCGGCGGTTAGTCTCATGGCGGTTGATCGAGGGGAGTTTCAGGTGGAGAAGCAAATATTGCTGTATCCGTCTACCTATAATGACCATAGTGAGGCATCTCCGTTTCGTTCCATTACAACAAATGGAACGGATTATTTACTGACATCCAAAAAGATACAGGATTATCAAGATCTGTATGTCCAGAATAAAGAAGATCGGAACAGCCCGTATTTCGCACCGCTGTTATCTGATCATCTGGAAGGTCAGCCGAAGACGTTAATAATTACCGCTGAGTTGGATCCGCTTCGGGACGAAGGCGAAGCTTATGGAGAGAAGTTAAAAAAATTTGGCAATGATGTTGCCGTTTATCGAATAAAAGAGGCTCTGCACGGTTTTTTTTCTTTTTCACTGCAAGCCGCTCAAGTGAAGCAGTGTTATCAATTGATCAACATATTTCTTAAGGAGTGAATGAACACGGATCATAATTGGAGCAGTCTGGACAATGCGGCGCTTATTTTCCCGGCCGCCGCACAAAAAGCGGACACGCAGGTATTCCGAATCTCCTGCGAATTGTACGAAAAAATTGATCCGGTGATTTTGCAGAACGCGCTTGATCAGACCATTCAAATTTTTCATGTCTATCAGTCTGTATTGAAACGCGGCTTCTTTTGGTATTATCTTGAAAGTACAGATAGGAAGCCGGTTGTTCATGAGGAAAACACGCAGCCCTGTGCGGCACTATACAGGAAAAGCAGTAAAAATCTGCTTTTCGATGTAAGCTACTTTAAAAATCGGGTCAATCTGGAGGTTTATCATGTGCTTGCGGACGGTACAGGAGCGATGCATTTTCTTCGGACGCTGATGACCAAGTATCTGTCTCAATACCATCACATCGCGGAACCCAATTTGGATTTTGACGCTTCAGCAATGCAGATGAGTGATGATAGTTTTCGTAAATATTATCGCGGCTCTTCAAGAAAGAAACAAGCAAGACGCACGTTTGCTTGTCGTCTACGCGGTCACAAATACCCTGAAGACCGGTTAAAAATTATGACCGGTTTGATCAAAATTCAACCATTGCTCGATTCGGCACACCGCCATCACACGACACTTACTGTTTTTCTTGCCGCCTGCTTGATGAACGCCATTAGCGAAACAGTTCACGAACGGACAAAGAAAAGGCCGATTGTCCTCGACATTCCTGTTAATCTGCGCAGCCATTTTCCTTCCGCTTCAGCACGAAATTTTTTCAGTGTCTTGTTAATCGGATACGATTACTGGCACCATGACGGAACGTTTGAGGATGTTGTGAAGATGATCAGTGATGATTTGCGCGCTGGGTTATCCAAAGAGAAACTTACTCAGGTGATTGAAACGTATTCGGCGGTGGAGCATAATATTTTTGCACGTATCACACCGCTTATCATTAAAGATCCTGCATTAAAAGTGGCTTATCACTACGCAGCACGCAGGAAAACGGCTGGTTTTTCAAACCTTGGCATTGTTTCCATGCCGCAGGAGTTGGAATCTTTTATTCGATCATTCGACATTTGTTACGGGAGCAATCAACTTCAAGTATGCATGTGCTCCTTTCAAGATCGCCTGAGTATCAGTTTTTCATCACCCTTTGTCAGTTCGGAGATTCAGAGACGATTTTTCCGAACCTTAACGAGTCTTGGCGCTGAGGTTGAGATCACAGCGAGTCCAACCGGTGACGTAAAGGAAGGAGGACCTAAGCATGAAGTATTGCGAAAAATGTAAAGTAAGCATCCGTGGAAAAGACACAAATTGCCCATTGTGCCAAAACAGACTTTCAGGGACTGATGAGGAAGAGCTTTATCCTTTTGTTCCCACAATTTACAGACAATACGAGTTGTTTTTTAAACTGCTGATTTTCTCGACCATTATGATTGGCGTCCTATGCGTTGCCGTCAACCTTATACTTCCTGATAGCGGTTATTGGTCTCTGTTTGTCGTTGTGGGAATTGCGTGCTTTTGGATCAGCTTAATCTATGCATTGCAAAAAAAAGGCAATATCCCAAATAATATTACTGCTCAGGTCTTTATTCTATCCCTATTAAGCATCGGATGGGACTGGATTACCGATTGGCGAGGATGGTCGCTGAATTATGTAATTCCTATCGGCTGCAGTGTTGCGATGATTTCACTTGCGATTATTGCTAAGGTCACAAAAATGCCGGCCGAGGATTACATCGTCTATTTTATTACCGACATTTTATTCGGAATTGTACCGCTTATCCTCTATTTAACCGGGCAAGTTGGCTTCATCATTCCATCTGTTATTTGTATTTCTCTAAGTGTGCTGTCGCTCTCCGCACTCATTTTGTTTGAAGGAAAGAATGTGTTGCGGGAGATGGCGAAGAATTTTCATGTATAGGGAATGTATTGATGAACAATGGACCGGATTTGTATGACCATCTCTTTAGAAATGGTTGTGATCTCCTTTTGAGGGATTAATGATTTCAAATCCTGGTTCAGGGACATAAAAGAATTGGATCCAAACCCCATCAAGGAGCGTTTCACGTTTATCCAAAAGGACGTCGATTCCTTTGTCTGTAGTAACAATTTCATCGTGCTCAGTCGGTATCCCATAGGTCAATGCGTAGTGAGCATGATCGCCATGATTTTCAGTCACGATCACCCGCAGCATTTGTCCCTCCGCATCCTCATTTTCAAGCATTGTTTTCATTACTTTTGCCGCATTTCGGTTGATTTTGCACTTCATTATCGATTCGCCTCTCTTTTCTTCACTAACACCTGTCCTATTATGCCATATTGGTAAGGAATAAGTCGCGCAAAACCTTTAGTTCAATAGGATCTAAAATGACGACCGTTTGTCAGAATTATCTCTATTAATAAATTCTTGTTAAATTGCGTTCACTCATATATCTTATAGATAACGAATATCCTGTGAAACGAACACATAACATGGAACGTTAATTAATAAATCGATACTTTTTGAGGTGAGCGATTATTCAGAAGCGTAATGTAATTATTATAAGCAGCAGTGTCGTGATTATCGCGGCATTAGTTTTTGGAATTATGAGCTACTATCAGGCGACACATTTTAACGCGAATGTAGCGATTAACGGGATTAAGGTGGGTCATATGAAGCCTGAAGAGGCATTGAAGAAGTTAACCGCACAGGTTCTAAAAAACGATGTTTTTATTGGAAATGAGCAGATTATCAATGGTAAAAACACCGTGGCGAAATTCTCGCAGCGGGATCTTAAGTCTATAAATCAAGTATTTAACAAACAACGGACATGGTGGCCATCATTCAAGACGAGGAATTATGCGCTCAATCCAGCGACGAACGACAATTATCGATCAGACACATTAAAGAAACAGCTGGAAGCCCGACTAAACCAGTTAAATAAAAAATTAAAAGCGCCAAAAGATGCCTATGCCTACATAGAAAATGGTGATCTGAAGGTATCTAAAAGTGAAGCCGGCAAACAATATGATGTGAAAAAACTCATGCGTGCCTATGATAAGCAAGAGTACAATAGTGAGATTCATTTACCGGTTCAACTGCTCATTCCAATTAAGGCAGACAGTAAAACGGTAAAAGATGAAACAAGCGCGTTGAAAAAACTCATGACTCGACAGGTGAGCTATAAGGTTCAGGACAAAAGCTATAACTTTAAAGCGAGTGAATTGATTAAAAAAGCAAACGTGTCAGCTAATATGAAGATCACAGTCGATTCTAGTGAATTAAAAAACAAAGTCGCTGAAATTAATAAAAATCAGTCAACGTTAAATAAAAAGTTCAATTTTAAGACGCATTCGGGGAGAACACTTTCTATTCAGGGGCAGTCCTATGGATGGGCGCTGAACGTCAGCAAAGAAACAGCACGCATCAAAAAAGCATTGGAAACCGGCAAAGAATCTTTGAAAGCTTATAATGTGTATGGTGTCGGGTACAGTACCTACGGCATTGGCTATCACAACACGACAAACAACGGAATTGGAACGAGTTACGCAGAAGTATCTATTGCCGAACAAAAGATATGGATCTATAAAAATGGTAAACTCGTCATTTCTACAGATGTCGTCACCGGCCGCCATGACACAAATGAGGATACACCAAAAGGCCTCTGGTACGTGATGTACAAAGAATCTCCATCTACGTTGGAAGGAAGCGAAGCCGGCAATGCCCACTATTCCGTGAAAGTTAACTATTGGGCACCGTTCACTATGAGCGGCTGCGGCTTCCATGATGCCAGCTGGAGGAGAAATTGGAAAAAGGATGCGTACTTAACACAAGGGTCAGGCGGCTGTGTGAATACGCCTCCATCTGTAATGAAAACCGTTTATGATAATCTTGAACAAAACGAACCGGTGGTTATTTACTAGAAGAATAGAAAAATTGATTGAAAGCACCCATAAAATCGGTTGGGTGCTTTTTGATTCTGCGATTCATCCTGTTGGCTACAGCCAAACAGGATGAATCAGCGTTCAGGCGAAAGAATCAGCGTTCAGGCGAAAGAATCAGCGTTCAGGCGAAAGAATCAGCGTTCAGAAAGAAATAATCATGTCAGTCTAATCGTTAACAGTTCGTGTGACAGATGGTAAACTCGGCCTCTGTTTTTTCCACTGTAAGACAGAGATACAGATTGGAGAATTCTTCTGCACGTGTCAGCAGAGTCGATCAATAGAAATAATCTGCATTGCTTATTTGTGATTTTGGACCCGAAGATAAGATAATAATCTCGAAGCGCTGGAATATGAGCCTCTTTTGATGAATGATCGCATGAAAAGCAATGCCAGCTGCGATGTATACGTTTCATATAAAAAGTGCGACATTTTGGACATTGAACACCTTTGATGATATCTGTCCGTTTCAGATTTTTAAACGAAGAAAATAAATCGAGAATGAGCGGGGCGTGATTATCCATGAGCTGATCTGCAATTGCTTGAAGATCGTCCTGATTAATGTAGTCATGTGTATGGTTTTGGTTTATTTTTTTTATTGCGGTTCCAAAAGCAGAGGTTCTCGTGAGGTTTTTCATTAAAGGATCTTCTGAATTTAGAATTTGAAGCTGAGCAGAAGAAGTAATAACTACGCGGTTCTCAGCAGGAAATTTTGATAAGTCGGCATGATCATTAAACCATTTCATTAACTGTTCCTGTAACTTATTTGCCTGAATCAAGGGATCATCGAACACATCAATTTTTCCATCGCATTCTCTGATCAGTTGCCACAGGTTATGGTCAAATGTTAGTTTCCCAATTATATTTTTGATCTCAATAATTAGGAAAAATCGGGGGCACATGGCTAGCCAATCGATTTGAAAATGATGAATTTTATCAGACAGCCGTAAATTGTGAAAAATAATAAACTCTTCTGAGAGATAATCAAGAAAAAAAGTCAATGATTGTTCTCCTTTGAACCCAAAAAGGGATCGTTTATAACGACTATTGACTTCTTTTCAGATAACTGCTTGTGCTGAAATCCTGTTGAGACAGGCGTGAAGCTGGTTGATATGGAAGGGAGATTCAATTGGCTTTCGGTACATTGGCCCACCTCATTTTTATTGGTTTATAAATCAGCAGAGTAAGGATCTTTGACTAATGGCGTTCATTTCCTGTGAGCAACGTCAAAGCCACTGCCCCCTCCTGGCTGATGCAACTAAGATTTTGCCTTCGCCGGAGGCTTGGCATGCCCAAGTTTTCTTATAGATTCCACAATTTGCGGTCATACTCCTATTTATTTTTGATAAGAAAAGGTACAGCTTTGTGAACAAGCGAAATGATCGGTGCGCCCAAAAATTTTAAGAAGGAAACGACAGATAAAGTAGAGAATACTTCAGTGAAGAATAGTGGAATTCAGGAGGATTTATATGGAACAAAAAACGGTGTTGATCATTAATGGTAAGGATACTCGCTACGATTACGTTGCAAAAGGTGATTTGAACACGTTTCTATCAGACACTGCAGCTGGTTACTTGAAGGACAAAGGATTTGATATACTGACAACGAGCGTGGCAGACGGATATGAGGTAAGAGATGAGGAAAATAAGTGGAAGCAGGCAGACTTTATCCTTTTTCAGTTTCCGATTTACTGGTTTGCCGCGCCTGCTGTACTTAAAAGGTACATTGAAGATGTCTATAACTATGGTACGTTCTATTCAAGCGCACCTGAATATGGCAGAGGCGGCTTGTTTAAAGGGAAACGCTATACGGTGTCTACGACATGGAACGCGCCGAAGGAAGTGTTCGGCAATGCCGACTCATTTTTTAATGGTCGATCTGTCGATGATGTGCTCTCCGCGTTTCACGATACGCAAAATTTTATCGGCCTAACAAAATTGCCAAGTATTTCTTTCCATGACGTCATCAAAAATCCGGATGCACCAGCCTATGCGGATGAGTTGATAAAACACTTAAATACAATTTTTGACCGCTAATGAGACAAACGGATTAGAGTATTTACTTCTTTTTCGTTAAAAAGATTGTAATACCTAAGAGTATGGTTGAGATGCCAAGGATTTGCTGTAAGGTGACCCCTTGTCCCAAAATGAAGTAGGCGAGAATGCAGGTCCCAACCGGTTCGCCGACGATGCTCATGGATAGTGTTGACGTGCTCAGCCACTTAAGCAGCCAATTGAAAACCGTCTGCCCGAGTATGGTAGAAATGAGCGCTAGACATAGGAACCATAACCAATTAATTGCAGAGTAGTCAGTGAGCGAGAATCCGCTAATTACAGAAAAGGCAAGGAGAAAGAAAGCGCTGCTGCCATAGCCGATGATCGCATAGGGAATGAGTGGCAGCTTTTTGCGAAGACCTTGCCCGAGAAAAAAGTATCCGGTAATCAACCCGGCAGCAATAAACGCGAGTAAGTCACCAAAAAGAGCGCCACCGCTTACTTGAAAGTCTTGCCAACCAATGATTACACTACCTGTGATCGCTAAAAGCCCGCCGAATAACGCCCGGCGGGTTAACTTTTCCCCGAAAAGAAAATAACCGCCGACAAAGGCAAATAAAGGCTGCAACGTGACGAGCACGGTAGAGCTTGCGACGGAGGTAAAGCGCAGAGACTCGAACCACAATGCGTAGTGTGCAGCGAGAAAAAAACCGGAAAGAATTCCAAGAAACCATTGTTTTCGGGACAATAAAACTAACGCTGTGCGGTTTGGTTTATTAAAAAGAAGAAAAGGCAAGAGAACAATTGTTGAGAAAAGCATACGATAGCCCGCAATAATTGTTGACGGAGCATCAGAAAGCTTAACAAAAATCGCCGATACGGAAAGCGCAAATGCGGCAAAAAAGAGAATGAGATACACGTAGTTCGGTTTCATAGATTCCAGAAAAAATCACTCCAACTCATGAGGTTTACACAAAAGAGGCATAATCCCATACTATCATATGTCGCAGGTTTGTCATTTGTTTTTTTGTTACCAAGAATGCAGATCAATGGTATACTGATTGCTCTGACATGCGCGTTATAAAAATCATTCATCTGCAGACGTTACATCTGAGAAGAAAGAGGCATAATTTGAGATTTAGAGACTTTCACAAAAATATTAAAATAAGAATTATTGAGACGTTCACGAGCCGCTTTGTCGGCGGCATGATTTTTCCATTTATGACCATTTACTTAGCTGCTCACTTCGGTGCTAAGACGACAGGTTTCTTGCTGTTGATTAACATTTTTATTGGAATCACGATATCATTTCTTGGTGGCTATTTGTCAGATCAATTTGGTCGAAAAAAAGTTATGCTCTATGCGGAGTGTGCGCGATTTGCCGCATTTGTTGTAATGATGATAAGTAACTCGCCTTTTTTTGAATCAGCCACGCTGACATTTATAATGATGATCGTCAACAGCATCTCTTGGGGGCTCGCCGGTCCGGCGAATGACGCGATGCTGATTGATGTCAGCACACCGGAACAGCGAAAATTAATGTATTCGATCACGTATTGGGCGAACAACTTGTCGATTGCGATCGGTGGGATAGTGGGTGCGTTGCTGTTCCAGCACTATTTATTTGAACTGTTCATCGCACTGTGTGTTGTCGAGCTTGGGGTTGTTTTTCTTGTCGCTTTTTTTATAGAAGAGAGCCACATCCAACGACAGAGTGGTCAAATGTCGTTACACAGACATGTGTTACATATTGTCTCAAGCTACCAACGAGTTTTTCAAGATCGCCTCTTTATCATTTTTGTCATTGCCGGAGTTCTTGTTTTCTCGATGGAGTTACAATTGACAAATTATATCGGCATTCGTTTGAGCGCGGAAATGCCAACGCAATCTCTACTATTTTGGAAAGTCAACGGATTAACGATGCTTGGTTTCCTGCGCAGTGAGAACACGATCCTTGTTGCGGTGCTGATGCTGTTTAGTTCAGCTGTGAGTCGGCGTCTGAATGATAAGACCGCATTGATCGGCAGCTGCGCGATTTTTTCGATTGGCTACGGTGTGCTGGCTTATACAAATACTGTTTGGATGCTGATCGTATTTATGGTCGTCCTGACAATTGGAGAAGTCTTTCGTGTTCCGGTCGAGCAATCCTATGCTGCGGCGATACCGCCTGAAGATTCGAGAAGCACCTACATGGCGATTAACGGCTTGAAATACAATCTCGCCATGCTGATCGCTTCATTAACAATCACAATTGGTACATATTTGTCGACACTTGCGACGGCGATTATCATTACCGCGATCGGACTGTCCGGCACACTTCTCTACGCACTGATTCTCCCACATGTTGATCGGCGAATTTCAATGAGAAGTGTGCCAAGAGAAATGGATGGAAAAACAGTAAATCATTAAACCAATTGGAGGAATAGATGATGTACAAAGATGTTTCTGCTGATGAAGTGAAAAGGATGCGTCTGAATGGGCAAGTCGCCAGTGTTATTGATGTCCGTGAGCCTGATGAGTTTGCAGAAGGTCATATTCCAGGTGCTGTTAATATATCGGTGAACAGCATTCAATCCCAGTTGAGGCGAATTGACAAATCCAAGGAACACATCCTTGTTTGCCATGCCGGAGTCCGCAGTGCGTTTGCCGCAGAGATCCTTTCAGCGAGCGGCTTTCAAGTGAAAAATATGACCGGCGGAATGCTCGCATGGACCGGAGCGATCACGTATTCATAAATGGAGGACCTCATCGTCATTTTAATGACGTTTGAGATCCTCTTTTTTGATAATCTAATTAGATTTTCGATCTAAATTCCATAGGTAAGGGCAGAGCAATGCGGGATTGTCTGGAGAGACTTCTTTGCAGATTTGATTCGCCTCAGATTTGCTGATTTTCCTGTTGAAATACCTGGATAACCAGTTTTCTAAATGTGAATCGAAAAGAACGCCGCTTTGCTCCTTGTTTATGAATGGATGATTAAAATCGAGCACAAGGGTCAGAAATAAGAAATTGGCTTTTTTATCGCTGATTCCTGAAACTTCCTTGATCGCCGACACAAATGTGTGATACTCCAGTGAGCTATTCAGCAACTGATCTGCTGATTGATATTTTTCATGAATGATTGACGATAAAGAGAAGATATAGTCGGCTATTTTTTTCGGAAAGCGATGAAGTGCCGGCTTTTGTTTGATCGCCTCTTGGACTGTCTCAGTGTTCTGGATGATCCATTCAGGGTTCAGATGGTTGGCCCCAATCCGCGTACTTAGTTCATGGGGAAGATTCCACGCAAGCTCCGACTTCACCGATTGATCGGCGATTACAGCGACTAACAGCGCAAAACTATCTTTTTCAACAAGACTTCTGCTTTTTGGCGACATATGGATATGATCGAGCATCGATTGCGGCTTGTCCTGCACAAATTCTTGTTTCAGTTTGACTAACTTGTACTTTGTTGCTTCATCAATGATCACGTAATCAGACTCCCCTAGCACTATCAACCAAGATATGAATAAGAAAATTATAGACGATAGACTTGGGCTTGTCACCAAAAGGTTCGAACGTGGTTATTTAATCGAAACAGCGACTTTTAGCAGACTAAGCGGATCATTGATACCGGTGAGTTCAAAGATCGTATCGCCATCCTGCCATCTGACCATGCTTTGCCGATTATCGGTATAGACCTGAATGGTTCCATACTGATGAGGGATAGGTAAGGTATGCTGTTCCAGATAGGCGACGATCTCTCGGCCTAATTGCCTTCCTTTATCTGCGTCTGTTGTTGGTGATAAGACTGCAAGTGTCCAACGTCCTTCATTCCAAGAAATCCCTGCTGTGCCCGCACCCGCATCTGCGTAGCCCGTAATGTTGTGTCCCAGATCGACAGCAGCGCCGTCCGTTGGCCCAAATTTATGGTAAGAGATTTGCTCGGCAGCCTCTGTACGGCTCGCATAATTTTGTGCGTTAACAACTGCAAGTGTTTTTGCATGAGCAAGTGTCTTGTCATTCACAGCGACCGGAGTATTTGTCTGTTTAAATGTGATTGAGTATCCCGATGACTGCTTTTTCACAATTGCTGATATATATCTCCCTTTTTCAACGGGTACTTGTTGCGGGAGATGGAGCCGCCCCTTATCCTTTAGAACGATTCGGATGTCCTTGAGCGTTTGCTGCAGGGTCCCGGTTTTTGCAGTTGTTTGATTGGTGTTTGTTTTTTCATTTGAACTGTTACTTATTTTATCTTGAGTACTTGATCCTTCGCTGTTCGTGTTCGGTGATGAACTGTCTGTCTGACTCGAGGAAGAATCACCCGCAGGTTTACTGCTTTCTACTGCGCTCTGTGAACATCCGGCAATGATCAAGGCTGTAAACAACAGAGTAATAATCACTTGTTTTTTCATGGTGACATAACCCCCTTCTTCTTATTATTCCCTAAGCAGCTGTCCTGAAAACATAGGTGCGAATGGGTACTGAACCGACTTCTTTTTGAAAATGTGCAGATTATTCATGGAGCCACTAGTATAAATGAGTTTTTTTACTTTACACTAAAACAGTTAAGGACTATATTGTTATTATTAAACGTACAAAAAAGTTTGCATGTTTAATCAAAATAATTGTGGAGTGTCGTGCTAATGGAAAAAATATACTACATTAAAGATTTGGAACAACTTAGGGTTTTTAGCGAACCCTTTAGGATTAAGATCTTATGGTCATTTTGCGGTAAAGAAAAAACAGGAAAAATGCTGGCGGACGAATTTCAAATGTCACCTTCCAAAGTACGTTACCATCTCACCGAATTGGAAAGAGTTGGTCTTGTAAAGGTAGTTCGTACAGAACTAAAGAACGGCATTCAACAAAAATTCTATCTACCGGTTGCGGCAGGTTTTTCCCTGCAAAAAGTAGCATCGTTAATTAATGGGGAGGATGCCTCTAAGCTTGATAGCATTATGAAGCAGAATGCTTTAGATGCCTTGGATGAAATGCGGGAAAAGCTGACTAAGGCAAGTGCGGTTCAACCGGAATTGATTCAAGTATCTGTTTCTCTTGCCTTAACGAATGAAGAAAAAAAAGAATTAGCCAGCAAAATTATTGATCTTCACGAGCAAATGGAAAAGCTGCGACAACGGAAACCAACTGACGACATGAAGAATTACTATGTGAGTATGACGATGTTCCATACTGATCCGGAATCAGACTGATTTGGTAAGTTTCTTCTTTTTTTGCATAACGTACAATAAAATTAATATGTGAAAACATTACATATCATAATAGGGAAGTGTTTTGTATGAAAGATCTTTTATTGCAAAACAGAGGCTATCTCATGCTCTGGCTTTCAACACTGACGACTCGTTTTGGTAACGCGCTTACGATAACCGTGTTGGTCTATCATATCGGCACGCAGTCGCGCAGTGCCATGATGATCAGTATGATTTTACTGGCACAGATGTTGCCGATGGTCTTAATCGGCATTTTTGCGGGTTCTATCGCGGATCGAATGCCGAAATTTGCGATTATGATCGGTAGTGAATGTTTTCAATTGCTGATTGTCGGTTTTATGATCCTTTTTCTTAATTTTGCTTGGGCATTGATTATTTTAATTTTCCTTCAGGGAGCGGGTGCTGCGTTTTACGGTCCTGCAAAGACAGCCTATTTACCTGAACTTGTTAACGAACAAAAGTTACCTGATGCGATCGGTCTTTCTCAAGGAACAAGTCAGGCTACTGATTTAATCGGGCCACCTATAGCTGGAGTGTTGCTATTGGTCATCCAAAGCGGACAAATATTGATGATCGATATGTTGACCTTTTTGGTGTCGGTAGGATTTATCTTTGCTTCCTCGCGTTATGCACAAAAAGAACGTAAGATTCCTGATGCAAAGGGACGTGAATCGGTCATAACAGCAATGATTAAAGGCATAAAACGGGTTTCCTCGTTAAAAAGTTTGAGATTTTTAATTTTTATCGTCTTCGTCTTAATGCTTGCTGCCGGTGTATTCAATGCGACTTCCGTTTCAATCGAACTTCAGGTTTTCCATGTGACCGGATTCCAATACGGACTCCTTCAATCCGTTGCTGGAATAGGCGCAATCGTCGGTTCACTTGCTGGTCCTTTTTTGATTAAACGCATACACCCAGGAAAGTTTATCATTTTTTCAGGGATCATACTTGGTCTGTGGATGGCGCTCATTCTCTTTATTCATTCGTCTTATCTGAGTTTTGGATTGATACCGCTTTTTGTGTGGATCAGCGGCATCGGACTGCTCAACTCCTGTCTGAGTATTCCTGTCAGTTCACTATTCTTGGTCGTTACCCCTGCCCAATTCAGAGGACGTGCGGTAGGTATTTTGCAAATGTTCTCTTATTTCGGAGGAATCATTGGTCTTCTTGTTGGTGGCGCGCTCTCTGTCTCAATCGGTGTCATTCAAGTAACGGTTATAGCCGGAGCTTTGATGGCGACTGTATCCTTAGGATTAATCCGCACTAAAGGCTATAAAGATCTGCTTCATGTACAGGAGCCAAGATCAAAAACGGTTGACTAATTGTTGCGCAGAATAACAAATATGCGTATTCGCGGACTTACGATGAGTTTCGCACCTCACGCCATTTAGTGCTATGATAATGGCATTAATGGAAAAATCAGGTGATTATATGAAGCAAGGAACAACGATTTTGACTTTGGATAACGGATATCATCTTTGGACGAACACGCAAGGAACCGGCGATATCCATTTGCTCTGTTTGCATGGAGGCCCAGGCGGAAACCATGAGTACTATGAAAACTTCGCTCAAAAGTTGGCGGAACAGGGCTTGAGCATTCAAGTACATATGTACGATCAATTAGGCTCTCTTTATTCAGATCAGCCGGACTATTCAAATTCTGAAACTGCTGCGAAGTATTTAACCTATGAGTACTTCTTAGATGAAGTTGAAGAGGTTCGGCAGAAATTGGGACTGGATCAATTCTATCTGATTGGTCAGAGCTGGGGTGGCGCGCTTGTCCAAATGTATGCGTTGAAATATGGTAAGCACTTAAAAGGTGCCATTATTTCCTCGATGACGGATAATATTGACGAATATGTCGTCAATATTAATAAAATTCGCGAGGAAGCGCTGCCTGCCGATGCGGTTGCTTTTATGAAGCAATGTGAAGCGACGAATGATTATGACAATGATCGCTATCAAGGTTATGTGGATATATTGAATAAAGGTTTTGTCGATCGCAAACAGCCTCCGGCAATCTCACATCTGTCGCCAACTATGGCAACGCCTGTATATAACGCGTTTCAAGGCGATAACGAATTTGTCGTGACCGGCAAACTTAAAGAATGGGACGTACGTGATCAACTAAAGAACATTACCGTTCCAACTCTGATTACGTTTGGTGAACATGAAACAATGCCGCTTGCCGCTGCACGACGCATGGCAAAAACGATTCCGCACGCGCGACTCGCTACTACACCGGAAGGCGGCCATCATCATATGATTGACAACGCGCCGGTTTATTTCGAGCATCTTGCAACATTTATTAAGGATGTTGAGAACGACAAGTTTCATGATTGAGATAAAATTAAACCTGTGATCGGCACTGTCGCCAATTACAGGTTTTTGATTTTGCTAAATGATTAAGTAAGAAGTTTGACTAAGGATAGTATCGATAAGATTCCGCCAAGCCAAGCTAAGGATGGATAGGTGACCCATCTCTTGAATCGCGCCCATACTTCGCCTTCAATTGATCGCGCATAGGGAACGACATAAAAAAAGTTATGATCAATAATTCGCTTAAATGCAATGTTCAACCAGAATTTCATAAAAAAGAAAAAGGCGGCGAGCAGAATCCATTTTGCCCAGAAGGGGATCAAAAGAATCGCGATACTGGTCAATAGAATGAATGTGAAATAACTCTTGATCAATGAGGCATCACGTAAAAAGACCTTAAGCACCACTTCAAGTAGTCCATTCGCTTGAGATCTTACTTTGAACATCCGTTTGGAATTTCGAAAGAGAATTAATGGTTTTCTATTTCGAATCATAGGCACTTTTTCTGAAGTCATCGAGAAACCCATAATAAGATGGACGTATTTATTGCGCTCGGATTCTTCAATGTCTAATTCCCTCGTAAATGCCCGTGTGGATTTCGCTTGATTGAATAAGATGCCAATCATCGAAATGACAATAATTCCTCCAACCATGCCATTGATCAATGGGGTGCAGATTGAGAGAAGAGCACTCGCAGAACCGAGCATGAAAAAGAGAATGATTTTTTGATAAAGTAGCCGCCTTATGTATTTTTTTAACGTGAGTACAATCAATTGATAGGCGATAAACATGATGAAGAGGCAGATTATTGAAGTTGCATCAAAGTGAAAAGCTCGAATCAGAATGGGAAGTGCAACGACATAAATAAGTACCGTCACTAATAAACGGTGAATGAGAGATAAGAATAAGGCACATTGTTTTATTTGATGAATGACGGTTGTTTTTTGCAGCAGAAATAATTGATCCGCTTTAAACAAATAGGTTCTGAAGTTACCGCCACTTGATAAGAAGAGCATCACATAGAGTAAAAATGTTAAGGGAAGCAAGGGACTCCAGTAACGATTCACATTTTGCCATAGTTCATGGTACAGTACAGGGAGTAGAATTGCAGCAGGAACGACAATGTACAAAAGGATCCAGAAGTCGACAACGGATTGGATCACTTTCCATTGCATGATCCATTCCTGAAGCAGGCGTTTTATAACTATTTTCTGCCCAATCATCTCAATCATCCTCCGTCAATGCATCAAAACAGTCGAGTAAAGAGCCGTGTTCGAGATTGCTTTTCTGTCTGATATCCATCAAGGTGCCCTGCACAATAACTCTTCCGTCGGCAATGAGGATGAATCGGTCGCATATTTTTTCAGCTGTATCGAGTACATGGGTGGACATCAATATTCCGGCTCCGGATTCTTTTTCTTCTTGAAGTTTCATAAGTAATTTCTTGACTGCTTTAGGATCAAGCCCCATAAATGGTTCATCAATGATATATAATTTCGCTTGTTTTAGAAATGCGAGAACGAGCATCGCTTTCTGCTGCATTCCTTTTGAGAAACGATCTGGGTATTGATGAACAACATCGGTTAATTTGAACAGTTCGAGCAGTTCATATGCTTTATGTAAAAATTCAGCTTCATCGATCGTTAGTGTTGTCAAGAGAAAATCAATATGCTCCCATAAGGTTAACTGATCATAAAAAATCGGGCGCTCCGGTATATAGGCGTAATCATCGACGTCAATGTCGCCCTTAACCTGATCGATGACGCCCATGATTGATTTGATGGTTGTACTTTTCCCAGCTCCGTTTGGCCCTATTAAGCCTACGAGTTCGCCGGGGTGAACGGAAAAATGGATATCTTTTAATGTAGCCGGTTCATGAGCATAGCCTGCTTCTTGAATAGTGACACGTAACAACCTATAGTCCTCCTCCGGAAAAATAAATTAGTGTCTATTTTATCATGAATTGATTTGCGAGACTATGAGACAAAAAAGTGACGCGATAGTGAATCAATTAATGCTACAATACCATACATAATGGCAACTTTTTTTCACGGCATATTTAATTGAGCGCTTGGTCAATGCTCGAATCAGAACCGATTCTCTGCACGAGAAGCGAAAAAGGAGTTCTTACGTTCATGTATTTAATGTCAGGGAAACTAATGTTTATTGCCTTTCTTTTACTTATTGTGACGCTGATCGAAACGCTTGCCTACGCGACACGGATTTCGGGAGTACGCGTAAGGCTGATGGCAACTGCAATCTCTTTATTCAGCACATTGGTGATCGTATCCCGTTTTTCAACGATGATCCAGCAGCCGTTGACCGCCAATTTAATATCGGATGCACCCAAAAACGGTAGATTAATGATTGTTGAAAATGAATATCGATTGCTCATTATCGCTGTTTCGATTGGTGTACTCTTAGGCATTGCACTGTTTCCAACATTTATCGGTATATTTTCACGGGCGATCTTACAGCTCTCGCGTGAAAGAGGCTCGATGACGGCACTTATCGGAAAATGGTCTAATATGAAGGGGCTCAAGGCGATTATTCGCTGCGTTAGACGTCCCCATTTAAATGATTTAAAAGGCATTACGTACCAAGTGATTCCAAAACGTCTTTTTATCTTAAATGTGATCATTACGGCGATTTATACGGTTGGCGTGCTGGCTTCGCTGTATGCATCCTTGCTCCTTCCTGCCAAAGACGCGACGACTGCAGCACTGTCATCAGGTATTATTAATGGTGTTGCCACGATATTACTCACTCTTTTCATTGATCCAAAGGCATCCGTTTTGGCTGATCGGGTAGCGAGGCAAGAAAGCAGTTATATCTATCTGAAAAGCTATTCATTAACAATGATCAGTTCTAAGTTTATTGGAACTCTCGTTGCTCAATTACTTTTTATACCGGCTGCCTATTATGTTGCTTGGTTCACACAAATCCTTTAAACGAGACGGAAACCGACTATTGAATTTGGATCGGTCACTATGCGATAATGCAACGAGAGCATTATAAAGGAGTGGCTTGAGAAAAATGAGTACATTGATCGATGAAATTAATCAACTTGCTAGGCTTTCAAGAGAGAGGCCTTTAACGATACAAGAAAAAAAACGACAGGCGGAGCTTCGTCAAAAGTATCTAAAGAATTTTCGTCAACGGTTTAAAAAGCAGCTGTCGCAAATCAAGGTGGTTGATCCAAAGGGGAAGGACATCACACCGAAGAAAGCGAAAGCGCTGCGGGAAGCACTTGATCAAGAGTAAGCACCTGTGCTCGATCTTTCGGGTGCTATTCTTTGAACAATGTAAGCGCTTATGATACGATGAATTTAATAAAATAAGTGTTCCACTAGGGGAGCGGAAAGCTGAGATTGACTCTGTCAAGACCCTTTGAACCTGATCCGGGTGATGCCGGCGTAGGGAAGTGGCTGATCCTGCTTTTCACTCATGGTAATCAACCGCTTTCATTGCGAAAGCGGTTTTAATTTTGCATTAAATAGGGAGAGTGACAAAATGGAAGGAATCTCACAATTGGCACGTAAGCAAAGCGATGCATTGTGGCAGAAGAGTTTCAAACATCCCTTTGTACAAGGGATTAAGCACGGAACGTTAGGTATGGATTCGTTTCGCTATTACATCAAACAAGATGCCTACTATGTTCGCGAGTTTGCCAAGCTTCACGGTATGGCTGCCGCGCAAACGGATGATGCGGCGGCTGTCTCGAAGCTTCTCAAAATAGGAAACGGTTTGGCGGAAGGTGAATTGCAGCTTCATCTAAGTGTATTTCAGGCGCTTGGAATCAGTGATCAGGAATGGGAGGCGTTCCGCCCGGCGCCAGATGCTTACGCCTACATCAGCCATCTCTATCATGTGGTAAGTAAAGGAAAGCTAGGGTACACGCTCGCCGCGTTGATGCCATGCCCTTGGCTCTACTACGAAATAGGATTGCAATTAAAAGATGCTCAGCCGCAAGCAAAGATTTTTCAAGAATGGATTGCTGAGTACAGCAGTGAAGATATTGAGAAAAATGTGCGCATTGAACGCGCGTTGTGGGATGAAGCAAGCAAGGATGCGACCGATGCAGAGTGCCAGGATATGATTCATATCTTTATGCAGAGCAGTTACTATGAACTTCGATTTTGGGATATGGGTGCCGCGCTCAGTGATTGGCCGGAACAAGAGAAGGGGGAAGATGTTCATGATTTCTACTCAACAATTGGTTGACTTAATGCACAAAGTACGCGAGAAAAAACCACTACTTCATGTGATCACCAACCGCGTCGCAATTAACGATTCAGCAAATGGGGCGCTCGCAGTCGGCGCATCTCCGATTATGGCTGAGGCGCACGAAGAAGTTGAAGCGATTGCGGCGATCAGCGGAGCACTTGAGCTCAACATTGGCAACCTGACGCCTTACTCCATTCAAAGCATGCTGCTTTCCGGCCGTGCGGCGAATCAAGCAGGTGTTCCTGTTGTTCTTGATCCGGTTGGCGCAGGTGCCACCGATTTCAGACTTAATACGGTGCAAAAGTTGCTCAGTGAATTAGACATCGCAATTATCCGTGGTAATGCGGGTGAAATTGCGGCTCTTGCCGGAGAAAATTGGGGAGCTAAAGGCGTGGATGCCGGTGAAGGAGAAGGTGATGTGCTTGCGATGGCTGAGCGCGTGGCGCGCCAGTGGCATACGGTTGTCGCCGTTTCAGGAGCTGTTGATACAATTACAGATGGACGTCAGGCGTATCGGGTGAAAAACGGTCATCCTCTGTTTCCTTTTATGACCGGTTCCGGTTGCTTGAATGGTGTCATTCAAGCCGCCTACGCAGCTGTTTCTCAGAATTATTTAGAAGCGTCGGTCGCCGCTTCGGTAAATTACGCGATTGCCGGACAACTGGCGGGAGAGAAATGTGCGGGACCCGGTGCTTTTCGCCAACAATTGATGGATGAATTATACCTATTAGATGAAGAAAAGGTTCAGCGTTATGCAGATATTGAGGAAGTGACTGTCTGATGATACCTCAAGTTTTGACAATCGCCGGAACAGACAGCGGCGGCGGAGCAGGCGTACAAGCGGATTTGAAAACGTTCGAAGAGCGGAATGTGTTCGGGATGTCGGTGGTAGTTGCCGTCACCGCGCAAAACACAAAAGGCGTGCAAGGTGTTTATCCTTTGCCGGTCGAATCGATTACTCAGCAAATGGCATCTTTAGCTGATGATTTTACGATCTCCGCCTTGAAGACTGGAATGCTGGTTGATGCTGAGCGGATCGAGGCGGTGGCCAGCGGCATTCGCCGATTTGGCTGGCATCCGCTAGTGGTCGATCCGGTCATGGTCGCAAAGGGAGGCGCCCATTTGGTAGCTCCTGAAGCCATTGAAACAATCAGCCGCCAACTTCTGCCGCTTGCGGACTTGATTACACCGAATACACCGGAAGCTGAAGTTCTGGCAGAGATGTCGATTCAGTCGGACGCAGATCGAGAACAAGCGGCGAGAAAAATCATAAAGCAAGGTGCTAAGGCCGTACTTCTTAAAGGCGGACATGATGATGCGAACCCGGAAAAAGCGCGGGATTGTCTTGTGACAAAGGATCGGACAATTTGGCTTGCGGCAGATCGAATTCACACGCCGCACACCCATGGCACAGGATGCACACTATCTTCATTAATCACAGCCGAACTTGCGAAAGGTCATGACTTGGAGGCAAGTGTCAGAACCGCAAAATATTTGCTGACTAGGGCAATCGCTCATGCTCCGGAAATTGGTCATGGTCACGGACCGGTTGCCCACTGGTCATTGCGAGAGGATGTGGTCATTTATGACAGTTGATAAAAACTTGAAGCAGGCTTTATCTTTATATTTTGTCATGGGTTCACAAGACGTTGGCCCATATGATCCGTTGACGACGCTTGAAATCGCGTTAAAATCAGGAATAACCTGTTATCAATGGAGAGAAAAAGGCGCAGAGTCATTAACTGGATCCGAGCGTTTCGCCTTTGCAAAAGAAGCACGGCATTTATGCAAAACGTATCACGTGCCTTTTTTCGTCGATGATGATGTATCGCTTGCACTTGAACTGAATGCTGATGGCGTGCATGTTGGGCAGAAAGATGAAATCGCATGCGAGGTACGGCAAAAAATTGGACCGGCGATGTGGCTTGGCGTCTCCGCACATTCTGTCGAAGAGGCCGAGCGAGCGCTTGACGATGAAGCTGATTATATCGGTGTCGGTCCATATAAACCGACACAGTCAAAAGCGGATGCGGAATCTCCATTGGGTGATACGTTAATTCGTACCTTAGCGGAAATGAATTATCCATTGCCGATGGTTGCTATAGGGGGTGTAACACCTGAGGATGCTCCCTCTATTTGTTCGGCAGGAGCAGCCGGAGTCGCTGTGATTTCCGCTATTTCCAAAGCTGCTGATCCGGCGATGGCAGTGGAGCGCTTTTTATCACAATTGAACGATTTTTGATGCTATTTATTGAGCAGGTCATTCGGGTACCATGATTGACCTGCTATTAGTATTGTCTAAAAACAATACACTATCGGTAATGCGAGGTTCGAGTCTTAGAACTAACCTGCTGTTTCGCTTGACCGTGGTTCAAGTATCTCAGAGCGTTACAGGTTGTTGCGCAGACCCGTTAGCCACAAAACGTTCCTTTGCTCCAAATGCTGTTTTGAATCATCAGCCTTGTGCTTGAACTCATTTGGATCCTTAATTAAGTAACGAGTAAAATAAGCGGAGATTTTCCGCTTATATGCATCCTGGTGCTGGTTTCACAGGTAAATAAGGGTAATTTTTCCGGTTAAGCACAGAAAAGCCCTCTATTTTCACGCTTTTCGATTCGATAAGCGGAATTTCTTCATCTATTTAAGCAATTTTTTCATTTATTTTCTAATTAAGCGGAATTTTTCCGTTTATTTCTCAGATTGGGGCTTACCTGATCGCCTAACCGAGTCTTATGATCTTATCGTTGTACCAGCAAGATAAAACGATAAACGTTCTTTACCTGTAAAAAAAACCTCCTGACGCAAATCAGGAGGTAACATGATGATAAATTATTGAATAACTGCCTGTCTCTTTTCATAGTCCGCAATTTCATGTTCGTAGGTCATGGTAATCGCGATTTCATCGAGACCTTTCAGCAGCATTTCTTTTTGATAGGGATCAATGTCAAATGTTTCGTTGAAATCGTCTGCGGTCAATTTTTGCTGATTAAGATCTACTTTGAGCATGAATCTATCTTGAGAAGCGAGCCTAATCAGGTCGTCCACACGATCAGCACCGAGCCGAATGGCGAGAATGCCATTTTTCTGACAGTTATTATAAAAAATATCGGCAAAGCTCGGCGCGATAACCACTCGAAATCCAAAATCTTGTAGTGCCCATGGCGCGTGTTCTCGAGATGAACCACAGCCAAAATTGTCTCTGGCTACAAGAATGGATGAGCCTGCATATCGGGGTTGATTTAGAATAAAATCTGGTTTTTTATTGCCATTTTCATCAAAGCGCCAATTATAGAACAAGCAGGCACCGAAGCCTTTGCGCTCGACGCGTTTAAGGAATTGCTTCGGTATGATTTGATCTGTGTCCACATTCGTACGGTCTATCGGACAAACGAGACCTTTAAACGTCTGAAATGGGTTCATAGTTAAGCCTCCAAATCGATATTTTTCATTGTATTAATCAACTGGAGAGTGAAAAGTTCTGTGTGAATAAACAAAAGGATAACCCTTAAATGGGATTTTATGGTATCCTCTATTTCTACGACAAAAGAGAGGATAAAATCGCCAAGGGTTATCGTAGTTCTTATTCTATCGTGTTCCTTCGCGATTGACTAGTGCCATGTTAAAATTTATTGATTCTGTACTTCTGTTCTTCCGTTCTTGTTTCCATAGATTCGCTACGTTTCAATGGTTTGTTGTGATCATTATCGGTTTGATGATACGTTCTGACTGTCTCGGAATCACTTCGGTGATTCGTGACTTGTCCCTAAACCCGAAGGGTTATGAGTCCATGATTCATTTCTTTCGTTCTTCCGCATGGTCTTTGAGCGAACTACGGCAACAGTGGCTGCGCGTGGTGCTCAAGTTTGCGCCGCTCAAGCATGAAGCGGGCGCCGTGGTTCTCGTTGGCGATGGCGTCAAACAGGCGAAAGAAGCCCGCTACATGCCCGCTGTGAAGAAATTGTTTCAAGAGTCCGAGGATGTATCCAAGTCCGCCTTCATCTTTGGACATCTCTGGGGTTCTGTGGGCATCCTGATCGGAAACGCTGGAAAGTTGTTCTGCCTACCTCTTTTTCTTCGCCTTCATGATGGTGTCCAGACGATTCGTCAATGGGAAACGTGCGATGAAAATCAAGACTCCCACGTGGTGCAAATGATTGATCAAGGATTTTCAGCCGCTCGGGTGCTGGGACGTGCGTTGTTTCTACTTGACCGTTATTTCTTGTCTGTACCTGCACTTCGTCGGTTGAATCAACGGAATCAGGAAGGAAGCACGCAACTGGATCTGGTGACGAAAGCAAAAACCTCCTGCGTGGCTTATGAACACCCCGTTCAAACGGGCGGACGGGGACGTCCACGGAAAAAAGGAACCAAAGTGCATGTAAGCACACTGTTTGAAACGCAGGAGAACCAGTTTCAAACGACCCGTCTGTCTCTTTATGGGAAAAAAGAGACGGTCTCTTATCTCTGCCTTGATCTGCTTTGGGGGCAAGGACTGTATCAAGAACTGCGTTTTGTGCTCGTTGTGATGGGTGGACGCCGTTCGATTCTTGCCAGCACGGATCAATCCTTAGAACCGGAGGCCATCATCCGGCTTTATGCCTGGCGTTTTACCACCGAAACTACTTTTCGAGCGATGAAACAGTCACTCGGTGCTTTTGCCTATCATTTTTGGAGCCGTTCGATGCCCAAACTGAACCGTTATCGCAAATCGGATGAACCCGATCCGCTGGATCACATAACCGAAGACCGCGCACAAAAACGGATTGTTCAAACGGTCAAAGCGATTGAAGGATCCATGATGTGCCACTGCATCGCGATGGGCTTGCTTCAGATGATTGCGTTGCGTCATGACACGAAGAGACAAAAGAATCTTTTTCGCTTTTTACGAACCCCATCCAAGGGAGCAGCTTCAGAAGCAACCATTATGGCTCATTTACGTCAGACGATTTTTCAACGGTTTGCCCGAAATCAGCATTTAGCCATAACGCAAATAATTCGAGAAAAGCAGGAAACACCTGAGTTACAGGACGAATTAATGATTTCTTAAGAGCCTAGAACTTTTGACTGCCCAGTAATCAACGTGCGACGGCAAAATCGCGTACATCGGCAAAATGACCGTGAATGGCTGCGGCTGCAGCCATCGCCGGACTGACAAGATGTGTACGGGATCCGGTGCCTTGACGTCCTTCAAAATTACGATTTGATGTTGATGCACAACGTTTTCCGAATGGGACAACATCGTCATTCATCGCCAGGCACATGCTGCATCCCGCTTCCCGCCATTCAAATCCCGCATCTTTGAAAATTTTATCCAAGCCTTCAGACTCTGCTTGTTTCTTTATTGTGTAAGATCCCGGAACAATGAGAGCACGGACGCCTTCGTGGACATGTTTGCCACGGGCAACTTGTGCCGCCTGCCGCAGGTCACTGATTCGACTGTTTGTGCATGAGCCGATAAAGACAACATCTACCGAAATATCGTGAATCGGCATGCCGGGTTTCAACCCCATATAGGCAATTGCTTTTCTTGCAGCTTGTTTTTTTTCTTCTGAGTCAAAAGATTCAGGATCAGGCACTGTTGCGTCAACGGATGCCCCCATTGATGGGTTGGTACCCCAGGTTACTTGTGGTTTAATCTCTGAGGCATTAATTTCAATTGTGCGATCATAAGAAGCCCCTTCATCGCTGGCAAGCGCCAACCATCTGCCGGCAGCCTGATCAAACGCCGCATCTTTTGGCGCGAACCGGCGTCCGCGAAGGTACGTGACAGTTGTTTGATCAGGGCTGATTAATCCAGCGCGTGCTCCGGCTTCAATCGACATGTTGCACACGGTCATGCGTTCTTCCATCGATAGATTTCGAATCGCTTCACCTGTGTATTCGATAATATGTCCTGTTCCGACAGAAATGCCGTATTTAGCGATAATGGCAAGGATCAAATCCTTTGCCCCAACACCAATGCCCAGCTTTCCGTTAACCTTGATTTGCATCGTTCTCGGAGGTTTCTGCCATAGGGTCTGTGTCGCTAGGACATGTTCCACTTCACTCGTACCAATACCAAATGCAATTGCGCCGAACGCACCATGGGTTGACGTATGGCTGTCACCACAGACGATCGTTTTTCCGGGTTGTGTTAAGCCAAGTTCAGGTCCGATGACATGGACGATTCCTTGATGGGGACTGTAAATATCGGCAAGTTCAACACCAAATTCCCTGCAATTGTTTTGCAGCGTCTCTATTTGAACTTTTGAAATCGAATCCTTTGTTTCTCTATTCTCGGAGGTTGGAACATTATGGTCAACGGTTGCGAACGTTCGATCCGGCTGTCTAACCGTTCGGTGATTCATGCGCAGCCCTTCAAATGCTTGAGGAGACGTTACTTCGTGAACTAGGTGAAGATCGATATAAAGCAGATCTGGTTTGCCCGACTCTTTGTGGATCAGATGCTGATCCCAGATCTTTTCAATGATGTTGCGTGATTTCATGATGCATTCCTCCTCATAAACTAGTTTTTAATCATGCAATTGTTTGGTTTTCATTCACTGCATTAATCACAAGATCCGTTATTTCTGCTGTATTTACAATGCGATTGTTTTGTTGTTCCATTTGTAAGTCACATGTATGATAGCCTTGGCTCAATACATTGCGCACGGCCTTCTCAATTTGAGCAGCTTCCTGGTCCATATCCAGTGAATAACGAAGGAGGAGAGCGGCCGATAAAATCGTCGCAAGCGGATTTGCAATCCCTTGACCGGCAATGTCCGGTGCGGATCCATGAGCCGGTTCGTACAATCCGACGTTGTCTGATCTTAGGCTTGCTGAAGGCATCATACCAAGCGATCCGGTGATTACTGAAGCCTCATCGCTCAAAATATCGCCGAACATGTTCTCGGTGACAAGTACATCGAATTGCGCAGGATTTGTAATCAATTGCATCGCCGCTGAATCAACAAGCTGATGGCTGACTGTGACTTCCGGATAACGTTTTGCTGTTTGATTCACAAGTTCACGCCACATGCGGCTGGATTCCAGTACATTTGCTTTGTCGATTGACGTCAATTTTTTGTGCCTTTTCATAGCAAGCTGAAATGCTTTTTCAACGACGCGCTCAATTTCATTCTTGCTGTAGGAGAGGGTGTCAACAACCTGTTCATGATGCGCACCTCGTCGTTCACTGGGACGTCCAAAATACAAACCGCCGGTCAATTCGCGGACGATGACAAAGTCAACATGTTCAACAAAAGATCGTTTAATTGGCGAAGAATCAATCAGGGTGTCAAATGCTTCGACAGGACGAAGATTTGCGAACAGACCCATGGCTTTTCGAATCCCAAGCAGTCCTTGTTCGGGTCGAACATTCATCGATTGGGCATTCCATTTAGGACCGCCAACCGCGCCCAATAGAATTGCGTCACAGTTTTGGCACTGATCAATTGTCTCTTGTGGGAGCGGCGTTCCGTAAGTGTCAATGGCAGCACCTCCGATTTTCTTCTCGATAAATTGGACATCGCGGCCGCTTTTTTCAAATAGAGCGCGAAGGACACGTACGGCTGAAATTGTGACTTCGGGACCGATACCGTCGCCGGGAAGTACTGTAATAGTTTTCATCAATGAATCATCTCTCTTTTACCTGGAGTTTCGCTTTTTTTAACGAGCGACTGTTTTTCTATATTTTGAAAAGAGTGTACGGAAGTCGTCATCGGTAATCTTTTTCTTTTCATCAGCAAGATTTTTGAAGGCTTGGAAGGATTGATCCACTTGTTCTTCAGTTAAGCGAACGCCCATTTCGTTTGCCTTCTTTCTGAAGGCGTGCCGTCCGGAATGTTTGCCAAGTACGAGCCGACCGGAATCAAGCCCAATGAGAGAAGGTGAAATAATTTCATAGGTTTTTGGATTCTTTAGGACACCGTCTTGGTGGATGCCTGCTTCATGAGCAAAGGCGTTGGCGCCAACAACGGCTTTATTTGCTGCAATCGGACTGTTCATTAAGTGACTGACTAGTTTACTTGTCTTAGAGATTTCATCAAGTTTTAATTGTGTGGCCACTTTATAAATGTCTTTGCGAACGTGAAGCGCGACACCGATTTCTTCGAGTGCCACATTCCCCGCACGCTCGCCGACACCGTTGACCGTACATTCGATTTGCCTAACGCCTGCGCCTACAGCGGCAAGAGTATTCGCCGTTGCCATGCCAAGATCATTATGACAATGGCAGGAGAGCCGGACCTTATCAATGTCCGGCACATGCTTTTTAACGTATTGAAACATTGCTGCATATTCTTGAGGGGAGCAGTAACCGACAGTATCCGGCAGATTAATGATCGAAGCGCCAGCCTCAATTGCTGATTGGACGACTCGTGACATAAAGGCATAATCACTGCGCGATGCATCTTCACACGAAAACTCAATCTGGGGAAAAAATTGGCGTGCGTATCTAACGGATGCAGCAGCCGTTTCCAATACTTCTTCAGGTTTCATGCGCAGTTTATAGGCCATGTGTACCTGTGATGTGGCAATAAATACGTGAATTCGCGGGTTTGCGGTCTGTTTCAATGCTTCCCATGCCGCATCAATATCGCTCTTTTTTGATCGGGCAAGACCGGTAACCGTACTGTTTTTAATGATTTTCGAGATGTTTTGAACGGCTTTGAAATCATCCGGTGATGCTGCGGGAAAACCAGCTTCGATCACATCCACATTCAGGCGTTCCAATTGCTGCGCCACCTGCACTTTTTCGTGTTCGTTCAGGCTGCAGCCTGGGGATTGCTCTCCATCACGGAGTGTTGTGTCGTAAATTTCAACCTTTTCCATTTTCGTTCTCCTTTCCTTGTATCTTTTCTGTTTTTTTGTTTTGCGCATTTTTTTATAGTCAGAGAATACGGCAATGCTGAATTCTCGGCGCATCAAAATAAATAAAAAAGTCCCTTCACTCCACGCACTAATCGCAAAAAGCGATCAGATGCAGGGGTGAAAGGACTCGTATGAATTCATTTCACGGTACCACCCGGCTTTCCGATATTCTCGTGAATATCGACTCAGCGGCAATCCGTTGATTCGGAATGTCTGTTTTGATAACAAGTGCGGTTAACACTTGGCCGATTCTACTAAAATGCAGTTCAAGTCGGCGCTCAAAGGCGAGTACGCAATCAGTGGAGCTGCCGGATTTCACCATGTTCCGGCTCTCTGCAAGCTCCTTAGCTAATTGCTTTTTCCTTTTCATTGCTTTACTCATGTGTTTAAGTTGTCGGAAAAATGTTTGTGACCCCAATAATACGGCGATTATTTTTTTTGTCAATAGATTATTTTTGTAATTGATCAATTTGATGATCAGAACGAGCGCGGCGGGTGTACCTTTGAATCAATTTTTTTATTTTGTTTTGAATTTGTTGTTGACAGAAGCCAATCACGAGTAGTAGACTGGCGTTACTCGAAAAAAACGAAGCGAAAGGAAGTCTTATCATGAGCATTGTCCGTCGATTGCAAAACCTGCTGAATGAATTGTTGCAAGGGCTAGCCGCTTTGACTCAGCCTAACTTCATTCTTTAGTAGGACACAGCAATCGTGCGGAGATGAGCAGGAGGATTCGTGTCCTGTTCATGTGCTGTATGGGATGACATAACTTTCGTAAAACCCATTCATTCATGAATGGGTTATTTTTTTACACTTTTTTAGTCGTTTGCTCATTTTGAGAGGGAAGGGGAAGTAAAAAAAGTGGAGACAGATGAAGATCGTCATGAGCAGTGCAGAATGATAGAGAGATAACATTTTTTAGAAAACAAATAGGGTGAGGAGTAATCGTTATGGATGCAGAAGGTGTCATCAGTAATCAAAAGGTTCAAAGAAAACAGAAATCCTATGAAGTTGAAACGGAGCATTATTCTGAAAAGCAGAAACAGGAATTAGAGGCGCGTATCAATAACCTTCCGGTGACTAAAACGATGTATCGTATTTTTACTTTGATCACATTAGGTATGGTTCTTGACGGCTTTGACGTCTACCTGGCAGGAGGTGTGCTTGGCCAGCTCGTGCAAACCGGGTGGTCATCACTCACACTCAATGCCGCTTTTATCTCAACAACATTTATCGGCTTATTTATTGGATCAGTGGTTACCGGATTTGTCGGAGATTGGAAAGGACGCCAATTCGCTTATCAGATCAATTTATTCATCTTCGGCATCGCGTCGCTCGCGAGCTTTTTTGCACCCAATATGACGACACTCATTATATTTCGAGGCATCAGCGGCATTGGACTGGGCGCTGAAATTGTTACGGGTTTCGCGTTATTAGGCGAATTTGTCCCTGCAGGTTCACGTGGAAAATGGGTAGGCAGTCTATCTGTTTTTGCCAACTGTTCCGCTCCCATCGCTACATTCCTAGGCTTTATGATCATTCCAACAATCGGTTGGCGTTGGATGTTTGCGATCGCCGGTGTATTATCAATTATTGTCTGGTATTTCAGACGCAGTCTTCCGGAATCGCCTAGATGGTATTTTTCTCAAGGCAAATTCAGCAAAGCGGAAAAGATTGTTGAAATTTTTGAAACAGAGGCAAGAACTAGTGGAAAAGCTGCGGTCAGTCATGATCAGCATTCGATTAATCAGATTATTACAAAGCAGAGCCGCTATAGTGAATTGTTTACTAAAGCGATGATCAAACGGACGATTCTCGGATGCATGATATTAGCGGCAATCAATACTGCCGCCTACACTTTTGTCACCTGGGTTCCCACATTGCTCGTAGGCAGCGGAATCACTATTTCTAAGTCGCTCGGCTACACGGCACTTATGATGATCGGGGCTCCGGTTGGCGCTTTTATTGGCCGCATAACCGTTGATCGCATTGGTCGTAAATGGATGATCGTCGGCGCATTCGTGATGACGGCAATTCTGGGCTATGTTTATGCGTTTCAGCATCAACCTGCCGCACTCATGATTATTGGTTTTCTGATGACCGTTTGCCTGTATATCCTTATGGCTGTCGGACTCTCTATCTATGTTCCTGAACTCTTTTCCACACGTCTTCGTATGCGTGGGAATGGAACGGCACAGGCGGTTGGACGCCTTTTTACGATTGTGACGCCATACCTGGTTGCCTGGCTGATCACCTATCAAGGAATTCTATCTGTTTTCATTAGTATTGGCGTAATGCTGGCGGTTGTTGCGGTATTAACAATCCTTTGGGGACCGGAAACAAAGCAACAAATTCTTAAGTAATTATTTTCTCAATCTCAATGATGGTATCCACTGTGTTGTCCTGTGGATACCTTTTTTGCACTGATAAGAAAGTATAAAAAAATTAAAGATCCAAGGAAACGTGTAAGCGGTTCGAAAAAACGCCGCGTCCTGCGGCTCATCGGACACTAGGCCGTCCATGGCCGTCGCAACTAAGTCTTTGCCTTCGCCGGTACGACGATAAGGTTATAAGATGCGGTTGGGCGATCAGGTAAGCGCCCAATCTGAAAAATAGACGGAAAAATTCCGCTTATCGAATCGAAAAACGTGAAAATGGAGGTTTTTTCCTGTGCTTAACCGGAAAAACTACCCTTATTTACTTGTGAAACAAGCGTCATGATGCATATAACCGGAAAATCTCCGCTTATTTTACTCCGCTGTAAGGAACCTTCGCTAACAATAGAAGAACTTTCGCTAAGTACGCATAGGTCCTGCAAGCAACACGAAAGTCACCGCATCCTGCGGAAGTAAAGACCGGACGCTCTTTGCCCGGTTTTTCATACGTAAGAATTCAAATGATTTGACAGCCGCAATTATGATTGTGTACACTTTGATTGTGCAAAACCAAAGAGAGCGGGATGCAATTGGAGTCTTTATTCCTTCAGGATCATTTATGTTTTTCTATATACGCATGTTCTCGCGCAATTTCGCGAATGTATCAGCCATTATTGAAAAAAATGGACATTACTTACCCACAGTATCTTGTTCTGCTTGTTTTATGGGAGAAAAATGAGTGTTCGGTAAAGCAATTGGGCGAACTGCTCGACCTGGATTCCGGTACATTGACCCCTCTTCTCAAACGAATGGAGGGAAAAGGGCTCATTGTTCGGAAACGTTCCCAGCAAGACGAGCGCGTTGTGACCGCTCAATTGACGGACAAGGGAACGGCACTGCAATCTGAAGCTGCCTGCATTCCTTCGTCACTCCTTCAATCGAGTGGCATGGCGATCGGTGAGATTCAAAAATTAAATCAGACGATAAAAGTATTGACGCAGCATGTGACACGGTTTAACGGAGCATTGCAATCAGATAAGAGTGAAGAATGAATTCTATTTTTTTTTGAGATAAAAATTGTGCAAAATATAATTTCATGCAATACAAATAAGGGGGTGATGGCAAACAGGTAGTTTGGTACTGCAACAGTTACGTTACTTAAAATGTATTTAATAAATTGGAGGGAATAGAATGAGTGAAGAACGTACAGGAGTCGCAACAATAAAGGGCAATCCCATAACTTTGATCGGACCCGAGCTGAAGGTAGGGGATAAGGCACCAGATTTCACGATCAATAAAGATCTGATTGAGGAAGCGGGCCTTGCTGATTACGATGGAAAAATTAAATTGATCTCTGTAGTACCTTCTTTGGACACATCTGTTTGTGACGCACAGACACGTCGCTTTAACCAGGAGGCGGCAGCTCTTGGAGATCAAGTGGCTGTTCTTACCATATCTGTTGATCTGCCTTTTGCGCAGAGTCGTTTCTGTTCTGTGGCGGGTATTGAGAATTTGGATACGCTCTCCGATTATAAATTCCATTCATTTGGCAAAAGCTATGGCGTTCTGATTAAAGAATTGCAGCTGGATATGCGGTCAATTTTTATCCTGGATAAAGAAAATACGATTCAATATGTGGAATATCTAGCGGAAATGACCGAACATCCAGATTATGATGCCGCGCTCGATGCGGTTAAAGCTCTGTTGTAATCGGACAGCATACGCATCTTCAGCCTGTTAAAATATATGTTACATGCAAAAAAAGAGATCAATAGCCGTTCAGCTGTGATCTCTTTTTTCTGCGCTGCTCATTTAATGGACGTTTTATCATCAAACACCCTTTCGCTCAAATCATCGAAGTGATACAAGTATAGATCTTCCAGGTTTGCCGTTGCTTTGACTGCTGTTTGAGTAGGCTTTTCATCACTATAGAAAAAGGGCATCACTCTTCGATTAGAGAAGATGATGCCTTTTTTTGTAAGTAAAGAAAGTTTATTATTTTGCACGTTATCAAACCAATAGACCAGTGTCTTGGCCGAGAATCAAAGCGGAGGTACGAGACGCCTGCGGGATTAGCGTGCCGGCGAGACCCCGCAGATTTCTGCCTGTTTGAGGAGGCTCGCGGTGCGCCCGCGGCAAGCGAGTAACCGAAGCGACGATTATTCAGCACTGAAAAGACACAAAACCATCACACAGGGCTGGAGATTAAGGACCGGGCGCTTTTTGCCCGGTTTTTCTTCAGTGTTTTGAAAACCCTAGGCTATGCCTAGGGTTCCGGAGAGCTTCAAGCGATGTATCAAAAAAAGCCTCACCTCGTGTTAAGATAAATTTCGGTTCGCCAACCAAATTTATCAGCCAAAGGGAGACTTTTTAATGCCATCTGATGTAAATAGTTTAGCACATACAAAATGGAATTGTAAGTATCATATAGTTTTTGCACCAAAGTACCGAAGACAAATTATCTATGGAAAGCTTAAAAAAGATATAGGCATGATTTTAAGACAGTTAAGTGAGCGAAAAGGTGTAGAAATTATCGAAGCCCAAGCCTGTAAAGATCACATACACATGATGGTCAGTATACCGCCGAAGATAAGCGTTGCAGCTTTTATCGGCTATCTCAAAGGAAAAAGCAGTTTAATGATCTTTGATCGACATGCGAACTTGAAATACCGATATGGAAATCGAAAATTTTGGTGCAGGGGATACTATGTGGATACAGTAGGAAGAAATAAGAAAGTGATTGCAGAATACATTCGCAACCAGATACAAGAGGATGTAGTCGCAGAGCAATTAAGCATGTTTGAACATATTGATCCGTTTACTGGAGAAGAGGTCAAACGCAAAAAAAAGAAAAAATAGAAGTCCCCCTTTTAGGGGTGCCGGGGAAGTAGTGCGGTTGGCGGACGCCTCGGTGCCCTTTTAAGGGCTGGCCAGTAACAAAGGCTTTCAGCCGCAGAGCAAACCACCCGTTCACACGGGTGGTTTTGATTATGTGCGCCCGGCATGGACGACAGCTAGGCGGTGAAAGTCCGCTACAGGCTTGGCAGTAGGAACTGTTAGCCAAAGGCAAGGGTGTCCACCGTGAGGTGGAATCTGAAGGAAGCCGGAGGCAAACTTCTGGGCTGATGAACAAGAACTGCATACTAAGGCTGAATAGAGACGGATAAGCCTGCGTAACAAGGTGAAGTCCAATACTGCCCGAATCTCAAACAGTATATGCAGCAGCCACATGGAAGGAAAGCGGTCGTTCTTACCCGGGGAGATCTTACAGGGGCCTCCGACAAGAGGAAAGAAAATTTCCACAGAAGCAACCGAGCCAGTGATGGTTTGGTGAACTGTAAGAAGTCAGCAGAAGCCATAGTAGTCCGACAGGACGAAGGGCTGAACAATAGTAATCTTGGAAGCAGCGGAGGTGTGAGTCATGCGACAATCACAGACAACATCAAAAGATGGCTATCTATCGAAGAATAGGATGGAATCCGAAGGTACGGTAGAAGTGTGCAGTACGACTCACGGTGAAACTGAAAGAAGAGATGGTGTGCATGATCTCATCACGAGAATCACCGACCGAATGAACTTAAATCGAGCCTATAAGCGTGTTAAGGCGAATAAAGGATCAGCCGGAATTGATGGAATGACCGTTGATGAACTCTTTCCCTTTCTCATGCGAAATAGGGATGAGCTTATCCAACAGATCACGAATGGCTCGTACGAGCCACAACCGGTAAAACGTGTGGAAATTCCCAAACCCGATGGATCAAAAAGAAACCTTGGCGTTCCGACTGTTTGTGACCGACTGGTGCAACAAGCGATCCTTCAAGTGATGGAACGAATCGTTGATCCGACGTTCTCAGACAACAGCTTTGGCTTCCGCCCGCACCGCAGTGCCCATAACGCAATGAAACGCGTCAAGGCTTACTACGAAGCAGGATATAGATATGCGGTGGATCTTGATTTAAAAGCCTACTTTGACACAGTGAATCATGATCAGTTGATGTATTGCGTGGAAAAACGGATTAAGGACAAAATCGTCCTTCAACTCATTCGCAAGTTCCTGCGCAGTGGTGTGCATACGAATGGAAAGGTTGTACCGACCGAGGCCGGTGTTCCCCAGGGGGGGAATCTCTCGCCCATTCTAGGCAACATTTATCTTGATCAACTGGACAAGGAACTGGAACGAAGAGGACATAAGTTTGTTCGCTATGCCGACGACTGTACGATCTACGTCAAAAGCAGAAGAGCGGGCGAACGAGTCATGAAGAGCATCACCACCTTTCTGGAAGATAAACTGAAACTAACCGTCAATCGGGAGAAAACTCAGGTCGGCAGCCCAACGAAACTTAAATTTCTTGGATTCTGCCTGCACACGACCAAGCAGGGATTGGGATTTCGCCCCCACATCAAGTCGAAAAAGCGCTTTGAGCGAAAGCTCAAACAACTGACGAAAAGAAGCCGAAGCGGTAACATCCGTGGGATCGTTAAAGAAATTAATGAAGTAACCACAGGATGGATCAACTACTATGGCATAAGCTATATGAAGAGCTATATTCGGCATATTGATCAGTGGCTCCGGCGAAGAATTCGCCAGATCATTTGGAAACGTTGGAAGAAAGTCAAGACGAGATATAAAAGTCTCATGAAACTTAACGTTCCAAAACCAAAAGCATGGGAATGGGCAAATACACGAAAAGGCTACTGGCGCATCGCCTGTAGCCATATCTTACATCGGTCGATCACAAACAAAATACTCGAACAGGTGGGACTCAAAAATCTAGTCCATCTGTTCGAGCATGTACACTTAAGCTATTGAACCGCCGTATACGGACCCGTACGTACGGTGGTGTGAGAGGTCGGAGAAATTATCTCCTCCTACTCGATAAGATAAAGAAAGTATGTGATTTATTGCCAAATCAAAAGTCTGTGAACCAAACACGTAGGTGCGAGACTCCTGCGGGATCGGCGAGCAACCGAAGCACATTCAATAACAGGCTGGTTTAAAGAACGGGCGCGCACAGTTTTTCCAAATTTAACAACATAGTATAAACGCACATGGTATAATCTTAAGAATTTAATAAGAAGTTGTTAAACAGAAATCTCCTTTTTGAATGCTTTAATAGTGTTCAGAAGGGAGTTAGTTCATGTGCGTGGAAAAAGTGTGGGTTTTCTATTGCTTTTATTTGTTTTCATTTTCTTTAGCTTTCAGATCTGGAAATTACCTGCCATTTCTATCTCTCAGGTGCCTTTGCAGCGTGAGATAGATAAAAGTGTGCTGTCATTTTCTTCGTCAACGCGGATACATAGTCGGCAAGCCGTTCTTGTCTCTGTTTCATCAAAAAAAGTTCTGTTTCAAAAAAGAGGCGAGGAAAAAGCTTATCCGGCATCCTTGACGAAAATGATGACGGCAATCCTTGCAATCGAACACTACAATGATTTGCAAAAAACAGTAAGAATCCCTGCGCAACTGTATAATTCATTGAATCAATCGGGAGCCTCCATGGCTGGATTTTTACCCAATGAAAAGCCGAAAATTATTGACTTGCTTTATGGAACCATGCTTCCTTCAGGTGCGGACGCTGCCGAGACACTTGCTCTATCTGTATCCGGATCGGAAAATGCCTTCGTTTCGATGATGAATCGGAAAGCGGCCGAGATCGGCATGAAGCACACGCATTTTACAAATCCGAGCGGACTGCACGATCCCAATCACTATACAACGGCGAGGGATATGTCACTACTCCTCCTATACGCTTTAAAAAATCCTGTATTTCACCAGATTTTTACAACTCATAGCTATCAGATCTCCCCAACAAATTTTCACCCGAACGGAATGATCGTTCAAAGCACACTTTTTCAAAAAATGGGGAATAGTTCAATTAATGGAGGCGCAATTATAGGTGGAAAAACCGGATATACAGATGAAGCCGGATTATGCTTGGCATCGCTTGCACAAATAGACGGACAAACTTACAATCTGATTACACTCGGTGCTCCGGGTGATCACAACACAATCCAGTACGACATTGAAGATGCCAAGTTAATCTACAACCAATTCGAATAGGAGCGCAAGCAAAGCGGATAAGGAAGTGAACGCAGAATGATTCATCGATTGAAAGTAAATGAATGGGTAAAGACAAGAAATTGGGTGGATATGCAGCTCTTCTTAAAAGCCCTGTTGTGGTTGCTGTTCTTCATCTACTTGTTTGTCTTGCTGAAAATTGATCTGTTTGAACAAGGTCGGAGTTGGGCAGCTTCTCGCTCTGTTAATTGGGTACCGATGAATCGGATCAATACTCTTTTTTATTTATCGGATCATCATGATCCAGGCTATCAAACCGCTTTGCTGCGCACGTTCCAATCATTTGCAATCTTTATACCTATGGGTTTTCTTGTGCCAGCATTAAGGAAAAAAGCAATGGAATTCGAACAATTTATCGGCGTGCCCTTGGCTATTGCTCTTTCAATCGAATTTGCCCAATATGTATTGATGACCGGACGCAGTGATGTGGATGACCTAATTCTGAATGTCTTGGGGAGCATGCTCGGTTTTGCGCTTTGGCATCTTTTCTGCGAATGGATTCCGATGCATCGCATAAATCGCTATACTCGCATTTTCCTAATAACTCTATTAATCAGCATTTGCCTGTTGTTATTTAATTATGATGGAATGACATTCGACGGTTCAGCAGATATCAACAGAGACACGATTGGCGTCACTCTGGGTATTCCCGAGTATACTGGGGCATTTCTCAGAGGAAACAAGCATGATTTGATTATGAAAACCGATCCTGATCAGGGGAACATACAGGTGACCATTTCGATTAATGAATCAACGAAACTGTATTTGGAAAAGGCAACAGATTATGGTGATTCATCAAAAACCGCAGCTCTAAAAAAAATAACGGTAAACCGAATGCGGCAAGTTGATGAAAATGCAAAGATTCGTGTTTGGGGAAAACAGCTTCCTACCACATTTCTCGCAGAATTTGTGATTGTTCGTTAAGTTTACAAGGCATTGATGAAATATAGTATGAAAAAAGAACCGATACTAAATACCCTTCAATATTTTCGCTCAAAATTATATGATAAAATAGTAGTGAAAAATGCTAATAATTACCAATTGAATAAATGAAAAAAGCAAACTAACCGAAAGTTTAGGACGCAAAGCCACGGGTCTAATGCGAAAGCGATGACAGCCGGGTTACCATTGGACATAGAAGCTGTGATCAACATGTCACGGCTTTTTTTGTTAATAAATAGTGGAGGTTTTACGATGGGGAAATACAGTGTTGTGACAACGGGGAATGACATCAGTGTCGTGTGTGAAGGTGTTTTTACGATGGAGGACGCATCAGGGTATGTGGAAGAATTCAAAAAAGCTGCTGCTCAAGTCAATCCGGCAACCAGTCATTTGGTGCTTGACGGTTCCGAACTGAGAGTCTCTTCACAGGAAATGGTTGGTATGCTCACGAACATCATTGCTATGTACAAGGATATGGGCTTCCAGGACATAACTATGGATTTAGGTAAAAGTGCGGTCGTTAAAATGCAAATTAGGCGTTTAGCTAAAGAAGCCGGGCTTACTCAATTCAAATTGCTTTGAAAAAAATCAAATGAAGTAAGGCTGAGCTATGCATTTATCAGACTATGCTGAATAGAGAGGCCAAATCTATCAATGTATTAACTTTGCTTATGGAGGAGTGCGTGTGATCAATGTGAACGTGTTAGGGATTGACGTGTATCACGGTAAAAAGATTGTTTCCAATGATACATACATCAACCACTTTAAGGAAAAAGGAAAGGACTACACACATTTTTTCGAAGATGTTATAGGAATGGACAAGCGGTATTTGATTGATTCGCAAACTGAGAACAGTCTGACTATGGCGATAGCCGCCGCCAAAAAAGTGCTCAATAAAGCGGGGATTAGAGGCACTGATCTTGATATGATTGTGCTCTCCAGCTTTTTCCCGGAATTTACAGTACCACCAAGCTCCATTAAACTGCACCAGGCTATCGGTGCAAAACCCGAATGTGTCTGCCTTGATCTTAATGGAAATTGCGCCGGAATGATATTATCTCTTGATAATGTCACAAAGTATATGTCGGTTACAAAGAACGTAAATCGAGCGTTGATCGTTGGATCCGATTACATTAATTCGGTAGTTAATCCGGATAATGAGCTTTGCTATGGACATTTTGGTGATGCTGCATGTGCCATTATACTAGAGAAAACAAAAGAAGATCGTGGACTTCTTGGTGCGAAATGTCGAATTAATTCGCTTGAACATAATAACATTTTGTTTCCCGGTTGTGGCGTATCTAAATTGCATGATACAGCTCGTAATGAATGGCTGCTTGATTGGAAACCCTTTGAAAATGTTTCACTTGATTCAGCGGCACAGAACATGCGCGATCTGCTTCAGGAAAACCACCTTACGCCGGGCGATGTGAGCATGTTCTGTTTTTCACAGTATGCCTATGCCAATGTTGTTGATCTTCGAGAATTACTAGGTATTGATGAATCACGCTCGCTGTTTATTGGCAGCGAATATGGTTACACCGGAGCGAGCAGTCCATTTATTGCTTTTTACGAAGCACTCAGACAAGGAAGTGTGAAGCGTGGCGACTATGTGATGTTCTGGACGATTGGTGCCGGTTCACAAAATATTGCTGTTCTTTTACGCTACTGAATTAAGAAAAGCTTGGATATAATAAACGGTTTAAAGTGAAAAATGTATTAAAATCTGACCCAATGCTACAATTGGGCCGGATTTTTTTTGCATAATTTTGACGTGTCTTTATCCAGAGTAACATTGGGTATTTAATAAGGAAAATAAAAATGTTATTATTTAAATGACAATGATATTCATTTTCATCTAAAGCTTATAGTTGAAAGAAGGTTATTATAAAATGGCAGATGTTCTAATTGTCTTTGCCAGTGAGACAGGCAACACTGAAGAAATGGCGCAGAAAATAGCTGAAGGTGTTAAGCGGACGGGAGTTAATCCGGTTGTTAAGGATGTCCTACAACTATCTGTGTCGGAATTTGATGGTTACAATGGCATTATGTTTGGCAGCTTCACTGATGGAATGGGCGACCTGCCTTACTCCGTCGAAGACTTCCTTGATACACTCAACGATAATGATCTCCAAGGGAAAGCTGCCGCATGCTTTGGTTCGGGTGACAGCAGCTACGGGCTTTTTGCGGCTGCCGTTGATACTATTCAAGAAACGCTTGCACGTTGTGGAGCAGAAATTATTGAGGATAATTTCAAAGTTGAACTCTCAATGACGAAAGAGGAATGCGAACAGGCAATACAATTAGGCGAATCTTTTGCGAAAAAGCTTCTCGCAAAATGAGAAGATTAAAATGAACATAAACAGTAAGCGAAAAGCAGATCAGATCAAATGGTCTGCTTTTTTAGGGTCACGTTGTAAACGACTTTGGAATTCATTATCTTTTTTTTATTGCTTTTAAATGCTGAATATGTATGCCTATATGACCGATACCGAGTAAAAGAGCAGAAGCGATAAGCCAAATAACTTTCCCATAAATGCCCAGGAGAAGAAAAGCTGTAACAGGCAAACTCGCAAGTGGTACAGGAACCCCGCAAAAACTACGGTAAAAAATATTTTCTGTATGTTCATCGATAAAATAGCGAACCCAACAAATCTCGTAGACTAACATTAGCACAAATGATACGATAATCCACAAACTCCATAGTGAAAATGGAGCAATGTTAAAATCACTAAAAATCAATACGCTGCATGTACAACATACTTGCCCGATACGTTCCAACACTAATAATCGTTTGTCTTCTTGGCTGTAATCATAATCTATCGGCTGATGCTTACTCCAAACGATGTTGGGAATAAATAGCATCAATAAATAGATTAGACCAACATACGAAAACCCTAAGTGTCCTAACATAGGATAGCTCCTTTCATAGTAAACATAGCCCCTTTCTCAGACTATGTTCTGTCTAACCATTACCCAATGGAAATTAATAATGGAAGATAGATAAAGCTGAGAATGGTTGTAATGGTGACGATTAATGAGGCGAGCTCTGAATCTCCATCAAATTTCTCAATCAACATGACGCTGTTCACCGCGGCAGGCATGCTGATTTCGACGAGCAGAACGGATGCGAGCATACCGTGGATACCTAGTGCAATTAATACACCCTTGGCGATGATGGGTACAATGATCAAACGAAGGAATACACCGATCCATACTTCGGGACGTCGAATGCCCGACATTTTGGTATTGCCAAGTTTAATGCCAAGAATCAAGAGAACAAGTACTGGGTAAGCCGCACCAAGCATGTGAGCAGCGGTAGCAGTTCCCACGGGCAGATGCAGTTGTGTCAAGACAAGCAATGTTCCGGCAAGGGAAGCGTAGATAAGTGGTGATTTCAGAATATGCACAATGGATTGCTTGCCGCTCAGTTCTGAGCGAGAAGCAATGTACATACCAAGGATGTTAACGAGAATGATTTGACCGATGACATAAACTGCTCCAAGAGAAAAACCGACTTGTCCGAATGCCAAAAGCAATACAGGGAGTCCATAGTTATTCGCGTTACTGAAGACTGTTGTCAGAGTCAGCGCTCGTGCACTCGGTTCCGGTAAATGGATGATTTTTGCGGTAATGATCGCGACAACCCACAGGGCAGCAGTCATGATGATTGAGAACATAAAAATATGAATGACATTATCGCCCTTCAGATGGGATTCAGAAAGAGCGGACAAAATCAGTGCCGGCGCGAGTATGTATAAACTGATGTCAGCAAGTAGCTTAGTATCAACGCTGCGTTTCTTTTGCAAAATTGCACCACAAATGCAGATAATCAGAATTGGGACACTGATTGATGTCAATAGATGAAAATATGCGGTCATGAACACGCCTCCAAAAGATCTGTTCTTTGGCAAAAAAGTTTTTCTCTATCATACCATTTTAATAGGAAATACATCGATTCTTTTGATTTGTACTCTCTTATGAAGAGGAAAATTTATGTAGTATAATAATAACCTGGAAGTTTAGATTAGCGAGAACTGAACTTATTTGATGAGAGGCAAAAGTCTAATTTGATGTAGGTGATTTCTCTTGTTTCAAGAACACGCAAACGTTATATGGGGTACAAAATGCAGACAGTGCGGAACTCCTTGCGGCATGTTACAGAAAAAACATCATCCATGGGATGAAACAACTTTTAGATTAAAAATAAATTGCCCACAATGTGGATCAAAAGGCTGCTGAAGATTATTATAATCAACGAATCTACAGTTATTTTCAAACGATCCATGGAACAGTCCTTGATTTAGGTTGTGGAGGCGGCTTTTTAAGCAGATTCATGTTAGCGAACAACCCAGTCACGAAAGTCTATGGACTTGACCGAGGTGAAGAATGTGCGAATGAGTTGGCAGACTTAACCAAGAATGGTAAATTTCAATTTATCCAGGCGGATGTCAGTCACCTAAATAATTTGTTTGCGGAGCGCAGTCTTGATTTTCTTGTCAGCCGTGATGTCTTCATGTTTATTTCGAATACAGACCGTTATTTTAATGATGTGACGAAGCTGGTGAATTGCGGCATCCGTCAGATGGGCTGGTTTATGAAAGATAGCCGACGGATGAAGAATCATCTGAGACCCGAACAGATTGCACACGAATATCGGCAAAGAGGCTGGACCGTCCATCTTGAGTCACTCGATTGGTACAAGAGCGGGTATTTTATTCGTGCAGATCGATAGTATCATTATTATAATTTGCTTTGCAGATCTATAATTAAAGAAATTATTATGTTGCACAGTTGACGTGAGATGCGCAGCATAAGCGTAAGAGTCGAGGTTAGAACGAACGCTCGAAAAGTTAGACCGAATCCCTGGAAAGTTCAACCGAAGACCAGAAGTTCAACCTAACGAGTGAAAAGTTAAACCGAACACGTGGGAAGTTCAACCGAAGAGAGGAAAAGTTGAACGCTGATAATTTTGCCTGATCGCTGATTCTTTTCTCTGAGCGCTGATTCTTTCGCCTGAACGCTGATATTTTTGCTCGAACAATGCAAAATTGGTCTCTTTTACTCATGCATTTTTACCGCGCGCTCCGTCTTTACCTCGCAACAGATAATCGTACTCAGTAAAGGTCATATTTTGCCCTATAAACAACTATTTGTGCTAGTATTTCAATAACAACGGATTCTACACTGGATGGTGTTTTATTTGGGGAAACTTCTTTTGTCAGGTGGCGGAGATGCAAAACAGTCATCAGAAATAAACGCTTTTTTTGCATCGATAAACAACAAAGCGAAACCTTTACTCTATATTCCGTTAGCCGGAGATCCAGAATACAGATCTTATGAGTCGTGTCTCAATTATGTAAAAAAAGTTTTCAATCCACTTGGTATTGATAGGATCACGATGTGGACAGAATTGGATAATAAAACATTTGAGCAGCTCCTGAATTTTTCTGCAGTGTATCTAAGCGGGGGATTGACAGTTAAACTACTTTCCCATTTTGGTGTACATTTTCGCAGGATATTAAAAGAATATTTCGTGAACGGTGGAATCATATATGGGCAAAGTGCCGGAGCTATTGTTCTTGGAAAAACGATAAATGTTCTTGATCAAGCGGAAAATGATATAGATGGGTTAAACCTTGTCTCTGATTATTCTCTGTCATGCCATTATCAAAAGGAACATAATTCATTGATAAGCAGATACGTACAGCGCAATAACCAGAAGGTTATCGCGCTGCCTGAAGGAACTGCTCTGTATCAAACACGAGAAGAAATGTTTCAAATAGTTGGGGATGACCCAGCTTTCGTTTTTGATCAGAACGGTAAACAAGAATTAAGCCATGTTGCGAAATGATGCTGAAAAGGATTTAATCCGATCATCATAGAATTCAGCAACGTTTTTGTTGTCACCCTTAATTTTTCGCATGATGAATTTGTCAATAAAACTCATTCTATCAAAGTTAATTGTGTAGCCAAGAACGGCTTTCGCGGTGGCTCTTTGATTTAATGAAGTGGGAAAAGCTTGTTGTAATTCAATGATTCGTTTTTTTTCCTCGGGATGAGCCGCGCAAATAAAAAGACCGATCCTTTTCTGTTCTAAAACATCGATGTTTTTTCTTATATAATCTGTGAGCTGCTTTTGTATTTTACCCATGTAGACTGATCCCCCGAGTATCACTGTGTCATAGGACACTGGGGCCTGAAGGGAATCCTTTATCACATTAACTAAATCGACCTCTCCGTCTAATTGTTCACGCAGTCTTCGAGCGACCTCCTCAGTTGATCCGTATTTTGTCGCGTACAGGATTAATGTTTTCATACATAGACTCCTTTAATGAATCAATTTTTATATCACTTCGAGCAGAGCAAAATAGTCGCGCGCATTTCAGTTATCTGCTGCACTTTTCGGTCAGATTTACTGATCGGTTGTGCCTCCTTCTGATGATCATAATAATAGCGAACGGTGTTTACTATAGTCTGAATATAGATTGCCTTCATATGTCTGTCAATGAACGGATGGTATCGCGCACAATTTAAACTCAAACAGGCGCAGACTTGTGGCATAGCGGGAATTTTATTCATATGCTATTAACAGCTACTCAGATCATTTGGAGTGTGATGTTGGCCAGACAACCTGAATCAGAGTGAGGCGATCAGCCATGGAAGTTGGACAGTGGATTCACACAAAATATATGGGGAAACATGATTGCATTGGGTTTGTCACTTCGGTCTATCCAGACTTTAAGCGATGCAAGTTACGCGTTACTCAGTGCGAAAATCACCCGCGTATGAAATGGTTGGAAATTTCTTTTGGGGATATTATTCCTGACAGTGATTATTTTACACGAACAGAACTAGACAGCCTAATTGATTTGGCACTTGCAACGTATGACAAAGACTGGTTTGAACAACTAATGGCATTCAATGAATAATAGGCACTTCGGTTGAATTATTTCGGCTAAATATATGTAAGCCCTTACATATAACTGGGTTAAGCCGAAATATTTTTTTTCGCATTCATTTTACTCAACTTTCGCAGAGTGAAAATCCGAAATAACCCTTGATATAACGTACTTTGTGGCCTATTCATTATGTTTCTTGACAAAATAGAAAGACACCTCAACTTTTGGTATAGTGATTTTGACGAAATACACTACCAAACAGAAGAGGTGCCCTCTATATGATAGCGAAAAAAGGTCAAAATAATCAACTACCATTAGAAATAAAAGCAAAATTCGATGAGTTGAAGATTCTAAAACATTTACGTCAGGCAGGAATTCAAAAAGCCTTCGGCTTTTCCAGTGGTTATCTTTTTCAGCTTATTTTTCGTCTGATCTTTACCCAAAGAAATTGGTATCGTTTACTGGAGAGTAATAAAGCAGATGAATTACCAGGCAAGGATGCTGTTTATCGTTTTTTAAACTACCCGAAGTTTGCCTGGCGCCGCTTCCTGACGGCACTAAGCGTATTCACGATTATGAAAGTCAGCCGTTTGACGAGCACCTGCCACACTAAAGTACTCATTCTGGATGATTCATCTTTTTATCGCGACCGCAGTAAGCGCGTCGAACTTTTGGCTCATTGTTTTGACCATGCCAGGAGAAGACACTACAAAGGATTTCGTATGCTGACATTAGGATGGTCCGACGGATCAACGTTCCTGCCCATTGATTTTTCACTCCTTAGTTCAAGCAAAGAAAAGGCAAAAATTAATGATATCAATTCGACGATTGATAAGCGTTGTTCCGGCTATAAAAGACGAATCGAAGCTTTACAAACAGCTCCTGAACAAATCCCTGGGATGGTTAAACGGGCCTTGTTGAACGGAATTGATGCATCCTATGTTCTGATGGACAGCTGGTTTACCCAACAACCTTTGATCAAGGCTTTGACCGATCAAGGTATCGATGTTATTGGTATGGTGAAACCAACGAATCAGCGCTATCGAGTAGGCTCTCAATGGGTTGGATTAAGAACGCTGTATCGACTGTCGAAGCCCGTAACCAGTCACAAAGAAATTTTACGTTCTATTCGTACCACAATGGCTAATGGAGTCCCGGTCAAAGTTGTGTTCGTTCAAAACCGCAATAAACAAAGTGAATGGCTAGCCATCTTAAGTACTGACTGCACACTTACAGAACAGGAAATCATTCGTACGTACGGCATGAGATGGGACATTGAATTATTTTTTAAAGCAACGAAGTCATTTCTTAAGCTTCAAAAAGAGTTCCAGGGCAGATCGTACGATCTGCTGATTAGCCACACAACCATTGTCTTTACAAGGTTTATTCTCCTGTCTTGGCAAAACCGTTGCAGTACAGATAATCGAACCCTTGGTGGTATGTTTTATGAACTCTGTGACGAAATGAATGAACTGGATTGGGCTGTAGCACTGACGCAGCTCATGGATATTCTTCATGACGCCCTAACAAAAACAAAAAAATCAATCAAAAGATGGGTTACTTGTCAACTGACACAATGGATTGAGAGCTTACCCAACTATATCAAGGTTTATCTGCCCAAATTAGGGTGCGAAAGTTGAGATTTTAAAAAACCGGACTATGCCCGATTCTTAATCTCTGGCCATGTGTCGTGGGTTCGTGTCTTCGCGGTTCTATAAATCGTCGCTTCGTTTACGCGCTTGCCGCGGGCGATCCGGGAGCCTCCTCGAGCAGACTAGTGCTGCGGGTCTCCCCTTGGCGTGCAATCAACAGAAACGCTCCGCAGGCGCCCTCGCACCTCCGCTTTGACTCTAAGTCAAGACACTGGTTGGATGATTTTCATTGGCACAAAATCACATACTTTTTTTACTTGCAAGAAAAACCCAATCAATCAAATGATTGTTGGGTTTTAAAGAAATGGCATCAGTTTTAATGAGAACTTTTGTTAAATCAATCCCATCATTTTTAATAGCGCGCCTAAAATCGGCCCGTAGAAGCAGTAATCTGTTTCGCTCAGAATGCGCATCACCGGAGCATAGGTTCCAATCATGGGCAGTAGTAATGCTTGCCCGAAGATTAAAATAAATCCATTGAGTAATGAACCGATGACGGCACCGCGACGTCCGCCGGTTGAGTTACCAAAAATAGCCGTGATCGCTCCGGTGAAAAATGTTGGGATCAAGGCAGGGAAAACGACAACCGGATAATGAATGAAACCAAGAATGCTCATTCCGACCAGACCGGATGTCAAGCTCATGATAAAACCGATAATCACCGAGGTTGGATAATAAGGAAAGAGAAGGGGAATATCCAGGCCGGGCGTAGCGTTTGGAATCACCTTCTCGGCGACACCGTGAAAGGCCGGTATGATTTCCGAGAGCATCATTCGCACCCCAGTAATGATGACGGTGATCCATAATCCGAATTGCAGCCCGTTCATCAGGCTAAAACTAATGATATCGCGTCCGTTGCTGGCATGATCCATCACCCAGCTTGGTCCTGCTATTAGCGCGATGGCGAGAAACATAATGGTCATAACAAAAGTTAATGCGGTTGTCATGTCTCGAAGAAAATTTAAACTTTTTGGCAGTTTCAGCTCCTCGAGATCTTTCGAACCGCGGCCAACAATTTTACCGACCAATGCTGAAATAAGAATGCCGATTGAGCTTGAGTGTGCGAGCGTAAAACCCTCGCCGCCTTTGACATTTTTCATTAACGGAGCGATATAGGCGCAAGTAAACGTCATATAACAACCGAGAAGAATCGAGCCAACAAAAACTAAAGGGATCGTTGGCAAGTGTGTTCCGAATTTTAGCAGTGCTGTGATCAACCCGGCATAAAAAAAGGACACATGTGCCGATAAATGCACATATTTAAATCGCGTGAATCGTGCGAGTAAAATATTCATGGCAAAGCCAAAGGTAAAGATCAATGCCATTTCCGTGCCAATCCCGACCATGCTATGCATCTGCACATTCGCAATGTCTGGCACCGTAATACGAAAATGAAAAATTTTAGCCAGCATGGGCTGAAGCGGGAGCAAAGCCATTCCTAAGGATTGAGCTCCGGTGGTGATCATTAGAAAACCAATCATTCCTTTAAAGGTACTCGAGATGATCTGGTTCCAACTTTTCTTCTGAACTATTGTGCCGATAATGATCACAATACCAATGACGAATACCGCCTGATTGAAGATATAATTGATTAAATACATGAAAAAATTCATGAGTTATGATCACTTCCCGCAATATCGGCGACGACAATTTCCAGCTGTTGCTTGAGATATATCTTATCCAGCATGTTATCAATTCGAATGATTCGTGTTGCTGTAGGATCAAGTAAATCGGCAAATGCAGAAGCGGTAATCAGAGCATCGTAGGCATGAGGATCTACAGAACTAATGTCTGTTGCTGTCACTTCAGCTTCGACACCTTTCTGATCAAGAATTTGTTGCGCGAACACCTTTAACATCATGCTGCTGCCTACCCCGGCACCGCATACAGTCGCAATTTTTAACATGTTTTTCTCCTCCTAATTAAATTCACTCTGATATAATTTGTAAAATTTCTTCCTTTGTAACAGCACTTTGAAGCCGTTTTACGTATTGCGGCTGCTCTAATAGGGCTGCTAAATCTATTAACATATCTAGATGGCCTTCATGATCGGTTGCACAAAAGCCAAATACGAGACAGACGGGATCATTAAGCGGGTGACCAAAATTAAGTGGATGTTTCAACGTTACGAGACTCAGTCCTTGATGGTGAACCATGGATCCGGGTGCGGCATGGGGAATCGCTATACCCGGCGCAATGACGATATAATTTCCGTTCTTGGAGTAGTTTTCGAGCATTGCAGTGACATATGACTTATCCGCATAATCATTTCGAACCAATAAATGTCCGCTCACTTGTATTGCTGCCTCGCTAGTGGTCAAATCAGCTTGCGGTAAAATGGCACTTGCCTGTAACCAATCGGATAGCATGGACATTCCTCTTTTTTTCAAGATTTCCTCATCATTTTAAATGACTCGTTTTTTCATTTTTGCCATTGTTTCATGCAATCGTTCCTCCAATGCAAAAAACCGTCCTCGACAAAAATATTGTCAAGGACGGTTTGAATTCCGCGGTGCCACCTTAATTCAGAAACATTGGAACAGCTTTTAATGCTGATCAATGAGTTCCATCTTAGCAGAGTACAAGCATACTCCCGATAACTAACGTATATCAACACGTCGCAGCATACTGGAAACACGTTTCGTTAAGCTGCGCCCTCAGTGGTCCATTTAACAAACTGCGTTCTACCGGATTTTCAGCACCACCGGCTCTCTGCAAGTGCACGTTTTGTCTTGATCTCCACGTCGTTGGTTTGATGAGCAATTTTAAATTATATAGATCATATACTACAACCTATTTGAAGTCAACCCATAATTTCAGTGGCCTTGAGATTACGAGTTTCCAGCATAGATAAATTGCCACACCCCAGATCATCAGCGCGGAAATTTTATTAATGAGCTGCATGAGTGGACCTTTATTTGCTGCTTTTCCGGTCAGATTGCCTGCGAATGCCAGTCCGAAAAACCAAACCCATGAAACAGAGATGCAGGCAAGGGCGAAAAGCCATTGATTGACGCCTTGGTAATGGGCCGCATTTGTTCCGATCACGCCAATTGTATCAAGAATCGCATGTGGATTGAGTAGAGAAACAGACAGTGCAAAGAGCACCTGTTGTTTTGCTGAAAGCTGCTCCGTTTTTTGGCTTTTTTGTGCAGAGGAGTCATTCCAGATTGTCCATCCAATGAATGCGAGAAAAAGAATACCTGCAATGAGTAGAGAGGTGACTAGCCATGGAAAAGTCAAGAGCAACACGGAAACCCCGCCAACAGCCAAGCATATAAGGAATGTATCAGAAAGTGATGCTGCTAGAATTGCCGCCAGTACTCCTGAAAGATGCTTTGAATGCGCGCCTTGATTAAAAATAAATACATTTTGTGCGCCGAGTGGCAAAATAAGACTAAATGATAAAAGAAATCCATGGATTGCTGCTGCTATCATGATACACCTCCTGTATGAAATCACCTTTCTATTGTTAAACAAAAGCTGGGCTGAGTCACCAGCCAAACAGCAAATGGCACACCAACCAAATGAAAATAATAGGCACATGCTAGCGAGTTCACTATGATGAACTTCATGCTATAATTGCACTTAATTAATGGAACAAGGTGTAAAAAAGGGGACAACCATGGAAATGAATCGCGCCTCATCTCTTCCGCTTCGGCGACAAGTAGAGGAATACATAGTAACTAAGATAACTAAAGGGGAATGGGCGGTCGGTTCGCGTATTCCTTCACAGCGGCTATTGGCCGAGCAGCTTCAGGTCAATCGAAGCACAGTAACGGCCGCTTTTGAAGAGCTTACAGCCCAAGGACTGATTGCCGGACATCATGGTGGCGGCACAAAAGTAATCAATAATACATGGGGAATCATGGCTAATCGAGTGCCTGCGGATTGGGGTGCCCATGTTGAGTCAGGACAATTCAAGCCTAATCTTCCGATGATTCATACAATCAATGAAGCAGAATTTATACCGGACATTATTCGCTTAGGAACGGGAGAGTTGGGTCCGGAATTAATACCAAATGATGATTTGACCAGACTCTTTTCAGGGATGCCGTCCCAAGTCATATCATTGGGGTACTCTGAGCCAAAAGGAAATCTAAGGCTTCGGGAAGAGATTTCGAGACACCTGAAACGTCATGGCATCAAAGCTGATCCTGATTCAATACTTGTCGTTTCCGGGGCGCTTCAAGCTTTGCAGCTTATATCAATCGGATTGCTCGATCGGGGTTCGACTATATTACTTGAGAAACCTTCATATCTTTATTCTGTACATGTTTTCCAATCGTCCGGGATGCGTTTCATTGGGTTGCCAATGGATTCAAAGGGGCTCATTCCTGATCAACTGACTGCTGTAAAGAAAGAGGCAGGAAAGAGCATTGTCTATACAATTCCGTCTTTTCACAATCCTACCGGCACTCTGATGGATTTACCACGCAGAAAAGCTGTTCTTGACGTTTGTAATAAGGAGCGTCTACCGCTGATCGAAGACGATGTATATCATGATCTATGGATCGACGCGCCCCCTCCGCCACCATTAAAAAGTATGGATCACTCTGGCAATGTGCTCTATATAGGCAGCCTGTCGAAGACATTAAGCCCAGGACTGCGGATCGGCTGGGTGGTAGGCGCTAGGTCTGTGATTGACCGACTAGCTGATATTAAGATGCAAAGCGATTACGGATCAAGTTCTTTATCACAATGGGCAGCAAAAGAATGTTTGCGAACGGGCATGTATGAGCGCCACGCTTCTTTTGTTCGAAGTCGGCTAAGAGAAAGACGCGATTACTTATTGGATCTTCTGTCGACCTATTTTAAAGATCTTGCTGAGTGGCGCAAACCTTCCGGCGGCTTTTATATTTGGCTGAAGCTGGTCCCGACTATCGACCCGCGTGTATTATTTGATCGTGCACGCAAACAGGTCATTCTCCTAAATCCAGGTGTTTTGTATGATCGCAGGGCGCGTCACTATTTGCGCCTGTCGTATGCCTACGCGTCAATGAAGGACATGGAACGTGCCATACCCGCATTGAGAAATCTGGTCATTGAATTAGGCGAATGATCTGCGAGTTAAAACGGACTGAAGGCTCATTTATTTCAACGAGTGGATCGCTTGCACAATCAGCTCCGTATATTTTTCTGCGCCGGAGACCGACAAATGAACGCCGTCGTTACCAACATAAGAACGTTGACCCTCGCTTGCACGATGCCAGTCAACAGAAACAACATTGCCATATGCTTCGTCTGTTTTTTGAATGACTTTGTTCACAGTTGCCTCCCATGGACGGGGTACGCGCGTGTTGACAAGAATTATTTTTCTTTGCTTGCCAATCAACGCGATCAATTCGTCCATCTGCTCAGTTGTAAACGGTCCGTTCGTTCCAAGCTCGATCACTACATAGTGATTCAACTTGCCTTGCTGATTCAAATGGTTTAGTGTCGTGAATGCTTCGCTGAATTGTCTGCCCAGTTTACAATCAATGACCAGATGTACGATCGATTTTTTTAGATAAGGCTCAGCGCCAAGCATGACTGAATCGCCAATCGCGGTCACTTGCTGATCCGTAATCGGAGAGGCTGCCTGAGCCGTCTTTTGTTTCGCTGTTGGCGTATTTGTTTTTTGCGGTTGCTTTTTTTCTTGCGCTCTTATCATTTGCTGTTTCTTTTTGTCGCGCGGCTTATTTTCTGTCTTGTTCTTCTCATGGGTTGGATGTTTGGAAACCACTGATCCTTTCATGCCACTTGCAGCCGTTACCTTTTTCTTTGAAATTGACTTGGGTTTATTCTCATTTGATCCATGGTTCGTTGCTTTATGAGATGGTTTTTCAGAAGCAAGCGGGCTCGTGGATATTTGTTGTGCAAGAACGGATGTCCCGGAAAAAATAAGAATCAAGGCACAGAGTCCGAGCGTTACTTTTCTGATCGGCAATCGTCCGAAATCCTTTGCGGAACGGCGAATCGGATCCTCTATGAAGTGATAAGAGAGTGCAGATACCACAACTATGAGAGTGAGCTGGATAGCGATGCGCAGCGGTTGAATCTCATTGGCTTGTGCGGCTGGTGTTGTAAGCTGAATGATCGGATAATGCCATAAATACATCCCGTAGGAGCGCGCGCCGATCCAGCGCAATGGTTTGATGCCTAACCATTTGCCAAGCAGGGTAGACGGATGAGCGAGCGCTGAGATGAGCACGACAGCCACTAATGAAAAAAGTGCTAAACCGCCACTGTATAGAAATTCCTCGAATTGGTTGACGTAACTGAGACACAAGAGCAGAAAGATCAACGCTAAGGTACCAACACTGTCTAAAAAGATACCAACAGCTTTGTTACCTTTTGCAGAAAGATGTTGACTTGGCCAAATGCAGGCGAGAATTGCGCCGAAGAGCAGTGCGAATGCCCGCGTATCAGTGCCATAGTAGACACGGCTCGGGTCAGTCCCCGATTGGTAAAGCAATCCCATGCCAATAATTGATGTGGCTGCAAGAAGTAGTGTCATGACATAGAGCAATTTAACACTTTTACTTAAGCGTAATACGAGCAGCACGAGCAAAGGCCAGATGAGATAGAACTGTTCCTCAACTGCGAGCGACCAGAAATGCTTCAAAAGTGATGGATTTGCGAAACTGTCAAAATAAGATTGCTGATGAAAAATGGACCACCAATTACTGAAGTAAAAAAGTGCCGCTCGAGCATCCATCCATGTTTCCTGAAGTAAGGATCGGTGAAAAACGAGGACATAGCAGATGACAACAATGACGACAGAGATCATGGCAGGCAGCAGCCTTTTCGCTCTCCTAGTCCAAAAGTTTATTAAATTGATTGTATGCGTATCATTCCATTCCTGAATTAATAGATCTGTGATCAAGTATCCGGACAGCACAAAGAAAATCCCGACCCCGAGGAATCCGCCGCCTGCCCATGGAAGATTCATATGATAAGCGATAACAGCTAAAACCGAAAGTGCTCGGAGACCATCCAAACCGCCCATATAGCGGTGTTTTTGTTTATCGTTCAATTGAGCTCGCCCTCCAAATAGTTGTTCTGAATCAAGATGCTGATTAGTAGGCGAGTGCTATGTACGTTCAGTTTAATGTTCATGCATAGTATAACTTTTCAAATAAAGTAATTAGCCATATATCTAGTTTAACGCATGAGGTATGATAAAAGTTTTGCAATCTATTTAAAAATTGGTTGTAATTATTACCAATATATAATCGAATTGAAAAAATCCAGAATTGCATGGAATTTAGTCAGTGATAGAATACAAGAAACGATACTTTAGGAGCTGTGCCCTTATGACAGAGTTAAACGAGCAATATCAGGATTCAACAAATCTTAATATACGGATCAAAATCCATGAGCGTTTCAGTACGAATAATGAAGATTGGCATATGTGGCTGTTTGATCATTACGACGTTAAGTCCGAAAGTAAAATTCTTGAACTTGGTTGCGGAGACGGGACATTTTGGATAAAGAACGGAGAACGTTTTCCGAAAGGCTGTGCGATCACTCTATCTGATTTTTCATCAGGAATGTTAGCGGATGCTCAGAGAAGAATTGGAAACTTGCCAAACGTTACGTATCAAATCGTTGATATTCAACAGATTCCATTTGACGATCATTATTTTGACGTAGTTATCGCTAACCACATGCTCTATCATGTTCCCGACCGAGAGCGAGCGCTCAAAGAAGTACGTCGCGTGCTAAAACCGGGAGGAGTTTTCTACTCGTCAACGATCGGAAAAGAGCACATGGGTGGGTTTAATGATTTATTGACACGATTTGATCCCACTTTTGGTTTTGATCTGACCAATGTTCAGGCGGATGCCTTTGGTTTAGAAAACGGCGCCGAGCAATTGAATCATTATTTTAAGCACGTAAAACTAACGCGTTTTCCGGGCGATCTCTTAATCGATGATGTGCAGGCGATCTGTGATTACATTTGTTCATCAGGAACAAATGCCAATAAAGCACTGTCCGGTAAGAAACGCGAACAATTTCTCGGCTTTCTGAATCATGAAAAAGAGAAAAACGGTGGATTTATTAAAATCACAAAGGCCACAGGTCTCTTTGAATCTAAGTGAACACCTATAACTCAATTTTTTCCTATCCTGTTCTTCCACCCCAAGATATTATAAGTGGGTACAAGAGCGGGAGGGAATAGCATGAATGATTCAGCAAAGAAATGTGTGATGGTGATTGAAAAAGAATTACCGATCGGCGTGATTGCCAATACGGCGGCAATTCTTGGATGTACACTGGGCAAAGCGTTCGGTGAAGTAGTCGGGAATGATATTGAGGACGGAAGTGGATTTCAACACAGGGGTATTGTTAACTTGCCCATTCCGGTTTTATCGTTAACACGAGAAGGAATAATGAGTATTCATCGCGAGATTAAAGATCGGTATAGTGAAAGAGTTGAACTGATTGATTTTACAACCACTGCGCAGAGGAGCAGAGATTATGAAGATTACACAGTTAAACTTCATAGTACACCAACCGAAGACTTGAATTTCCTAGGTATTTGCCTTTATGGCGAGAAAAAAGCGGTTAATCACTTAACCGGCAGTCTTCCCACGCTCAAATAATAAAAGTACCGTTCGCCTAGAGAAATCAGGTGTGCGGTATTTTTAATTGGAGCAATAATGCATCGGCGAGACACCTGTATAAGCCTTAAAATATTTATCAAAATGGCTTTGGTCGTAAAATCCGCTGGCAGCGGCAACGTCTATAATCGGTTCATGGTTTTGAAGCTTTTTTTTCGCTGCATTGATGCGCAAATTAATCAGGTATTTTTGCGGAGTCAGCCCTGTGTGCAAATAAAACTGGCGAATCAGCTGGTATTTATTGATGCTGGCGATTTCCGACAAATTCTCTAATGTTATTCTGCTAAGATAATTTTTACTGAGATAATGTTTGATCCTAGTAATTTTTTCAGAAGTTGGTGTTTCTGGTTCTTGTTTCATCGAACTGTGTTCATGCAAATCCATAACATCCATCAGGTCAATGAGCGCATTTAATTCGTTGCTCGAGTTTATTAAATGATCTCCAAGTTGTTGAAACGTGGTTATTAACTGTTTAAAAGCGTTTAATTTTAAGTTAGGGTAAATTCTTCCGCTGCAGATCCTGTCATCGGAAAACTTGGAGAACCATGAATTACCAATATAGACCATTGTAAAGCGCCAGTTTTTGACATCAAGAGGTTGGCAGCGGTGCACGGTTCCTGAAGGAATAACAAGAAGTGTCTGCGAAGATAGAGTGAACAAGCGGTTATTGATTTCCGTTCTGCAGTTTCCCTTTTCAATTAATCCTATAGACACTTCATCATGAAAATGAGTTCTGGACGTATGGATTGCGTTAGCGCATGTTTTTATTTCAATTGATTTTGCTTGATCTACCTTATAGGAAATCACGAGTTATCACCATTTCTAGCCGGACGGCAATAATGTTTTTTATCTTCTACATACAGAATTATCATATGAGTGATTTGCTGTCAATTTTGTTTTGATATGTTACTATTTTTTACACGTAGTTCATTTGTGGGAGTGATGAAATGGTGGGTACGGAAACCATAGAAACAGATCGGCTCATTTTAAGAAGATTCACTTTGGAAGATGCAAATGATATGCTGAAAAACTGGATTAATGATGATGAGCTTCAATCAAATTACGGTGAGCCGACTTATGAGAAACTTGAGTCCGTCAATGGGTTGCTTAGTCGATGGATTTCAGCATATTCGAATGCTTCTTTTTTTAGATGGGCAGTCGTTTTAAAGAAGATGAATGAGAATATCGGACAGATTGCTTTTTGTGACATAGATGTGAATCATCATTTTGCAGACATCGAGTATTGCATCAGCAAAGCCTATCAAGGGAAAGGATACGCGACCGAAGCGCTAACTGCCGTTATTGGTTTTACATTTGAAAAAACGGACTTAAACAGACTGCAGGCTTTCCATAGAGGAAGGAATAGGGCTTCAGGAAAAGTGTTGCAAAAATCAATGATGAAACTTGAAGGCGTTTTGCGGAAGTCGTATTTTTACCATAATGAAAATGAATATGATGATCGTATTTACTACGGTATTTTGAGAGAGGACTACCTAAAATAGAGTGGCTAATCTTAGTTGTCGCTCCAAAGTGGCAGATTTCGGTCAATGAAATCATAGCAGCAATCAAAACGCCCGATCAGATCAATCGGGCTAAAGAATTATGGACTGTTTTACTGAATGAGCTGCCGAAAAGTGTTGATACCGTAATCATAGACGGGATGAAAAAGATCAGTGCAGGCTCCAAAGTTCAGGTGGGTTCAATTCATATTGCCCGTCCTTGCGATACATGAACTGGTGTATAATCAGTTCTCTGCGAAGTGTCGCATAGTCCGGATGGTAGCTTCTTAAATAATCACTGATTTCCTTTTCGGAGTAGATTTTTCCGAATTCGAGTCCTTTTACAAGGTGTGAAAGAACAACTAATCGCTTTTTTCTTTGTGCAGGAATCGTTTTCAGCTTACCATCAGCAGTGATAAAGTTGTTCAGAATGGCGGCGCGTTCAGATTCTGTTACAAACATATCCATGTTTCCCTCTCCATTCCCTATTGATAGGATAGCGGCTGCACAGCTTTCCAGTACATCTTCATTTAGCGAAAAGTAAATGGTATTTCTATCGCGGCGTTCATTGATTAATCCGACTTCACGAAGCTTGCTCATGTGGTGTGTGATTGTCGGCGGCGTCAAAGAGAGTTTTCCGGCAATGGCCTGACCATGAAGCGGGCCCTGTTTTAATAAAGCAATGATTCGGATACGCGTCAGATCGGCAAGAACTTTGTGAAATTCAACGATGCGAGTCAGCTGCATCAAGCCCACCTTCTAATTTGATTAATGTCTAATTAGATAATAGACTAATTAAATGGAAAAAGCAACAGAAAGATCAAGATCCTCTTATGCGCACATGCATGAGAGGATCTTGATTCCTTTAGCTTGAAAGATATTTAGCGGAGCAGCCTTAACCCGCTTAAAATGACCAATATCGTACTGCTTTCGTGACTGATCACGCCGGAAGGTAAATTGATGTCACCTATAAAGTTAACTGTGATCAGCACGAGAATGACCGCAATGGCAAAGGTTACATTTTGCTTAATGACTCTGCTTGTACGTTTACCTAGCTGTACGGCCTTTGGAATCTTCGAAAGGTCATCGCCCATCAGAAACAACATTCGCTGCTTCCAATGCTACATCTGATCCTGCACCGCCCATGGCGATCCCGACTGTAGCCGTTGCCAGTGCCGGAGCATCCGTTTACACCATCGCCAATCATTGCAACATGCCCGTTTTGTTCAGTCAGATCCTTAATAACTAATTAACTTGAAATTGAGGAAGAATTAATCTGCTTTCTTTTTACCGTCTTCAAGCGATGCAGCATCCATACAAGGATCATGGCAATGATCACTCCGATATTTCCAAACCATGATAAAGAAACTAAGGAAAAGTTGTTTATCATAGCTCCGCCTAGAGCAGCCCCAATGGCCATCGAAATCTGACTAATCGATTGGTTCAAACTAAGCATAATACCTGATTGGGCGGGTACAAGTGTAGCTAGATTCAAGAGCTGTGCAGGCTGGATGCTCCATACAGAGGCTGACCAAAGAAAAAGAAAAACAAAGATGATGATTGAGTGATGTGCAGATAATGAAAGAAAGATAAGTGAAATAATATCTAGACTCATGCTGACAAGTAGTGTACCAGTAATTCCAAATTTATCCGCACAGTAACCGCCAGCTTCTGAACCAACGAAACATGCAACACCAAATACGAGCAATGCAGGACTCAGTAAATCTTCAGATAAGCCTAGTCCTATTAGTAAATAGGGAGAGATATAAATATACACCAGTGCATAGCCGCTTAACCAGAAAAGCGTAATGAACAGCCCAAGCAGCACTTTTGGACTTTTTAACAAAGCTAGCTGTTTAATGAGCGGAATCGGTTCTTCTCCTTGCACTTTGGGTATCACAGCAATGATAATAATTGTTGCGATAACACCAAATAAGGAAATATCTAAGAAAACGCTTCTCCACCCAAAGGCAGAGGACAGTAATCGACCAAACGGCACACCAATAATAAGCGCCAAGGTAAAGCCAATTGTAACGGTAGCGATGGAACTCGCCTGCTTTCCGACAGGTGCAATTTTTGCTGCAATCGTGAGTGCGGTGACAATAACCGCTCCTGCCCCTATGGCACAGATCATTCGTGAAATAGTAAACAATACAAAACTAGGGAAAAAATAAGATAGCAAATTGCCAACGATAAAAATACCTAGCGAATAAAGTGTGAGTTTACGCCGATCTATTTTTGCTGTAAGCGATATGAGCAACGGTGTAGCTATGGCATAGGTTAAGGCATAGACGGTTGTGAATTGCCCGGCCTTCGAAACAGTAATTCCCATTGACGAAGCGATCTGATCAAGAAATCCGGAAGTAACAAATTGTGATGTACCAATGAGAAAACTGATAAGCGCTAGAACGTATACTTTCCACATACTCTTCAATTGCAGTCAATCCCCCAATGTGAAATTAATTAAGTAACATTTATCCTTGTGGTTTCGTTACTAAGTGTATATATTGGTAGTAATAAAAGACAGTATGCACTTTAAAGTAGGATACTATATGAAAGGAAAGTAAAGATGAAAAAATGGTCTATAGATGAAGGAAATTGTTCCATCTCATACACACTGTCCGTTGCAGGGGGAAGATGGAAATGGCTTATACTCTATAAGCTATTTAAAAATAGGGTCATGCGGTATGGTGAAATCAAAAAAGAGCTTCCTTCCATAACTCATAAAATGTTAAGTCAAGTTTTAAAAGAGTTGCACAGTGATGATTTGATTGAACGGATAGACTATGCTCAGGTCCCGCCAAAGGTGGAATATCAATTAAATGAGCGGGGAAAAAGTTTGATCCCTATTCTTGAATTAATGGCTGAATGGGGAAAAGAAAATTGTCCGCGATTTCATATGTGAAATCACGACAAACGTCTTCAGTGATTGTGATCGAAAATCGGACGATTAACTATTAATTTACTTAAAGGTTTTGTATAATTATTTTGTTTTCGTAATTTCTGAACTATTTTGGCTAAAACAACTAGAGAGAGTAGAGAAATTTAATGGAAAAAGCAAAGAAACAACAAATCAATGCTCAACGCACTTTTTATGGTGTACTATTCGCCATCGGATGTGGTCATTTTTTTAATGATTCGATTCAAGCTGTGATTCCGGCGATGAATCCGATCCTTGAACAAACGTTAAATTTGAATTACGGGCAAATCGGCTGGATTGCTTTTGTTGCTAATATGACTGCTTCGGTTATTCAACCTTTTTTTGGTTACTATGCAGATATTAAATCCAAACCGTTTTTACTGCCAATTGGGATTTTAACCAGCTTGGTTGGTTTAATTATTTTTGGGCTGGCGCCCAGCTATGCATGGGCGCTCTTCGCCGTCTTCTTTATTGGCATAGGCTCATCAATTTTTCATCCTGAGGGTTCGCGTGTGGCACATATGGCCGCCGGATCAAAGCGAGGACTTGCCCAATCCATTTATCAGGTTGGAGGCAATTTTGGTCAATCAATGGCACCTGTGCTGACCGCGCTGATTTTTCTTCCATTTGGACAGAAAGGTGTTTTATCCTTTTCGAGCTTTGCATTTATCGGCATGATCGTCTTATTCTTTGTCTCACTTTGGTATAAAAAACATCAGACAATTCGAACTCCGCGTGACAAGCATGCCCAACAAATAAAACGGAACAAACGTGAGGTTTTTGTACATAAAAGGGTCGTTACGGCAATGGTACTGCTCATTTTTATCATCTTTGCACGTTCATGGTACTCGACATGTATCTCAAACTTTTATCAGTTTTATTTGATTCATGATTATGGGCTTTCGATTCCAGTTGCACAACTATTTATTTTTATTTTCATGGTATCCGGTGTGGTCGGCACGTTCCTAGGCGGCCCGCTGGCTGATCGGTTCGGTAAAAAAACCGTTATTCTCGGATCATTCGTTGGTGCGGCACCTTTGACCTTGATGCTGCCTTATTTGCCGCTTTATTTGATTGCACCGGTATTTTTACTGATCGGCTTAATCATTACATCGAGCTTCAGTGTTACCGTCATCTACGCCCAAGAATTAATGCCGGGACGACTCGGTATGGTCTCCGGGTTAACAATTGGCTTCGCTTTTGGTATGGGCGCTATCGGTGCCGTATTGTTTGGCAACCTTGCAGATCTGTTCAGTATCCGATTTGTCATGATTTTGTGCAGCCTTTTTCCACTTTTCGGATTGCTTTCAGTGTTACTGCCGGGTGATCTGAAAATTAGACGATGGAATAAAGAAACGAATTAAACAGTCACATAGTGGCAAATTGTCTCTATAGTTAATCATCCATTGCCATGGACATAAAGTAAACGATTACAACGAACAATTAGAGGAGAAAGTTGTTAATGAATAAGGAGCGGATCAAGAATGAACGCTGCATTTTTAATCACGCCGAAAAGTGAAGTGAAATTTGTCTATGAGCATTGGACAATCAGGCAGGCATTGGAGAAGATGGAGCACTATCGCTATTCGGCCATTCCAATCTTGAATAAGCAGGGCATTTATGTTGGTACCTTAACTGAAGGCGATATTCTGTGGAATCTGAAAAAAAATGAAGATCTGGATTTCAGAGATACTGAAAACATCGCATTGAAGGATGTGCCGCGATACAGGGACATCAAAGCGATTTCAATTGATGTTGAAATTGAAGACATTATAGCAACGTCCTTAACACAGAACTTTGTTCCGATCGTTGATGACAGCGGTGTATTTATCGGAATGATTCGAAGACGTGAAATTATTGCTTACTTGCTTAAATTGCAGGCAAGCACAATAAACCATGTATGATGCTCAAACCTTCCTTGATGATTAATCAGGGGAGGTTTTTGATTGCGAAAAAGAAGCTGCTTCATTATTTTCAATAAACGTGCGCGCAGCAGAGACTAATTCTTTTCTCAAGGATTCGGGTTTCAGCACTTTTACACGATCTCCTAATGCGATCAACTTCGCTTTCCACATCTGTTCATATTCAGGCAAACGAATATGCATGATCCATTTCTTTTCATCTATGGGTTCGAACGTCCCCTTTGGAAAAAATTCTTCGAGCAGATCACGATCTTTATCCTGGATCAGGAGTGCAATGTCAATGCTGCACTCTGAATAAAAATGATTATGCTTTTTCATAAGCGCCTCTATATTTTTATGTTTCTGAAATTGGCTATCAAGCATGGTGGCCTTTTTTATACGCGTGATTTTAAACAGCCGATAATCATTTGCGTGCTCGCAATAGGCAAAAAGATACCAGGCGTACCATTGATAAGTTAAAGCAAGCGGCTGCACTTTTCTTTGCGAGGCATCTTGCTGTGCGTTTCGATAGGATATTAGTATATGACGGTGCTGGTGGATGGCATTGTCCAAAATTTCAAGGCTCTGCTGAACGTTAGAGCTTTCCTGCGCCGCGCTGTAGTCAAGAAAGATGCTGTTGCTCTTTGAATTCCCGACTAGATTCTTATATTTGTCGAGCAGCACTTGGAAGTTCTTACTGTGAAAGGACGACTGAAACCCCATGAGTGCAGTGATAATAGTCATGTATTCCTGTTTTTTAACAAACTGTTTGTTTAGGGTAAATCGCGGCTCAATGCTGTATCCGCCATGTGCTCCTAAAATGGAGCGGATGGGTATGCCCGCCAGATTAATTGTCTCCATATCACGTTTAATGGTGCGAACCGACACTTCAAATTCTTCGGCTAACTCCTGAGCGGTAGTCTGTTCGTGATTCATCAGGAAAATAACAATACCTAAAAGCCGATCTATTTTCATTTTGTTCGCTCCCTAATGCAGTTTCAATCAATTTTACATAATAAACGTGCCATATTGCTGTCACCATTACCATTCTATAATAAAAGAAACGGATAGGGAGAGATGATGATGAACGAAAAAATGAACATTGCGGAGCAAGTGTATTCAGGATCTTTTTTGCGATTTTATCCAATAAATGAGCAATGGACGGATGAACTCTACTCCTGCTACACCAATCATTACTTGCAAGAATACATTGACGATCATAATTGCGAGACGATTTTTCAATTCAAAACTAAAGACGAGATGGCGCGGTGTATTGAGGAATGGAATCAGGCATGGCAGGAGGACAGATATTATAGATGGGTGGTCAAAACGAAAGACGAAAATCGAGTGATTGGTACGATCGAGATCGCGTCAATTCCAAATACTACAAACTATATAAACCGTGTTTTCAATAAAAAGCCGGGAACGTTCGTCGATAATCCGACTCATTTATTTGAGCAAGGGGTTCAAGACGGTGTCTTGAGAATCGATGTAATTGGCGACTATGCAAAAGAACAAATCTTTGACGATATACTGAATTGCACAGATGAATTTTTTACTGATTACCGTTTGAATAAAATAATCGTACAGTGTCTTGATCGTGATGCCGAAAGATACGAAGTGATGAAAAAACACAGTTTTTCACCAATCATCCACCACGGGGAGAAATTGTATCCTTATTTGATTAAAAGTCTGAGTGCATCTAATTAAGACCTGCGGAATGGATAAGAAAAACCGGGCAAAAAGCGCCCGGTTCTTACTTTCGCAGGATGTGATTGTTTCCCCTTGCCGCACATAAAATAAGCGGAGATCTTCCGCTTATTTGCATCATGATCCTTGTTTCACGGGTAAATAAGGGTAGTTTTTCCGCTTATTTAAAGAAAAGCCCTCCATTTTCACGTTTTTCCATTCGATAAGGGGAATTTCTCCGCCTATTTAAGCAATTTTTCCATTCATTTTCGAATTAAGCGGAATTTTTCCGTCTATTTCTCGATTTAGTACTTACCTGATCCCCCAACTGAATTGTATGACCTTATCGTTGTATCGACAGGCCGAATGTTAAACGTTTTTATCTTGTTAGAAAACTTGGCTTTACCAAGCCTCTGACGAAGGCGAAGACCTAGTGCACTTACAAATTCTTCTAAATCTTTATATTTTTATACGTAAATGTGATGAATTTTATTTGATGAAACAGATTGAACTTGCGTTAAATAGTATGTACACATATAGTATGTACACATATAATATGTATACATACTATTTTTTGGGGTGTTTCTTATGGATATTGAAAAGATACTTGGCTATTTGCTGAATACAAGTGCGCGACTAATCAAACATGACATGGAGAAACAACTCATTGACTTTGACATAACGACGGCACAGTGGGCAGTGCTGAAGCTGCTTGATTCATGGGGAGAACTCACGCAGACCGAAATCGCAGATAAGTTGAAAAGTGACAAGGCAACCGTTGGTTCCATTGTTGCTAGATTAAGTAAAAAAGATTTGGTAGTTAAGCGTTTAAGTGTGAAGGACAGTCGCGCCAATAGGATTAGTCTGACAGAACAATCAAAAATAATGGTGAAGCAAATTGAAAAACTGGCTCACCGCACATCAAGAAATGCTTTAGTGGGATTCACTAAAGAAGAACAGGTACAGCTCATTCAAGCATTACAAAGAGTCATTCAAAATTTAGATGAGGCGGCAAACAGATGACATTAGCCGAGGAAATTTTAAGAGCTTTTTTATTGGTATTGGGCTTAACTGAGCTTTCGTTAAATGGTTCTTATTTAGTAAGCGTCAAATAATGGACACCTTCTCATGACCAACCGATCATGCGATGATATCTTTATCAATTGATCAGGAGGATGATCCATGACACGAGTAGAACTACATGAATGCTGGCAGAAACGAATGCAAGATTTCGAGACTAGCGATTTAACAGGCAAAGAGTGGTGTGCGGATCAGGGCATTCCTTTATGGCAATTCCGTTATTGGCGACGCAAGTTCCGTCATAGTCGCCCAGTTCCTAATACAAATCACTGGATGCCTGTTGGATTGGCCAATGCCGCAGAGCAGGAGCCCTTATTCATTTATGTTGGATCCGCGAAAGTTGAGGTTCATACTGGGTTTGATCCAGATTTGTTTGCGGATGTTGTTCGGGTGCTGCGTGCTTTATGATCCGTGCGTCCAGCATTGAAAATGTCTATTTGGCTAAAGGTCCTACGGATCTGCGCAAATCCATTGATGGATTATCCGTCTTGGTTCAAGAAGGCTTTCATCTCGATCCGTTTTCGCCATGTCTGTTTGTCTTCTGCAATCGAAAACGAGACAAGTTAAAAATTTTGCATTGGGAATACAGCGGATTTTGGCTGTATTACAAGCGTTTAGAAAAAGGAACCTTTCAATGGCCGAAGGCCAATGACTCAAACCCTTCGTTACCCATCAATCGTCGTCAGCTCAACTGGCTGCTGGATGGTCTGTCCATTCAGCAGCGTCAGGCACACAAAGAAATCACTGCGCGCACCCTTCTCTAATTTTCAAAGAAATGAGAGACATGGCGCGCGTCTTCGATTATAATAAAAAAATGGAAAACCGAACGGATTCAAACACACCCACAATAGAAGAACTGCGTGAGGAACGTGATGCGCTGAAGAAACAAAACGCCGAACTGACGCTCAAGCTGAAGTGGTTTCAAGAACAATTCCGTCTCAGCCAAAAACGTCAATTCGGCGCTTCGAGCGAAAAGACACATCCTGAGCAGTTGACGCTTCAACTATTCAATGAAGCAGAAAGCGAATCGGATACTAACCTTCCCGAACCGACCGTTGAAACGATTACCTATAAACGCAAGAAAAGCCAAGGGCAGCGACAGGAAAAGCTGGAAAATCTCCCCGTTGAAGTGATTGATTATGACTTACCTGAGGACGAACAGATCTGTTCCTGCTGCGGAGGAGCTTTACATGAAATGTCCACTGAAGTTCGCGAAGAACTGAAAATCATTCCTGCACAGGTTAAGTTCATCAAACATGTTCGTCACACGTATACCTGTCGGCATTGTGAACGGGAAGCCATACAAACGCCGATTGTCACTGCGAAAGCGCCAAAAGCTGTTTTTCCCAAGAGCTTAGCGTCACCTTCGGCGATGGCCTATGTGATGTGTCAAAAATATTTGGACGCTCAGCCGTTATACCGTCAGGAACAACAATTGAAGCGTCTAGGTGTCACCTTGTCCCGGCAAACACTAGCCAATTGGATGCTTCATGGAGCTGAACGTTGGCTCCGACTTATCTATGATCGGATGAAGACTTACTTAGTTGCCCGTGACCTTTTGCATGCAGATGAAACCACGCTTCAAGTTTTGAAAGAACCGGGACGATCTGCTTCATCGAAGTCGTATCTTTGGCTCTATCGGACGGGACGTGAAAAACCGGGAATTATTCTTTATGATTACCAAACGACACGTGCTGCCAAGCATCCGATGAAATTTTTGGAAGACTTCAAGGGTTATCTGCAAGTGGATGGTTATGCGGGGTACCAGCAACTCAAAAATGTCATTCTTGCCGGATGTTGGGCTCACGCGCGAAGAAAATTCAGTGACGCATTAAGTGCGTTGCCTGAATCCGCCAAGGAATCCGCTGTCATCGCCAAAGAAGGACTCGCTTATTGTAATCAGCTTTTTAAAATTGAACAGGATCTTAAAAAAAGCAAGGCTTCCGATGATGAACGCTATCAAGTACGACAAAATCAAAGCAAACCCATCGTTGAGGCTTTTTCAGTATGGCTTCAAAAACAGGCACCTAAGGTGCTGCCAAAAACCGCCTTAGGATTAGCGATCAAATACTGCCGTGGGCAGTGGGAAAAGCTGACGGTGTTCCTACAAGATGGACGACTAGAATTAGACAATAACCGAGGGGAGCGTTCCATCAAACCCTTTGTGATTGGAAGAAAGAACTGGTTATTCTCAAACACGCCTCGTGGAGCTAAATCAAGCGCAACGATCTATAGTATCATCGAAACCGCTAAGGAAAACGGATTAATCCCATTTCAGTACCTCATTTATCTATTTGAGCAACTACCCAATCTTGAAGAACAGAATGAGGATGCACTTGATCAGCTGCTTCCTTGGTCCTCAAGGCTTCCGGAAAACTGCAAATTATCTTCCCAACAATCATAAATCAAGCCCACATCTTTGACTAGGTGTGGGCTATTTGACGCTTACTCAAAAACAGGCACCTAAGGTGCTGCCAAAAACCGCCTTAGGATTAGCGATCAAATACTGCCGTGGGCAGTGGGAAAAGCTGACGGTGTTCCTACAAGATGGACGACTAGAATTAGACAATAACCGAGGGGAGCGTTCCATCAAACCCTTTGTGATTGGAAGAAAGAACTGGTTATTCTCAAACACGCCTCGTGGAGCTAAATCAAGCGCAACGATCTATAGTATCATCGAAACCGCTAAGGAAAACGGATTAATCCCATTTCAGTACCTCATTTATCTATTTGAGCAACTACCCAATCTTGAAGAACAGAATGAGGATGCACTTGATCAGCTGCTTCCTTGGTCCTCAAGGCTTCCGGAAAACTGCAAATTATCTTCCCAACAATCATAAATCAAGCCCACATCTTTGACTAGGTGTGGGCTATTTGACGCTTACTTCGTTAAATGGTTCTTATTTAGTGAAACGTAATGGGCTTTCATTAGCAAGAAAACAACATGGAGAACTGCCTTCTTATTTGCCGGATCGTAATATAAGAGTAAAAGTAGTCGTGATGGGTGCCTTTGGGCTTGTGTTTGCAATCGTTTCATTAAGCTTATATTTCTTTCATACTTACGTGAAGCTGCCGATTGTCATTTCAATGTTTCTGTTTATGATTTATGGAATCGGCGAGGCGTTCTATTATAAGTATTGGAAAACCACGGGTTTCGCTATTGTGACTGTACTCGCATTTCTTATTTATTTACTGATATAAAATATCTTTAGGCTCATTTACAGAGCATTTTTGAAAGGACGGTCGTATGAATAGATGACAATAAACTGCGCATGTACTATAGAAAAAATCAATTCAGATCCATTTAAATTCACTAAGTACATGCCATCAAAATCGAAAAATGTCACTCTATGTATCTATCATGGCTGGGGAACAACAATAAGTGACTTTGATTTAAAAGCAAGAACGCTTGCTGAACAAGGATATGAAGTGAACCTACCCGAAATCATTTATCATGACGGCAGGCAGAATATTGGCAACCACTTTGATTCAAAAATTACTAAGGAATATTTTTGGAAAACAATCTTTTGCAGTATTGATGAGGCAGTAAACTTTTATGAACGATTTAAAAATGATTCGCACAAACATGTGCTGATCGGAAGTTCTATGGGCGGTTTTATTGCTGCAGGAATTTTTGCTCAACTGAGCGGTTTTGACGCCTTAATTATCGTTAACGGTTCAGGTTCATTTTTGTTGTCGAAATCTATTTTTCGAGAGCAGGACGGAAGGAAACCTTTGGCACAAGAACTGGTCGATGTATTTTATCGATATGATCCAAGGTATCAATCCATTATTAACGTAGCCCCGCAATTGCTAATGCACGGGGATCATGATCAGATTGTTTCTATTGATGGAGAGAAGGACTACTATAAGTATATGAACGCGCAGTCTGATTTGGAAATTGACTTGGAAGTCTATGAACATGTAAATCATGAATTTACCGATCAAATGTATGACGATCTGAGGACTTGGTTGAAGCGATATGACAAATAAATCACGGAGGCTGTCATGCAAATAGAACTCAGTAAATTTCGCGTGAAAAAGGGCAAAACTAAGCAGGTTGATCAATGGATGAAAATGCTTAATGAGCATATGCCGGAAGTAGTTCTAACCTTAGAGAATGAGAAAATGTATAGTGAAACTATTTTCAGAGAGAAGCATCAAGACGAGGAGTATCTCTATTGGTATTCAGTTCAGGGAGATAATGGCGCACAGGTAGAAGAGTCAAGCATGGAAATTGATAAGAAACATCTTGCTTATTGGCGTGAATGCATCGATGAAAGCTATCATGCACCGTCAATAACGACAGAGGTGCATATGATCCCTGATCAGTTAGGCACACTGATCAATAAAATGGAGAACAATCATTAATACTAATGAATTAAACGGCATAATGGAGGTAACCAATTGGAAGTACAATTGCTTGCGCATACGCAATTAAGTTCAGCATTCAGAGATAGGATTAAAAATGAATTAGCACAATTAACTAGTGAGCCTTCCGATGGACAAGTGGTTGCGTTGACCGCAATCAGAAATTGTTATTCTTCAACATATCCAAGTGAAATATTTATGAAAGAATATAAAAAGTATTTTGGCAAGAAGGCATCAGACGGAAAAAGCGGCACAGATGCCGAGCGGTTGTTTCGGCAAATTATACATAGCGGTCATCTCAGCACGATGGAGCATTTATCCTTCACATTCTCCATTCAGAATGTTAGCCGTGCGCTGCTTGCCCAGCTGACCAGACATCGAGTCGGCTTCTCTTTTTCTGTAGAAAGCCAAAGATATACGAGGCTTGGAAGCAATGATAAATCTGGTGGCTTCCATTATGTTGTGCCGGAGTCGGTGAAGCGAGCGGGCGGTGATACGTTGGCTGTTTTTGAATCAACGATGAAGCAGTTACAAGAGAATTACGATACGCTGCGAGAACAGGGGATTCCGCCTGAAGACAGCCGATCATTGTTGCCAAATGCCACGGTAACAAATATTGTGATGACAGCCAATCTTCGTGCTTTGCTCGACTTTTATAAAAAACGCAGGCATGGCCATGGTGCACAATGGGAAATTGCGGAACTTGCTGAAGCATTACGGAACTGCGTCGTTGAGGCGGAAACGTGGACTGAGCAGTTTTTTAAGTTTAAGAATACAAAATGATAAGAGCTTCTTTATGGGGCTCTTATCATTATTAAAATTTTTATGATTCAATTATGATCGTGTTCTTGAATCGTAACGCGAATTTTCTCAATACGATTGTCTTTAACAGAGGTGACTTTAAAAACCATATTTTCATGAGAAACGATGACTTGCTCGTTCTCTTCGGGAATGGATCCGATCTGGTTCAAAATAAATCCGGCAACTGTGTCTATATCCGCGCCTTGAATAGATGTTCCAAAGCGTTCATTGAATTCATCAATTTCCAGCAAACCGCTGATGAGGTACGTGCGGTCATCAATTCGAGTGATTTTTTGTTCCTCTTCATCATGTTCGTCATCAATTTCACCGACAATCTCTTCGATGAGATCTTCCATGCTGACAATACCGGAAAAGCCGCCATACTCATCAATTAAGATTGCCAAATGGTTATGTGTTTTTTGCATTTCATGAAGCAAATCGTCGATATATTTGTTTTCCGGGACAAATAAAGGTTCGCGTAATAGTGATGTGAGATCGACGTGATCGAACCCGACGTCGCTTGCAGCTTTGAAATAATCCTTCATGTTCAAGACGCCAACGATCGTGTCACTATCGGTTTGATACACCGGAATACGGGAATAATTTTCGCTCAAAAGCATCTGAGCAAGCGCATCAGATGGTGTGTCTACACTGATCACAAAAGTTTCAGTTCTAGGTGTCATAATTTCACGCGCTTTTTTGACATCAAGTTCAAAAACACCCCGGATCATGCCAAGCTCGTCCGGATTTATCGAGCCATCATCTTCGCCGGTCTGAGTCAATAATTGAATTTCTTCGCGCGAGGTAATCTCGCTCGTATGATTTCGTTCGATGCGTGTCAGCTTTGCCAATATATTTGTGGAAAACGAGAGCAGCTTGACAAAGGGTTTAGCAAATTTACTAATGAAAAGAATTGGAGATGCGGAAAAACGGGCGATTTTTTCTGTGTTTTGCAGTGCAATCCTTTTCGGAAATAATTCGCCAAAAACGAGCGTGACATAGGAAAGCAGGATCGTAATGATCGCGATCGAAACTTCTCGGGCATAAGGTACCGGCAAGATATCGGCGAAGCGGTTAGCAAGACCCGTCGCAGCCGAGGCGCTGGAAAATAGGTTGGCAAAGGTTATACCAACTTGAATTGTTGCCAAAAATTTTCCCGGGTCAGCGATCAATTTTTCTAAGATAATGGCTTTTCGATCACCTTGATCCGCTTGATGAGCGATATGTTTCTTATTTAGTGAAACAAACGCGATCTCAGCCGCCGCAAAAAAGGCGTTAACTAATGTTAAAATAGCAATAAGAATAAGTTGGAAGAGAATAGAGCTTCCACTATCTCCCATTGGAGTATCCAAAAAATCGCTCCCTAGTATGTATTTAAAAAATTGAAAGGACTTCATCTGTACTATACCCATCTAATCAATAAATTCTCATAGAAAAGTCAACTTTTTGAAATAGAACAGAAAAGTTTGAGGTTCTTTTCATAGATATCGGTTTCATCAGGCGGTTTTGAAAACTTTGTGATAAACTATAGAAATATGGTCTATGTCGGAGGGAAAATGAATGGAAAATAAAGATATAAAGGCAGGCAAGGGAAAGCAAAAGAAAAGTAAAGTCGTGACCATCATTGCGGTTGTCTGTGCGATTGATGTGGTCGCTACTTTAATTTATTACTACGCCTCAGGCGCGTTTAAGTTTTGATTTGTTGCTTGGAAGGGGTTTTAGGCATGGAAATAAAGCAAGCAGATTATGATGAAATAAAAAATTGGGTCGATCATCAGCTCCAAATGAATACGGAAGAGAAAAGACCTGCTTTTGCAGATCGAAAAATCAGACCGATTAGTTTTGCGATGTATGATGATCAAGGCAATGTGATCGGTGGTGCGGCTGCTGAATTTCATTGGAACGCGCTGCACGTCAGTTTGCTTGGCGTAAGCAAAGAATTTCGTATCAAAGGTGTGGGCAGTATGCTGATCAACCGCATTGAACAGGAAGCACGTGCAAATCAATGTGATATGGTTCTGCTCGAAACCATGAGCTATCAGGCGCCTTTATTTTATCAGAAGCTTGGATTCCAGATCATCGGAAGAATTGGTGATTACCCTGCCAAGGGAGAATGCCAGTACATATTGCAAAAAATGCTCAACTATTAAAAAAAGCCTGGTACAGTTTAATCGCTGTACCAGGCTTTCTTACTTCATTCATACAGTTGTGAATCGTTTGAATCAATAACTTTTGTTCTATTTGGTATAAAGGGCCACCAATTGCCGCGGCCAAAAAATTTGACCATCACAGGAACAAAGAATGGAATAATGACCACCGCATAAAGGACCAAACCTATAATGACAACACTGGCAATTTCAACAAGTGAGAGCATTCCCGAAGGCATCATTGCCGCAAAGGTTCCGCTCAGGATGATCACCGCTGAGAAGATTACGCTGCCCATATGCCAGAGTGTCAGCAACATACGTTCACGAATGGCTCGATTAGCATACTCATTGAATCGAGCCATAACAAATATGGAGTAGTCGATGCCCAAGGCGACGAGCACAATGAATCCGAAGAACTGAGTTGTCCACGTTAGTCCGGAGTAGTGGAACAGTTTCGAGAATATCAATTCTGAAAAGCCCATCGCCGAGAAGTAGGTCAAGAGCAGCGATGCCATTAAATAGATCGGCATAGTCAGCGACCTCAAAACAATTACAAGAGCGATGAACACACCGATACTGACAAAAGTAACGGCTTTCTGATAGTCAGAGCTTGAAAGCTGCTTCAAATCACTATTAAAGCTGGAGATGCCGCTGATCCCTACATGTGCGTTTTCAAGTTTCGTTCCTTTCAAGATGGACGGAAGTTCTTTTTTGAATTCCTGAAAATGAGCAATTCCCTTATTTGTATAAGGATCATCTTTCAAAGTCACCTGAATACTTGTGATTTTTCCATCTTTGCTCATATATTGATCTAGAGCATCGTTAAACTCTTTGTTCGTGAAAATTTGATCCGGTACATAAATTCCTGACTGTTCATAGGAAACTTTAGTCCAGTTGCCAATGAAATTGTTTGCCGAGTTAACGCCATTTTGAATCTTTTTTGCACCATCCGCACCTTTTGCAAGCCCACCGGACAATGTCTGCATTTGGTCTTGAACATCACTGAATCCACTCTTTAACTGCTTTTGACCAGAAGAGATTTGTGTGAGCGCATTGGTCAGCTGTGGCGTATTTTGGATGACTTGATCCTGGCCGCTGCTTGCTTGATTTAATCCGTTTTCCAATTTGCCGAGACCGGTGTCTAATTGGGTGAGACCGGATTGAAAACTATTGATGCCCTGCGTCACTTTAGCAGACTGACTGTTCAGTTGGTTCATCGCATCCGCCAATTTCTGAATGCCGCTGTTCAGTTGAGTAATCTGAGCCTTTGCTGTTTTCGTTTGATTGGCGATTTCCGTTTGAATGCTGTTCTGAAGATTTTCCATAACTGTCGGTAACTGCTTTAATCCAGTTGCTAATTGAACAAAATTCGGATCTTGCATCGCTTCCGGATGAGCCTTAATGTACGCTTGCAGATTTACCTGAATCTGGCCAAGTGTCTTTTCTAGGTCGCTTGTGTCAATGGCGGGCTGGCTGCCGGAGCTTGATGATGAGAATTGGCCGAGTTGGTCTGAGACTTTTTGCAAGTTCTCAGCAACCTGTTGATAGCCATTTTGAATCTGTTCTTGACCGCTTTGGAGCTGTTTCAGCTGTTTCTGCGCATCTTGAACATTTTTTCTGATTTCCGAAGTTCCGGCTGAACCTGATTTGATTCCGTCTGAGATTTGCGCCAGTACGGACTGTATTTTCTGAACCCCGTCTTTTGTAGCGGAAGTTCCGTTTTGCAGCTTGTCGATGCTGGTTAGTGCTGAATTTAATTGCGGCTGTGATTTATCTATTTTCTTACTCGTTGTTTGCAGACTGTTCTGCAAGGTTCCCAATCCGCCGGAGGCACTTTTCAATCCTTTATGAACAGTATCTGATTGTTTTGTTACATAGATGTCATTCAGTCGATTACCTAACGGACGTGAAACGCTCATCACTTTCTCAACATTCGGATCTTTCTTTATTGCTAAGGAAATACGTTCGATTAGCGCAACATAATCTGATGAACGCATGTTATCATCATTTTGCAAATAAATCGTTGCCGGAGACATGTTCCCCGCACCGAAGTCTTTGGAAATAACATTAAAGCCGGCTTTTGCTCCATAAGTGTTCGGTAATTCCTCAGGGGAATTAAATGAAAGCGCCCCATTATAGGTGATGATCGGTGGGACAGTAAATAAAGCGACGATCAGCAGCGCGACGAGTGGGCGCGCAAACGCGAGCTTGCCGGCAGCTGCCCATAGGTCACTTTTAGGTTCTTTTATTTTTCCGCCCATCGGCCAAAAGAGGTGTTTACCAAGTGTGACCATGAAAAGCGGGAGCAACGTAAACAAAGCAAGCAGCAGGAATATGACCCCTACGCCCACAGCAATCGCGCTTCGGTACAGGCTGAACTCAACAAATGCAAGCGAGAGAAAGGCGATGAAAACGGGAATTCCGCTTTTCAGTACAGTCAGCCCGGCCGTCCGGAACGTTGCTTGGGTGGCCTGATATTTGTCATTCCCCTTTGCAAGCTCCTCTCTAAATCGACTTAAAAGGAGAATGCAATAATCGGTACCGATACCGAATAAGACAGCGATCATGAATGTTTGTGTAAAGTTCGAAACCGGGAAATTGAAATAGTTGATAAGGAAAGAAACAACAAATTGTGCAACGACATAACTGATACCAACTGTAACAAGCGGTATAAAAGGTGCGACAACTGAACGGAAAACAAGGAAAAGAACAACGAGTATGAAGATCAGTGTAAGGCCTTCTGTTCTCTTCACACCTGCCTCAGCAGCTGAACTCATGTCATCATTAATCAATTCCTGACCGGTTAAATAGGTTTTGACACCGTCTGTTTTAAGTTCAGTATCAATTTTATTCCGAAGTGTGTGAACGGTGGTCGGATTTACATTTTGGACTTGGAAGGCAGCCATTAACGTTTTTTTATTTTTTGAAAGCAGCTGATCTTTTAAATCTTTATGATCAAAGACATCGATGACACTTTCAATCTTAAGATCCTTTTTGTTTTCTTTGACATGATCTAACGTCTTTTCAATAGCATTTAATTTTTCTTGGGACAACCCCTTACTCGAATGAAAAGCTGCCACATAGGTGGTTGTATCTTTACTGTCACTGAACTTCTTTTCTAATTTAGCGGCTTGCTGCGTCGGATAATTTTTAGGTATGGAATAGCCGCCTTTATCACGTACCAAATCATTAAAATTCGGTGCAGTAAAAATAAGGATAGCCAGACCGATAATCCAAACACCGAGCAGCACCCACCGCAATGTGATAATTTTTTTCATTTTTTCTCCTTCTGTCTCATGATGATTTCATTGATCTTCAAATAGATGCGAACAAATTCTTTGCTGTCCTGTTCACCGACTTCTTCGATCCATTTACCTACAAGATCGTGAATCTTACGTTCTCCTTCAAGAAAAATAGCTCTTCCTGTGCATGTAGTGTATAATCCGAAGCTGCGGTTATCGATCATCCGTTTTTCAATATACCCCTTATCCACTAAACGGCTGACGCGAATACTGACGCCGCTTTTATTAATATCCAGCAGATTCGCAATTTGAATCGGGCTGATGCCTGGTTTCTTCTCCAGCATCCTGAGCAGGCAGAGCTGTTCAAAAGTGATGCCATGGGCTTTGATGACCCCTTCAACAGCTTCGTGAACTCTATTAGATGTATAAATGGATACATCTTCATAAGCACTAATCAAGGATTTTACCGAATCCAATTCCAACTCTTTCTCACCTTCTTAAATAGATAACTGTGTTAACCATTTTATATGGTAACAATATTTGGTTTATACAGTCAACTAAAACGAAAAATTTTTAGTGATCTGATCCGATTAAAAAAATATATTTTTTGGTTCGTCTAAACTTACTTCTCGTCCGTCTAATAAAAGATGAATCAAAAAGGAGGAAATAAATGACTAAAATGAAATTAAATAAGATAGCTTTTTATTCAGAAAAAACTGAGCTCCTGTTTACTTACGAGTATCGTGAAACGACACTAGTCAACGATTGTCACACCTATATGTTTTCGTTTTATCAGGTGAAAAGAGGGTGATTTAATTTGTTTTGGAGAACAGGAGATCAACAGAACAAGGCATTCTTTTTGGATTTGTTCCAAAAATATGAGAAGGACATCTATCGAATCGCTTATGTTTATGTCAAAAACAAAGAGGACGCATTGGACATTGTCCAAGAAACCGCTTATCGCTCCTATAAGAAGTTTCATGCACTGAAAAATAGAGAACAGTTTAAATCATGGTTGATCAGTATTGCGATTCATACCGCGATTGATCTCTTGCGCGAGCGGAAAAAAGTTATCTATCTGACACAGACAAATGAAGATCAGCTTCGATTCTTGAGTGGATCGGAAAAAGATCTTGCTTTATCTCTGTCACTGAAAGACGTTATGGAGACGATTTTGTCCGATGATGAGAAAGCTGTTCTAATACTGAAGTATTATCAAGAATACACATTTAAGGAAATTTCAACGATTATTGATACACCTGAGAGCACCGTGAAATCAATGGTTTACCGTGCTCTGGCAAAAATCAGAAATAATTACGGGGAGGGTCAGTATTTATGAGCCGATTAAAAGATGACATGATGCATATGGACATTCCCGATGAATTGCACCAGAGAGTTGTTGCCGGAGTTGAGCAGGCAATACATAACGGAAAGTCTGCTAAGAGTAGAAAATGGAGTTTGAAGAAAAAGACCTTAACGATCGCTGCGGCTGCACTGGTTGCATTGGCATTATTTGTTGGATCTCCATTTGTTTCACCAGTGATGGCTAATATTGCTCAGAAGATTCCTTTTTTAAATGCAGTTTATCATAAGGATATAAGTTCACGAATTGCTGAGGCACTGGATGCGAGACACATTCCTTACGATAGTATTGCAACTCGTTATGGTCAAGGTAAAACAATTATTGTCGGCATTAAAGACAGCACCCATTCAGGATTGCGACGAGAAGCTACTATTGTTATAAATCGTGTGATGAAGGAGAACGGTTATGATTCATTTGCGATACAAACGACAGATTCGATGGTAAACGATAAACCTATAAAAGCGACCCCTGATGAAGATAAAAGGACAAAAGTACTTTCGGAACTGGCTGAGTCTTTTGAAAAATTTCCGAATGTAAATGTCAGTATTCTTGGAACAAAAGCTTTTGACGTTCAAATGCCTGACACGGAAAAAAGAGTAGATGAAATCAAACAAAAAATTAAGGATGTTGCCAAGCGTTATCATATGGAGGACTATCCGATCAAAATAACAACATTCAGCATGACGAAGCGACAGCTTGATCATCAATGGGGCCCGCTTATCACTACGATTGGTGAAGGGGTTCTGGCAAAGAAAGAGTACCATGTAAAAGGGTTTGGTTATTCGATAAAGGGAGATACGATGAATTTTATCATTACCACGACCTATGATGAAGTAAATGAGAAGTCAAAGACAACTGCCGTTAAAATAGAACAGCTCATCAACAACTTTTTAAGATCAGAAGACGCTCAGAAGCGTGTCGGTGATAAAAAATACAAAGTTATCATTAATACAACGGATCATCATCAAATCAATTGATTGTTATTAGTAAACAAAGCAGCAAACCGATTTTTAACGGTTTGCTGCTTTGTTTTTTAAAAGTTTATTTTCACAACAATCCTACCGACAGAATTCCCTTCAAGTAGTTTCGGCAGAATCTCCGGAAGCGCTTGAAAGGGTATTTCTTTTTTTATTATGGCAAGTTTCTGACTGTCCTTTAATTCAGTTGCCATACGCTTCCAAAGTGTTTTCCGCAACGGCATTGGACAATATACAGAGTCAATACCGAGCAGATTAATTCCCCGAAGAATAAAAGGGAAAACCGTCGTCGGCACTTTGCTGCCACCAGTCAAGCCGCATACAGCCACTGATCCGCCATAGTTAATTTTGCTCAATAGTGAGGCAAGTTGATTTCCACCGACCGGGTCAATCGCTGCCGCAAATTGTGTTTTATCTAGAGCCTTAATCTTTCCATCATAAATGGCAGTTCTCGGTAAGACGGCAGTAGCGCCAAGTTGATCTAAATAGTCGGCTTGCGAAGATTTGCCGGTACTTGCAATCACATCATAGCCTAGTCGCGAAAGCATGACTACAGCTGTTGTTCCGACACCACCGGTCGCTCCGGTGACAAGGACTTTTCCTTTTTCCGGTGTGAGTCCATTTTGTTCGAGCTTGGCAATGGCAAGTGCGGCCGTGAAACCTGCTGTTCCGAAAATCATTGATTCTTCCAAAGTCATTTGCGAGGGCAAGGGGACAATCCAGTCACCTGGGAGAGAAGCGTAGCCGCTAAAACCGCCAAAGGTAGTGACACCGATTTCAAAACCAGTCGCTATAACCTGATCTCCTGATTTGAAGCGGTGATCCTTCGATGAGACGACCACTCCGGCAAGGTCAATTCCTGGGATAAACGGATAAGTAGTGACAATTTTCCCATCAGGAGTACATGCGAGCGCATCTTTATAGTTGACACTAGAATAGAGAACTTTAATAAGCACATCTTCTTTTGGCAGGTTGCCTAATTCGAGTTGTTTTATTTCTACGGTGTGCTGGTCGGCTTTTTTGTCAACAACGAAGGCGGAAAAGGATTGGGACATTTTGTTGACCTCCTATCAAATGATTCTAAAAATAGGATACGGCATTGTATGCTTAATAAGCAATGCTACTGGTCACGCATCGGTCATGAGGTTTGTATGTGCGCGCGTACGTTTGCTATTTATGTCAATTTTGTGTCATAGCCCTCACAAGTAAGCAAGGGTGTAGACAAAAATCGTTTATTAAATTATAATGATTATATTAAAGAAATGATTACAAATAAAAAGGAGCGATTTCTATGGCAGTTGCACAAGGCACAACAACAAAAACCTTTCTAAATCAACAGGTGGCAAATTATGGTTTGTTCTATACAAAATTGCATCAATTGCATTGGTACGTCAAAGGACATAATTTTTTCACACTCCACATTAAGTTTGAGGAGCTCTATGATCAGACGACAGCCATTCTTGACGAACTGGCAGAACGCTTGTTGCAAATTAACGGCGAACCCTATTCAACTTTACAGGAATTCTTGGAACATGCAAGCTTGAAGGAAAAACCGTACACAAATCCGATGACGGAACTTGAAATGGTACAGGTCGCTGTTGACGATCTCGTGCAATTACGTGATGAATTAGCTGAAGGAATTGTTCTTTCGGATAACGAAGGTGACGCCGTGACGAACGATATGCTGATCGCGGTGAAGAATAAGCTGGATAAGGAAATTTGGTTCTACACCGCTTTTCTTGGCAAAGATCCGGTACCGCAAAACAATCCTAAATGAGAATGAATTTTAATTGGAGAATTGTCGAGATGCATTTACGCATCTCGATTTATTTTTTTGCTTTTATGTTATACCTGGTACTAATATCTGATATAATGTTTGTAGGAAGCAACAAGGAGCGTGGATATTAATTGGAATCAAGAGCTACAATAACTGCCATTGGGGCATATGTTCCGGAACAGCGAATGACGAATCACGATTTAGAACAACTTGTCAATACATCAGATGAATGGATCGTTAGGCGGACGGGAATGAAAGAACGCCGAATCGCAGGTCCTGAAGAATTTGCCAGTGATTTAGCTTGCGGAGCGGTGCATAATCTCGTTGATCGTTATACAAGTGATCTTACTGATGTAGATTTGGTGATTGTCTCAACCACCACCCCGGATTATGGATTTCCAAGTGTTTCCGCGAGGGTTCAAGCGGCTTTTCAGCTCAAACACGCAGGTGTGATTGATTTAAGTTCCGCTTGCTCGGGTTTTGAATACGCTCTTCACGTCGCGAACGGGCTCGTTACGAGCGGATTGAATAAGAAAGTGCTCGTAATTGCCGCCGAGACAATGTCGAAGGTAACGGATTATACGGATCGAACCACATGCGTGCTTCTTGGGGATGGAGCAGGAGCCGTACTTGTTGAACATACGGATAAAAGAGGCGATTTTCTTGGTTCCTATATGGGTGCTGACGGAAGTCTCGGTAAAGCTCTTTATCGCACAGGATTATCAACGGTTATGGATGGAGAAAAACTGATCGACACAGGAAAAATGATTCAGAACGGTCGCGAAGTATTCAAATGGGCGGTTAAGACAGTAACCGCCGGAATTCCGGCACTTCTGGAAAACAGCGGGTTACAGATCTCAGATATTGATTGGTTCATCCCGCATAGCGCAAACTTACGATTGATTGAAGCAATAGTTGAACGATTAGCGATTCCAATGGACAAAGTTCTCTACAGCTTAGAGTATTATGGCAACACGTCATCGGCTTCAATTGCTTTGGCATTGTCAGAAGCAGTCAGGGCAGGGAAAATCAAAAAAAATGATCGTTTGCTTTTATACGGATTCGGCGGAGGACTTTGTCACTGCGGTCAAATTATTGAATGGAACATCTAAAAAAATTTCGGAAAATAATGGATCGGAAGGAAAAACGTTGTTGTTTTCTTCCGGTCCATTTTCCTATACGGTCAATGACAATCAAGCTGTCTTAGTGAACTGTTCACTTTATACCTGCCAAAACGTAAAAGCTGCGTGCAGAATTTATCAAGCATTGGCGCATCCGGAAAACAGGTTTTTAACATGTAGCAGCCGTCACCAGAAATTTTATGAGCCTCAATACAATGCGGATTCTCAGCGATCATTTGTTCAAATCCGCTGTAATCGGAAGAGGACATATAAACCGTTATAAACTGAATGGAATCATAGTGCCGCTCGATTGTAAAACGGTGAATGATTCCTTGGTCGATCAGACGCTGGACACGAAGGCCAGTTGCCTGTCCGGTCATATGGATGATATCGCCAATTTGCTTCCATGTTAGACGGCTGTTTTCAGTTAATAAGCAAATGATTTTCCGGTCGAGTTCATCCATCGTTGATTTCCTTTCATTTTGAAAAAATAATGGAGCAATTCTATTCATCAGCTACTGTAATACAAGAGTCGCATTCATGTACAATCACCATATCAGATCTTTTGGAGGGTGACAAACATGAGTGAAGCCTTAATCATTATCGATGTCCAGAATGACTATTTTGCAGGAGGAAGGATGCAGCTCGATAAGCCAAAAGCTGCGCTTGACCATATTGAGCAAATGCTCGGGCATTTTCGCGAGGCAGGAAAGACGATCGTATTTGTTCAGCATGTCGCAAAAAATGCGAACGCCACTTTTTTTCTTGAGGGTACGTTTGGCGTTGAGATCCATTCTGTGCTGACTGCCAAAAATTACGGGGAAGAATTCATTGTCCAGAAGAGCTTTCCAAATAGTTTTCTTAAGACGCGATTGCAGGAGATACTCACAAGCAATCAAGTCGATTCGTTAGTGATTTGCGGTATGATGACTCACATGTGTGTGGATTCAACAACACGGCAGGCGGCTGAACTTGGTTATCGTTGTACGTTGCTTAGTGATGCCTGTGCAACGAAAGATTTAGTAATAGAAGATGGCACCGTACGAGCCGATCAAGTGCAAGCTTCTTTCCTTGCCGCTTTGCAAAGCTTTGCGATAGTGAGTACAACGAGTGATTTTCTGCAAAACTCATAATTTGTTGAAAACATTAATTGAAAAAGGCTTTAGCGTATGAAAAAAGGGCGCAATGTGCCTGTTCCTGAAAATTCGCAAGCAGCGCTCTGATTGTGAAAGGGAACCTTTGACGTTATATGGCAATAAGAATGAGTAATTTAAGTTGATTTTGTTCATCGATTCAATGAAATAAAATGTCTTCGTAAAGCTGCTATTCATTGTATAATGAAAATTAATTCTGATTTCATTTCAAGCATAGGCGGTGTTCTGGTGAGTAAGTGGCAGACAAAAGAAGCGTTGACAAAATTATTGAGCGAACTAGTAAAGATCCCTAGTGTATCGGGCTCGCAAGCAGAGAAAGAGTTTCCTAAGTTTGTTTTACATAAGTTGGCTGAACTAGACTATTTTCAAAATTATCCGGAACTTTTGAATCAAATGCCCACAGAAGATGGGCGCTCTTTTATTTCCGCCTTTGTGCGCGCTTCTCAGTCGACAGCAAAGACGGTCATTCTTTTCAGTCATTTTGATGTTGTTGATGTCCAGGATTATGGAAAATGGAAAGGGATCGCATTCGACATTGAAAATCTGACTGATCGCTTTTATGAAGCGAAAAATGATCTTCCTAAGGAGATCCGTGAAGATATCGAATCCGGTCACTGGCTGTTCGGAAGAGGGGCTATGGACATGAAAAGCGGGCTCGCGCTGCATCTATCCCTAATTGAAAACGCGTGTGAAGGAAATTTCGACGGCAATCTACTTCTCATTTCCGTTCCGGATGAAGAAGTGAATTCGGTTGGTATGCGAGCAGCGGTTCCCCATCTTCTTAAGTTGAAAGAAAAATATCATTTAGACTATCGTGCAGCGGTAAATTCCGAACCGATGTTTTCTCTTTACCCGGGAGATCAAACGAATTACATTTATACCGGTTCAATCGGTAAGGTGATGCCAGGATTTATGTGCTATGGAAAAGAAACGCATGTTGGCGAGCCGTTTTCCGGATTGAATGGCAACTTGATGGCGTCGCTAGTGACAGCGGAACTTGAATTGAACACCGATTTGTGTGATGAGGATGAGGGAAACGCTGCACCGCCCCCAACTAACTTGATTCAAAAAGGATTGAAAGAATCCTATTCCGTTCAAATTCCGAACCGGTCGGTCACACTTTTTAATCTGTTCTTATTAGAACGATCAATTGAAGAAGTTACAGCGTTATTACTTGAAAAAGCAGCCCGAGCCGCCGAAAAAATTGAAATTTTATACCAGAAAGAGGCTGAAAAGTACGCGGCGCTCACTGATTCGACTGCGGCAGAACGAAAAGTGCGTGTGCTCACCTTTGAAGCGTTGATTCGCGAAGCACGGCAGTTAATGGGGGATAAACAGGTTAATACGCTCATTGATGCTCTGGTTGAAGAGCGTGGCGATAAAGATGATCGGGAGATATCCATTCAAATCGTTGATCAACTCGCTATTCAATGTAAAGAGCTTGCGCCGATGATCATTTTATTCTATACACCGCCCTTTTACCCGGCAGTACAATCGCATCATCGTCCAATGATTCAGGATACGGTTGAAAAAATTCAGAAATGCGCACATGATGTCTACCAAACAGATTTAACGGAACAGCATTATTTTAGCGGCATTTCGGATTTGAGTTACATTGGCATGCCAGCAAAGCTTACGTCTATGAATGAATTGACAGCAAATATGCCGATTTGGAATCGCGGTTATACAATCCCATTTGATGCTATGGAGCAGCTTTCCGTCCCCGTATTAAATCTTGGCCCAATTGGGCGTGATGCACATCAATGGACGGAACGATTGGATGCAGATTTTGCATTCGATCCACTAAAAGATCTACTGATTCTCGGTATTCGTGAACTATTAATTTTTTGAAAAAATGAGATTAACCTTGAATTTCGGCTTATCGCAAAATACGCTCAATCATTTTTAGAAAATGATAATAATCAGAGGGTCAATATGCTTTATTGAGATTTTTGATAGAATATTCAGATATTTAATAATGGGGGGGATAATTTAGGGAGAGAGGAGGAAGAGAGGAATTCATAAGTCTTTATGAATTCAAATTGTTAGATCAATATCGATCGAAGTTAACTCATGGACTTCTTGGATAATGGCTTCTGCCATCGACTTTTGATCAAGCGCAGTGCATATTGTAAGTCCTTTATTGACTAACCGAAGACCTTCTTCATGTCGCTTTTCATTCATAAATATAATACCTTTGCGTGCATATGCAAAAGCTAAACCATCATATTTTTTTACAGTTTTGCACTCTCCAATTGCTTTTTCTGCATAATTAGATGCTTCTTTGAACTGCTTGTTTTTAATAAGTAGTACCGTAATATTCAATAAATAAGACGATTTGAGATCAATATTTTTATTGATATATGAAAATCGATCAATCTCATGCAATGCTCTTTTTACAATTTCAATTCCTGTTTCAATAGGGAAAAAGAAAAAAATGCAATTAATTAATTTTAATTCTGTGGAGTACCAATTATCCAATTGTGATAGTCGTTCCCATACCTTCTGAGCAAAAGAATATGCAGGATCAATGGTTTTTTCAGAATGAAGTAACATTGAAGCTTTGCAGACATATTGAATGTCCTTAACTACGTTATCAGAATAATTTTCTAAGTATTTTCCGCATTTATTAATTAGCGAAAGTACACTTGACTGTTCAACATTAGTTGATAGATCGAAAAAGTCGTGAATAATTTCATCTTTCCCATCCAGATGGTACATATTTTGAATGAACATTAGTTCTTCATAGGAAATATCTAGTTGCTTTAATATATGCATAAATTTACCTACGGTTGGCTGCATGTCACACGCTTCTATTTTCGCATAAGTAGCTCGAGACATTTGGTCACCAGCGATATATTTTTGTGTGTAGCGTTTCGATTGACGTACTCTTTTCAATACTTCGCCAAGCTGATACTTCATAAGGCAATCCTCCTAAATGTGTGAGTATATGATACATTTTAATACATTTATGTCGAATCATGCTACGATAAATACATCAAAAGGAGGTGTCGGCCATGTTCAGTCCTGATCTTGTATGGTTCTTTTCCATTGAACGATAAGTTTTTTGTTTGGCTATTGTTGATGCTCCCCTTAATGATAGCATACCTATTTGGACTGCTTTGCAGTCTTCCAATGCCATATTTTCAGCGCATGTTGAAGTACATACGCGCGAGAAAATGGCGTTGGTGGCAGTTGAGAGTTGATTATTGGGTGAACTTGGTCCGATTCGATTCTCAGCTCATTTTTTTGTGTTAAATAGAGACACTATACAGGCACTTACCTGATCACCCGAAATTCATTAATGGTTTAAGAACATCTGTTGTTCGGAGCAGTATAGATTGAATAATGTCAGTTAACAATTAGCAACCACTGATAAATGTGAACAAGACCGAAAAATAAATCCTGTTAACTAAGATCCTGCTGAGATGCCTCTGTGGGATCTTATTTTCTTCAATCAATCGGTAATCCCAATAAATTCCGTGAACTGTACTGGGAAGTATTGTATAGTTAACTTAGCTATATTTTTCTTGAATTATCCACAATGGGGTGTTGCAGTTGGAATTTCACTATCAACTGACTAAGGAAGACTACATCGCTTTCAACCTTAACGCTTATGAGCATTCTTCAGTCATGAAACGCTCACGAATCACGACGCGATTGCTTGCGCTCATCTTCATTATTTTCCCTTTAATCATTTCCCAAATAACCGGCGCGTTTATTGCCAGCTTGTTTTACTTCTTTTGTATCCTTGCGATCTTGTGGTTTTTCATTATCCCAAAAATCTTTTTTCGAAGTGTTCGTCGCAATCTTTCAAAAATGATTGATGAAAAAATGGGTGATCAGTTTCCCATGGATGAACGGCTAGACATAATGGAAGAAGGATTGATCGAGGGTGCCGGATCGAACCGAGAGTATCGTTCAGCATGGTCCGGTATCATAAAAATCACCGATACAGATCATTATCTTTTCTTCTATATCAATCCAATGGCGGCAATTATTTTGCCCAAATCCGAGATTGAGGCGCATGATTTGGGTGAGCAACTTAAAAAAATTATTCCAGAATCCGTAGTAAAAGAATAATTGGGTTCGAGATAACTCACAGGAGGGCTTTATTTGAAAAGAACTGGAGAAATTGCGTTAACTGTTATCGGAGGATGTTTGAACCTCCTAGCTTTGCTGATAGGCATTCGGCTCGTGACTGTAGATTATTCACAAGTTCAAATGCAGTTAAAAGCGGCAAGTGAGGAGCAAAATTTAACGCAGCAACAATTTAATGAGATCGTTCACATTGCTCAATTGGCAGGTGACGTTATTTTGGTGGTTACAATCGTTATTTTTTTGTTAACGGCAATTGGGCTTTTTCTATTGCTGAAAATGAAAAAAGCGAAAACAGCAGGTGTGTTTATTCTCATTGCCGGCGTATTAAGTTTGCCTGAACTGCTCGTACCGGGTATTCTCTTAATTATTGCCGGGATTATGGCGCTTGTAAGAAAACCAAAGCTGCCGATGGATTCTTATGAATCTTAAAATGACAGAAAAAACCGTCGAGGGATTCATTTCTCGGCGGTTCTTCTATTGGTTGAGCACACTGTCTTCAAGATAACCTTTTGTGCTTCCATAGGTTTTTTCAATATGATGCTCTCCCCAAAGACAAAGCGAATGAAGAATATCTCGTAGTGAGTCACCATACTTGCTAAGCTCGTATTCAACTTTAGGCGGCACTTGATTATAGACAATCCGATTAATTATGCCGTCATGTTCAAGCTCTCTTAATTGTTGTGTCAGCATTTTTTGAGTAATATTCGGAATTAAGCGTTTCAACTCACCGGTCCGCTTCTTGCCATGAATTAAATGGCAGAGGATGACCGGTTTCCATTTGCCTCCAATCACTTCAAGGGTTGCTTCTACAGATATATTATATTTTTTTACCACAGCAATTCTCCTTTAGTTACTTTTTAGTACCTACATTACATATAAGTGCGTACTTGTCCTAATAACCCACACTATTCATAATAACATGTGCATACCAATTTAGATAGAACGATATGAAAGGAGTTATTATTTTGACAACAAAAAGAAGTATGTTTTCATTAATATCTTTGGCAATCAGCGCATTCGCTATAGGCACGACGGAGTTTATCAGCGTAGGTCTTCTCCCGTTAATTATGAAGGAATTCAATGTCTCCTATTCATTGGCTGGTTTGACGGTGACACTCTATGCATTTGGTGTTACGGTTGGCGCACCAGTAGTGACATCATTAACTGTGAAAATTCCAAAAAAGGCATTGCTGATTTTAATTATGGTCGTTTTCATCATTGGCAATTCACTTGCGGCAGGTGCGGTGAGCATCAGTATGCTGCTGGTTGCCAGAATCATTTCCTCATTCGCACATGGCGTGTTTATGTCGATCGGATCGACAATTGCAGCGGATGTTGTGGCACCGAATAAACGAGCAAGTGCGATTGCAATTATGTTCACCGGTGTCACTCTGGCGACAGTTACTGGGGTTCCGATTGGTACGTTCATCGGGCAGACCTTCGGCTGGAGAGCTGCTTTTATCATTATTGTCGCGATTGGCCTTCTTGCGCTGATTGCAAACGGTCTGCTCGTTCCGTCAAACTTGAAGAAGTCGCCGAGCATGAAATTCAGGGATCAATTTAAACTGCTCAAAACCGGACCGCTGTTACTTGTATTTGCGATCACGGCGCTTGGTTACGGTGGGACATTTGTTGTTTTCACGTACCTATCGCCACTTTTGGAGAAGGTCACAGGGTTCTCACCAACCTCTGTTGCCTTGATCTTATTTGTTTACGGTGTTGCCATTGCTGTCGGAAATACATTTGGCGGCAAAGTATCGAATAATAACCCGATGAAAGCGTTAATCTACATGTTCTTTTTTCAGGCGGTGGCACTATTTAGTCTATTCTTCACAGCTCCGTTTAAAACGTTAGGTGTGCTTACGGTCGTTCTCATGGGACTATTTGCTTTTATGAATGTGCCTGGACTGCAGTTATATGCTGTTGTCCTGGCTGAACGGCTTGTTCCAGAAGGTGTGGATGTTGCTTCAGCGATCAACATCTCGGCATTCAATGGTGGCGTAGCGCTTGGATCCTTGATTGGGGGACAAGTTGTTACGCATATTGGACTGATCAACACAACATGGATTGGTGCATTAATGGTTCTAGTGGCTGCTTTCATGAGTATGTGGAGCTTTACATTGGATAATAAATACATTTCAAGAAAAGAACTTTGCAATTAATGGAAATGCGTCATTCAAAGAACTATAGTTAAATCAAAAAATCGCTCCTACACTATGGGGGCGATTTTTTTCGTTTGGGAATAAAATGTAGAACCTTATACGTAACTTAGATCGTGCGCGATCGGTGTTTGAAGTCTGCGTTTAATTTCCGCCGGTTCGGATGTATCTGCGAGAATCCACATGAGCTTGGCGACAATTGCCTCGGTATTCATATCACCGGCAGTGATTCCACCGGCTTCAGAAACCTTTTTACCCACTTCGTACAGGGCCATATTCTGTCCTTCCTCGAGGCATTGCGTGGTTATGATAACAGGCAAACCACTCTGAACAAGTTTTTGAACGCCGGAAACAAGGTCACGTTGCTCAAACGGAAGTCCACCGTTTCCGAAACTTTCGATAATTAATCCTTTTGTGTGTTCACTTATAAAATCGAAAAATTGAGGCGTTAGACCAGGAAATGCCTTCAATAAAAAAACATCGGGACAGAGATCCATCTTGCTTTGGAACGGTATGGATTCAAGTTGCGGCCGATAGTCCACCGTGATCTTACCATCACTGATCGAAGCGATATATGGAAAATTGACACTTTTGAACGCATCATAGCTCTTTGTTCTCATTTTAATGGCGCGTGTTCCCAAAATTGCCTTTCCGTCGAAAACGACAAACACTCCGGGTAGATCAGAATGCGCAGCAAAGGTGAGTGCGTCTTTGATATTCTTAGTTGCGTCTGTTTTCTTAAAACTTACAGGTATCTGCGATCCGGTAATCACGACTGTCTTATCGATTCCGAGAAGCAAGTAGGAAAGACCTGAGGCAGTGTAAGCCATTGTATCTGTTCCGTGTGTAATGATAAAACCATCGAATTTATCGCAATTCGCTTGAATAGCACGCGCGATCGTTAACCAATCTTCAGGCTGCATATTCGTGCTGTCCTTATTCATTAATATTTTAAAAGAGATTGTCGTATCTATTTGGTGATGATCTGTAAAATAATGAGCGAGCTCATTCAAGGTAAGACCGGGAGCAAGTCCGTTCTGCTGTACGGTTGAAACGATGGTGCCCCCGGTCGCCAAAACAAGAATTTTCTTCAAAAAATCTTCCCCATTTCAGAACGTAATAATTTTATTATACTGGCATTTACGTCTTCCGTGAAGAAAAAAAGATACCTTTGGCAGGTATCAAAAATGGAGGATTGTTTAGTTCAATACAAATTTTTCCACTGCGTAGGCAACACCGTCTTCTCTATTAGTTCGTGTCACAAACTGTGCCTTCCGTTTCAGAGGCTCGATTGCGTTTCCCATCGCAACACCTAGGCCGGCATAGTCAATCATTGCCAAGTCATTTTCTTCATCACCCAAGGTCATCATTTCCTCAGACGCAATCCCGAGGAATCCGCCGAGCGCTTGCAAGCCTTTGCCTTTGTCCACTTCTTTGTTCAGGATTTCAAGTAAAAACGGTCGGGATTTCATAATTGTAAAACGATCATAATAGCTAGATGGAATTTGACTGATTGCAGCATCCAATATCTTTTGGCTCACGCAGAAAATTGCTTTGTTTGCTTTGAACGAGTCAGAAATGCGATCCATCTTAATATCAGTGAAAGGAAGCGCCTTCATGATCTGGCCATATAAAGATGGCTTGCTTTCAGGGTAGGGAGGGCAGTAGACCTGTTTCAAATCGATGAAGTTCATGGGCACGTCAAGCTCCCGGCTCAGATCATAGATTGAGAGAAGCTGGTCACGTGTCAAAATTTTCTCGGAGATGACCTCACCTGAATGCGTTTGCTGCACGAGTCCGCCATTGTATGTGATCGCAAAATCTCCTTTATCAGTAAGTCCGAGAAGTTTCAAATAGCTTTCAATCCCGAGAAGCGGCCGACCAGTACATAAAACAACTTTAACCCCTTTTTGTTTGGCTGCTTTCAATGCAGTCTGTGTTCGATCGGATATTTGTTTCTTGTCATCGAGCAATGTTCCATCCAGATCGATAGCAATCAGTTTTATCACGATTTCCCCTCCTAACTTTGATCTCCTCCAAGTATACAACCGTCTGCTCACCAGAGGAAAGAAGTGGCGACTTATTTTGCCGGATAAATTGCAAAAACAAAGCAGCTGATCAATTTTGATCAGCTGCTTTGCATGTCTATGGGGTTAGAACGGCAGGACAATTTTCAAGAAGCAAATATAGCCTGTAACGCTGCCAAGCAGCATGCCCGCTAAGACATCTGACGGGTAATGCAATCCGAGGAAGATGCGTGAAACAGCGACGCTGAATCCCACAGGGAGCAAAATCAGACATAGCGACGGGTGAAGCAGAATAAGTGGTATAATAACTGAAAATATTGCAGTAGTGTGCCCCGATGGAAATGAGTGATCCTGTAATGCGTTAATTGGATGGTTCGTTCCATTAAGAATTAAATAAGGACGTTTTCTTGGAAAGCATTTCTTAAAAATTTGAACGATAATATGGCTGAGTGCTAAGGACACTGCGCATGCGACGGCAGTCAAACGTAACTGCCCATGTGCAAAGATTAACAGAAATAAAACGAGCAATATTTCCAATACGGCGCCGCCGATATTAGTAATGGTTCGAAAATATGCATTCCACATTTTCCGTTCGAAATGCTGATTAATTTTCCTGAAAATACGGCATTCCATTTCATATAGTTCATTCATGGGTTGCACGATTAGTCACCTCCTAATGGAGCACGCGTCCAGTCTTTATCAAATGGTGTTACCACGATATCTATTCGACAATGGTCTTCATTTTTTGATCAATTCAATGTGCTTCTTCTATTATTATATAGTAATGTATCGTTATTGAGAAAACATAAACCCATGCTAAAGATTGCGTTAAATTATTTTGCAGGGCAACTATTTGAGCACTTAGTTCTTAGTATAGCGACATCGGCCCAGAATATTAAAATTGAGCCACAGTTTACAAGATTGTTCGTCAATAGTATACTCGATTCAATATATCCCTTAGAAAATACATAAACGACACATTGGAGGAAACGAGACCATGGAATCCAGGTTTGACGTGAGAAATGACCGAGATCTCACTATGCTGGTTGATTTTTATGAACTAACAATGGGGAACAGCTATCTTGAAGAAGGGGTAGGCGGCCAGATTGTTTATTTTGATATGTATTTCCGCAGAGTTCCTGACGGCGGCGGTTATTGTGTTATGGCCGGAGTGGAGCAGCTGATTGAATACCTCGAAAATCTCCGGTTTACTGTAGACGATATTAATTATTTGCGCTCAACAAATACCTTTTCAGAGAAGTTTCTCGATTATCTTTCAACATTCAAATTTTCATGTGATGTATGGGCAATTCCCGAAGGCTATCCGGTATTTCCAAATGAACCGCTTGTGACTGTAAAAGGGCCGGCTATTCAAGCACAGCTCTTGGAGACGATGATTCTTGTCACGATTAACCATCAGACGCTGATCGCGACGAAGGCGAATCGAATCTGCCGCGTTGCCGGAAATCGGCCCGTTATGGAATTCGGTTCTAGACGCGCACAGGGCTATGATGGCGCGATCTATGGCGCTCGAGCGGCGGTGATTGGCGGATGTGCGGCGACGGCTAACACGCTGGCAGGGATGATGTTTGATATTCCGGTATCCGGAACAATGGCGCATAGCTGGGTTCAACTTTTCGACAGTGAACTGGAAGCATTTCGGGCTTGGGCAAATGCCTATCCGGATCAATGTCTTGTTCTGATCGATACGTTCAATGTCCTGAAATCGGGTCTTCCGAACGCGATTCAGGTTTTTAAGGAATTACGGGAGAAAGGCCATGAGCCGTTGGGTATCCGAATTGATTCCGGGGACATTACCTATCTGACGAGAAAGGTCAGAAAAGCTTTGGATGACGCCGGGTTCCCGAAAGCGGTCATTGTCATTTCGAATTCACTTGATGAACATATTATTAAAGATGTACTTGCTGAAGGCGCGAAGATCGACTCTTTTGGCGTTGGCGAACGGCTGATTACCGCGCGTTCGGAACCGGTGTTTGGCGGCGTCTACAAACTGGTCGCTGTTGAGAAGAACGGCAAGATTATTCCTCGAATTAAAATTAGTGAAAATGAAGAAAAAATTACGAATCCAGGATTCAAGAAGATCTATCGCATTTATGATAAAGATGCGGATAAAGCGATTGCCGATTTGATTTGCGACGATTCGGAGACGATTGATGAATCAAAACCACTTACTTTATTTGACCCTGTGTTTACATGGAAAAAGAAGAGACTGAAACGCTACAAGGCGGAGCTGCTTCGGAAACAGATTTATAATCATGGTAAACTGTGTTATCAGAATCCTTCCGTTAGGGAAATACGTGAATTTGCACAGGAACAGGTACAACGTCAATGGGCGGAAGTGCTGCGTTTTGAAAATCCGCACCAATACTTCGTGGATCTTTCTTGGAATGTTTGGAATGCCAAACATAATCTGTTGAATAGTTATTCAGAGGAATTCAGCGGTAAGTAAATCAATAAAAAAAGTCTCGGGAAGCGGACTGCCGCTTCACCGGGGCTTTTTTTATTGATTACAAATGGAACGTGTTTTTTATCTTTTGCGCAACTTGTGCCGCACTCATATTTGTGTTGTTAATCCTTAAATAATTTGCTTCTCTTATTTCACCTGGTTGAGAATTCAAACGATAGTGACCGATTGATTCAAGTAAATTTTGCTCAGATTGCTTAATGTTGCGCTTGGTCGGTTTTTCCGCAAGTCTGTCCGGCATTCGATTTCGTTCCAGACGCACGTTGACATCTGCTTCCAATTCAACAAAGAAAATCGTCGCGCCTGCCGCACGGAAAATTCGGCACATTTCATCGACATGCGTCCAGTCTTCGGGTTCACTAAATGCCCATACGGTTGTGAAGATGATGCCATTCATGCCGCTTGCAGCAGCCGATTTGAAAATTTCCTTTCGAAACATGTGGCAAAGTCGCCACATCTCCGGCGTAAAACCAAACAAGGGGACAAGTAAATCAATGGTCATATGATTGTGAAAGAGCTTCAGATCAGTTATCTTTGCTAGTTCTTTGCCGACAGTCATTTTTCCTACAGCCTGCGGTCCGAAAAGAAGGATAAAATTCATCACCATTCCTCCAGCTTTAATAAACTTTTATAAGGTTACATTTTGAACTGGTTTTTGTTTGCGATGTCCGCGCTTCATGTGGATCGATTGATAAAAGCAGTAAATACCGGTGCAACTGAAGAGGATATAGAGAATCGCCATTCCATAGGAAGGGAGAAACGCGCCGATGATAACACCGAGCGAACCCATTATTTTTGCCCCTTGAAAAACAAGTCCGTAAACAGCCATATATGCGCCACGTACATTTTCCTGAGCCATTGATGCGAGCATGGTTTGGCAGTTCGGCACATACATAAGTTCACCCAAGGAAGATACAAGGAGCATAAACGCGAGCAACAGCCAATGATTGCTGAATGCGAGTGTTATATAACCTGAACTATACAGGACAAGACCGACGAAGAGGACATGATTCGGGCGGTAATGCTTCATCCATTGATTGACAACCAAAGTGAAAACGACAATGAGCAGTGTGTTTTCCACGCGCAGCCAGCTGAGCAATTTCAGGCCGTTAACGGATTGGTTCAGGATTAGTGTGTGAAATTCTTGTGAAAGCCGAATCGCAATATAATTGTTCATTTGAAATTCAAGCGAGAGGATCAGCAGATGAGCGAGACAAAAGACAAGAAAACGTTGGTCCAACGTAACGATTTTGTAACTCTTTCCCATATCTCTTAAGAGCTGAACTACAGATGTCGCCTGGTTTTGCGTCGAACTCTGACGATGGCTTTCGTGTATAAAAAAAGCGAGCAGTGCAAAAACAAAAACTGAAGTCAACGCTAAAATGACAAACAGCATGAATCGATGGCTGTTAAAATATAAACCGCCGATAATCGTGCCGGCGGCGATTGAAAGATTGACCGACCAATAGTTGACACTGTACATAAATTGCCGATTTTCTTTGGTACTTACGTCAATGAGCATTGCTTCTGCAGCCGGATTCATTAAACCGCTGCTGATGCTCTGAAGCAGCATCATCGCGAACGTGATTCCCGGTGACAGGATCCAAGGTGAGTTAACCGCGGACATGATGGTAAACGCAGCAATTTGAATCCCTTGTGCAAGGATCATGACCTGCTTTCTTCCGAAGCGATCGGAAATGTAGCCACCAAAAAAGCTTGTGATCAATGAAGCGATGACATTGAGCAGTAAAAGAAAACCGGCCATGGCTGTACCGAATTCCTTCGCAAAGTAGATCGCCATAAACGGGAAAACCATATTTCCAACGAATCGCGAAATGAAAGAGGTCAGAAGCCTAATTCTAATATTGGGATGCAGTTCCATGAATGTGTTCATCTCGGTCATCTCCTAGTGATTGTGAAGCTGTATGACTATTGTTCTATAAAATAAATCATGAAAAAAGTGTAGAATAGAATAATTAATTTCCCCTTTTTTATGAACTAAGTCGAGTACAATGGAGCCAGGGAATGAAAGAGGGTGATCGAGTGAATGCGATCGATTATTATACAGAGCTGTACTTAGCTAAAGTTCATGGATTTCAAAAGCAAGTGGAGGCAAGTATCAGTGAATGTGCAGCTGTCTTTTTCTGCTCGGAACGCAACGCGAAGCTGGTCATTCACAAAATGGAAGATCTGAATTGGATTCGTTGGACGAGCGGATTAGGGCGTGGAAATAAATCACAGATCTTATTTCTAAAGGAGCTCGATCTGTTCGTTGATGAGCAGATCAGCACGCTTGTTCAAACGCAACAATTAGATAAAGCGCTTAAATTCATTCAATCACACGCATTACCAGAATCCTTGGCGGATCATTGCTACAAAAGGATAACACAGGAATTTGGGTATCAAACGGAAAAAAAAGAAACGCATGAACGCGACATTCTTCGTATTCCGATGAGGAGGCAGTTAGCGACTCTAGACCCCGCTTTTGCCGCAATCACCAGTGAATCTCATATTGCTCGGCAGCTATTTGATTGTTTAGTAAACTATAATCTAGAGTCGAATACATTTGTGCCTCATCTCGCTCATTCATGGGAGGCGTCATCAGATCGAAAGAAGTGGACGTTCTATCTTCGCAAGGGAGTTACCTTTCATCATGGCAAAGAATTGTCTTCTAAAGACGTATTATTCACCATTAGGCGTATCTGCAATCCGGCGAATCAAGTGCCGTGCCGATGGTATTTTCGATCAATGAGCCATGTTTCAGCAGTTCATCCTTATGTGTTTACGATTGCTTTTACCGAACCGACACCGGCTTTGCTCTTTTTTAGTTCATTAAATCTTGCAATCCTTTCTGCCGATGTTGGGTTTGATCCAAAGCATATCATTGGAACAGGGCCTTTTAAAATCGTAAAATACACGAGTCAGCAGCTTGTTCTTGATCGTTTTGCCGATTATTTCAGCGTACGTGCATTGTTGAATCGCGTTGAACTCTATTATGCACCTGATCTGATCAGCTCGCAGAAAATTTATGATGTCCCCAATACGCAGCGACAGTCGGCCATTCATGAGGAAATTCATGAGGATATTGGAAGCAATTATATCATGTTTAATTTTAAAAAAAGAGGGCCGCAGCAGGATTACTGGTTTAGAAAGACAATCGATCTGCTCATTGATCGTCAAGCGATGATTCGTGTACTAGGCGGCAACCGCACCCGAATCGCGACTAGTTTTCTTGAAATGGAGTCAGGAGAATCGCTGCGCCCAACTGTTACAGATGATCAAGTAAAGCAATGTCTTTCCCGCAGTCATTATGATGGGGAGATGCTTAAATTCTACTATTTTGACCACCATCCAGTGAAAATGGATGCGCGATGGATTCAGGAACGAGCAGCTCAAAGCGGAATTGTTTTTGAAATCTATCCATTGTCGATGACCGATTTCTATAGTGAGCAGCTTATTCAGGATGCGGATTTGGTACTCGGCGGAGAGGTACTGGAAGAAAATATCGAACTTGGTATCGCTCACTTGTTTCGGGATGAGAGCAGTTTAATTCGACGAATGATCAATGACGAACAAGCGTATCGGATTGACCTTTTCATTGATCAATTTCTTCAAGTAAGCAATCAAGCGGAAAAGTGCAGAGTCTTTCATCAACTTGAAGACTATTTAAAGGATGAAAAACTACTAATCTTTATGTATCACAACTGCCGAGAAATTACGTTTCATTCGGCTTTGGAAGGTATTCGGCTTAATGCGTTCGGTTGGGCTGATTTCAGTAAATTATGGATTAAACCTGACATAGTGCAGGAACATGACTGATTAAGGAGAATACAATGAAATTTATCTCATGGAATGTTAACGGATTTCGCGCATTACAACGAAAGATGGATGTGTACGCATGGCTGCAGGAAACCGGAGCCGATGCGTTCTGTATTCAGGAAACGAAACTGCATCAGGATCAGATTCAGTTTGATACGCCCGGGTATTATCAATATTGGAATGATGCGGTTCGCAAAGGCTATTCTGGCACAGCGATCATTACAAAAAATGAACCTTTGAATGTAACCTATGGGATGGGCATTGAAGAACATGATCAAGAAGGACGCTTAATAACGCTTGAATACGAGAACTATTTCCTAATCACTGTCTACACACCTAATGCGAAGCGTGATCTGACGAGACTAGGATACCGGCTTGAGTGGGGGGCTGCATTCACCAATTACATAAAGGGTTTGGATCAAATCAAACCGGTCATTTTTTGCGGGGATCTGAATGTCGCCCATCAGGAGATTGATTTGACTTATCCTAAAAATAACAATGGCAACTCCGGATTTACTCAGCAAGAACGTGATGATTTTACTACGTTGCTAGACAATGGCTTTGTTGATAGTTATCGCTCGCTTTACCCGGAACAGACAGGTGCCTATTCATGGTGGTCGTTTCAATTCAATGCCAGACAGAGAAATATTGGATGGCGAATTGATTATTTCGTTACCTCTCGGCGGTTGAAAAGTCAAATCGTTGACGCGAAAATTCTTCGGGATGTCATCGGTTCGGATCATTGCCCGGTCGAACTCGAACTGAGTGAATAATACGGAAGACATGCGGGAAGATGAAACTTAATAAGTTTTAGTGCGGCTATCTTTATTTGAGAGAGAAAAAACATAACAATGGAAGGACTGTTGTTCATGAGTGCCTTTGATCCTTTATTTCAATCACTAGAATTACCAAATGGCGTACGTTTAGATAATCGGTTGGCGATTGCTCCAATGACTACTTGGTCAGGCAATATCAATGGAACGGTATCCGATCAAGAAATCGCTTATTACGAGCGGCGCGCGCGACTTTCCAGTCTCTTCATCTCTGCGTGTATTGCTGTATCTCCAACAGGAGTTGCCTTTGATCGGCAGTTCATCGCCTTTGATGATGCTGTACTGCCGAGATTGAAAAAAATGGCAAAAGCAATGAAATCCGGAGGAGCTAAAGCGATTCTCCAAATTCACCATGGGGGAAGCGAAGCAAAAAAAGAATGGACGCTCTTCGGACAAACGTTAAGCGCGAGCGCTGTACCTTCCTACTCGGATCCGAATCAAGTACCTGAATCAATGACTGAAGAACAGATCGAAACAGTCATCGAAGAATACGGGATCGCCGCGCGGCAAGCCATTCGAGCGGGATTTGACGGCGTTGAAATTCATGGAGCCAATCATTATTTAATTCAGCAATTTGTTTCCGCACATTTTAATAAGAGGACGGATGCATGGGGCGGCAGCCTTGAGAAACGGCTGCGCTTTCCCATTGCGATTCTTGATGAGGTGCGCTCTATTGCGCAGACATATGCAGATGATTCGTTCATTATCGGTTACCGATTTTCTCCTGAAGAGATGTTTCATGATAAAGGCTATGATTTGCAGGATACCTTGAAGCTTGTGGACAGTTTAATCGAACATGGTGTCCATTACCTACATGTTTCTCAAGGTGACATCAGCTCCTTGCCTCACGGACACCAATCAGATGACCAAACAATCGTCCATCAGTTGTCCGCACATATACACGGCAGAGTTCCATTGATTGCCGTTGGCGGAATTCATTTTCCTGATCAGGCTGTTTCCGGATTAGGCGATGGAGCCGATCTGATCGCACTTGGTCGTGAGGCGATTATTGATCCCGATTGGACGGAGAAGGTTCGCACAGGTAAGATTGACCTAATCAAAAGCGCGCTTGATCTAAGCGCGCAGCGTGAACTCGTTGTTCCGGATCGCTTATGGTCGATCATCACCACGCGAAGCGGCTGGTTCCCAATTGAAAAGAGTGAATAAAAAAACAGGAGCGGATAACTCATTCGCTCCTGTTTGCTCATTTAATCGCATTCTGATTTGCCCATTCTTCCAATTCAATGATCGCATGATAAACCGTATCAACGGTACATTTCATTGGATGCATATGGATGAGCGATGTTGGCTTTAATACCGCTACGGCAATTTCTCGAATCTCATCGTTGGTCAATCCTCCTAAAGAGAGATCTCCGAGAGTAACTGGGAGATTGAGCGCTCGATAGAAAGGAAGCAGACGTTTCATTTCCGCATAGTTCTTTTCAATCACGAGCTCAACCATAACGCCATACGAAACCTTGATGCCATGAAGCAAATGATGGGTTTCCTGCCTGATTGTCAACGCGTCGTGCACCGCGTGAGCAGCCGTCGCGCGTCCGTATTCATCACCAAATCCCGCAACAAGACCGCTAGCCATAATGTTAGTTTCCATGACCTGAATCCAATCATCGGAGAGCTTGCCGTCTCGCATGTCTTGAATGGCGTTCTCTGCGTAGTTCAGGGGGATTTCAAGGCATTGCCGCGCAGCCTCGCGGGAGAAGAAAAGAGCCAGACTTTTACGATCTGCTTGTTGCAAGAGCAGGTCGGACTCATACCACTTGGCGATGGTGTCTGCTACGCCGGCAACGAAATAGTCGATTGGCGAGTCTAAAATCACACGTGGGTCAATGAGGACGAGGCTCGTTTGCGTTGGATAAATTTCGTGACCGATGCATTCGCCGTCATCTTTGTACAATACGGATAGGCAGGACCATGCGGCACAATTACTTGCCATCGTTGGAAGCAAAATAATGGGAACAGCTCCGGCTTTATATCCGGCAGCTTTTGCGGTATCTAATACTTTTCCACCGCCAAGACCAACGATCGCGTCAAGCTTCTCGTTTTTTATCAAGTCAATCATTCGCTGAATCTCATTTTTTGAACATTCACCGTTAAAAACAACATCAACAACTTTAATTCCCTGTTTTGAAAGATCAGGCAGATAGGCAGCCGCCTTCGCCATTGATTTTGTTCCATGAAGAAAAAGAACACGTTTGATGAAACGAGCTTTGAGTGCGGATACAAGTCGATCATACGCACCAACTTCTGAAATGTATTCTTGTGGAGCGATTCTTGATACTAATTGAAGTGCCATTTGCATTCTCTCCTTAATACGTACCTTTTCCTAAGCAGCTAATTATAAAAGCGATCAAGTCGTGAACTATATATTAGTCGTTTTTTGCCTATTCTGTCAATGAAAACAGACTGAAAACTCTAGTGAAATTCACTATTTAATAATGCAAAATTAGTATCGTTTTCATTCAACTACTGATCGAGCCTTTAAATAGCTATCGATTTTCGTTTTCACTATACTTATAGGTGAATGATTAAGATAGGAAGACGGGTGATTGCAGTTGAAGAAGATTGTTTTCGGTTTCGATGATGAGTTTTATTTGCCGCAAGCTGAATTAAAGCAGCTGAAAGAGAACTATATGAACCAGTTTCAATTTGTTGAACTAATGAATGACACCATTCCGGAAAATGTGTCGATTGAGGATGCAGTGGCGTTCATTGGCGGACCATCAAGTGCATTGCTTCAAAAGATGCCGCATTTGCGCTGGCTGCAGCTCCCAAGTGCAGGAGCGAATCATTTTGCGCGCCATCCTGACCTTGCGAATGATGTGATTCTCACAAATTCAAGCGGTGTTTTTGGTGTATTAGGCGCAGAGCACACCATAGCGCTGGTTCTTGCTTTGACAAGAGAATTGCCACTATACGTACGACAAACGGAACGCCATCTCTGGAATTTAAGTGATCATTGCTTGCAAATTGACGGATCAACAGTCGCGATAATTGGTTATGGTGACATTGGTTCGGAAATCGCGCATCGTTTAAAAGCGTTCGGTGCACGGATACTTGCAGTAAAAAGAACGGCAGGTAAGGTACCGAAGGACGCGGACGCCGTTTTCGATTTGAGCAAGTTTAAAGAGGTATTGAGTGCGTCGGACTTTGTTATTAATGTACTTCCCTTAACTAAGGAAACGGAACAATTGTTTAATACAACGTACTTTAATTACATGAAAAAAGGCACTATTTTTATTAATGTCGGACGCGGAGGCACAGTAGATGAGAATGCTTTGATTGAAGCCGTGGAATCGGGCAGAGTCGGAGGAGCGGCACTTGACGTTACAGCTCAAGAACCGCTTCCGAAAGAAAGTCGTCTATGGGATCTTCCCAATGTCTTGATCACCTCACATTCATTAGGTGCCGGTCCGGGGAAATATAAGAAAAGAACAGACTTGATCATAAGAAACCTGGAAAAATTCAGCAACGGACAACAGCTGGAAAATAGTGTGGATCGCAGTATTGGCTATTAATGATCAGCAGCTCTAGTAATCAATAGAAGAAACATCGTAAAGTCTCCGCGTAAGCGGAGACTTTTTTTTGCAAGTAAAGAAAGTTTATTATTTTGCACGTTTTCAAACCAATAGACCAGTGTCTTGGCCGAGAATCAAAGCGGAGGTACGAGGGCGCCTGCGGGATTAGGTGCCGGCGAGACCCCGCAGATTTCTGCCTGTTTGAGGAGGCTCGCGGTGCGCCCGCGGCAAGCGAGTAACCGAAGCGGCGATTCAGCACTGAAAAGACACAAAACCATCACACATGGCTGGAGATTAAGGACCGGGCGCTTTTTGCCCGGTTTTTCTAACGTTACTTTAGACCTATTAATCTAGTAAATATTTCAACCGAAACGAATATGTAACCTAATTTTGTCGGAAAAACATGAACTGTGTTGGTATAATAGGGATAGTGTTGAATTTCGAAAGATTTATAGATATGTGTAACCTGAATTTATAATCGGTATATGCTTGCTGAGCATGGATAAGGAGTCCGGTAGATTGAAAACAACAAAGATGAAAGTGATCGGCGCAGTATGTCTCTCCTGCTCCTTGATTTTGGGCGTTGACGGTGGGGCGGCTTTTGCGAATACTCAAGCTCAGCTTAACGACAAGTTAAATCACGTTCAGAACCAACAGCAAAATAACAAAAAGAAATTGACGTCCTCCAAAAAGAAGCTTTCTGAAAACCAGACAAAACAGGATTCGGTAGTCGATAAAATTAAAGCCTCAGAGAAAAAAATTAACTCAATGAATGTAAAAATTGATCGCACAAAAGAAACAGTCCGGCAAAATCAGAAGGATATCATTCAACTCAAACAAGCGATCAAGAAGATTGACAATCGTATTAAAATTCGCGGGCAATTATTGAAGGGGAGACTGCGCTCCATTTATATGAATGGCGGGGCGGTTAGTTACTTGGACGTACTGATGGGGTCCAGGAGCTTCGGCAATTTCCTGGATCGCATGCTTGCATTAAAAACGATCACTGATCAGGACAATCGAATTATAACTGATCAGAAAAAAGATAAAAATAATCAAGTGACAAAGAAGAAGAAACTTCAAGCGGTTCTCGTTCAGACAACAAACGGGCTGCATAATTTGCAGACAATGAAGACAAACCTTGATCAAGAAAACGATAATAAGCAAAGTTTGCTTGAGGAATTGAAGAGTCAAGCATCCGATATTGAAAAAACCGTCATGTCCTCAAATGAACAGACAGGAATTCTGAATGCGCAAGAGGCAGTCATCAAAAAGCAATTGGCTGATCTTGCCGAACAGCAGACACGAGAAAAAGCGCGTGCAGAAGCAGAAGCTAAAGCAAAGGCCGAGAAGGAAAAGGCAAAGAAGGAAAAAGTCGAAGCGGCAAGACCAGATTCCAGTCAGCAGGTCACGGTTGAAAGCAATCCGAAAACCTCCGCAGAAACGGTATCGTCAACGAACAATTCAACTGAAACGACGCAGACAAATTTTATTAAACCAGCGGCAGGATATATTTCTTCAGGGTTTGGTTATCGTTCTTTCGACAATGGATTTCATCCTGGGATTGATATTGCAAATAGTTCCGGCACACCAATTCACGCGGCAGCAGATGGTATCGTCTTCAGAGCTTACAACTCATCAAGTTATGGAAATTGTGTTATGATTTCGCATTTTATTAATGGACAACTTTATACCACTGTTTATGCGCACATGTCCTCGATCAATGTGTCTGATGGACAGAGTGTTTCGCAGGGACAGGTCATTGGAGCGATGGGCAGTACCGGTGAATCCTTTGGTTCACATCTTCATTTTGAACTCTATGTAGGCAGCTGGACTCCGCCGCCGCACAATGGCGCAGTCAACCCGGAGAACTATATTAGATGAATTAACATATTATTACTTATAAGAAAGGCCGTTCAGATTATGTTCGGCTTTTTTTTAATACGTAGAGGTTACAAGTGGTTCTGTATCAGCATTCCATGCATAAGGTTAGGATGAACGCGACTATCCGGATTCTATGGATGATTGGAGCTGATGATCACGAATAACCAGAAAATCTGTGGTGTAATTAATTTATCCGAATCAATTGACGCGACATTACCTTTGACTGAGCATCGTCCGGTAGCTGGTTTGCCCTTTTGCGGCAGATATCGCTTGATCGATTTTCCGTTATCGAATCTTGCATCGGCAGGTGCTGATTCGATCGGTATTTTCATGAATGATCGATCGCGTTCCATCTATGACCATGTACGGAGCGGCAGTGATTGGGATCTAGACGGGACGCGCGGCGGTCTCTTCTTTTTCACTCCGACGATCGATCGGCCGACATATGGCAGGGTGAAAGAAGACCTTTCAAATTATTACGACAATCTTGAGTTTATTGAAAAGTCTGGAGCAGATTATGTACTCATTATGGGCTCAAGGATGTTGTGCAATTTGGATGTGAATGCCCTTTTGCGTTATCATCTCGAGCAAAAAGCTGCGATCACGGTTGTTTATAAAAAAATGCATCGAATGGAATCAAGTGGCTTGCGATCGACGAGTCTTGTGTTTGGTAAAGACGGGTGCGTGAATCAAATTGTATCCGAGGCAGAACAACAGGATGATCAGATAGCGAAGAATATGGAAATCTATCTTATGAATGCACGCTTGTTCGCAAAATTGATCCGATGCTGCACCGCGGGGAATGATCTTTATCGTTTAAGAGATGCGCTTCATCAATCAGTTTCCGAAGTTCCAACAATCGGATTTAAATATACCGGCTACATGAAGAATGTACAATCGATTAAAGCTTATTATGACGCAAATATGGATATGCTCAAAGACGCGAACCGCACAGCCCTCTTAAACGGGAATCATCGAATCAGCACAAAAATAAAAAATGAGGTACCCGCATTCTATGGCCAAAATGCTGAAGTCTCAGAGATATTGCTTGCCAATGGCTGCGTGATTCATGGAAGCGTTCGGCGGTCGATTCTTTCTAGAAATGTGAGCGTAGCTGCGGGAGCGAAGATTGAGGGGTCGATTCTTATGGAGGGCTGTGTCATTGGTGAAGGCGCTTGTCTGGAAAATGTCATTATGGATAAAGAGACCTATGTTGCGCCCGGATCTAAGGTTATTGGTTCAAAACTTAACCCCATTGTCATTGAAAAACATCAACAATCTGTTTAGAAGTGTAGCTATAGTTCTTGGTGTCAAATAGTTGGTCAAGCCTGCTTTAGGTAGATGAGGTAAACGTTATCCGGAAATTTGGCGAAGACGAGTTTTCTAAAAAAAAGTTTGGGTGCGCGAAAAATGGGGTAAAAGTAATGAAAAGGGACTAAATTAGTTTACGAGGAGGGAAGCTGATGAGAAAATTGATCTTCTATACCTATCCGAGCTGCACGTCTTGCAGAAAGACAAAAGGCTGGCTGAAGGATCATCAGATAAGTTATGAGGAACGGCATCTTTTCCGAAATCGTCCGGATGCTCAAGAATTGATGGAACTTATTAAATTGTCGAAATCGGGTGTTGAAGATTTACTTGCAACGCGCAGCGCAATGTATAAGCAGTTGACGGTCAACTTGAATGATATGCCGCTTAGCGAAGCTCTTCAGCTTCTTTCCAATGAACCTAAATTATTGAAGCGTCCTATCATTACCGACGGGAAACAATTGGTTGTCGGTTACCATCAAGAGGATCTTAAAAGACTCACGCAGAATGGTGAACGGGAACATCAGAAATCAATGGGATAGTTTGAAAAGATGCGGGATGAAGTAATGAGCACATTTTGCTAACGATGAATTTTAGCGTGATTTAAAATGAAAGGGCGTCTCAAAAGTCCGTTTTTGACTTTGAGACGCCCTCTTTTGCGACATAAATTATGAATCAAGCGAGAAAAATCGGAGCGCAGTATAAGTTATATTGTGCCCCTCTTTTCGGGATAACCGCCCGCGCGTTGTGAGAAGTGTTTGCAGATTTTTTATAAGAAAAGAAACTATATCGTTTTGCCTTGCCGGTACGACGATATGGTCATAAGATTCGGATGGACGATTAGGTAAGCCGCCCAATCTAACCTGGATCCCCGTTACACATCACTAGGTAGCGGGATATCTAGAGCCGTATAAATAGCCTTCTGAGCGGTCAACATTTCGCCCACCCTTAGTGCCTGGCATGGGGATTCAAAGGCTTCGATCACATCTAATTTATCGAATAAAGATTGAATCGTGTAGTCTTTGAAAAGTTTTTTGGTCTGCATCTTTTTCTTAATCTGAGCAAGCAGGATCAAACCAACAAAAGCCACAAAAAACTTTCCGTCTAAGGTAGCTTCTGATGAAACCAACATGCGACGCAAGTTCAGCCGCTCTTTGATATCCCCAAAGCACTTCTCAATGGGATCTTTTCCCCGATAAAGTTCGAGGGCTTGTATCGCATCCATTTTTTCATTGGAAATCAGTGAGAAATACCCGTAGTACCGCTTAGCCTTCTCGACCATTTGATGATTCACAGTAATTTGAACACCTCGTTTTGGTGTTGATTTTACCGTGAAATACTTTTTGTAGAAGGCTTCATGTTCCGGAATGCGTTTGCCGGTTTTCAGTTCCTGATGATGGCGCATCAGCTTGCGATCAAATTTCTTCTGATCTTCAGCCGCCTGATCAACATTGTAGTACAGATGCAGATAGACGCGGCGCTTCTCTTTGAGCGTATCTCCTTTATATGGCCGATCCTGCGTATAGTCCCAGTCCGTCCTCACCGTCACGGCATAAAGATCATACTGCTCATCCAAATTTTCGAAGGTATCCAGCGTGTCATAGACTTGATCGAGCTCGTGACGCACCCAAGATAATGAGGTGCGGACAGCGATCAAAAACTTCAGATGTTCCTTCATCAAAGCGTTGATATTGGCCGCACTGTAAAAGCCTCGATCCATCACCAGCTTGACCTTTTCAAAACCGAGGGTTTTGAAATCGCCTAAAAGATTCACAACCGTTTTGACATCGGGAATATTCCCAGCCAATTTCCGATAATAGAAAGGCAACCCGCTGGTTTCGCCAAAGATGAGGGCTAAGTTGATTTGAGGAAGACGATCATCTTCCTTGTTCTTGCCATAGGCGACCTGTTTGAGCACTTCGGAATAGCTCGAGATACTGGTCGTATCATAAGCCCAATACTCATCCTCATGACAACGCTGCTTGCGACGTGAGAAAAACTGGTTCTTGCCCGCTTCAGAGATGTATGAAAAAACCGTACTGCTGCGCTGAGACGTCACATTTTTCCCGTACGGATGCTTATGTAAATGATCCCACTTCTCAAAACGAGTCAAAGGGTTCGGATGTTCCAAAATCATATAATAGGCAAGTGACAGAATCTGTTGATAATACCTCGGGAAACAGGCCTTGAGATCCTCGGTAAGTCCCAGCTGTTCACCGATTTGATCCAGTAAATAGGTGGCTCCATAAAAAACACGCTTTGCTTCAGCAACGGGAGTGGGACCTCGTTGGGGCTTTTCTTCGGATGTTTGCCTGCGTCGTTTCCCTCGCCCGTCTGTAGGGATTATTTTTCCCGTCTTTTCATCGACACGTCCAATGAGTTTACGCCTTGAACGCGGTTGTTTCTTCTCTTTATCCCAATAAGATTCCGATTCATACGCATAGGTGAGTCCGCTACGCTTGTCTTTTTGCCTGATGATCGCCATTTTTAGCCACCTACCTAGTGATGCAATTATAACACATCACTAGGTTAAAGGGAAGCAAAAATATCCCCAAATCCCCATGTAATCAACCTTTTTGAAAATTTCGGGAAAATCATAGTGTGGAGATACGGGAATCCAGGATCTAAGAAATAAACGGAAAAATTCCGCTTATCGCATCGAAAAACGTGAAAATAGAGGGCTTTTCCGTGCATAAGCGGAAAAATTACCCTTATTTACCTGTAAAACAAGCACCATGATGCAAATAGCCGGAAAATCTCCGCTTATTTTATTCCGGCCGCGTTACTTAATCAAGGATCAAAATGATTATTTTCCATTTTAAAATAATGAAAAAGAAGGGATGCAGTAACTGAGTGTGGAATAGTTAGTTAACCCTGAATCTCGGAAACAAGCCTGTTTTCTTGAACAAAGCGAAAGCAGGTGATGATATGGAAAATTTAGACAATGGAACTGTTGAGCAAAGTCGAGAAATGCTGAAACAAGCGTACAACGCAGGTGCGTCAGACATTCATTTCTCGCCTCGCATGTGCGACACATTGGTTGAGCTCAGAATTAACGGGTATCTTTACGAACTCGTTAGACTTGACACCGAGTCTGCTGAGCGGATCATTAATCACTTCAAATTTTGTTCGGGAATGGATATTGGCGAGCATCGTCTTCCTCAAAGCGGCGCGATGCGCGCAATCATCAACCATGATCCTGTTTCCTTACGCATGTCCGTCCTGCCTACTCCGAATAAAGAAAGTCTTGTTATTCGAATACTTCCCCAAAGAAACGAATTACCCATTGATGAATTGACTGTGTTTGATGAAGCAAAGCGCGGATTATCTTCGCTGCTTTCTTATGAGAACGGATTGATCCTTATTTCCGGACCTACCGGCTCTGGAAAAACAACAACCCTATACACATTGCTCTCTACATTGCAAAGGCGTTACCATGCGCGAGTGATCACGATTGAAGATCCGATTGAGAAGAAAAATGATGCATTTATTCAAATGGAAGTAAATGAAAAAGCCGATTTCACGTATGCAAAGGGATTCCGAGCTATTCTCCGACATGACCCCGATATAGTGATGATTGGCGAAATCCGTGATGAAGAGACGGCAAAAATTGCTGTGCGCGCTTCTCTGAGCGGACATCTTGTACTGTCTACCGTGCATGCCTCGAATGCGCCTGCAACTTTGCAAAGAATGGCTGAATTAGGGATTCCCCGATTTGATCTAAAGGAGACACTTGTAGCGGTTATCGCTGAGCGATTGGTGACGATTCAATGCCCAAATTGCGGACAAGCGTGTACCGGTAATTGTCCTCATCGCCATCATCCCAAACGTACCGGTGTCTTTGAAATTCTGGCGGGTATGCCGCTTCACGATTATCTGTCGGGGAAACTGACACGAAGCACGCCGTCAGCTTATAAAACGATTGAAGATTATGTTGAAGAGGGGATTGAAACCGGTTGGATCTCCGAGGATACGGTAAGGAGGCAAGCAGATGTTCTCACGGAAAAAATGGACTAGGAGTGAACAAGCCCAGCTTTTGATTGAACTTGGGGAATCGCTTAAGTATGGCTATCCTTTGAATGCGGCATTGACTTTACTGGCTAACCGGAGGAGGGCAGTCCTCCGTATTGAAATTCATCAGATTTGTGAGCGATTGAAGGCTGGAAATTCACTTCATGAAACACTTAGTGAATACAAATTTCCAAAGGAGGTCACAAGCTCAATTTATTTTGCGGAAGCCAGCGGTCACTTGTCGGAAGCTTTGATCGAAAATGGTCTAATGATTTTGCGCAAAGAACGCTACATCCAAACATTGCGTCGGCTGGTTCGGTATCCGCTTTTTCTTATATGGATATTAGCCATCGTTCTGTTTGTGGTCGGACATTTTCTCTTGCCCAATTTCATACAACTGTATCGTTCTTTATCGCTTGAACTTCCCGCCATAACAAAAATGATGCTGTATTTAGCGGAACATGTAGTTCAGGTACTGCTTGTGATCGTCGGGTTAGTACTTTTGGCTATTATAGGCACAATTATTTTTCGGCATCAAGACCTTCTAAATCGAATTCGTTTAGTAGCGCGCATTCCTTTCCTTACGCGATTCATCAAATTACACTATACACATCAGTTTGCCTTCCAAGTCGGAGGATTGCTGCGTTCCGGTTTGACAATTAAGCAGTCCGTTGAAATCTTGTCTGAACAAGGGACGTCACCCTTTCTAAAATTAGAATCAAAACGAATTAACGAAAAGCTCATTCAAGGAGTTCCGTTGAATTCAGCCATCGAAGGAACGGTATACTATCTGCCTGAACTTATAATGATCATCGAACAGGGCGGTTTCCAGAGCTCGTTAGGCAATGCTCTTGATCGCTTCAGTGATCAGCTCATGACCCAAATGGAACAGCAAACCAAATGGCTTTTGTCACTTTGCCAGCCCATTCTATTGATTTTAATCGGTGGGTTTGTGCTTCTCTTGTTTCTTTCCATTTTGTTGCCGGTTTTCCACATGATTAATGGTCTTTAACCAATTCTGGCAGGAACGTAGAGGATTGCAGATAAAATAAACCGACATTAATTAATTGAAGGCTTATCTTCGGTTGGTATTGCTCCTTCAATGCTTTTTGTTCCTGGAAATAACGATCAGGCTTTTCATCCTGATGTTCGTAAAAGGTATTGAGCAGGTTCTGGTCTTTGGCCCACCGCTCACTTGCCTGATCTGCCCATTCAGAGGGTTCCGACTCCAATTCTGATTCGATAAAGCGCTCGATTCTCTGAATTCCGCTCTTAACCGTAATTAGAGGACTAAGGGTATAGCAGTAATTGGGCAATTTTTGATTGAGATCAAGCCTAGTCAACATAGTCTGGAAGCCTTCGATTAGTGTTCCGTTTATTAATTGAAGGCCCATCGAAATAAGTCGATCTTTTTTCAGATCACACTGATAACTAATCTTCATGTTGATCCCAAGCCACGGTTCCAGCGCGGGTGAAGATTGAGGCGCAAGGACCTGATAAAGACGGATATAGCGCCCGAGTTGTTCCGCCGTATTGAAGATTTGATGAAGGCGCGGAGAACCGAAGTGGACAAATTCGCCTTCATCAATTTGATCGGTAAATCGGAAGGTGAGGGTTGCTGTTTCCGGTGTCTGACCAATTTGCTCAATATAATGCCAGTAAAACGGGCGATTCATTAACAATTTATCCATTTGCTTGGTTAATTTAACCTTTAATTGGGACGGGTTGGATATAGGGAGTAATTCACAATCCGAACTTGAGAAAAATCGAACAAGAAAATCACGAATTTCCGCTTGCTGCATGATGATCCTCCTCTGCACTATTTTCTTGCTCAAAATTAATCACACTGCTCAGGTTATCCAGCTTGATTTTAATTTCTCCGTCTGATTCCGATTCCTCAAAGATATGAGCTATCTGCTGATCAACATCTTGTAAATCGATGTGGTTGAGTATCTTATCCAGTTCACCAATGACCTGTTCGAATAGGTGAATTTTATTATAGAGCAGGTTCAAAATGTGACTTTCAACCGTTTCTCGTGTCGCAAAATTGTAAATATGGACGTCGTTTTCCTGACCAAGACGATGAATTCGGCCGATTCTCTGCTCAATCCGCATGGGATTCCATGGAAGGTCATAGTTAATCAGATGGCTGGCAAATTGCAAGTTGATACCTTCGCCGCCTGCTTCTGTTGCGACAAGCACCTGAACTCTATTCTGAAAAAGCATACGCATCCAGTCTTTTTTATTCCGTCTGAAACCACCGTTGAAGGGAACGGATGAAATACCGTTTTTCTTTAAAAACCACTGTAAATAGAGTTGTGAAGCACGGTATTCTGTAAAAATAATCACTTTATCGTTAATATGTTTAATCAATTCAAGCGCTTTTTCAGCTTTAGAGTTCTGATCAATTGCGTTTAACTTCTTAAAAATAGGATGCCAAAGTCGTTCATTTACCGGAGTCGCAGTCGACTTGTATAGTTTATTTAGAGTCGCAAATGCGGCTTCGCGGCTGCTGCATGCTTCCCGTTGTAGTGTAAGTAGTGAAAAGGGCTGAACGACTCCGTTTTCTCTTAGCGTTGATAGGCTATCATAGAAAGCTTGCTCAGTCTGCGAAAAGGGAATATCAAAAGATTTGATAATTCGTTTCGGCCAGTGGAGGCCGGTATCCTCACGGCGATTGCGAACCATGACTTGATTGACAAGTGCTTTAAGTTTTTGTTCATTCTTAACCGAGCGAATTCCCGATTTATAGTTCTTTGAAAAGCTTTCGGCATCACCAAGATAGCCTGGTTTCAGCAGCGAGACGAGATAAAAAATTTCATTGAGTCTATTCTGGATGGGTGTCGCGGTCAGTAAGAGACAAAACCGTTTCTTGAGTGATTGAACGAATTGATAGTTTTTTGTTTTGTGATTTTTAAGCTTATGTGCTTCGTCGATAATAATTAGGTCATAGTTTTGTTCCATAACGATGTCTCGATGGGGCTCACGTTTTGCCGTGTCAATAGATGAGACGACAACGTCATACTGACTCCAGACATAAGCCTTGCGCTGAGCGACTGCCGGAATATAGAATTTTGAATTGAGCTCGGATACCCATTGCAGTACTAAAGAAGCGGGAACAAGGATCAGCACTTTTTTTACAAGTCCGCGAATCATATATTCTTTAATAATTAATCCTGCTTCAATTGTTTTTCCCAAGCCAACTTCGTCTGCTAGAATCGCTTTGCCGTGCATGTCCTCAATGACCATACGGGCGGTCTCTACCTGATGGGGGTGCAGCTTTAATAATGGAAGGCGTTTTGGGGCGATTAAGCCGTGAAATGTGGGAACGACCCGCTCTTTTTCGGCGAGATAGGCAAGCGAAAAGAGTTCGGATTTAGCCCAAGGACCGTCATCGTCGATTCGTTTGAAGAATTCTTCATGCCAAGTTCTGTCAAATTGGATAAGAGGTTTCATTTTCGACACCTTATATGTTAAAATTTTGTGAACAAAGTATTGCTAAAATCACTGAGATAATGGTAGGATAACACTGTTAGTATGCACGATAATATCTGGAGTTAAACGATTGAATTGAATGGATTGCGGATGACGTTATGGGGAGAGACCGCTTCAATGCGGTCGCCGAAGGAGCAAACGAGTAGTGAATCTCTCAGGCAAACAGGACTCATGACGGACGCACCTCTGGAGAGTGCCACGGGGCTACCAAAGGGGATACCGCTTGAAGCTTAGGCTGATAAAGCGATAAACTTTCAGGTATAAGGACAGGGGAAGACAAACTAATTGTCTTCCCCTGTCCTTTTTTAACATCCATTCAATGGTACGTCCAAAGAACAGCTTTAGTGGGAGGAATGAACGGAATGCCGGATTTGAAAACAACACCGCTCTACGACTTTTACAGAAGTCAAGATGTAAAACTGATTGACTTTGGCGGCTATCTATTACCAGTACAGATCTCAGGAATAAAGCAAGAACATAATGCCGTGCGCAGTAATGCGGGTATTTTCGATGTATCTCACATGGGTGAGTTCTTGATTCAGGGAGAGAAAGCAGAACAGTTTCTTCAAAAAATGGTGACAAATGATGTATCCAAAGCTCGCCCTGGGGATGCATTGTATACCGCGATGTGTTATGAAGACGGCGGAACTGTCGATGACTTGTTGATTTATTGCCTTGGTCAAAATAACTATCAGTTGGTTGTCAATGCCGCGAATATTGATAAGGACTTCAAATGGCTCTCCGAACATGCTCCTCAGGACCTTGAATTGATTAACCAGTCAAGTAAAATAGCGCTGCTTGCTGTACAGGGACCACGCGCTATCGCAATTGTTCAAAAAATCACCGACTACGATTTAACATCAATAAAGCATTTTAAATTTGCTGATCAAGTTTCTTTAGAAGGCGTATCCTGTCTCGTTTCCCGTACCGGCTACACTGGGGAAGACGGTTTAGAACTTTATTGTCCATGGGACAAAGCGCCAGAGTTATGGAACGCCATTCTTGCATCAGGAAAACCAGAAGGGATCATTCCTTGTGGGCTAGGTGCGCGTGATACGCTGCGCTTCGAGGCGCGACTTCCTTTATATGGGCAGGAACTCAGTGCAACGATCAGCCCTCTGGAAGCAGGCATTGGTTTTGCAGTCAAGACGAACAAAGAGGCTGACTTCATTGGTAAATCAGCGTTGGCACAGCAAAAAGCAGAAGGATTAGCACGTAAAATAGTCGGTCTGGAAATGATTGATCGAGCAATTCCACGTACACATTATAGTGTTTATGTGGGTGATACTAAGATTGGCGAAGTGACGACCGGCACTCAATCCCCAACACTTGGCAAGAATCTAGGACTCGCTTTGATCAATAGTGAATTTGCGAAAATCGGCGGTTTGGTTGACGTGGATATCCGAGGAAAGCGCAAAAAAGCCAAACTAATTAAAACACCTTTCTATAAAAAAGGCTGAGGAGGAAATCAAATGTCAGAGTTTCGTTATCTGCCGGTGACGGAAGAGGATCGCCGCGAGATGCTCAATGTTATTGGCGTGCAGTCGGATGAAGACCTTTTTTCAGATGTACCGGCAAAGATACGTTTTAAAGGAGATTTGAAACTTGAACCGAAGTTATCCGAACCGGAGTTGGTCCGTTTCTTAGCCGGACTCGCGAAGAAGAATGTGAGCACAAGAGACTACCCTTCATTTTTAGGGGCGGGTATCTATGATCACTATATTCCTTCTGTCGTGGACAGTGTGATCTCCCGTGGTGAATTTTACACGGCTTATACGCCTTATCAGGCTGAGGTGTCGCAAGGAGAATTGCAGGCGATTTTTGAATTTCAGACATTAATTTGCGAATTAACCGGGATGGAAGCCGCTAATTCATCAATGTATGATGGATCAACTTCGCTAGCAGAGGCGGCACTGCTCTCGAGCAGTGTAACACGAAATAAGAAAATTGTAGTTTCAGAAACCGTTCACCCAGAATATCGTCAAGTGCTCGCCACTTATGCGCATGGACGCAGGCTTGATGTAGTTACTGTGCCAGCAAAAAATGGTGCTGTGGATCTTCAAACACTTGAGGCTACTGTTGATGATGGAACCGCCTGCGTGATTGTTCAGTACCCGAATTTCTTTGGACAAATTGAGCCGCTAAAAGAAATTGAGCAAATCGTTCATGGAACAAAAAAAGCGCAACTTATTGTCACAAGCAACCCGCTTTCCTTGGGACTTCTAACGCCACCGGGCAGCTTCAATGCTGATATTGTTGTTGGCGACTGTCAGCCGCTCGGAATTTCAGAATCGTTTGGCGGCCCTCATTGCGGATACTTTGCGGTATCCAAAAAATTGATTCGCAAGGTACCGGGGCGTTTGGTCGGAGAAACAGTAGATGATCAAGGTCAACGTGGTTATGTGCTGACGCTTCAGGCACGCGAGCAGCATATCCGCCGTGAAAAGGCAACTTCTAATATCTGTTCGAACCAGGCATTGAACGCTTTGGCTTCTTCAGTTGCGATGAACGCCTTTGGCAAGAAAGGAATCCGTGAACTTGCCGAACAAACTATTCAGAAGGCACATTACGCTGCCAAGCAGTTTAAAGAATATGGGGTTTCTGTTTGTTCCGATCAGCCGTACTTTAATGAATTTGTCGTTGATTGCAAGCGACCGGTATCAGAGGTCAATCACTTGCTGCTTAAAAAGGGTATCATTGGCGGATATGATTTAAGCAAATCTTTTGATCAAATGGATAACAAAATGCTTATTGCTGTGACGGAAATGCGATCAAAAAACGAGATTGACCAATTCGTTGAAGCTCTAGGAGGGATTATTGGTGGATAATCAAAATCAGGCGCTCATTTTCGAACGGAGCAGAGAAGGACGGACAGCGTATAGCCTGCCCCCACTCGATGTACCGGAAACGCCGCTTTCGGATATGGTTGATAAGGTGTATCTGCGGCAGGAAGAACCAAATTGGCCGGAAGTTTCGGAACTGGAACTTGTCCGTCATTACATGGCCCTCTCACGAAGAAATTTTGGCGTCGATAATGGGTTCTATCCGCTCGGATCGTGTACGATGAAATATAATCCGAAGGTAAATGAAGTGGTTGCACGTCTTGACGGTTTGACGAACATTCATCCGTATCAGGACGAACATTCGGTACAGGGCGCACTTGAACTGCTCTATCGACTCCAAGAAAATTTACAGGAAATCACCGGTATGGATGCAGTCACACTGCAACCTGCAGCCGGTGCACATGGTGAGTGGACAGGTCTAATGATCATTCGGGCTTTTCATGAAGCAAATGGTGACGTGAAACGTACGAAGGTCATCGTTCCGGATACAGCACATGGTACAAATCCGGCTTCTGCCGCCGTTGCCGGATTTGATGCGGTAACGGTAAAGTCCGATGAAAATGGCCTTGTTGATTTGGATGATTTGAGACGTGTCGCTGATGAGACAACCGCTGCGTTCATGCTCACGAATCCGAATACATTAGGCTTATTTGAGACTCATATTCAAGAGATTGCTGAAATTATTCACGCCGCGGGTGGTAAGGTGTACTATGACGGTGCGAACATGAATGCGATCATGGGTGTGACAAGACCAGGCGACATGGGGTATGACGTGGTACACCTCAACCTTCATAAAACATTTACCGGTCCGCATGGCGGCGGTGGACCTGGTTCAGGTCCTGTTGGTGTAAAAGCAGAGTTGGAACCCTTCTTGCCCAAACCATTGATCGTGAAAAAGGATGATGGCAGTTTTGGTTTTGATAATGATCGTCCGCAATCTATTGGCCGTGTAAAGGCATTTTATGGAAACTTCGGTATCAATGTCCGTGCCTACGCGTACATTCGGACGATGGGCGGCAAAGGACTTTTCCAGGTTTCCAAAGATGCTGTTCTTAATGCGAACTACCTGTTAAAACGTCTGAATGGTGCCTTCGAAACGCCATTCAAGCAGCTCTGCAAGCATGAATTTGTGCTCTCAGGCAGCCGCCAGAAGAAGTTAGGCGTGCGTACACTCGATATGGCAAAGCGACTGCTTGACTTTGGCTACTATCCACCGACCATTTACTTTCCACTGCTTGTTGATGAAGCGTTGATGATTGAACCGACGGAGACGGAGTCTAAGGAAACCTTGGATGCATTCGCCGACCATTTGATCGCAATTACAAAAGAAGTGGAAAACAGCCCTGAAATTGTTCAAGAAGCACCTCATAAAACGGTTATCGGTCGATTAGATGAAACACAAGCAGCTCGTCACCCGGTACTGCGCTACGTGAAAGAAGAACACTAAGAATAGTAAATCAAAAAGCACCTTCGACATGAAGGTGCTTTTTGACGTGTTAAGAATGATAAATTACGGGAATTAACCCTGCTTGATGCGACCATTCCATTTTTTAAATCCGCCGTCTAGCTCAAATAGATTTGTGTAGTTCATTCTCTTTAGAACGGCTGCTGCACGGGCGCTTCTTGTGCCATTAGAATCATAAAGATAGATCGGCATATCATGTCGCACTTCCGTGTGGCGCATTTTCAATTGGGTTAACGGTATATTTCTTGCGCCGAGAATATGGCCGTTCTTAAATTCATTAGGTTCTCGTACGTCAATTAACTGAGCTTTACGATAGCCTGCTCGAAAATCGACTTCCGACAATGTGGTAAGATAGCGTCGCTGTAAATATCTGGCGATAAAGAAATAGCCTAAATATGCGGCGATCATTGCGAGTAATATAATCCAGCCCATGACTAGTCGTCCTCCTAATTCATTTCAAGTTTTATTATAACGATTTGTACCATTTTATGAAAGGTGTGATACAGCCATATTTAATTTGTAGCGCAATGGTGAGCCTCGTTTGTTTACGGTAATTCCTTGTTTTTTAAGCGCTGTTATAGTAACATGAGGGAGTGAAAACGGAAGTTGTTAGGGGGAGACACGATGTCGCCTACTCCGAGTATGGAAGACTACATTGAGCGAATTTATTGGTTAATTCAAGATAAGGGCTATGCAAGAGTTTCGGATATTGCTGAAGCATTGGATGTGCATTCGTCCTCAGTGACTAAGATGGTACAGAAACTAGACAAGGATCAGTATCTGATTTATGAAAAATATCGCGGCTTCATTTTAACGCCAAAAGGTAAAAAAATGGGGAAGCGATTAGTTTATAGACATGAACTGCTTGAAGACTTTCTAAAATTGATTGGTGTTCATGAAGAGAATGTCTATAAAGACGTGGAGGGGATCGAGCATCACCTCAGTTGGGATTCAATTGACCGTATCGGTGATGTGGTCCAGTACTTTGAAGAGGATCCCAAACGCGTGAGCCAATTATTTGAGATAAAAGAACGCACTGAAGAAGAATGAACACGTGAGATCTGAAGAGATAAAAATCTTCAGGTCTCATTTTGCTTCTATACTCATTTAATGGTAAGTAAGGGGGGAAGCTGGTGTGTTGATTGATATTGTTTTTTCCGGAGGAGGCGTCAAGGGGTTTGCTTTTGCCGGTGCATTACAAGTGCTTGAGAGATCAGGCTACACATTTAAGCGTACAGCGGGAACCAGTGCCGGATCGATCGTTGCCGCACTAATAGCAGCCGGGTACACGGCAAAGGAATTAGAGAGCATTATAGGCGATATGGACACAAATAAACTGCTTGAGCCTTCAATGCGAATACGCTTCCCATTAGTTAAGTGGCTGCGCCTTTATTTCAAGATGGGACTATTTCGCGGAGATTCTCTAGAGAAATGGATTGCGAATTTACTCAAGGCGAAGGGCATTGAAGATTTCTCTGATCTTCCGAAAGACCGCCTGAAAATTGTCGTTTCGGATGTTACTAAGGCAAGACTTGTGGTCATTCCTGATGATTTGCAAGACTATGGAATAGATTCTTCTCATTTTTCAGTTGCCCGGGCCGTGCGAATGAGCTGCTGCTTGCCTTTCTTTTTCGAACCTGTGCCTCTTTATGACGCAAATGGCGTAAAGTCTTTAATGGTTGATGGCGGGATACTAAGTAACTTTCCACTCTGGATATATAACAAAGAAGATGAACTTCCTGCGCGTCCATTTCTCGGGTTGCAAATCGTGGATAAAGATTCAGAATTTAAAGAAGCAACGAAAATAAAGAACGCGGCAGAATTATTTCGAGGATTATTTAAAGCAATGCGTGAAGCTCATGATGAGCGTGTAATTGAGAAACTCAAGGGATCTAATATTATTTTTCTTCCGGTAGATAAAGTAACTACGAAAGAGTTCCAAATATCGAGTAAAGAAAGGAATCGATTATTTCAAATTGGCGCCGACAGTGCAAAAAAATTCCTCGATCAGTGGTCATATTGACTAAAAGAAAGAGTGATCCAATTTGGATCACTCTTTCTTTTAGGTGCGCCCGGCATGGGTGACGACTCGGCGGTGAAAGTCCGCTACATTCGGGAGATCATTAAAAAGATCAATCAAGTTACGACCGGATGGATACGTATCCATCCGGTCGTGTGAGGGGCCGGAAATCGAAGGTTTCCTCCTACTCGATTTATTTAGAAAAGTAGCCGTTTCTTTTTCTTGCTTTTCCTGCCTTCAATGACGGTCAGGTGTCCATGACTTTTTGATGTCTGATGGGTTAAATTATTTAGTGAATATGTTCCGCTTTTAATGACTTTAAGTTTTGAGGTCGAGTGAAGACCACGCGTTCTTCGGCTAAGAGCAACCGGTTTTCTTTTTTTACGTGACTGGCGCGCCGCTTTTTTGTATCGTGCTTGATCACCATTTCCTGTCCACTCGCCAAGACGTCTAAAAAAGAATAACCCAATAACGATAATGAGTGCGATGATGATCAGTTGCGTAAACAAAACGGAATTCTGACTAGGCAAAAGCATGGAGAGCAGGCCGAACAGTCCGAGTCCTCCAATCAACAAGAAGGTTAAGGAATAGAAAAATGTTCTCACGGACACTCACCCCCGTTTAATTAAAGCACTTGCTGTACAAGTACTTGTTCCTTTTCAATGGCTGAATCTCTTCGTCTCATTTCTTCAAAAGCGCGGATGCCGATTTCAATTTGATTGTCATCAGGCTCCTTTGTCGTTAACAATTGGACCCAAAGTCCCGGATATCCAAGCCATTTCAGCACTGGAATGTGGCGTACCTTATTCGTTAGTTTAAGTATTTCATAGGCGAGCCCCAGATCAAGAGGGATCAAGGCGATTCGGTACACGAGTCTGAGTAATAGTGGTTCGGTTGGCACAAAGAAATAAAGAAAAATACTAATGATCGCGGTAAACAAAATGAAACTTGATCCGCAACGATAATGAAGCCTGGAATGCTTTCGTACATTGGCAACCGTTAATGCGACGCCACTTTCAAATGTATTAATTACTTTATGCTCAGCACCGTGATATTGAAACAGCCTTTTCATGATTGGCGTAAGTGATACAAAATAAACGTAGCCAACAAGCAGCATAATTTTGAAAAAACCCTCGAGCAGCACTTGAGCCACATCACCTGAAATGATCGGTTCAAATAAGCTAGCGACAAATGCCGGAACTAAGGTGAAAATAAACTTAGCAAATAAAAACGAAATAATTCCAAGTGCGGTGAGACCGATAACCGTCTCCAAATGAAAACTTTTTTTCGTTTCTTCCTTTTTTGTAACTTCTGCTTCCGGTTCTTCTTCAAAGACTTCTGAAGAATAATTCAGATGCTTTGTTCCGATTGCACTCGATTCAATAATGGCGACGATTCCGCGTATAACCGGGATTTTCCGGAAAAATTTCAGAGAACGAAATTCTTTTTTTGGTGCTTCAAAGTAAGTGACGGATTGATCTTTCCGGCGAACGGCCGTAACCGTTGTGTACTTACCGCCCATCATCACACCCTCAATGACCGCCTGACCACCATATATAGGAAGTATTTTATCCATTACCCAATCAACCCGATTCTCATAAATAATTTTGTATCTCTAATACTTATTCTTATTCTACCCGAATTCACTTAAAACCTCTAGATTGTGTTGATTATCTATTCATAGTTTTCTAACGGCACGCCTATTTGAGTCGGTGGGGAGAGCTTTGTTTCCAATTTTTTAAATTGTTTTTATGGAGATGGGCATACTGTACTACATGATTTACCGTAAAAGAGGGATTGAACATGGCGAGACGTAAAAAAAAGGCAACCACAAAACAAAAACATCAATTTGCGAAATCATTGGGTCGTACTGCGGTAACCGGACTCTTTGGCGGATTAATTTGGTCGGCAGCAGGGCTTGTCTGCTATTTATTAAACTTTAGTAAAGTAGGACCGTCATTGCTGTTCGCGCCGCTCACCTTTTGGTCATGGAGAAATAAGATCAGTGGCCAATTAATAGCGATCGCGGCAATTGGTGTCCTTTCTATTTTTATTGCTGCAGCTTACCTTTTCGCTTTTAGTAAAATAAAATCGATTTGGTTCTCAATTGGTTTTGGTCTTGTCCTATGGGGGGGCGTATTCTTTCTGTTTCAACCGCTCCTCAACGGATTGCCAAAAATAACAGAGGTTGGATGGAATACGCTGACGACAACTCTGTGCCTTTATGCGCTTTATGGTTTGTTTATTGGGTACTCCATTTCTTTTGATTTTGAGGAAAATTCAGGAGTGAACAACTATTCAAATCAGTAATGCTGTGGTAAAATTGCTAGAGTGAATTTGTCTGCGCACCGTTCTTTGTGTGCGAGCGGAAAATACCCTTGTTTGAGCCTTTTTCGACGCATTTATTTTCCAAACCATGGGAATAATGCTTTTTTCATGGGTATGTGATGAACGTTTTCAGACATCGTTTTACATTTTATTATGACGGGGATTTTTTCCTCGTTGCTGCATGGTTGTATTTTAAGGGAGGAAGCCTTATGATTTCTGTAAATGATTTTAAAACAGGTCTGACAATTGAGGTTGACGGAGATATCCTGTCCGTTATCGAATTCCAGCACGTAAAGCCGGGAAAAGGCGCAGCGTTTGTGCGTTCGAAATTAAGAAATTTGCGCACCGGAGCGATCCAAGAAAAAACGTTCCGTGGCGGTGAAAAAGTAAACCCGGCGCGTATTGAAAATCGTAAGATGCAATTTCTCTATTCTAGCGGTTCTGCATATACGTTCATGGATATGGAAAGTTATGAACAGCTTGATTTGGACGCAAGTCAGATTACGCAACAATTGAATTTTCTTAAAGAAAACATGGAATGCAACATCCAATCGTACCAAGGCGAAACGCTTGGCGTTGCGCTGCCTAATACAGTTGTTCTTGAAGTCAGCGAGACTGAACCTGGTATCAAAGGCGATACCGCTTCCGGTGGATCGAAGCCTGCAACACTCGAGACCGGTTATGTCGTCAGCGTTCCGTTCTTCGTCAATGAAGGGGACAAATTGGTTATTGACACGCGCTCAGGCCTTTACGTTTCCCGAGCTTAAGCATCAATTCACCTTAATAGAACGCGTATTGATAAAAGCAGCTTCTTCGGAAGCTGCTTTTTGCTGTTCCTAAAATTTTTATCATAATAGTTTCGAAAGGACGAGGGGCGTTCATGGCTTGAGCTGTATAAACACCAATTCGCAATAAGGCAAGCATATTGTGTACAAGCCGGCATATATTTTGAGAAGAACTAAAAACATTTCAGCAATACGTCTTTTCGAGGTGAATGCTTTGAATCAAATTTTGCCTTATCTCCCTGAATCCTTTCAACAAATGATTATCCGGATGCCTGTAGAGGAGAGAAACATGCTTGAGGAGATTCGCTGCCGAACTGATCGTCCACTGGAATTAATCGTTTCCGGAGAGCAGTGGATGCCCCCAGATAACGTGGAAATGCCAGTTTTTCGAAGGGAACAGGCAGCACAGATGCTTCAGAAAATCGGCAAATATTCACTTTATACACTTGAAGAAGAACTAAAACGGGGCTATGTGACAATTAAAGGTGGACATCGGATTGGACTTGCCGGACGTGTCATTACTGAGCATGGCCACGTACTTCGGTTACGTGATGTAACCTTTTTTAATATTCGATTGGCGAAACAGAAAATCGGTGCAGCACTTCCCCTTGTGCCCTATCTCTATAATCGCCAACGGTGGTTCAACACATTACTGATCGGTGCCCCGCAGACTGGAAAAACGACAATGCTTAGAGATTTAGCGCGTCTTGTCAGTGAAGGCATTCCTAAACGCTATATTGCTTCGCGCAAGACAGCAATTGTTGATGAACGATCGGAAATTGCCGGTTGCGTCGACGGTGTTCCGCAGAATCGGCTTGGTGCCCGAACGGATGTTATGGATGCCTGTCCAAAAGCCGAAGGCATGATGATGATGATTCGCTCCATGAGTCCTGAAGTGCTTATTGTTGATGAAATTGGCGGGACTGAAGATACAGCTGCATTATTTGAAGCGCTGAATGCCGGTGTGACAGTGATGGCAACAGCTCACGGATTTACTTTTGAACAACTGTCCCAACGACCGTCCATTCGTCCGCTAATCGAAGCGCAGCTTTTCGATCGGTACGTCGTGCTTTCTCGTCGGAATTTCGCAAATAAAGCAGGATGCCGATTAACTATCCTTGATCAAATGGGAAGAAAAATGTCTTCGACCGAGGGGATCTGGCAGTGATAAAACTGATAGGATCACTATTTATCTTATTTGCTTCGACAGCTGGAGGATTGCTGCTTGCCAGACAATATCGGGATCGTCCAAGAGAAATTCGTCAATGGCGTTCAGCGCTTCAATCCATTGAAGCTGAAATTGTTTATGGCAGAGTGCCTGTCGATCAGATGGCAGAGGATCTCTCCCGTCAAATTCCCATGCCGCTTTCACATTTCTTTCGATTGCTCAAAGAACAGTTATGCAGTGAAGGGCTGCCTTTGCAAGAAGCTTGGTCAAATTCAGTGGAGCAATTTTGGCCGAGGACGTCAATGAAGCAGCCGGAGAAAGAAATTATGCTTCAGTTCGGTTCAACGCTCGGCACAGAGGATGCGGAGAATCAAAAGAAACACATTCAACTCGCTTTAGCTCATCTTGAGCGTGAGGAGTCTGATGCCAGGCAATCACAGAAGGCAAACGAGAAAATGATGCGGAGTCTTGGTTTCTTGACCGGCGTACTTGTGGTTCTTCTGTTCATATAGCCTAGAAATGGTTTTATTCACACTGGTAAGAAAGTAGAAATAATAAAATAGTCAAGGAAATGAGTGTTAGTGCAACTAAGGCTTAGCCTTTGCCAGAGGCTTGGCAAAGACAGGTTTTCTAATTTGTTGCAAGGGAGAGGAGGCAGTCCCAATGTCACTGGATGTAAATACTATCTTTCAAATTGCAGGCATCGGCATTATTGTTGCCATGATTCAAACGGTTCTTAAACAGATGGGTAAAGATGATTGGGCACAATGGGTTACCTTAATCGGATTTATCGTAATCCTTTACATGGCTGCAACGCTTATAGATGATCTCTTTGAGAAAATACGTCAAGTATTTCTTTATATGTAGTGAGGCATTGACCAATGGATATTCTTCAGATCGTCGGTTTGGGACTTGCCGTCACCTTTCTTGCACTCGTCTTAAAAGAGAAAAACCCAGTTTTCGCACTCGTTGTTTCACTTGTTGCCGGAGTATTCATTTTACTCATGATGGTTGATCAGATCCGACTGGTCATGGATATGCTGAAAAGCATGGCGCAGAATGCGCATCTGAACAATGTCTATGTAGCGACAATTCTTAAGATTATCGGCATCGCATATATTTCGGAGTTTGGCGCGCAGATTGCTAAAGACGCGGGACAAGGTTCTATAGCGGGGAAAATTGAATTGGCTGGAAAGCTGATTATTCTTGTTATGGCAATTCCGATACTGACAGCGATTGTCGAAACTGTCATGAACCTAATGCCGCAAATGGGAGGAGGCTAAAATGGGAAAAAATAGGGTGTCGGTTTGCATTCGTGTACTATTTATCGCTTTCTTTGCTGCTTTGCTCATGCTCTGCTTGGACAAGCCGGCATTGGCCGCTCAACCAGACAGCACGATTAATGAATGGTCTGATCAGCAACTAGATAAAATTGATACAGATCAAATTGAAGACTATTGGGATAAAGTTGTCACTGACTATCATGGGTTTCTGCCTGAAACAGAGTCTAGTTTTAAGAATTTTGTGCAGTCAAATAAACAGGGTTTCTTTAAACAGCTCATTGATGGTATTGTCCACTATTTTTTTCATGAGCTTGTGGTCAGCAGCAAGCTGCTCGGAACGTTAATCTTGCTTACCGTATTTTCAACGCTGCTTCAAACGATACAGTCGGCATTTGAGAATAAAGCTGTTTCCAAGGTCGCGTATATTGTTGTTACCCTTGTATTGATAATTTTGCTTCTTAATAGTTTCAGACTTGCCATTGATTACACGAACGACACTGTAGGGGCGATGAGCAACTTTCTTGTCGCACTCATTCCACTCATTTTTGCACTTACAGCGGCAACAGGTGGATTAGCCTCAGTAGCCTTTTTTCACCCTTTAGTGATCTTTCTTGTCAACGCATCCGGATGGCTGATCTCATCTTTTGTTTTGCCGCTACTGCTGATGTCCGCGCTTCTTGCAATCGTCAGTACGCTTTCGGATCATTATAAGCTCACTAAATTAAGTGATTTGATGAAAAATATCGCACTATTCACATTAGCAGGATTTTTCGCGGTGTTTCTTGGCGTCATCTCTGTTCAAGGGGCGGCGACATCCATATCCGATGGTTTGATGGTAAAGTCAGCTAAATTTTTTACTGGTAATTTCATTCCTGTTGTCGGACGAATGTTTACGGAAGCAGCCGACACAGTCATGGGCGCATCTGTATTGCTGAAGAATACAATTGGTATTGCCGGTTTATTATTATTACTCTGCATTACTATTTTTCCATTGCTCAAAATTCTTTCGCTTGCATTCATATATAATTTAGCCGCAGCTGTACTGCAGCCGCTCGGAAGTGGTCCCGTGATTGACTGCTTAGTCATTATGGCTAAAAGTATTTTTTACTTATTCGCCGCTTTGGCCGTAGTATCACTTATGTTCTTTCTTGCGATCACGATCATTATTGCTTCGGGAAATCTTTCGTTAATGGTGCGATAGGAGGCATAATCGTGAGTTATCTTGTTCATTGGGTATCTGAAATCATTTTAATCGTTCTGTTTGCCGTCATTCTCGAGTTGCTCGTTCCGACAGGAACATTTCAAAAGTACATTAAATTCGTGATCGGACTTGTTCTCATTGTCGCTTTAATGGATCCGGTCATTCGCCTGTTTCAGGTGGATCCGAGCAGCCTGATTCAAGGACTCAATTTAGAGCAGCACGATGCGCCAATAAAAACAGAGACAACTCGTCAAAAAAATGAAATACAAAAAGCACAAGCCGCATATATTCAAGAACAAGTGGCTGTCCACATGAAGAATGAGGTAAAGGAGGAGTTGAATGAACACTACGGATTACAGATCTCAGATTTGGCAGTATCTGCGGCAAAAATTAGCGGACAAGAAGTGTCATTGGGCAAAGTTACAGTTGTCGTTGAAAAAACAGAGCGCAACCATCGCAGTCAGGAATCCGGAATTCGGACCATTCAACCCGTTAAAAGTGTATCGATCGACATAGAAGATCACTCATCGAAAAAAAAGTCGGTACATGAGTCCAATGAGATGAAAAGCGTCCGCTCCTTCCTTGCCAAACGATGGGAACTCAGTAAGAGCCTCATCACAGTTAACATGGAGGGAGGGAAGATCAACCCGTGATACGATGGATTGAAAGAATCGGCAGGATGTTCTTCGGAAGTCGCGATAAAGAAGGAAAACCGATTAAAAGCACGAAAGGAACTCTGGCTAAACTTGTCACACTTGCATTGATCGGAATGGTACTTCTTGCGGCAAACCATTTTTTTTCCGGAAGTCAGGACGCTCAAAAACCAACGGTCCAACAAGCGTTCAGTAATAAGGATTCGAAGGACCTCTCGGAAATAAAGTCCGGCGCGGCACAGAGCTCTATGACATCAATTGAGAAGTATGAATCCTATGTCAATCAGAATTTAAAAAATATATTGGAGCAAATTCGCGGAGTATCCGATGTGTCGGTCATGGTAACATTCGCATCGACTGAAAAGAAGATTTATCAGAATAACACCAAAACGCAAGACAACCAGTCAAATGAAACTGATCAAAAAGGCGGAAAACGTGAAGTGAATGAGCGGAATGAGGACACTGAGGTCGTTATGATTGACCAGAATGGCAGTAAAGTTCCCGTTGTTATTGGCAAGGAGCAGCCAACGGTCCGCGGCGTGATTGTCGTCGCCAGAGGCGCAGACCAGCCGACGACAAAGGTTCAAATCATGGATGCCGTTGCTACTGTTTTGGACATCCCTACGTACAAAGTAAAAGTACTCGAGAAGAATGAATGAGGAGGCAGTAATCATGATCAAGAAACAAACGGTTTGGCTGTTAACAATGCTTAGTTTAATTGTTGTATTGTCGGTGTACGCGCTATCAGCTCCAGGAAATCATACAGGAGACCAGTCTGCCACAGACAAAGCAAAGCCTGCGTCCACCAACGTAAAAACAGGTAAAACGGTGACCGCAACCGCTGCCGCGACAAAACTGGCGGATATTGAATTAAGTAAAAATGATGAGCGTGCGCAATTGGAGAAAAAATACGAAAATGTCATTGCTTCTAACAGCAGTTCTGCAAAAGAAATAAACGCGGCTTATAACGAAATGGATTCGCTTAAAGCATTAGCTGACAATGAGACCATGCTTGAAGATGTAATTGATTCAAAAGGGTTCAAAGACAGCGTAGTGAAAACGAGTGGAAATCAGGTGCAAATTTATGTCGACTCAAATAAGTTGACAGATAAACAAGCGAATCACTTAATTCAGCTCGCTAATGAATATCTGGGGACCGGCAGGGTAGTCAGTGTCACCTATGCATTAAATCAAAAGTAAAAAAACATGATATTTTAAAGATTTTTTGAACGAAATTAGGTAGAATAGAAACTGTTGCGATTGCCCGCAACAGTTTTTTTGTGTCGGAACAGGAACATTTCGGACAATCACTTCGTAAGTTAACTGCCCATCTCTTCGGGGAAAATTAAAAAGATCAAATAAAATTCCGTAAGGATGCGCTTTAGTTCATCATTAGTTTCAGGCATTATAGAATTGATATGCTATAATTGAAATCAAAGCGAACGGAATAAAGGAGTGCTGGATTTGTTAAGTATTGAAGACATTAAAGCATTGATAAAGGAGATGGATTCATCTTCAATCAGTGAATTGAAATTTGAGGCGGAAGATGCAAAAATCACTTTAAAAAAAGCGGAAGCCTTTGCTAATAAAACGGTGGTTCAGACTGCCCCGCAAGTCGCCGGACTCCAAGCGGCAATTGCTCAGCCCGCTGTTCAAGCAAGTCCCTCGACAGGAAGTGCCGATCTTGATGAGAATAGTGGGGATGATCCGTCACTACATAAAATTACGGCTCCTATGGTCGGTACTTTCTATTCATCTTCATCACCTGAATCCAATGCATTCGTATCAAAGGGTTCTAAGGTTGACAAGAAAACAGTTGTTTGTATTGTTGAAGCCATGAAGCTCTTCAATGAAATTGAGGCAGAATGCAAAGGTACAATTGTTGATGTTCTTGCGGAAGACGGACAGCTTGTTGAATATGGTCAGCCACTATTTCTTGTTAAGGAAGATTAAGGAGTTCGTTGTTCATGATAAAAAAAGTATTAGTTGCGAATCGAGGAGAAATTGCGGTTAGAATTATCCGCGCATGTAAAGAATTGAACATAGAAACCGTTGCGGTATATTCTCAGGCAGACAAGGAATCGCTGCATGTTCAGCTAGCTGACGAAGCCTATTGCATCGGACCGAATGCGCCGAAAGACAGTTACCTCAGCTATACGAATATGATCAGTGTTGCAACGCTTACAGGTTGCGACGCCGTCCATCCAGGTTATGGGTTCTTATCCGAGAACGCTGATTTTGCCGAAATGTGTGAGGAATGTAAGATCATTTTCATTGGACCAACATCTGAAGCGATAAGCAAAATGGGGATTAAAGATGTTGCCAAGCAAACGATGAAAAATGCTGATGTTCCTGTTGTGCCTGGTTCAAACGGTGTCATTGACCGTGTTGAGGATGGTGTGAAAATTGCAAATGATATCGGCTATCCCGTGCTCATCAAGGCAACTGCAGGCGGTGGAGGCAAAGGCATCCGCGTTGCAAGAAATGAAGAAGAATTACGACACGGAATAACGATTACGCAGCAAGAGGCTGATACGTCTTTCGGAAATTCGGGAGTGTACATTGAAAAGTACATCGAAAATTTTCGCCACGTGGAAATTCAGGTGCTCGCCGATGAACATGGTCATGTGATTCATCTTGGCGAACGTGATTGCACGATACAAAGGCGTCTCCAAAAGTTATTGGAAGAATCTCCATCACCTGCACTTGACGAAGCAAAGCGTCAGGAAATGGGAATGGCCGCTGTGCGGGCTGCGCGCGCCGTAAATTACCGGGGTGCCGGTACAATCGAATTCATTTATGAACCCAATGGTTCTTTCTATTTCATGGAAATGAATACGAGAATTCAGGTAGAACACGGTGTGACAGAGGAGGTTACCGGAGTTGATCTTGTTAAAGAACAATTACGTATCGCATCCGGTGAGCCGCTTTCAGTAACTCAGGCAGACATCCAGTTACATGGCCATGCTATTGAATGCCGCATCAACGCCGAGGACTCGGAAAAGAACTTTATGCCGTCTTGTGGGCGTGTTGAAACGTATCTGGCCCCAGGTGGTCCGGGTGTACGTGTGGATTCAGCAGCATATCAGGGTTATTTCATACCGCCATATTATGATTCTATGGTCTCAAAGGTTATAGCCTATGGGAAAACAAGAGAAGACGCGATCGCAACGATGCAACGCGCACTAGGTGAATATGTAATTGAAGGAATTAAGACAACCATTCCATTTCATCTTCGTTTGTTGCAGCATCCGGTTTTTGAAAGTGGAAAATTCAACACAAAATTCTTGGAAAAGTATCCGTTAAACGAGCAAAGCTAATTATGGAGGTGTGATCATCATGCCGGAAAACGAAAATCGAACAATTGAGGTTGAAGAGCAACAGGTGGATTTGGGCAAAATAGAGATTTCTCCTGAAGTGATCGAAGTAATTGCAAGCCTTGCAGCCGTTGAAGTTGTCGGAGTTAGCGATATGCATGGAACCTTTGCTTCGGGAATGGTTGAGAAGCTGGGCGGACGCAATTACCGAAAAGGTGTCAAAGTGGATTTGACTGAAGACGGCATTGACATAGATGTTCAATTGACGATGAACTACGGTGTCTCCATACCTGAAGTGGCTGAGAAAGTGCAAGACAATATTGTTCATACACTGAAGCGTATGACATCACTTGATGTTCATGAAATCAATATTCATATTGTCGGTATCCATTTTGATCACAAAGAAAAAACAAATTCTGAGATCAATTAAGAAGCAAAGGGCAAGGAATGTCCCTTTGCTTCTTTCCGTGTTTCAAACATGATAAATCAGAACCATGAGATTGCTCAAGGCATCATGACATGGCTGATTAATTAAGGCAGGATATGAGAGGGAGTACGTAATGAATCGAAGACAAGCACGGAAAATGGCGCTACAAGCCTTATTCCAAATGACACTAAGCAATACAGATCGGGTAACAGCGCTTGAAGCTGTGCATGACAGTGGCGATCCGACCGATCCGTTTGTCAACCATTTGCTGGATCAAACTTTGGGTCATGAAAAAGAAATTGATCGTTTAATCAGTAAACATCTGCAAAACTGGTCATTAGATCGCGTAGGAAACATTGATAAAACAATTTTACGACTTGCCGTTTGTGAGATCCTTTATTTGGATGATATACCGGTTACAGTGTCGGTAAACGAAGCGGTTGAACTGTGCAAAATTTATAGCGATGAACAGACACGCAAGTTTGTTAATGGCGTTTTATCCGGTATTTCCAAGGAAATAGAAGCTGAAGATCACAAAAAATAAAGGGTGGTTGAATGGTGGGTGCAAAACTGATTGATGGCAAAGCAATTGCCGCAGGAAAAAAACAGGTGATGAAAGTTCGCGTTGACGCAATGAGGCGGCGTGGAGTTGTTCCCGGACTCGCTGTGATTCTCGTTGGCGAGAATCCCGCATCAATGTCCTATGTCAAGGGGAAAATTCGTGATTGTAAAGAAGTAGGCTTCTATTCTGAACTGATCCGTTTACCAGAGACAGTAACCGAAGAACATTTGTTGGAGAAGATTGCGCAGCTCAATGGCAATGACGCAATTCATGGACTGCTTGTTCAGTTGCCACTGCCGAATCAAATATCCGAGCAAAAGGTGATTCAGGCGATCAGCCCGGAAAAAGATGTTGATGGTTTTCATCCGATTAATGTTGGACGACTTGTCACGAAACAGGAAGGCTTTGTTTCATGTACACCGGTTGGTATTATCGAAATGCTCAAGGCGATTGATGTGCCGGTAGCTGGGAAACATGTGGTCATTGTCGGACGAAGTAATATTGTGGGTAAACCGGCCGCACTCTTGTTTTTAAATCTTGATGCTACGGTAACAATTTGTCATTCAAAGACCCGACCGCTCGCTCAGTATACCAAGCAGGCCGACATTCTGGTAGCCGCTGCGGGAAAAGAAGCGCTGATCCGCGCTGAAGACATTAAGCCTGGTGCCATTGTTATCGATGTCGGGATGAATCGTAATCAAGCAGGGAAGCTTGTCGGTGATGTTGCGTTTGATGAATTAAAAGAAAAAGCAGGCTATATTACTCCTGTTCCTGGTGGCGTCGGTCCAATGACACGTGTCATGCTTCTTGAAAATACATTAATTGCCGCACTTCGGCAGAACAAAGAGGCTGCTCATTAATGGAGAATGATCGATATATTAGTGTCACTAAGCTTACTCGATATATCAAACAATTAATGGAGACAGATGCAAATCTGCAATCTGTATGGCTGCGTGGTGAAATTTCTAATTTCAAACGACATTCTCGAGGACATCTTTATTTAACAATAAAAGATAAGAACTCGAGAATTCGTGCCGTGATGTTTGCAGGCAACGCTCGCCAGTTGGCCTTTGAACCAAAAGACGGAATGAAAGTTCTTGTTCAAGGATCAGTAGCTTTATATGAACCCTATGGTGAGTATCAAATTTATATTCGTGATATGGAGCAGGATGGACTGGGCAGGCTCTATCAAGCCTATGAAGCGCTAAAGAAAAAACTTGAGGAAAAGGGTATGTTTGAGTCCTCATACAAGAAACCTATTCCGAGGGTTCCTTATGAGATTGGTATTGTGACATCAACGACGGGGGCGGCCATTCGTGATTTATTTACCACGATCAAACGTCGATTTCCGGTTGCCCGCATAACCGTCTTTCCTGTTCTTGTTCAGGGTACTGGAGCGGCTCCATCAATAGCGGAGGCAATTGAGCAGGCAAACAGTTATCCACATATTGATGTTCTGATTGTCGGTCGAGGCGGCGGATCAATTGAGGATCTATGGGCATTCAATGAAGAAATAGTCGCTAACGCGATTTTTCGATCACAGATACCCGTCATTTCCGCAGTCGGTCATGAAACTGATTTTACAATTGCTGATTTTGTTGCCGACAAACGAGCGCCAACGCCAACAGCGGCAGGAGAGTTTGCAGTGCCGGACCGTGTTGACTTGCAAAGACGAATCGATCAATCCTCAGCTCGATTAGCCCAAGCGATGAACAGCCGGATACGTGAAGAAAAGAACCATCTGCATCAATTGCAGCAGTCCTATGCTTTTCGTTATCCTGAGCAGCTAATCCTTCAGAAGGAACAGGAATGTGATCGACTCGTTGAGCGCTTAAATAGCGCACTTCAAGCACAATTACTGCGTAAACGTGAACGACTGATTATGATCGAACGATTGCTGGGGCAGAGTAAACCGATGCAGCTTTTAAACAGAACAAAGCGACTTTTAAACGATCGAGAGCAGCAATTAATTCGTTCATTTTCAGTATATCGTAAAGAGCGGGAAGCGCACTTTGAACGCTTAATCGCACAACTGAACAATTTAAGTCCGCTTAAAATTATGGGCCGCGGTTATGGCTTAGCCTTTGACGCGGATGATCAGCTAATCAAATCGGTGCGCGACATAGCACCCGGCGATATGTTTAATCTTAAAATGCATGATGGAAAATTGGATTGTCAAGTGTGGGGCATAGAGGAGGCGAATGAACATGTCGGAATCGATGAATGATAAAGGAAAAACGCCGGTATTCGAAGAGGCAATGGACAAGTTAGAGCAGATTGTCAAGCAATTGGAAGAAAATGATGTGCCTCTTGAAAAAGCGATCGGATTGTTTCAAGAAGGTATGGCACTTTCGAAGATTTGCCATGACAAGCTTGAAACGGTTGAAAAGAAAATGGATCAACTCGTGTCACCAAATGGAGAATCAAAGCCTTTTTCAGTTCAGGGAGATGACGTAGAGTGACTGAATTGCTAAAGGATTATATGGCTGAAAAAAAAGTATGGTTTGAATCGATACTCCCCAAACTTTTTCAGAATGCGCCAGTCACACCTAAACTCGAACAGGCAATGCTCTATTCATTAGAAGCTGGCGGAAAAAGAATTCGTCCTATACTATTATTCGCCACATTGCAGGCATTTGATCAAAAAGAAGAAATTGGGTTAACAACCGCACTGGGATTGGAAATGATTCATACCTACTCATTAATTCACGATGATCTTCCCGCAATGGATGATGATGACTTGCGGCGCGGCAAGCCGACAAATCATTGTGTTTTCGGTGAAGGTACAGCAATTCTTGCCGGTGACGGCTTACTTACGGCCGCATTTCAAATCATTGCGGATGACCATACGCTTGATGCGGATACGAGAATTCGGCTCATTAGCTTACTTGCGCGAGCAGCCGGACCTGAGGGAATGGTGGGCGGACAGCAGGATGATCTTGAAGCAGAAGCAAAGCGACTTGATTTAGAAGATTTGATTTCGATTCACAAGAGAAAAACCGGCGAACTGATTCGTTTTCCCATTGAGGCAGCGGCGCTGATCGCTAAAGCAACAGAGTCAGAAACAAAAGCACTTGTTCATTATTCGGAACACATTGGACTTGCATTTCAAATTGGTGACGATATTCTTGATATCTCTGGCGATGAAAAAGCATTGGGAAAGCCTATCGGCAGCGACCTTGCGAATCATAAGAATACTTATGTCAGCCTGCTGGGGTTGACAGGCGCAAGAGAAAAACTAGCTCAAGAAGTGGAGAAGTCCCTGCATAGTTTAAAGAAACTGGGTTTTGAAAATAAACGTCTTGGGGATATTGCACGTTATTTGCTGAACCGGACACATTAACAAGTGAAACAATTTATTTGAGGGTTTGTCGCTTTTGTGATAAACTTAAGTGCATCAAAATGATGGTGCGGTATTCTAGTCACTCTACTTTACTTGAAGACGGGGCTAAAAATCCGTCAAAGGGCACATCGATGAAGTTCCTGGTACTGGCTTAAGGCGCCCAGCTTTGGGCTCGTGCTGGGAGTAAAGGGCGTAGGGCGATCCGCAACGGCATGTGGGCGAAGACCCTGCGCCCGTGGAGACACGTACGTTGTTTGCTTTAGCAATGACTATGTGGAAAACCTGTTTCGTAAGTACTTATTCACTAAGGAAAAGCGAACAGCGTAGCCTGCCTTGAGTGGGAAAGAGGGGATGGTCGGCGCATAACTTTGAACTACTTGGCCGGTATGATAAGGGGCGCCTTCCTGAAATCAATTCTGCAAAAGAGGCTAGAGCAAAGTTTCAAGAGTGCTTGAGGAAATCTCCTAGACTGTCTGCATATCTGCAGCATTTGAAAAGGATTATAGTGCGGTCTGAGTGGTGTTCTAGTTCAATGTCTGGTGACAGCATTGGTCAAGTTTTAAAAGGAAACTGCCTGCTTGGCAACAACAGGTAATTTGACGGGAAAACCTACTGGACCTAAGCCGCAATATTTACTTTTCAAATGACCTCACTACATAATTAGTTACCCTTACAAATAGATATAGTTTAAGGATGTGAAATGTCCGGTATCTGCAGGATTGATTGACCGGAATACGCATGAAAAATGAATTAAAAAAATCTTTAAAGTGGGCATTGCCGTTAGCTGTTATCACGTTTGTGCTAGCGGCTATTTTTTCAATTGTATCCAATGCTATTCTGAGTAACGCCAATGTGGTAAGCGGCATCGCGGTTGTTCTCGTTATTATCCTAATCGCCCTGTTTTTTGATATCATTGGTGTAGCTGCCACTGCGGCGATCGAAGCGCCCTTTCACGCGATTGCATCGAAAGGTGTGAAGGGGGCAAAGTACTCAGTATGGCTTGCTAAGAATGCGGATCGTGTCAATACCTTTTGTACCGATGTCATTGGTGATGCGAGCGCGATCATTAGTGGTACTGCCTCATCGGTCGTTGTAGTGGAAATGATGTTGATTCTCGCTTACAATGAAAGTGGTTTTATGGAATATGTTATTTCTGTATTTGTAACCAGTATTGTTGCCGCATTAACCGTCTTTGTAAAAGCTCTTGGAAAAAGTTTCGCGATAAAGAATTCGACGAAGATTATTTATAAAGTCGGGTATGTCATGTATTTTACCGAAGACCATCTTCATATTCCGATCCTCAGAATTCTCGATACGAAGAAAAAAAAGAGCAAAAAGAGAAAAACGGCAAAGAAGGATGTGTGATTATTATGGATGTATCGACAATCAAAAATCCTAAGTTTCTTAAAAAAATGTCCGTTAATCAGATGGTTGATCTGGCCGGTGACATCCGCGCTTTTTTAATTCAAAAATTATCAAAAACAGGTGGACATCTTGCGCCGAATCTTGGTGTTGTTGAATTGACCTTAGCACTGCATAAGGTGTTTCATAGCCCTACAGATAAACTTGTTTGGGATGTCGGGCATCAGTCTTATGTGCACAAAATCTTGACCGGCAGAGGCGATCGTTTTGATACACTGAGGCAGTACAAAGGGCTATGCGGCTTCCCGAAAAGAAGTGAGAGTGAACATGACGTCTGGGAAACAGGGCACAGTTCAACATCTCTGTCCGCCGCTCTTGGGATGGCGGTCGCCCGTGATTTGAAACAAGAAAATTTTGATGTCGTGGCGATTATCGGTGACGGAGCGCTGACTGGCGGGATGGCTCTTGAAGCTCTGAATGATATCGGGCATCAAAAGAGAAATATGATTATTGTATTAAATGATAATGAAATGTCGATCGCACCAAATGTCGGCGCTCTTCACAATATGCTTAACCGGATCCGTTCGGCTAATAAATATAACAGAGCCAAAGAGGATTTAGAGTATTTGATGAAGAAAATTCCTGCATTTGGAGGCAAGTTGGCGTCTGTCGCTGAGCGTTTGAAAGATCGTCTGAAATATTTGCTTGTGTCCGGCGTATTTTTTGAAGAGTTGGGAATTACGTATCTTGGTCCTGTGGACGGACATAACTTAAATGCACTTATAGACAACCTTAATTATGCGCGAAAGAAAAAAGGACCGGTAATCATTCATGTATTGACGCAGAAAGGCAAGGGCTATAGACCGGCAGAAATGGATGAAGTTGGTACTTGGCATGGCACTGGTCCTTATAAGATCGAGTCTGGCGCATTTATCAAACCTGTGGCTGTAGCCCCTGCTTATAGTCAAGTCGTTAATGATACCCTGCAAGAATTAGCACGGCATGACAAGCGGATCGTTGTGATTTCACCGGCGATGGTTGTCGGATCAAAACTTGAGGGATTCGCTAAAGAATTCCCTGACCGATTGTTTGACGTGGGAATTGCAGAACAGCACGCGGCAACGTTTGCAGCTGGGTTAGCGACACAAAAAATGAAACCGATCTTGTCAATATACTCAACATTTATGCAGCGCGCGTATGATCAGATTGTTCATGACATATGCAGACAGAATTTAAATGTCGTCATTGCGGTTGATCGGGCGGGACTTGTCGGGGCTGACGGCGAGACGCACCAGGGTATTTTTGACATCGGGTTCTTGCGCAGCCTGCCTAATCTGACCATCATGATGAGTAAGGATGAAAATGAGCTGCGGAACATGGTATACACAGCGACACACTATGACCGAGGGCCAATCGCTGTTCGATACCCGCGTGGAAATGGAATTGGTGTTGGTATAAGTGAAAGGCTTGAAGAGATTCAGATCGGCTCATGGGATGTTCTGCGTGAAGGCGCGGACATGACGGTATTATCATTCGGACCAATGTTGCAAATCATCTTAGCTGCAGCGAAGCAGCTTGAAACAGACGGCATTCACCTGCGTGTGGTTAATGCGCGATTTATCAAGCCGATGGACCATCAGATGCTTGCAGATCTCGGTGAGCTTGGCACGCCCATACTGACTGTTGAAGAAGGAATGCTCGCGGGCGGCTTCGGTTCTGCTGTGTTGGAATATTACCATGATCATGGGATCCATGATTTAATGATTGAACGAATGGGAATAGATGATTGTTTTGTTGAACATGGTGGTGTAAATGAATTGCTGAATGAACTAGGACTGACATCGAAACAGATTGAAACTCATGTTAAACGGATGTTGAAGCAGCAGGGTCAAAAGAACGTTGTCAGGAAGGTTATTACTTCATGAAAGAGAGACAACGGGTTGACGTCCTTCTTGTACAGAAGGGATTGTTTGATTCTCGAGAAAAAGCGCAAAGAGCAGTGATGGCGGGAATGGTCTATCACGGCGATCAACGTGTTGATAAACCGGGAAGCAAGGTCGACAGCACACTGGAATTTAATATTAAAGGTACCATTCTCCCCTATGTGGGTCGTGGAGGTTTGAAGCTGGAAAAGGCACTCAAGGTGTTTCAACTTGACCTGACTAATGTACTGATGCTTGATATTGGTGCCTCAACGGGCGGTTTCACTGATTGCGCACTCCAAAATGGCGCGAGAAAAGTGTATGCGCTCGATGTCGGTTATAATCAATTAGCCTGGAAGCTTCGCAGCGATCCGCGTGTCATTGTTATGGAAAAAACAAATTTTCGTTATTGTACGCCGGACAATTTTAAAGAAGGTTTGCCTGAATTCGCATCGATTGATGTATCATTTATCTCGTTAAAGAAAATCCTTCCGCCACTCATAGATATTTTAAAGCATGAGGGTGAAGTAGTTGCACTGATAAAACCACAATTTGAGGCGGGCCGGGATGAAGTCGGGAAGAAGGGCATTATTCATGATCCGAACGTACATCTCTCAGTTGTTAAAAATATCCTTGATTTTGCACGAACATGTGGATATACGCTGCTTGATCTGAACTATTCACCGATTACTGGCGGTGACGGCAATATTGAATTTCTCGCGCATTTTCGATCAGAAAAGGGGAACGCATCGGATTTATTGCAGATTACACCGGAAGAAGTCGTTCGTCAGGCACATCAGAATTTCGATCACAAAAAAAATAGGACATAAACCTGAGAATGAACAGGTTTGTGCCTTATTTTTTTTAATAACTTCTTGACTGTTTTGGGTGAACAGTAGAGAATAGATGTAGAGAACGAATGTTCGAACTAGAGAGGTGAATCCTTAGTGTTAGCGGAACTTCAAATTATAAATTTTGCGATTATCGATAAACTTACTGTAACGTTTGAAGACGGTCTGACTGTATTTACAGGAGAAACCGGCGCTGGAAAATCGATTATCATTGATGCGATCGCGTTACTCGCCGGCGGTCGTGGATCTGCTGAATATGTTCGTCATGGCACGCCAAAAGCAGAAATTGAGGCTTTATTCGATATAGAAGATACACAAAGTGTGTCACGTTTGCTTGACCAATTGGGAATGGATCAAATCGACGGGCAACTCATACTTAGAAGAGAAATTTCCAGCTCGGGCAAAAGTGTATGCCGCATAAACGGAAAGCTTGTGACATTGTCTGTTCTTCAGAAATTTGGGACTATTCTTGTTGATATACACGGGCAGCATGAACATCAAAGGCTTCTTGAACCGAGCAATCACCTTGAATTTGTCGATCGCTTTGGCGGAACGACAATCAGTAAATTAAAACACAGCTACTTGGAAGAATATAAACAGGTGGATGAACTGGCAGCCAAGTGCAATAAATATAATGGTGATGAGAAGAAAATTGCTCAGAGAATCGATTTGCTTCACTATCAAATCGATGAAATTGAAGCGGCTCAACTAAAAGCAGACGAAGAAGAACGTATTCTTGAAGAAAAAAGAAAACTTTTCAATTTTGAAAAGGTATATCAATCGCTTAAGGCAAGCTATGAGGCGCTTGATGGAGAAAATACCGGACTGGATATGCTTCGAAAAGCATCTGGAAGTCTTGATGCAATTCGGGATTTGGATCCGGAACTAGCCCGTTTCTCAGAGTCGGTTTCAAACTGTTACTATCTTCTAGAGGAACAAACATCTGCAATTCGATCATATTTGGAACAAATGGAATATAATCCTGAACGACTGAATGAGATCGAGAATCGATTAGATGAAATCCATCTGTTGAAAAGAAAGTATGGCAACTCTGTAGAAGAAATTCTTACTTATTACGAACAAATAAAAAACGAATTGGATGAATTGAATTCGCGAGATCGAAATTTCGACGCATTAAATGACGCATTAAAAGCGGGTCTAAGCAAATTGAGGGACATAGCGGTGCAACTGTCTTCCGAGAGAAAAAAGACAAGTGCACGCCTTGCTCGAGCTGTTAACCGTGAATTTAAAGACCTTTGTATGGAACACGCACTCCTTGATGTTCATATTAAGATGGGCAGCAATTTAGAGTCTTTTTCCGGCTTCGACCCTGAAGGGATTGATCACGTTTCCTTTTACATAACGACTAATCCCGGGGAACCATTTAAACCACTGGCAAAAATTGCTTCAGGCGGAGAGCTTTCGCGGATTATGCTCGCGATAAAAACAGTTTTCAAAAAAATAATGGGACCAGCGACAATTATTTTTGATGAGGTAGACACTGGAGTCAGTGGCAAAGCCGCACAAGCGATGGCAGAAAAAATCAGCAGCTTGGCTCAAAATGCACAAGTGTTCTGCATTACACACCTTCCGCAAGTGGCGGCAATGGCTGATCAGCATGTATACATCGAAAAACATATCACGAAAGATCAGCGGACCGGAACGCGCGTAAAAAAATTAAATGAATCCGAAAAGATACGCGAAATCAGCAGAATGATTTCAGGTCCTCTGATGACGGATCTGGCTCGCGAGCATGCTAAAGAATTAATCCAAATGGCAGGCAAAATAAAATATTAGCACATGGCATGTACATCCTATACTGGAATTAATCCCTTCTTCGGATCACTCATAATTATCCTCTGCTCAGGCAATTTTAATAAATGCACTGCAAGACAAGGTGCGGGTTTGCAGCGAGGAGAGTGAGTTATGAAGATAAGAAAAAATCTAAAAATTACAGTTGTTGTTCTTCTTTTCTGTTTTCTAATGGTCAGTTCGAGTATAAGAACAGGACAGTTTGTCTCACACATATGGCAGAATGCGGGGACATTGCCTAACAACTATTTACGCGCTGATGTCGCAAGTGGTTCGCCAATCGCAATGGTAACAAAGAAGCGAAAAGCCGAATCAATTCTGAATTATCGGGGGATACACCATTCGCAGGCCACTTTGAATCAACTGTCGGCGACCACTGTCAACGCGGTGGACAAAGATGTCCGTTTAATACCTGGCGGTCAATCAATTGGTGTTCAACTGAGCACTAAAGGCGTGCTTGTTGTTGGTTACCATCTAATTGCAACCGGCGGGGGCGAGTCATCACCTGGGGAAACAGCAGGAATTCGAGTCGGTGATGTGATTACAAAGATTAATGGCAAAACGATGAGCTCCATTACAGATGTTCGTCACATTATGGACGGTTCGAAGGATGGCGAGCCTCTACAGGTGACATTGATTCGCCAGCGGTCCATGGTTAAAAAAAGGCTGACACCGATTATGGACACAGCAAATCGTCAGTATCAGATGGGATTGTTCATCAGGGATTCGGCATCAGGAATCGGTACCATGACCTTTTATGATCCTAATACGGGCTCATACGGCGCTCTCGGGCATGTGATCTCTGATCGGGATACGGGTCAACCCATCATGGTGAAAGACGGGCACATCGTCCGTTCCATTGTACAGGCAATTGATCGAGGAAGAGAAGGAAAACCAGGAGAAAAAATTGCATTTTTTCCTGAAAATGCAATAAGTATTGGTTCTGTCTCGAAAAATACGCCATTCGGTATCTTTGGGAAAATGGAAAAGAACTATATGATGCGTTCTGGTATGAGCAATGCTGCACTTCCAATTGCCACAGAGGATCAAGTCAAAGAAGGTCCGGCAAAAATTCTTACCGTTCTTAATGGAAATAAGGTTGAAGCGTTTAACATCCGAATTCTAAATTCGATATCGCAAAAACATCCTGCGACGAAAGGATTAGTGATCAAGATAACGGATCCGCGTCTGCTTAAAGCTACAGGCGGTATTATTCAAGGGATGAGCGGTAGTCCGATTATTCAAGATGGTAAATTGGTCGGGGCAGTTACCCATGTGTTTGTCAACGATCCAACAAGCGGATACGGTGTGCACATCGAATGGATGATGGATGAAGCAGGTCTGCATCATGAAAAACAAGCTTTACGTAAGCAAATTGCAAGCTAACGAATTCACTGAATCACTAAATAAAATTCGACATATATGTGTCGAAGTAAGTTGGAAAAACACTTATCAAGATGAACGATCTGTTTTAAAGAAGAAAATGAAAGAAAAAAATAGATTGAAGTGACTAAGAATAAAAAGGATACCTTCCTCTCTTGTCGAAAAGATAACATATAGTAATTTCGACAAGGGGGATTTTGTGTTGCAAACAATTAAGGTCTGCTTGACGGACGACAACAAAGAATTAATTATGTTGATTTCTGAGTACTTAAAAACGCAAGATGACATTGAAGTTATAGGAACCGCGAGCAATGGACAGGATTGTCTTGAAATGCTGAAATCCATGACACCAGATGTGCTCTTATTGGATATCATTATGCCGCATCTTGACGGACTTGGTGTATTAGAGCAAATTCATGCTAATCCCGATCTGCCGCAACCGGGCATTATCATGCTCACTGCCTTTGGTCAAGAAGATGTGACAAAAAAAGCTGTTGAGTTAGGGGCGTCTTATTTTATTTTAAAACCATTTGATATGACGAACCTTGCCAACCATATTCGCCAAGTCGCCGGAAAAAAGGAACTGAGTCCTGTTTTCACGAAGCATTCGATTCAGCGCCCATCCGCATCCGATAAAAACCATGACCTTAACGCAAGTATTACAGATATTATCCATGAAATTGGCGTGCCGGCTCATATTAAGGGATATATGTATCTTCGTGAAGCGATCTCTATGGTTTATCACGATATCGAATTGCTTGGCTCAATTACAAAAGTGCTCTATCCGGATATTGCCAAAAAATACAAAACGACACCCAGCCGTGTCGAGCGTGCCATCCGTCATGCCATTGAAGTGGCTTGGAGCAGAGGAAACGTTGAGTCCATTTCTTCGCTGTTCGGCTACACGGTATCAATGTCCAAAGCAAAACCAACAAACAGCGAGTTCATCGCCATGGTCGCCGACAAGCTCCGAATCGAGAACCGCGCCGAAGAATCAATGCGGATTTTGTGAATGAATCGATACGTTTGTGATTGCATCGCTTTTCTCAGCAAATCCAACAAAAGATTATAGATCAATTAGAGCACCTCAATTGTTGAATGAACATCCATCCAATAAATAGAGGTGCTTATTTAATAATTTTTTTGAAGAAAGCATCATCTAAGGCTTTGCGCAGCCAATGTTCCAAAATTATTCATGAACTGCTTTAAGAATAAAGCGGCATGAACTAAAATTCTATGGTATAGTTTATTTTGTCAAAAAAAATGCTAACCGTTTTCATTTATGACGTACATAAAGAGTCAAAATTGTTGAAAACATATATGATCTGAAGGTGAAAATACCTTTTTTATCGATCATGGTGTAGCTTTGGAGGGTGTTGAAGATTTGACTGGTCTGTTAATTTCCCTCATTCCAGCTCTCCTTTGGGGGACACTGCCGCTTGTGAGCACAAAGGTAGGGGGAACACCGCATCATCAGGTGTTCGGAATGACGATTGGTGCGCTGTTTTTTTCGATTGCGCTATTTTTCTTTATACCGCCGGAACTTAATGCAACGGTTATTACGGTAAGCTTCATTTCAGGATTGTGCTGGGCTGTGGGGCAATTTCATCAGTTTGCCGCAATGAAAATTTTAGGTGTTTCGAAAACGATGCCTCTTTCTACTGGGATGCAGCTTGCCGGAGCGGCACTGTGTGGTATTCTGATTTTTCATGAATGGGATACTACTTTTAGAATGGCTTTGGGGCTGTCGGCTTTAGTATTGATTGTCCTTGGGGTTCTGCTTACTTCGAGAGAGAAAAATTCTACGGAGAACCAAGCAAATAAAATGCTAAAAGGTATTTTTCTTTTGATTGTGTCGACACTAGGCTATATCTCTTATCTTGTCATTCTTCGTTCCTTTGATATTGACGGTTGGTCCGCAATATTTCCCCAATCGATTGGAATGATCATCGGAGCAATAGTGCTTTCAGGCAAACAGGTGAAGTCACTTTACAATCGTCACACCGCCTTTAATATTATTTCCGGTTTTATGTGGGCCGGAGGTAATCTTTCTCTACTTATTGCAACGAAACTTGAGGGTGTCGCAATCAGCTTCTCAATGTCTCAGATTGGTACGGTGCTTTCAACATTAGGCGGAATCTTTATACTGGGCGAAAAGAAGTCGAAACATCAGATGGTACTTCTATTGATCGGATGCGCGTTAATTATCGTTGGCGGTGTATTACTGGGAATGACGAAGCGCTGATAAAGAGATATATCACTGATTTCATTTTTTTCATGGTTAGGTCATGACATAGGCGGAAATGAATGATAAAATGAAAGTAAGCTTTTTGAAGAATCTTGTCGTCTGGAAAAGATGAAAACGGTTCTTTAAAGGATAATGCAGGTCAATAGATTATTGAATCCTGTTCAATTCAAATATTATGCAAATGAATGGAGCGAGTAGAGAAATGGAAAAAACGTATGTTGTCACTGACGAAACGGGCATTCACGCACGCCCGGCAACTGTACTTGTAAGTGAAGCAAGCAAATTTGAATCAAACATTAATATCGAATATAATGGCAAGAAAGCCAACCTGAAAAGTATCATGGGTGTTATGGCTCTTGGCATTATGCAAGGCGCTGAATTCAAGATCGTTACTGAAGGTACAGATGCTGATGAAGCATCTGCAGCAATTGGCAATGTAATCTCAGCACAGGGCATTGGCAAAGAAAATTAATGCTCTCCATATAAAAAAGCAGCGAGTTTGAGGGAAACCTCAAACTCGCTGCTTTTTTATCTTTAATTTTTAAACAGCCGGAGCCGGTTTTCTGATGCGATTAAGCAACAAATGTGAGAAGTAAGTTTGTCCGATTAGGAATATACCACCGACAACCCAATATAATGGCAGCGCAGCCGATGTTGAGAGCGAAGCAAAAACGATCATGATTGGTGACATCAATCCGATCCATTGCATCGAATTTTGCTGCTGCTCTGCGCCGACGGTAGGCATCAGCTTTTGGCTTATTTTAAATTGCAAAAAATAAACGATCCCTGCAACAATTGTCAATGCAAGATCTGTATGTCCCAAACTGAACCAAAGAAAGTGGTGCGTTGCGATCTCGTGTGAACGTCTTATCGCGTAGTAAAAGCCCATAAGTATTGGCATTTGCACGAGAATGGGCAAACATCCGATTGCCGAAAACGGATTGACATTGTGTTTCTTGTAGAGGCCCATCATTTCCATTTGAATTTTTTGTTTTTCATTGGGATCCTGGGCAGCCGACATTCTTTTTTGAATGTCCGTCATTTCAGGCTTGAGCTTGTCCATCTTTTTCTTTACGTCAAATTGTCGTATATACTGTCGGATCATCAGTGGTGCCAATAAAAGTCGAATCAAAATCGTTAACGCAATGATCGCCATCCCGTAGCTATCCCCAAAGAAGGAAGCCGTGCTTTGGATTAAGAGTGTGAACGGTTCAATAATCGTATTCATGTATTCAGTTCCTCCTAGCAATTGTTCAGCTTTGTTAAGTGAATGAGCCAAGAGGAGTACAATCATATTCTGAGTCATTTGCACCGGAATCTCTTCGTTTAATCGTTCGTACCAGGCAAAATACGAATCGATGCATTCCATAATCAGAGATAATGGACGATGAAGCTGATTGAGCGAAGGTAGCGGGTGCTCGCTCGTCCAAATGGCGGTTGAAATGAGCACGTTCGGAATTTAATGAGCGCTTAATCAAAGGAATTGAGAGCTGAAGTGCAATCAGCAATGTTGCAAGCGATGGATCATTCAAGAGATAAGCGCAAAAATCGAGCGTAACGGTCACCTGCCTTTCAAATGTGATCTAGAATCATCATACCATTAATGACTTATGCGTAGAAGTATATTAACTAGAACAAACAGCATCAGAAAAGCCCCTGCCTTAGAGGCAGGGGCGTTCTCTTTTATCGTTCGTATTATTTTTATAAAAGAATGAGCGGCGTTAAGATTGGAGCGAACACAAGTGTAAAGATTGCTGCAAGTACCATCGCGAGACTTGCTGCCGCGCCCTCCTCACTGCCGAACTCCAGCGCTTTTGATGTTCCTGCACCGTGTGCCCCCATTCCCAATAACAGTCCTTTTGCTAATTTTTCTTTAATATGCAGATAGCGAATCACCATTGGACCAAGGATTAGTCCGGTAATCCCTGTCACGATGACGAAAATTGCGGTCATTGTCGGCATGCCTCCAATGTCCACGGATACGGCCATGGCAATCGGAGTAGTAATCGATCGTGGCAATAGACTAAGCAGATAACTGTCTTGCAAGTGAACGATGTGGCTGAAAAGACCGGAGCTGATTATAGCGATTGTGACACCAGCAGTCATGCTGATCGCGATAATTTTTGCGTATTTTTTCATTACCTCGCGAAATTTATAAAGTGGGACAGCAAATCCGACAACAGCAGGTTGCAGCAGATTGCTTAACCAACGTCCGCCACCATCATAGTCTGAATAATCAATCTGGAATCCGACAAGCATCGTTGAGAGTATACAAGGCGCTACAAGAAGTGGAGATAGCAGCGCAAACCGAACTTTCTTGTAAAGCAGTTTCGATAAATAATACACAATAATGGTAAGCAGGATGCAAATAAATGCAATCATTTTCCAATCTCTCCCTTTTTATTTGCCAGCCTGCGAATTGAAATTTGAGCAACAAGACCAGTGACAATCATGACTGTAATTGTACTTAATAAAATCACAATTAAAAATTGCGAACCGTGCTGAAGGATTTCGTTCTTATATTGAATAATCGCTACGGCAGATGGGATGAAGAACAACAGCATTTCAGACATCAGAAATCCTGCGCCAAGTTCAACTGCAGATAGTTTTAAAACCTTGAAATGCAATAGTGCAAGAACGATGAACAGACCGATTATACTGCCCGAAACAGGCAGGTGGAGCCATTTGACAAGAACATTGCCAAGCAGCGCAAACAAGTACAGGTAGGTAACCTGAGTGATAATGCGAAACCATTTTAGCAAATTACAGACACTTCCTAATTTTAGTTGATCATTCGTGTGATTAATGTCACACTGTATTATACAAAAGTTAAAAATGCAGGTACAATAGAATTCAGGAATACACATATTCCAAACACCTATAGTACGGAGGCGGCGAAGACGGATATTAAACACCTTCATTATTTTTTGGAAGTAGCTGTGAGAAAAAGTTTTACGAAAGCAGCGCATCATTTATATGTGACTCAACCCACAATTAGTAAAATGGTACGAGATATAGAAGACGAACTCGGTATGGTTTTGTTGGATCGAACAGGTAAAGAAATTGAGTTAACCGATGCGGGACGAATTGTTTTTGAGCAGTCACAGAAAATTGTTCAATCCTTTGCCCATTTGTCTGACGAATTAAGTGACCTCACCCACGCCAAAAAAGGAAAATTAACGGTTGGGCTGCCACCGATGATTGGCATGCAATTTTTTCCTGGAATTCTCAGTCAGTTTCGAAAGAGCTTTCCTGGCATAGATTTGCATATTGCTGAGTATGGAGCGAAGAAAGTAGCTGATTGTGTGTCGGATGGACTCCTTGAAGTTGGTGTTACTGTAGGAAGCATCAATGAAGAAGTTTTAAATTCGTTTGTTTTTTTTGAGGACAGTATTCGTCTTGTCGTTCATACATCAAGCCCACTCGCGAAGCTGAGCCATGTAACGTTAACAGATCTTCGTAATGAACACTTCATCCTGTTTCCGGAAGACTTTTCGTTACGAGGGATGATTATCAATGGTTGTGAAAAGGCGGGCTACCAACCCAATATTGTTTTTGAAAGTTCACAATGGGAGTTTATGGTTAAGATGGTTTCAAAGGGATTCGGTATTGCATTCTTACCAGAGAGTGTCATAAGTAAAATGGAACAGAAAACAGAGCCGATTATTACACTTCCGATAGAAGAGTCTGAACTTAACTGGCGTTTATCGATGATATGGAAGAAAAATCACTATTTATCCTATGCAGCGAGGACATGGGTATCTGAAACACGCGCCATGTTAATGGGCATACAATGAGTTAACCAAGCGAGAGCATAGAGGAAAAGAGAAATATGAAATTAATTATTGACAAGCTAAATTGTGAGTGATATATTATAAAAGTTGTTGCCGCCGATAAAACACTTTGAAGTTGACGATTGGTGAGACAAGTTTTATCATTAAAAATGAGTCATCAAAACATTTTGTTGACAAAGAACAATTTATTTGTTAGACTGTTCAAGTTGTCACTTTAAAAGATGACTGCG